>NZ_JBEYCR010000002.1:0-980444 GCF_040632845.1 Streptomyces sp. NPDC016459
CCGGTGGTCGGCCCACCGCCGACCGCGGACCGGATCGGCCGGCATCAGCGGCTCGATCCGGTCCCACATCGCATCGGTGATTACTAAGCGGACAGCCACATCCGATCAACTGACCAACTGATCAAAGGGACACGCTCTAGCTCCCGTCGTTCGGACCCTCAAGCGGGGCCTCCGCCCTGCGCGCGAGCAGCTGGACCTCCTGGAACTGTCGGTGGTCGGTGGGTTCGGGCTCACGGATCAGGCGGGCCACCTCGACGAGGCCGGACTCGCGCAGCAGTGCGGCCAGGTGGTCGGGCGCCCATCGGTAGGCCGTGGCGACGGCATGGTCGAAGCTCTGCGTCGGATGGGCCGGGCCGTCACTCGCCGAGAAGCCGATCAACAGATGGCCGCCGGGCGCGAGGACGCGACCGAACTCGGCGAGAACGGCGGGCAGTTCGGGCGGTGGTGTGTGGATGACGGACCAGCGGGAGAGTACGCCGGCCAGCTCGCCGTCGCCGATGTCCAGCGCGGCCATCGAGCCCACGTCGAACCGCAGGTCCGGATACGCCTCTCTGGCGAGCGCGATCATCGCGGGGGAGGCGTCGACGCCGAACGCCGCGAGCCCCGACTCGTGCAGATGGGCCGTGATGTGACCGGGCCCGCACCCCAGATCCGCGACCGGCCCGTCGCCGCCCCCACCCGCGCGTACGAGTTCGGTGAAGGCGCCCAGGATCGCCCGGTCCAGGGGCCTGTTCCGCAGCGTGTCGCTGAACATCCGGGCGTATGTGGGAGCGGCGGCGTCGTAGGCCTCGCGGGTGGCACGGAGGGTGTCGTGGTCGACCATGACCGCGACAGTAGTTCCCGGCGCCCCCTCACCCCCCGCCGGCTTCCGTCACACCCCGCCCGCAGTGACGCCCTCGACGCGCGCGACGCCCGCCTCCCGCCCGTGCGACGTACGTCACATCCCCCCGTGTCACATCGCGTCGGCCCGTTCCGTCCTGTGTGTGTAAGCCACTCACGACGGAGGAGCCCGCAATGAGCGCCCGCCTGAACATGTTCGAGAACCCGATCGCCGGCAAGGTCTGGAAGCACATCATCGCGGCCGGCAGGGCCCTCGAAGGCTCGTCGCTGCCCGCCGCGACACAGGAGCTCGTGAAGATCCGCGCGAGCCAGATCAACGGTTGCGGCTTCTGCCTCGACATGCACGTCAAGGACGCCACCGCCGCCGGTGAGAGCCAGCTGCGCCTCCACATGGTCGCGGCCTGGCGCGAGGCCACCGTCTTCACCGACGCCGAGCGGGCGGCCCTCGAACTGACCGAGCAGGGGACCCGCCTCGCCGACGGCGGCCGGGTCACGGACGAGGCCTGGGCGAACGCCGCCAAGCACTACGACGAGGAGCAGCTCGCCGCCCTCGTCGCCGCGATCGCCGTCATCAACGCCTTCAACCGGGGCAACGCCATGATCCAGATGCCCGGCGGCGACTACCAGCCCGGCCAGTTCGGCTGACGACCGTCCCCGTCCGCCCCCACCTCGGGCTGCTGCTCCTCATGGTGGGGGCGGCGATCACCCGGGTCCGGGGCGCGGTGAGCTGAAGCTCATGGGACTGGACATCGCTACATCGTCCTGATCGGCTTCGTGGTGTGGGGCCGCTTCGGCCCCGAGCCGTTCACCGGCTGAGGCACGGCGGTACGCACGCGCGTGCGTACCGCCGCCGCCCACCGCCTACCCCTTGCTCACCGCCGCCAGGATCTCCGGCAGCCGCCCCGCCGTACGCGGAGCCGCCAGCTTCAGACCCGCCCACACCAGGAGCGCGCCGTAGAGCGTCCCGGCCGGGAACAGCAGCCAGAGCTGCGACTGCTGGTCGGAGAGATGCAGGTACACCGTCCCGCCGATGAGCGGGGCGCACAGCAGCGGGGCCGTGAGCATGCCGCCCAGGATCGAGATCCAGGCGAGACCCGCCTGGCCGGGCGCCACGTTCTTGTAGCCGCTGTCCTGCGGGATCGAGTACGGGAAGAAGGCCGAGGCCACGGCGCCCGTCGCCAGCATCGCGCCGAGCAGGGCGAACGCCAGACCCAGGGCCTCCGCGAGCCGCGACCAGTCACCGAGGACGGCCGTCGTGAGAACCGTGACGAGCGTCGCGTACGGCAGGGTGACGGCGAGCAGCGCCAGGGCACGCGCGCGGAGTTCGGCGTACGCGTCGGCGGTCGTCGAGAGGGTCTGGGCGACCATCCAGAACGCCGAGGTGTCCTGCCCGAACTGGTTGTACATCAGCATCCCGAGCATGCCGGACGCGAAGCAGGCCCAGTAGATCGAGCCCGTGCCCTGGAGGGCGTTGAACAGGGGCACGATCAGGCCGAGGGCGAGCGAGGTCACCCAGGAGGCCTTCGTCTTCGGGTCGCGCCACATGTAGCGCAGGCTGCGCTCCATGACGGCGCCGTCCCGCCCGTCCGGCAGCACGCGGGCGAGCCACCCCGTACCGCTGGACTTCTCACGGCCGCCCGCGTCGGACGCCGCACCGATCGTCGAACCGTCCGGCTCGACCATCAGCCGCTCCAGGCTCCGCCGCCACCAGTACACGAGCACCATGAGCACGCCCGCGGTGAGCAGCAGCCGGGCCGCCGCCGTCACGTGGTCGCCCCTGCTCGCCGCGTCGACCGCGCCGATCGCGGCGGCGGGCGGCAGCCAGTCGACGACGGCCTCCGCCGGTTCGAGCGCGGTCAGACCGCCGGGCCGGCTGAGGCGCTGCGCGCCGAAGTTCACGACCTGGATGCCGACCGCGATGACGAGGCCGCTGAGCAGCGCCAGGTCACGGCCCTTGCGGGAGGTGAGGAGCCGGATGTTGGCCGCGGCCACCGCCCGGGACAGGGCCACGCACACGGCGACCGTCAGCGGGACGGCGACGACGGCGGCGACCGTGGCGGCGGCGCCGTGCGCGACGGACAGGGCCGCGCCGAACGCCAGGAACAGGGTGAGCACGGGCCCGACGCCCACCAGGGACGCCACGAACAGGGCCCGGATCAGCGGCCGGGGCCGCAGCGGCAGCATCACGAGCCGCGACGGGTCGAGGGTCTCGTCGCCGCCGGGCACGAACAGCGGCATCACCGCCCACGACAGCGCGGTCACCCCCGTCATCAGGACCGCGATGGTGCCGGCGTCGGCGCTGCCCCGCAGCAGGACGAAGGACAGCACCGTCCCCGCGGCGAGGACCACCCCGAAGACGATCGAGACGATGTACGCGGCGGTCCGCCCGCCCGACTGCCTCAGGCCGTTGCGCAGCAGCGACAGCTTGAGCCGTACGAAGACGGACGTGAGGGACGGTACGGGGGAGGTGGCGGCGGTCGCGGGAGTGGTCGTCACGGCGCTCATCGCTGTGCCCCGCCGCCCAGCCAGTCCAGCGAGTCCCCGGCGGCCTCGCGCCCGTTCGCCCCGACCAGTTCGAGGAACGCGGCCTGGAGCGAGGGCGCCTCGCCCCGCACCTCGGCGAGCGGCCCCTGCGCCCGGATCCGGCCCGCCGCCATCACGGCGACCCAGTCGCAGAGCGACTCGACCAGCTCCATGACGTGGCTGGAGAAGACGACGGTGGCGCCGGACGCGGTGTACCGCTCCAGGACCCCGCGGATGGTCTGCGCCGAGACCGGGTCGACGCCCTCGAAGGGCTCGTCGAGGAAGAGGACCTCGGGGTTGTGGAGCAGCGCCGCCGCGAGCCCGATCTTCTTCCGCATACCGGTCGAGTAGTCCACGACCAGCTTGTTCTGCGAGCCGGTCAGGTCCAGGACGTCGAGGAGCTGCGCGGCCCGCTTGTCGACCTCGTCGCCCGGAAGCCCCCGCAGCCGGCCGCTGTACGCGAGGAGTTCACGGCCCGAGAGACGCTCGAAGAGTCGCAGGCCTTCCGGCAGGATGCCGATGCGGGCCTTGACCTGGGCCACCGACTCCGGGTCGGCCCACACGTCGTGCCCGGCGACGTGGATGCGGCCCTGGTCGGGGCGGAGCAGTCCGGTGATCATCGAGAGGGTGGTGGTCTTGCCGGCGCCGTTGGGCCCGACGAGCCCGATGAACCGGCCCGCGGGCAGGACCAGATCGATCCCGTTCACCGCGATCTGCCCGCCGAATCGTTTCCACAGGCCCTCTACGCGCACGGCGGGCGCCGCACCGTCCGCCGGTGCGGCGCCCGCCTTGTCGAACTCTCTGTCAAATGCCTGGTCAGGCATGGTCGGTCATCCCCTAGGTCGTCCCCGTGTGTACGGGCCCCACCCTAAGGGGGAGCCCGCAGGGGCTCCGGGGTCACTCCTTGCGGATTCGCGCCTCCGCAGCCTCCCGGCCGCACGCGTACGCGAGGGCGCTGATCAGCTCCTCCGCGTCGGGCAGCCAGCGGTTCGCCGGGGTGGGGCGCCGGGCCCACTGCACCGCACCGCAGCCGCCGATCCGGGTGGGCGGCGCCGCCACGTAGTGGCCCTCGCCGCGGGTGACGAGGTCGATGGCGGCGGGGACCCAGCCCAGCTTGCGGACGAGGTCCGGCACCTTGGCCGCGGCGCCGGGCAGCACGAAGAAGTACATGCGGCGGTCCGGGGTGCAGGTGACCGGGCCGAGCGTCAGCTCCATGCGCTCCATCCGGGCGAGTGCCAGGAATCCGGCCGACTCGGGCACCTCGATCGCGTCGAACGTGCGGCCCGTCGGCAGCAGGATCGAGGCCTTCGGCTGCTTCGTCCACATGCGGCGCGCCCCGACCCCGCTGCCGGTCGCCTGGGTCGACCAGTCGGGCCTGACCGCGTGGGCACCGGGCACGGCGCACGCGTCCGCGCCGCAGGAGCAGCGCTCCCTGCCCTCGACGGCCTCCAGCCAGGTCCCGGGAAACACGTCCCAGTGCCGCTCTTCCGCGTACCGCACGGCGCTGTCCAGCAGCTGCTCGCCCCGCTGCTTGGGGATCTGTGCGGCTTCCGTGACTCCGATGGTCTCTTCCACGGTGAACACAACTTCCCCCGTCACCCGGGGTTACGGGCGGGGCGCCGCGCGGTGTGAGGCATCGATCCTGCACGCGGGGCGCATCGGTGCACGGGCGGGGGCGCGCGGGGGGCCGGGGTGCGGGGGTGGGTACGCACAGAGGGGGGCGCCGGTGCGAGGTCGCGGCCGACGTGTCCGGTTTCTCGTGTTCACATCGGCATTGACCGGATATTCACCGGGCAGTGATCACTTCTCGTGACCACCGCACGGCCTCAGGGGGTACTCATGGCAGCCAGGCCACTCGTTCCGCGCCAGCTCAACGAACGGCTCCAGGCGCTCATTCAGGAGGCGGCCTGTTCCAACGCCGGCCTCGCCCGCAGGGTCAACATGGTCGGCGCGGAGCGCGGCCTCGACCTGCGGTACGACAAGACCTCGGTGGCGCGCTGGCTGCGCGGGCAGCAGCCGCGCGGGCGCGCCCCGGGAATTATCGCCGAGGCGCTCGGCCGCAAGCTGGGCCGCACGGTCACGATCGACGAGGTCGGCATGGCCAACGGCCGCAACCTCGCCGCCGGGGTGGGGCTCCAGTTCGCGCCGACCGTGCCCGGGGCGATCGAGCAGGTCTGCGAGCTGTGGCGCAGCGACGTCGGCCGCCGCGACTTCCTCAACGGGTCCACGGTCGCCGCCTCCGCGCTCGTCGAGCCCAGCAGGGACTGGCTGATCACCGGCCCGGACGCGCACGTGGCGCGGATGGCGGGGGCCCGCGTCGGTGTGGCGGACGTGGCGGCCGTACGGGAGATGACGGCCGCGCTCGTCGACCTCGACCGGCGGTTCGGCAGCGGGCACGTACGCCCGGTGGTCGTCCACTACCTCAACAGCGTCGTCTCGGGCATGCTGTCCGGCTCCTACCGGGAGGCGATCGGCAGACAGCTGTTCGGGGCGGTCGCGCGACTCACCGAACTCGCCGGGTACATGGCGGTGGACACCGGTGAACCGGGGCTGGCCCAGCGGTACTACATCCAGGCGCTGAGGCTCGCGCAGGCCGCCGGTGACCGGGGCTACGGCGGATACGTGCTCGCGGCCTCGATGAGCCATCTCGCCGCGCAGCTCGGAAACCCGCGGGAGATCGCCCAGTTGGCGCGGGCCGCGCAGGAAGGGGCGCGGGGGAAGGTGCCGCCGCGGGCGGAGGCGATGTTCTTCGCGGCGGAGGCCCGTGGGCATGCGCTCCTCGGTGACGTCCGCGCCTTCGAGGAGGCGGCGGGGCGGGCCGTGGGGGCCCTGGAGCGGGCGGATCCGGAGGCGGGCGACGACCCGGCGTGGATCGCCCACTTCGACCAGGCGTACCTGGCGGACGAACTGGCGCACTGCTACCGGGACCTGGGGCAGGCGGAGGCGGCGGCGCGGGCGGCGGAGGAGTCGATCGCCGGGCATCCGGCGACGCGGGCGAGGCGGCGGGCGATCGGGTTCGCCCTGCTGGCCTCCGCGCAGGTCCAGCAACGGGAGGTCGAGCAGGCCTGCCGCACGGGGACGCGGGCGCTCGAACTCCTCAGCACACTGCGGTCGTCGCGGGGCACCGAGTACCTGGAGGACCTGAGGGAGCGCCTGGAGCCGTACGCGGGGGAGGCGGCGGTACGGGAGTTCGGGGCGCGGATGGAGCTGTACGCGGCGTAGTGCCAGGTGGGAGCCGTACCGCGGGAGAAGGGGGTGTAATCGGGCTCACACGTGTGTGCGGAGCCCGGCGCGTACCCGGTAGCGTGGGCCGTCGATTCCGTAGGTCCATCAGTAGGAGTCCCGGTGACGCAGAACGGACAGGGTCCGGAGCCGCAGTACCCGGCGGTGCCCCCCGCGCAGGACGCCCAAGGGGGAGCACAGCCGTGGGGCGGCACCTGGGGTCCGGCCGGCGCCTCGCCGGGCGGACAGCCGCTGCCGCCCGCGCAGCCGCTGCCCCCCGAGGCGACGCCGGGCGGCGCCGCCGACATGCAGTCCACCCAGTACCTGCCGCCGGTCGCGCCGCAGGGCGCCCCGCCGCAGCCCGGCTACGGCTACCCGGCGCAGGGCGCGATGCCGCCCGGTTCGGCTCCGCAGCCGGGGTACGGGTACCCGCCGCCGGTGGGGGCGCCGCAGCCGGGGTACGGGTATCCGCCCCCGGCCGCCGGGGACATGCAGGCCACGCAGCACATCGCGCCGGTGCCGCCGCAGCAGGGCGGGGGCTCCCACACGCAGTTCCTGGGCACGGGGCCGCTCCAGGCACAGGGGCAGCAGGGCCGGCACGGGCAGCAGGGCCAGCACGGCCACGGGCAGCAGGGCCAGCACGGCTCCGGGCCGGCGGGCGCATCGGACGCGACCCAGTACATCGCCCCCGTACCGGCTCAGGAGCCCGGGGAGCGGCAGCCGCCCCCCGAGTTCGACAGCCTCTTCCGTACGGAGGCGCCCCGGGCGCCGCAGCAGCCGCAGCCGCACACGCAGGCGTACCAGCAGCCCACCCCTGCCCCGTACCAGCAGCCCCAGCAGCACCACCAGCCGCCGCCCCCGCAGCAGTACGCCTACCAGGACGCCTACTACGACGGCGGCGAGCCCGAGCCGCCGCGCCGCAAGTCGCCGGTCGCGCTGATCGCCGCCGTCGTCGTCGGCTGCGCGGTCGTCGGTCTCGGCGCCGGTGCGTTCCTCAGCGGCGGGGACGAGGAGAAGGACCCCAAGGCGGACGGGCAGAACGTGGCGGCGAGCTCCTCCGCGCCGCCCACGAGCGATGCCCCCACCGAGAAGCCGGCCGACCCGGCGGAGCCGCAGGCGCGGGAGCTGAGCAAGCTCCTCGCGACCAGCAGCAGCAGCCGTGACACGGTCATCAGCTCGGTCGAGTCCATCAAGCAGTGCAAGAACCTCGACAAGGCGGCCGCCGACCTGCGCGGCGCCGCCGACCAGCGCCGGGGCCTGGTCGCCAAGCTCCGGACGCTGTCGGTCGACAAGGTCCCGGACAACGCCGCCCTGACGGCGGCGCTCACCAAGGCCTGGCAGGCCTCGGCGTCCGCCGACGACCACTACGCGGCCTGGGCCGTCCAGATGAAGGCCAAGAAGGCGTGCAAGGACGGCAAGGCCCGCTCGACCAACCAGCTCTCCGCGGCGAACGCGAAGAGCGGCGAGGCGACCCGGGCCAAGCGCACGGCGGCCGATCTGTGGAACCCGACCGCCGAGAAGTACGGACTGGAGAAGCGCGAGCCCACCCAGCTGTAGCAGGGGCTACGGGGCGCTGAGGACGGTCTCGCCGACGTCGACGAAGCCGGGCTTCTGCGCCACGAGCCGCCCCTGGCGGACCACCTGGAACGTCACCTCGCGGTTGACGATCCGGGGGAAGCCGGGGGCGCCGAGCAGGTCCTCGTACTTCCAGCGCAGGGCGGGGGTCAGGCCCCCGGTGTCGATCCGCTCGCCCCGGTCGAGCGCGTGGGCGATCTGCGTGGCCGTGACCCGGTCGGCGTCGAGGGCCTCGACGACCTCCTTGAGGACCGTGTAGGCGATCCAGGTGGTCTGGACGCCCGCGTCGGCCGGGTCGACCCGGTTGTCGGCGAACGCGTGCTCCTGGATGACCTTGCGCATCGGCGCCCAACTCTTGTCGGACGCCTCCGGGTACCAGCCGGTGACGAACGCGCCCTCGAAGGGGCTGCGGGCGCCGCCGGTGCGGTCGATCACGGGCTGGCCGACGCTGCCGAGGACGGACGAGATCCGTACGGCGTCCCGCTTCCCGCCCGAGTCGCCGTCGCCGTGCTCGCCCTCGCCGGCGTCGGTCTGCGGGAGGCGGCGGAAGGAGTCGAAGAACGTCTGGGTGCGCTCGCCGAGCACGGCTGTGACGCAGCCGTCCTCGTCGCCGGCCTTCTCACGGGCCCGGTCGGCCTGCGCGGTGTACTCGGCCGCGTCCTCGACGGCCGGGATGTCGACGGCGTTGCGATGACTGGCCTTGCGCAGACCGGAGTTGAGGAGCTCGGGAAGCTTGTCGCCGGCGAGCGTGTCCGGCCGGACGAGGGAGACGGTGCGGCAGGACGCGGCGAGCTGCATGCCGTGGCCGGCGATGAGGGAGGCGAGCCCGCCGTTGACGGGATAGGAGAGCGGGCTGGTGAACTCGTCCTCCGAGATGCCGTAGCCGCCGATGTACGGGATGCCGGCGGCCTCCAGGGGGGCCATGAAGGCGCGCCCGTTCTGGCTGTACGAGCCGACGACGGCGACCGCCTTCTCGCGGACGGCCCGGCGGGCGCAGGCCGCGGCGCCCGCGCTGGTGTTGTGTTCGTTACAGGTGAGGACGCGCAGTTCGTGGCCGTCGATACCGCCCTGGGAGTTGATCCACCGGGCGTAGGCCTGCGCCATGGCGGGCATTCCGGGCATGTTGGTCGCCCGGGTCTGGTCGGGGGCCCACGTCATCACCGTGACGGGCTCCCTGGAGCCCCCCGTGGCCCCAGGGAACACGCCGCACCCGGTGAGCAACGAAGCTCCCGTCGCCGCGGTCGTGACGTACGCGAGGAGTGAGGTCAGTCGCCTACCGGTCATGGTCATGCACATTTCCGCCTCATGGGTAACGCGGGAGTGAGCATGGTTCAACGGTGGGTGACCTGAAGGTGAATTACCGGAGTCGCGAGGGGCGGACTCCGGTTACCGGACAAGGGAACGTACGATCGAAACGTGTCCAGTCCAGTCTCCGGTTCGGTGAACTCTTCCCGTCGCGGCCGTCGCTCCTCCACCATGGGCGGCATGCCGCTCAACGACATGCCGTGGTGGCGCTGGCGCAGCAACGTGCGCTCGGCGCTGCACATGCTCTCCGATCCCGGGTTCCACGAGACGACCTGGCTCGCGGGCCTGGACGGGTACGGCGACGTCACCGACGCCGTCTACCGCCTCGTCGAGGACACCTGGCTCGACAACTGGTCCGCCGAGAAGTACGTCGGCTCGATCTTCCGGGACACCGGCGAGGCCGCCCTCGTCGACGTCGCCGTCCTCCGGGTGCTCCGCATCATGCACCAGGTGGGGCCCGACGCCGCCGTCTCCGCGTACCTGGAGCACCCCGGCTGGCCCGAGGCCGTACGGGCCGCCCGCGAGGCGCACGTACGGCTCGCGCGGGCCGACGGCGAGGACCCCGACACGCCTCCGCGCTCCCTGGACGTGCTGCGCCTCATGACGCGGTCGTGAGCCCGTCCCGATCCGCTCCTGAAGCGTTCCGTCAGACGGACGGCGGGTCACCCCGCCCGCCCGTTTATGGCAGGCTGACAGGATGACCGACCAGTACGTCCTCACCCTCTCGTGCCCCGACAAGCAGGGCATCGTGCACGCCGTGTCGAGCTACCTCTTCATCACGGGGTGCAACATCGAGGACAGTCAGCAGTTCGGAGACCGGGACACCGGTCTCTTCTTCATGCGGGTCCACTTCTCGGCCGAGGCCCCGGTGGACGTCGAGAAACTGCGGGCCAGCTTCGCCGCGGTCGGCGACGCCTACACGATGGAGTGGCACATCAACCGCGCCGAAGAGCGCATGCGGGTCGTCCTCATGGTGTCGAAATTCGGCCACTGTTTGAACGACCTGCTGTTCCGCTCGCGCATCGGCGCGCTGCCGGTCGAGATCGCGGCGGTCGTCTCCAACCACACCGACTTCGAGGAGCTCGTCGGCTCCTACGGGATCCCCTTCCGGCACATCCCGGTGACGAAGGACACGAAGGCGGCGGCGGAAGCGGAACTCCTGGACCTGGTCCGGGAGGAGAACGTCGAGCTGGTCGTCCTCGCCCGCTACATGCAGGTCCTCTCCGACGACCTCTGCAAGCAGCTCTCCGGCCGGATCATCAACATCCACCACTCCTTCCTCCCCAGCTTCAAGGGCGCCAAGCCCTACCACCAGGCGCACACCCGGGGCGTGAAGCTGATCGGCGCGACGGCCCACTACGTGACGGCCGACCTCGACGAGGGCCCGATCATCGAGCAGGAGGTCGAGCGCGTCGGCCACGAGGTGACACCGGACCAGCTGGTCGCGGTCGGCCGCGACGTCGAATGCCAGGCGCTGGCCCGCGCGGTCAAATGGCACGCGGAACACCGGATCCTCCTGAACGGCCGCCGCACGGTCGTCTTCGCGTAACGCCGGGCGGCCCTCGGACACCCTGCTGGGCCGGGCCGGGGGCACTACGCCTCGGCGAGGCCGCGGAGCATCACGGCATACAGCGGGGAGTCCGCGAAGGGTCTGCGTTCGCCGATCTTGCGGTAGCCCCAGCGCTCGTAGAGGGCTTGGACGCGAGGGTGAGCCGTGTCGACGAGGAGTACGGCCAGGGGTTCGGGACGCGGGCCGACGAGCTCGGTGTGCAGCTGGGCCGAAAGGCCGGTCGCGCGCCACTTTGGGCGGACCATCAGCTCCGAAAGAGAGAACGTCGCGGGGTCGGCGGGGCCGGGGGAGAGGTACTCACGCCACCACTCACGGCCTGCGACGGCGGGGGCGCCGTAGGCGTAGCCGGCGGGCTCATCGCCGTCGTAGGCGATGACACAGTCGAAGCCGGGCAGGCCGCTCCAGTGGTCGACGAACCAGGCGAACCGCTCCTGGTCGTGGAAACGGTCGCCCGTCTCGGTGGCGTAGGCGTCCGCGTGGACATCGAGGAGTATCTGCCTGATCTCGGTCGCGGCGGTCTGTCCGTAGCGGCGGAGGGTGTAGGCCGGTTTCATGGGCGGCTCCATTCGGTGCGGTAGCGGTCGGCCCAGTCCAGGGCGATGGCCGAGCCGGGGGCGAGGGTGATCAGGTCGCGGTGGAAGTCGCCCAGGAGTGAGCGCATGCGACCGGGCAGCGGGGCTCCGCACATCTCGTCGAAGACCCGCGCGGTGGTGGCGGTGGCCTGCTCGACGTCGCCCTGGTGGAGCTGGGCGAGAGCCAGGCGGGCGGTGGTGAGGGCCCGGTTGCGTCGGAACGTGTCCGGCAGCACGGCCAGGGCCTGGAAGGAGGCGGCCTCGGCTTCGGCCGCGTCGCCCAGCCGGTCACGGACGATCGCGGTGAGCGCGAAGAGTTCGGCCGCCCCGTAGAACGCGATCCAGCTCGGTCGGGGCCTGTCCAGCTCCGCCTTGTCGAGCGCGGCCGCGGCGAGGTCGAGCGCGCGCAGGGCAGGGCGGCCCTCGTCCAGGTGCGCATGGGCGATCGCGGTACGAGCGTGGGCGAGGCTTGCGTACAGCGGATCGCGCCGGGTGACAGCGGTCGCCTTCGCGGCCTGGCCCGCGGCGAAGGCCTCGGCATGGTCGTTCTGCTGGTGTGCGAGCATCGACACCGAGTTCCACACTCGCAGGGTCAGCGCCGGATCCTGTGCGAGTCCGGCCAGGTACAGGGCCCGGTCCAGGTGCCGGCGGGCGCGGGCGCGCTCGTGGGCGTCGACGCACGACCAGGCGGCGGTGGCGGTGAAGTCGGCCGCGAGCGCGAACAGCCGCTGCCGGGTGCGCTGGGTGGCGGCCCGAGCCTGGAGCGACACGGCTTCCGCCGCTCCGGCGAGCGCGGCCTTCTCCACCCGGTCGTGGCCGCCGCGTCGGTCCTCGAGAGCGTTGACGGTGTCGAGCTGTTGGCGCAGACGCAGCACATCGGCGCCGCCGACGGAGGAAGCGGCGCCGGACAGGGCGGCCGCGCCGACGGCGGACGCGACGGTGAAGAAGGTACGGCGGTGCAACGGGCCCTCCCGGGCGACGACGCGGTTCTTGCGACGGTCGGGCGGTACGAAACCCAAGTCCACTGCGGGGCGGTCGCTGACCTGCTCCAGTGCCATTCGAGCCTTCGCCTGCGGCCACGTCGTCTCGCCCGCACGCCACTTACGTACCGTCACCTCGGACAGCTCGCCGCGTGCCGAGGTCTTCTGCGTGACATCACGGATGACCGTGTTCAGGGCTTTGGCGAGTTCGAGTGCCGTCCAGCCGTTCGCCGCCATCCAGGTGATGAACACCTCGTTCCGCACATGGGCCATCCCTCCACGGTAGAGGGGCCGGCATCGCCGCGAAGGTCAAGGAATGGTCAATCCGCTACACAAGTCGCGGGCAACGAGGACGACTTCGCTATGCACCTCGTGACTCTTGACGCGGTTGTCTGGAGCGAGACGCCGACACACCGCCTTCGGGAGGCGAATCCGTGCCCGACATCCGTCCAACCCCGCCCGCCGACGCGCGCCGCAAGACGACTGTGGTCGCTCTGTACGCGTGCGACCCCGACCCCGCCGAGCTCCTGGTCCGCGAGATCCGTACGGCATTGGCGCGCCCGGGACTGCCCGCGGACCTACACACGCGGACCGGGATCACGCTCGCCGAAGCAGCCCGAGGGTTTCGGGCGCCCACGATCCGCGTCGCCGACACGTTGAAGCGCGCGCAGTCCCGGGCCCGGCTCGTGGACGGCCTGCACGGTGCGCTCGACCGCACCCTCGCAGCACTGCCCGACCCCATACCGGGTCCCTGAGAAGCGCTCCCACCCCGGTTTCCCCCTTCGCATGTCCCGGCCTTCTCTCATGGGAGGGCCGGGACACCTTTACCGAGTTCGAGAAGGAGCCCTGCATGCCTCTGCTGAACGAAATGGACCGCAACGGTGCCATCGCCCTCCTGAACCAGATCGTCACCGTCGGCGTCGACTTCAAGCTCGACGACCGGGTGACCCGCAAGCGCCTCGCCCCCGCTGAGATCCGCGACCTCCTCGTCACCGATCTGCCGGAGGGGCCGACCTGCCTCCCGTCGGTCGTCCAAGAGCTCGTGGACACGGTCCTGCCGATGTGCAACAACGAAGCCAGCCCTCGGTTCCTCGGCTTCGGACACACCGGCGCCGACGTCGCCGCGCTCGCCGGCGGCCTACTCGCCCTGTTCGCCCAGCAGAACCTCATCAACCAGTCCTTCGCCGCCCCCTCCGCGACGTTCACCGACATCGCCGTCATCCGCTGGCTCCGCGACCTGATCGGCTACAGCAACCCGTCCGTCGCCGACGTGCAGACGGTCTGGGACGTCGGCGGCGTCACCACCTACGGCGGCACCGGCTCCAACACCACGGCCATGATGCTGGCCCGCGAGAACGTCGCCCCAGGCACCATGCACGAGGGCATTACGGACGCCACCCGCATGCACATCGTCGTCCCGGCCGGCATCGGTCACTACAGCGTGAAGAGCGCACTGGAGTGGATCGGCTGCGGCGGCCGGATCATCGAGGTTCCCACCCGCGGCTACCGCTACGACCTGACCGCCCTGGAACGCACCCTGAGGCAACGGCACGGCGAAGTCATGGCCGTGATCGCCTACACCGGCGACAGTCGCACCCACACCGTGGAGAACCTCCGCGCGGTCCACGACATCACCCGCGCCATCGACCCCCGGACCTGGCTCCACGCGGACGCCTGCTGGGGCCTGATGTGCACGTTCACGCCCGAACTCGCGCCCAAGCTGGCCGGGATCGAGGACTTCGACTCGGTCACCGTCGATCCGCACAAGGTCATGGACATCCCCTACGCGATGTCCGCGCTCCTGGTCCGCGAGCCCGCGTCGCTGCGACTCGTCTCCTCATACTCGGACCTGATCATGCAGGAGGACTTCGCGTTCGGACAGGTCACCCCGTTCATCGGCACCAAGGAGTGGTCCTCGGTGAAGCTGTGGGCGATGATGCGAGCCCATGGGCGCCGAGGGCTCGCCGACCTCATGCGACGCCGCCTGATCGCCACCCGCACCTTCACCGGACTCGTCGACGAGAACCCCCGCCTGCTGCGCCTGAACGAGCCCGACATGACCGCCGTGGTGTTCATGTACCTGCCCACCGGCCACGACCCGGCCCGTCCGGACGTCGCGCGGATCAACAGCATCAGCAAGGCCATCCACGCCCGCATCCTGGAAGAGGGCCGCTGGCACTTCCACCAGTTCTCCCTCCCCGACGACACCGGGCGTATCCAACAGGGCGCCACGCTCAACCCGCTGCGCTTCATGGGCAACAACGGGCGCATCAGCGAGAGCCACATGCGTGACGCCCTCGCCTACGTCACCGGCCTCGGCCACGCCCTGGAGCAGAGTTGAACACCGGCCTGTTCACGGCGGCTGCCGCCCTGCACCCGGCCGCCGACGGCTACGCGCTCGCGTACGGCTCCCACGCGACCCGCCCCCGGCCGACATCCGACCTCGATCTCCTCTACACCGGCAGCGAGCCCCTGCCCGAGGCCCGGCTCGCCCGCCTCATCGACGGTGTCAAGCAGCTCCACGGCGACCACGGGCTGTCCCTCGACGAGGAGGTCAGCTTCACCTCCAAGCTCTACGCCACCACACGGGAGATCGAGCACGCGGCTCACCTCGGCGGCTTCGACGGCATCACCGCCTACGCCACACCCGTCGGTGACTCCGCGACGCTGAACTCGCCGGCATTCAAGCTTCGGCTCGTCCTCAACGCCCTGACGAGCCCGCACGTCTTCCTCACCGGCGACATCCAGACCTACCGCCGCCACGTGGCCGCCGCCGAACGCGGCTGCGCGCTCCTGGCCCTACGGATCACGGGTGCCGGAAGGCTCACTCTCGTGACGGCCTTGAGAGCCCTATTGTCGTCAGCGGAGGGCCTGACGGAGAAACACTTCCTCGGGTACCGGCACGAGCCCCACCTGCACGCGGTCCTGCGCCGGGGGTTTGCCCACCTGGCCCACGATGGCCAGGTCCACATCCACCACGACATGATCACACGGAGAGCGACGTGACCCCCCGCACCTGGGACGACCTCCCGCTCGCGCTCCGTGAGCGGCTCACCGACCAGCTCAGCGCCACCGGCCCGGCCGTGCCCGTGGCCGGCGGCTTCACCCCGGGCGTCCGCGTCCGGGTGCCGCAGGAAGACGACCGCGCGGCCTTCGTGAAGGCCATCCCCATCGGGGACCCGCTGGTCGCCATGTACCGCACCGAGGGAGCGACCAATCGCGCCCTGCCCCCGGGGGCGGGCCCGAGACTGCTCGCCGAAGTCGACGAGCACGGCTGGTTCGTCCTGGTCTTCGAGCACATCGAGGGCCGCCACCCGGACCTGTCGCCCGGCTCGCCGGACCTGGGGCTCGTCCTGGACGCCGTCGCCGCGCTCCACGCACCGCTCACCCCGTGCCCGTACCCGGACGCACCGGAGCTCACCGATCACCCTGTCGTCGCACAGGCTGCGGAGTACCACGGGGCGATGAAGGGCGACACGCTCCTGCACTGCGACATCCGCGCCGACAACCTCCTCGTCTCCAAGGACGTCCGCCTCGTCGACTGGGCACTCGTGCATCGGGGCGCGGCCTGGCTCGACGTGGCGCTCCTCGTCCCGCAACTCATCCTTGCCGGGCACACCTCCGAGAACGCCGAGAAGCACGCAACTCGGATCCCGGCCTACCGCGACGCACCCGGCAACGCGATCACCGCGTTCGCGTCCTCGATCACCACCTACTGGGCCCAACGCGCAGGGCAGGGTGTTCCCGAGCTGCGTCAGTACCGTGAGCGTGCCGTGGCAGCGGGACGGGCATGGGAGGCCTACCGCCGGAGACAGCCGCTGCCCATGCCCGAGAACGAGTAAGCCCGCAGCAGGCGCTACAAGCGGCTCAAGGACGCCGCCGCGGAGAGGACGTCTCTGATGGCCTCCCGGTCGCCGTCCTGGCCCGCCGCCGCTTCCTCCGGGGGCACGTGGCCCGCCACCAGCTGGCAGAACTCCACCCCGTCCATCGCCACCTGCGCCACCGTGTGGTCCGCCGAGCCGACGGCGGCCGGGGAGTCCAGCGCGATGTACCAGTGGCCTCCGCCCGCGCCCTCCACCTCCAGGTGGAGCGAGCGGCCCGGTGCGCCCGCCGCCACCAGATGACGGGCCGGGGACGCGAGGCCCGCGCGGCGCCGGTTCGCCAGGGCCCCGGGGAGCAGCCGGGCCGCCAGGTCGATCATGTCGTGGAGGTGCGCGCCGCTCGGCGGCGCGTACGGGTACGCCACCGCCTGCGCGATGTCCTCCGCGTGCACCCAGCACTCGAACGCCCTCTCCAGGAGCGAGTCCCGCAGCGGCAGCGCGAAGTCCTTGTAGGTGACCGTGAGGTCCGCCACCCCGCGCCCCGCGAACGAGACCGTACGGATCAGGGTGTGGCTCTGCTCCCGCCAGGGTCCCCGCAGCGTCCGGTTCGCCGGCCGGTCGAGGCCCGCCCAGAACGCCTGCGTCCGCTCGGCCGGTGACAGTTCGGGCGTGTCCGCGCCCAGCGGGTCGTCGAGGCCGAGCGCCGCCGACACCAGGCCGTCCACCGCGAGGAGGTGTCCGATGACGCCGGCGACCGTCGCCTTCCGCCGTACGATCCGGTCCTCCTCGTACCACTTGAGCCGTACGGGCGCGTGCCACTCCGACTCGCCGATGTCCCGGAGCAGCGCGTCGAGCCGTGCCGTCTCCGCGTCGTACGGGGTGACCCAGCCGGGGACCGGGATGCGGGCCGGGCGACGGCCGAGGCAGCTCTCCAGGACCCGGGACCGCAGCAGCGGGTCGAGGTCCAGGTCCCGGTCCTCGTGCAGCAGCGCCACCGCGTCACGCAGCCGCAGGGCCTCGTCCGCGCACGGCGCGCAGGCCGTGAGGTGGTCCTCGACGGCCCGCGTCTCCCCGGCCGAACACGCCGAGAGCGCCCACGCCCCGAGCAGGGACTCCAGCACGCGGTGGGTGAGGACCGGCACCTCCGGCTCGGGCTCCGGGTCCTCCCCGGGCTCCGTGCCGTACACGTCCGCCGTCAGGTCCGCGTGGTCGTCCGCCGCCCGGCGCGGCCCCGGCACCCACGGGGCGCGTGCGACGCCGTCCGCGTCGCCGTTCGCCCCGGTCACCGGGCCCGTCCGTAGCCGGGCGGTCCGCCGCTCTCGGGGTGCCGGGTGTTCGCCGAGGACAGCAGCTGGAGCCCGAGGCGGAGGCGTCGCCGCGCCTCGTCCTCGGTGACGCCGAGGTCGGCGGCGGTCTGGCGGTAGTCCCGCCGCTGGAAGTACGCCAGTTCGAGCGCGGCCCTGAGCGGCGTCGGCATGGACGTCACGATGTAGTCGGCGCGGGCCGCGACCGAGGCCCGCCGCACCTTCTGCTCCAGCTCCTCCACCGAGCCTCGGCCCGTCTCCGCGTACGCCGTCGCCTCGGCCTGCCGCAGCCGGTGCACGGCCTGAGACTGCGTCAGCCTCGCGATCCAGCCGCGCATGCTGCCCTGCTTCGGGTCGTACGCGTCGGGGTTCTCCCAGATGTAGCCGAAGACCTCGCGGGTGATCTGGTCGGCGGCCTCGTCGTCGTCGAGGACCCGGTGGGCGAGGCTGTGCACGAGCGAGGCGAACCGGTCGTACAGCTCGCCGAGCGCGGCGGCCTCCCCGCGCGCCAGCCGCTGCTGCATCCTGCGGTCCCAGCGAGGTGGTGTGTCCATCGCCATCCGACCCTCCGCCCCTCCCGGCTCCCTCCGGCGCCCCCGGTTCCCCTCCAACGTAGTGCGCCGTACCGACAACGCGCCTCTGTTTGCCGCAAGTGCGCCCTTGACGGGGATCCGGGTGGTAAGGAACGCGTCATCCTTCGACGCGGTGGTTTCGGAGGTGGGGGGTGGGGCAGGCGACGCCCGTGACGACGATCGAGGTCGACGAGGACGAGCACGGCTCCTGGACGCTGTTCCGCGTCCGGGGCGAACTGGACCTGATCACCTCCCCCCGCATACGTCGCCGCGTCCACGACGTGGTCGCGGGT
Source organism: Streptomyces sp. NPDC016459 (assembly GCF_040632845.1). Classification (NCBI taxonomy): domain Bacteria; kingdom Bacillati; phylum Actinomycetota; class Actinomycetes; order Kitasatosporales; family Streptomycetaceae; genus Streptomyces; species Streptomyces sp. NPDC016459. Next base: position 18,578 of record NZ_JBEYCR010000002.1, read on the forward strand.
GGCCGTCACGACCTGGTGCTCGACCTGTCCGCCGTCCGGTTCTGCGACTCCAGCGGCGTGGGCATGCTGATCGCGGCCCGTCGGCTGCTGCGTTCGTGCGGGGGCCGGCTCCGGCTCGTCCTGCCCGAGGACCGGGAGGGTCACGTCGGCCGGGTGCTCGCCGCGCTCGGCGTCCGCCGCCTCTTCGAGGTGTACGAGGACGGGGCGGCGGCGCTCACCGGCACGGACCCCGTGCCCGTGGACGGCCCGCTCGCGGGGCCGGGCGGCGACGAGGCGGACACCGGCGCGGTGAGCGTCACCAGGGCGGACCTCATCGCGACGGACCGCATCTCTCCCTGAGTTCGTTACGTGAGCACCTTCGGCGGAGTCTCGTCGCGGGGGAGCGCGTCGAGGACCTCCAGCTGTTCCGGCGGCTTGTGGACGGGGAGGCCCGCCTCCCGCAGGGCCGTCACCGCCGGGAGGGTCAGCGGGGCCGCGCCCGGCGGGCCGCCGCCCCGTAGCGTTGCGCGCCCGTCGGGTCACGGAACGTCGATATCGGGTTGTGTCCTCCGGCGGGTCCGTCACGGCCCGGAGTCGGCCTCCGGCTCCGGTACGCTCCGTGGGATGCGCGTGCTCGTCGGCCCGGAACGTCCCGGTGTCGCCCCCGAGGTGACTCCGGCTCCGGGAATGCCCGCCGCTCGCGCCGGGCGTTCGACTACCCGCAGAGTGCGTCGCACAGTATGGACCATGCGTACTCCTTCGCGCTGGAATATGCCCGAAGCGCTTGTTGCGGTGACTGTACGTCAACCATGCTGTGCCGTAAGGGAATCACGTTCCGTGAAGGTGTGTCCGCCGGTTCGGATGGTGTGAGCGGTGCAGGTGCTTCAGGTGCAGTTGGAGGTCGGGCCGGACCCGGCAGAGGTGGGGCGAGCCCGGAGGTGGGCCCGGTCGCGGCTCGCCGGCTCGGGCATACGGGATGACGAGCCGCTGGCCGAGACGCTGGTACTGATCATCTCCGAGCTCGTGACCAACGCCGTGGTGCACACGGGCTGCCCGGCCGTGCTGCGGATGCTGTTCGCGGCGGAGGGCGGGGTGCGGGTCGAGGTGGCCGACGCGAGTGAACGCCCGCCACGGCCCCGGCACGCGGAGGGCGACGCCACCAACGGGCGCGGCCTGGAGCTGGTGGACGGCCTCGCGGACCGGTGGGGCTGGCAGCCCGAGGGGGCCGGCAAGAGCATCTGGTGCGAGGTCGACCCGGCTCCGGCCGCGCCTTCGCACGTGCCGGCGCCGGTGGTGAAGGTGACTCCGGGGGGTGTGGTGACTCCAGGGGTGACGGTGACTCCGGGGGATGTCGTGACTCCGGGCGGGACGCTGGCCCCGGCGTGACGTCGGCTCCGGGCGGCTCCGTATCCCGCGGTCGGGTGCACTGTTGACGTTTCATGACGTTTTGCCCACCCTGGGGTGAGCGATTCGTGGCGAGGGGAGCCGAGGGCCGTGCGCCCTCGGCGTGTGCGGGTCGTGCCCCGGTGGCGGCGGCCGTGCCGTGCTCGGGGCGCGCGCGAGCGCGCCGCCGCCCGTGAACGTCCGTGTCCTCGCGTCCTCATGCCCGGGTCCTCGCGTCCTCGCGTCCTCACGTCAGTCTCCTGACGTCCTCGCGTCTCGGCGTCAGAGGACGGCGACCGGAGCCACCGGTGTGCCCGGGGCGCCGACGAACGGCTCGGGCGTCGCGGAGACCAGGACGCGCACCGCCGTTCTTGTGCACAGGCTGTGGACAGAGATTCCGGATTCCCGTTCTGGCCCCAGGCGCGGAAACGGGCTGGGCCCCAGGGGTGTAGGGCCGTTACGGTCCTGGCATGTCCTACCGCGAGCTCGCCATCCGTCCCGTCCTCGTGTGGTCCGTCGTCACCGTCGCCGGCCGGCTGCCGGTCGCGATGGCACCGCTCGCGCTCGTGTTCCTCGTCCGGGAAAGACCAGGCGGCTACTCGCTCGGGGCCGCGCTCGCCGCCGCGTACGTGCTCGGCGAGATCATCGCCGCCCCTGTCCTCGGCATGCGCATGAACGCCGAGCGGGCCCGGCCCCAGCTCGCCGCCGGACTCGCGGTGGGCGCCGTCGGGTTCGCCGGGCTCGGCCTCCTGCCCGGCGCCCACCCGGTCGTCCTCGCCGCCCTCGCGCTGCTCGCGGGCGCCGGACCCGGCGCCGTGCCCGGCGGGCTGCGCGCCCTGCTCACCAGCCTCGTCCCGGAACGGGCCGTCACCCAGGCCATGAGCATGGAGTCGGTGCTGGTGTTCGCGATCTGGGCGGCCGCGCCCGCGCTCGCCACCGGGCTTGCGCTCGGCGTCGACCCCGCCGTACCGCTGCTCGTCCAGGGAGTCCTGATGGGCCTCTCGGTGGCCGGTCTGTGGCTGCTGCCCGTCGGCTGGGCGGCCGAGCCGCAGGAGAAGGGGGCCGCGTCGCGGCGGGCGCTGCTGCGGGCCTGGCCCGTCTACGTCCTCGGGGCCGGCGCCCTGACCCTGCTCGCACTCGCCGAACTGATCCTGCCCGCCCTGCTGGAACAGCGCGGGATCGGCATCGGCTGGGCGGGGCCCCTGCTCGCCGGGTTCTCGATCGGATCGGCCGTCGGCGCGTTCGTGTACGGTCTGCGGGGCGGCCGCTGGCCCGGACCGCTGCCGGTCCAGGCCGTCGTCCTGGTCCTCGGCGTGTCCACCGGGGTCGCCCTCGTCGCCGTCCTGCCCTGGACGGCCGGCATCGCGATCACCCTCGCCGCGTCCGGCCTCCTCATGGCCCCCGCCATGCTCAGCCGGAACCTGGCCCTGCGGGAGATCCTCCCGCCGTCCATGCTCGCCGCCGGGTACTCCGTCATGTACGCGGCGGTCGGCGCGGGTTACGCCGCCAGCGGCACCCTCGCGGGCGGCCTGCTCAAGGTGGTCGCACCGTCGACGGCGATCCTCTACGGGGTCGGCCTCACCGTGCTGCTCACGGCGATCGGAGCGGTGGGGGAACGGCGGATGACCCGCGCCACCGCCTCCACCGGTCAGGACGTGGTCGCGCCGGGGCGGAAGGTGCGCCGGTAGGACGTCGGGGTCACCCCGATCGCGCTCATCAGGTGCGTCCGCAGGGACTGGGCCGTGCCGAAGCCCGCGTCCCGCGCGACCCGGTCGACGGGCAGGCCGGTGGACTCCAGCAGGTACCGGGCGCGCTCGACCCGCTGCTGGGTGAGCCACTGGCCGGGGCTGATGCCGACCTCGTCACGGAAGCGGCGGGTGAACGTCCGTACGCTCATCGCCTCCTTCCCGGCCAGGTCCCGCAGCTGGATCGGCTCGTGGAGGTGGGCGAGCGCCCACGCGCGCGCGGCCGTCGTGGTGTGGGTGCCGGGCTCCGGCAGGGGCCGCTCGATGTACTGGGCCTGGCCGCCGTCCCGGTGCGGCGGCACGACCGTCCTGCGGGCGACGTCGTTGGCGACGGCCGTGCCGTGGTCGCGCCGCACGATGTGCAGGCACAGGTCGATCCCGGCGGCCACGCCCGCCGAGGTCAGGACGTCGCCGTCGTCGACGAACAGGACGTCCGCGTCGACCCGTACCCGCGGGAAGAGGCGCTGGAAGTGATCGGCGGAGGACCAGTGGGTGGTGGCCGGACGCCCGTCGAGGAGACCGGCGGCGGCGAGCACGTACGCGCCGGTGCAGATGGAGACGAGCCGGGTCCCGGGCCGTACGTGGCCGAGCGCGGCCGCCAGCTCGTCGGTGAGCCTGCCCTCGTCGTAGACGGGGCCGAGTTCGTACGAGGCGGGCACGACGATGGTGTCGGCGGTGCCGAGCGCCTCCGGGCCGTGCTCGACGTACACCGAGAAGTCGGCGTCGGTCCGCACGGGCCCGGCGACCGGCGCGCAGGTGACGGTCTCGTACAGCAACCGGCCCTCGGAGTCGCGGGCGCGGCCGAAGATGCGGTGCGGGATGCCCAGCTCGAAGGGCAGGAGACCGGGCAGCGCGAGAACGACGACGCGGTGGGGCGTGGGCACGGACGGTGCTCCCTCCGGAAATTCACTGGTGGTCCAGACCACGCGGGTGATAGGCCAGCTGTCCGTGACGGACGACACGTACAAGTCTGAGGCCCCCGAACGGATTCCCGCCCCGGTGGAGCCGCGCACCGCGCCCCCCGCCCTCTGGAACCGTGAGTTCCGGCTCTTCTTCGTCGCACGGGGCGTCGCCGTCTTCGGTGAGGGCATGGTGCCCGTCGCCTTCGCCGCAGGACTCCTCGGTGCCGGCCACCCCGGCTCCACCGTCGGCTACGCGCTCGGCGGCTGGACGGCCGCGTTCGCGCTCTTCGTGCTCTTCGGCGGCGTCCTCGCCGACCGGTTCACCGCCCGCCGCATGATGATCCTCGCCGATCTGCTGCGCCTGCCGGGCGCCGCCGTCCTCGCCGTCTCCTTCACCCTCGGCAGCCCGCCGCTGTGGGCGGTGTACGTGCTCTCCGTCGCCGCCGGCACGGGCGCCGCCCTCTTCCAGCCGGGAGTAGCCTCCACCGTCCCCCGCATCGCCCCCGACGTGCAGCGCGCCAACGCCGTCCTGCGGGTCGTCGAAGCCCTCATGACCATGGGGGGCCCGGCCGCCGCCGGACTGCTCGTCGCCGTGTGGAACGCGGGCGCCGCCTTCGCCGTCAACGGCGTCACGTTCGCGGTCAGCGCCCTCTGCCTCACCCTCATGCGCATCCCGCGCCTCCCCTCCGACTCCCTGCGGCGCGACACGCTCAGAGCCGAACTCCGCGGTGGCTGGCGTGAGTTCAAGGCCCGAAGCTGGCTCTGGGGGGTCATCTGCATCTGGACGGTGTACGGACTGACCGTCGCCGGACCCATGGTGCCGCTCACCGCGAGCCTGGTCACCGAGGACCACGGCTCGGCCACGTACGGCGTGCTCATGGCCGTCAACGGCGCCGGCAGCGCCGCCGGAGGCCTGCTCGCCCTCCGGCTGCGCCCCCGCACACCCCTCGCGGCGGGCGCCGTCGCGCTCCTCGGCCTCCCCGTGAACCTCGCCCTGCTGGGTCTCGGCGCACCGGTGGCCCTGCTCGGCGCGGGCCAGTTCATCGGCGGGGCGGCCTTCGCGTTCTGGCTGGTGATGTGGTCGACGGCCGTCCAGACGCACGTACCGCAGGAGGCCCTGAACCGGATGCACGCGTACGACGTGGCCGGCTCGCTCCTGATGATGGGCGTCGGCCGCACCCTGTCGGGGCCGGTGGCGGCGGCGGTCGGCACGGAGGCGGTGCTGACGGTGGGCGCGGGGATCGCGGTGCTCGTGGTGGGCGCGCTGCTCGCGGTACGCCCGATCAGGACGCTGCCGAGGCTGTAGGGGCCGGTGGCCCGGGCGTCGTGGCCCGGTCGCCGTAGGCTCGATCCTCGATGGCCCGATCCTTTGCAAACCTGTCATCCGGGCCAGTCGTCGCGCCGACCCCCACGCGCGAGGCTCGGTGGCATGGCCCAGACAACCGAGAAGCCCGCCGGCCCGCCCGGCGGCCAGGCGCCCCCGCACCCCCGCACGCCCCGCACCCCGCGTATCCACCGCGCCTGGTTCGTCGCGGCGGTCACCTTCGTCACGATCATCGGCGCCGCGGCCTTCGCGTCCCTGCCGGGCCTGCTGATCGAGCCGCTGCACGAGGAGTTCGACTGGTCGCGGGGCACCATCGGCTTCGCCGTCTCGGTGAACTTGGCCCTCTACGGCCTGACCGCCCCCTTCGCGGCCGCCCTCATGGACCGGTTCGGCATCCGCCGGATCGTCGCGGCGGCCCTGACGGTGATCGCCCTCGGCTCGGTCCTCACCGTGTGGATGACGGCGGCCTGGCAGCTGGTCCTCTTCTGGGGCGTCCTCGTCGGCCTGGGCAGCGGTTCCATGGCGCTCGCCTTCGCCGCCACCGTCACCAACCGCTGGTTCGTGGCCCGCAGGGGCCTGGTGACCGGCATCCTCACCGCGGCCGGCGCGTCAGGCCAGCTGGTCTTCCTCCCCCTCCTCTCCTGGCTGGTCGAACACCACGGCTGGCGCCCGGCGGCCGTCACCGTCTCGCTCGCCGCCCTCGCGGTCGTGCCCTTCGTGTGGCTGCTGCTCCGGGACCACCCGGCGGACGTCGGGCTCGCCCCGTACGGCGGTGAGTACGCCGACAAGCCCGCCCCGGTGACGGGCGCGGCCCGCCGCGCGGTCACCGTCCTGTTCAAGGCGGCCCGCACCGGCCCGTTCTGGCTCCTCGCGGGCACGTTCGCGATCTGCGGCGCGTCGACGAACGGCCTGGTCAAGACGCATTTCGTACCCGCCGCCCACGACCACGGGATGCCGGTCACGGCGGCGGCCGGGCTCCTCGCGGTGATCGGCGTCTTCGATGTCGTCGGCACGATCGCCTCCGGCTGGTTCACGGACCGCTTCGAGGCGCGCCGGCTGCTCGCGGTCTACTACGCGCTCCGCGGCATCTCCCTCCTCTTCCTGCCGATGCTGCTGGCCCCCTCGGTGCACCCCCCGATGCTGTTCTTCATCGTCTTCTACGGCCTGGACTGGGTGGCCACCGTCCCGCCCACGATCGCCCTGTGCCGCGAGCACTACGGCGAGGACTCGGCGATCGTCTTCGGCTGGGTCCTCGCCTCCCACCAGGTGGGCGCGGCGGTGGTCGCCTTCGCGGGCGGCGCGGCCCGGGACGTCTTCGGCTCGTACGACGTCGTCTGGTACGCCTCGGGCGCCCTGTGCGCGGCGGCGGCCCTGATGTCCCTGGTGATCAGGCGCCCCCGGACGCAGGGGCTCTCCCTGACCGGAAGCTAGGAGCCGAACCGCCCGAACCGCCCCCGGTGGAAGAGCAGCGGATCACTGTCCTCCGTCGCGCCGAGGAATTCGACCCGCCCCACCACGATCAGGTGGTCGCCGCCCGTGTGGACGGTGGTGATCGTGCAGTCGGTCCAGGCGGGCGCGCCCGGCAGGCGGGGGGAGCCGCTCTCCGGGGTCGGGGTCCAGTCCACGCCCGCGAACTTGTCCGCGCCGCTCACCGCGAACGACCGGCACAGTTCGCCCTGTCCGGCCCCGAGGATGTTGACGCAGAAGGCGCCCGCGTCCGCGATCCGCGGCCACGTCGTCGACGTGCGGGCGACCATGAAGGCCACCAGGGGCGGGTCGAGGGAGAGCGAGGCGAAGGACTGGCAGGCGAAGCCCGTCGGGCCGGTCGCGTCGAGGGCGGTCACGATCGTGACGCCGCTCGCGAAGTGGCCGAGGGCGCGCCGGAACGCGGCCGATCGACGGGTGGTCGCTCGTCCTCCCGTACCGCGCGCAGTACCGGCCGGGGCAGTGGTTCCGCGGCCGTCGGCGAACCGGCCGCTCTCAGGTGTCGGACGGCGGTGGCCGCCATCCCCGCGTGTCCCATCACGTCAGATATCGAAGTTGACTGGTCGTCAGACAGGAAGCCCCCGGGGCGGTCTGTGAACCGCCGTCCCGGGGGCTGCCGTGAAACGCTGGGTCAGCCGGCGACCGCCACCGTGGACGGCGTCCACGCGACCCCGGAGTAGTGACCGGTCCGCTGGGCCGTCACCTTCACGGTGATCCGCAGACCGCGCTGCGCGCTCGTCGGCGTGAACGTGGTCCTCGTCGCCCCGGTGATCGCCCGCCCGTTCGCGTACCACTGGTACGTGTACGAGGTCGGCGCCGGCGTCCACGTCCCCCGGTTCAGGGTCAGCGTCCACCCCACCCGGACCGTGCCCGTGACGTACGGCGCCGCCGTCGCCTTCGGCGCGAGGCCCGTGGCGACGGTGTACCCGGCGGTCGTGTACGCCCCGCTCAGGTGCCCGGTGCGGTGAGCCGTCACGGTCACCGTCAGCTTCTTGCCGAGAACCGCGGCGACGGGGACGTACGTGGCCCCCGTCGCGCCCGAGATCGCCACGCCGTTCGCCCGCCACTGGTAGGCGTACGAGGTCGGCGAGGGCGACCAGGTGCCGACCACCGCCGTCAGCTTGCCGCCGACGCGGGTGGCGCCGGTGAAGTAGGGCGCCTTGGTCGGCTTGGGCGCGACGCCCTTCACCACCACGGCGACCGTCGCCGCGGTGACGACCGGGTGTCCGGCCTTCCGCGCGGTCACGGCCACCGACAGCTGCTTGCCCTGCAGCGCGGCAGGGACCGTGTACGCGGCGGCCGTGGCCCCGGCGATGGCGACACCGTTCGCCCGCCACTGGTACGCGTACGAGTCCGGCACCGGCGTCCAGGTCCCCGCCGTCGCCGTCACCGTGCCGCCGACGACGGCGGTGCCGGTGACGGACGGGGCGACGGTGGCGCGGAGGGCGGCGACGACGGTGACGGTGCCGCGCGCGTACTTCGTGCCGTCGTGCGTGATCACGGTCAGGCTCAGCGCGGTGCGCGGCGCGCTCGTCAGGTCGAGCGAGACGTCCATGCTCCGGCGGTCGGGCGTGACGGAGACCGTCGTCGACCGGGCACGGTAGGTGCCGCCGACGACCTCGACCGCGGTCTTCTCGTGCAGTGCGGTGCCGGTGACCTTCATCGTGATCTTTCCGGCGCCGACGGTGCCGGGGGTGACGGTGCCGACGGTCTGCTTCTCGGTACCGCACAGTGACAGCCGGCAGGAGAACGACGCCTGCAGCGCCACGGCGGACTGCGTCGGCGCCGAAGGCATCCCGATCACGAGGACCGTCGGCCGGGCCGTCAGGTACCAGTCGTCCTCGCGCCGCGGTACCTCGCACTCGTAGTACGAGCTGCTCCGCCGGGCGCAGCCGTCCTGGCGGTTCGCCAGGTCGTACAGCCGGGGAGTCGGCGTCTGCGGAAGGGTCGTGGCGGGAGTCTGGCTCATCACGAAGCGGTCGAAGTTGCCGGTGGGGAGCGCGGCGCAGACCGCGGTCTTCTGCTCGGACAGCGTGGCGACGAGAGGCCCGAAGCCGTAGCTGACGTTCGCGACCTTGACGCACTCGGGCGCGGGCCCGGCGGCCGTGGCGATGCGCAGGGCGTCGACACGGTAGGCGGGCGCGGCGCTCGTGCCCTCCCGGACCTCGACGACGGCCTGGTAGTGAGTGGATCCGGTGATCGCGCAGCCGGGGAACAGGTCGCCGCAGCCCTTCGAGCCGTTCGCCCTGTACACGCCGACCGGCCAGGCCGAGAGGTACGAGGCGTCGCGGAAGTCCAGGTGCAGGGTGTCCCGGGCGTCGAGGGTGGTCACCCGGTGGCACACGAAGGTGCCGGGCGCCGCCGCGACTCCGGCGGCGGACGGACGGCCGACGGCCGTGGCAGGGGTCTCGACGCAACCACGCGCGGTGGCCGTGACGTCCCGCCGCGTGAGGCTGAATTCGGCGGGGGCGTCCACGCCGTGGACGAGGGCCGTGTACGTGAGTCCGGGCGTCAGGGCGCAGGCGTCCTGGGGCACGTCGGCGGGGGCGTCGGGGTCGAAGCAGGTCCGCGCGCCGTTCTGGTCGAAGAGGCTGAGCGAGCCCGCCGGGCCGCCGGAGACGTTCCGCAGGTCGATCAGTTCGCGCGCGGAGTGCGCGTCCGCCGGAATGGCCAGGCAGTCCGAGAAGGCGTCCGCACCGGTCGTCACGCTCATCCGGGCGGAGGTGGCGGTGAAGTCACCGGCCTGGAAGGTGCGGCAGCCGCTCGCCGCGTCCGTGCGGTGGAAGGCGAGGGCGTAGGCCCCGGTGGCGGGGTCGCTGGTGCTGTTCCTGGCGATCGCGCGGTACGGGGCGGTTCCGCCGAGGACGCAGGTGCTCAGGACGTACTCCGACGCCCCGGCGCACTGGGAGGCGCCGGTCGCGTCGAGGAGCGTGACGTCCGGGTCCGTGTCGGGCCCGCCCGGCGCGTCTCCGTTCAGGACGGCCAGGTGAGCGCCGCGCGGTACCGGCAGGTTCAGGCAGTCGACCTCGCCGGCGGCGGAGAAGCCGCCCCGGTGGGCGCGCCCGAGCTCGACGTCGTTCGTGCAGCCGTCCGTCGAGCGCGGGTCGAGGATCCGTACGGTGCTGCCGGTGACCAGGGTGTAGGTGACGCCCGCGGTCAGCGGGCAGCCGTTCGTGTACTCGCAGATCCGTCCCCTCGGCGCGTACATCGTGAGCGCGGTCCCGGAGCCGGACGCCGTCAGGGCCTGCACCTGGTACGTGCCGGTCGTGGCGGGCGTGAACGTCTTGCACTCGGCCGGGGGCGACACCTGCGTCGGCGCCGTGCCGTAGGCGTTCACTCCCACGACCGCGCAGCCCACCGGGTGGGAGAGCTGCCGGATCGTCAGGGTGTACGGGACGGCGTAGGTGCCGCCCGAGGGGCTGAGGTGCGCGAGGACCCGGTAGCCGCCTACTCCGGGGGGCAGCACGCAGTCGAAGTCGACGCTGCACAGGTGCTTGCCCGTGTCGTCGGTGACCCATGCGTGGATGTTGGCGGACGCGCCCGGGCGGAGGCGCGTGTTGATCAGCTCGCCCGGCGCGGCCGTGAACGCGTGGCAGACGATGCCGAGTTCGCCGGAGGAGGTGCCCGTCGCCGGGGCCGTGCCGAAGTCGGTACTGATGGGCTCCGAGCAGCCGGGGCCCGCCATCAGCGGGACGACGGCGACACGTGCCTCACCGCCGGCCAGATAGGAGGCGAGGGTGAGGCGCAGTGTGTACGTGTCGGCGGCCAGCTCGCAGGGACCGGAGTCCACGGCGCACGTGACCGGCGTCCCACCGGAGGAGAGAGTGACGGACGGGCGTCGCCCTTCAAGGAGCACCCGGTGCAGGCCCGGCTTCTCCACGGTCAACGTGAAACAGGCGGTGCCGCTCGGCTCCAGCGCCACGCGTCCGACCGCGTCGCCGGGGCCGCCGAGCGGGGCGAGCGGCAGGGCGGGGCAGGGGGCGGCGGTGGGTGCCGTCGGCGTCGGGTTCGGCGTCGGGTCCTGAGTCGGCGTCGGCTGCGGCGTCGGGTCCGTCGTGGCGGAGGGCTCGGGCTCGGGCTCGGTCGCGGCGACTTCCGGTTCCGGTTCCGGTGCGGGCTCCGGTGCGAGTGCCGGTTCCGGTGCGGCACTCGACGGGACCGTCGGCGTCGCCGCCAGCGCCGTTCCCGTCGGAACCAGCGGGCTGAGCAGAGCCGTCAGCAGGGCGGGAACCAGAAGGAGGGATCTTCCGGATCTTCGGGATTTTTTGCGCGAGCGCGCGGAGTTGGGCATTCCGTTCCCCCCGGAGCGGCAGTGGCAGACATATGCGCTGCACACCATAAGGCCCAGGTGAGCAGGCCCCCGCTACCGACCCTCGTACCGTGCCTCCCGCCGCTCCACGAAGCTCGCCACCCCCTCCTGCGCGTCCCGCGTCGTCATGTTGAGCTCCTGGGCCACCGCCTCCGCCGCGAAGGCGGTCGCCCGGTCCACGTCCAGGGACGCGTTCACCAGCTGCTTCGTGAGCGCCGGGGCCCGCGTCGGGCCCCGGGCCAGGCGCCCGGTCCACTCGCGGGCCGTCTTCTCCAGGTCCTCCGCCGGAACGACCCGGTTCACCAGGCCCAGTTCCCGCGCCTCCGCCGCCGACACCGCGTCCCCGAAGAACATCAGCTCCTTGGCCCGCTGCGGCCCGATCAGCCGGGGGAGCAGATACGCCCCGCCCCCGTCCGGGACGAGGATGGGCCCCGATTCCCGCCGCCGTCCCGTTCACCGCCGCGATCACCGGCTTCTCGCAGTCCATGACCGCTCCGACGAACCGCTGCGCGCCCAGCCGGATCATCCGGGCCACGTCCCCCGCGACCCGGTCCGCACCGGCCGCGGGCGCACCCCGCAGGTCCGCGCCCGCGCAGAAGCCCCGGCCGGTGGCCGTGACGACGACCGCCCGGACCCCGGGATCGGCGGAGGCCTCGGCGAGGAGGGCGATGATCCGTTCCCGCTGGTCCCAGGTGACCGCGTTCATCGTTTCGGGGCGGTTGAGCGTGATTCAGGAGACGCCGTTCTCAACAGCGTGCAGGACCTCGTCCACAGGGGCTCCTGTCGGCAGACCGCCAGCGCGTCCAGGGCCACCGCACCCTGCCCGCGCGGCAGCACCATCAGTCGATCCAAGCATGTGTTCCGTCCGCCCTTCACCCAGCCGTATACAGCTGACGCCCAGCCAGATCACTAAACTGACGGTCAGTCAGGAGCGGGTGGGGAGCGGGAAGCGTCGATCGGGGTCCGGTGGCCCCGCCGGGACTCCGACCGGTGACCCACCGGTCCGTCGGACCTCCGTACAACCATTCGGGTCATCCGGTTGTCCCACCCCTCGGACGACACGAATCGACGGAGTCCTGTGACCCCGTCCGAGGAGGCCCCTTGAACAGCACCACTCGCACCACCGGCTCGCGTGACCGCCGCCGCGCCCTCGCCACCGCGCTCGCCGTACTCGCGTCCTCCGCCGCGCTCACCGCGGTCACGACGGCACCGGCCCAGGCGGCCGAGGGCGCGCCGAAGCCCCGCGTGGTCTTCACCGAGTCCAAGAACGTCGACGGCGTCGGCATGAGGACCATCGTCAGCGCCCACCCCAGCGGCACCGACCGGCGTGAGATCGTGCCCGTCGGCGTGGGCCTGACCAGGGCCGACATCGGCGACGTCGCCCTCTCGCCCGACGGCACGCGCATGGCCTTCATCAACAACGAGGGCGGCTTCGGCGACGTCTGGATCGCCTACGCCGACGGCAGCGAAGCGCGCTCCGTCTTCATGGACGTCGACTTGCCCGACGGCAAGCTCGACGCGCTCGACTGGGCTTCCGATGGCAGGGCCCTCTACCTGGGCTTCGCGAACGAGTCGGGCTCCAAGACGCGGATCATGCGGCTCAAGCTCGACGGTCCCGGTCTCGCCCCCGCCTTCCCCGCGCCGGACGGCGCCCGGGACAGCCAGGCCGACGTGGCCTGGGACGGGCGCGTCGCCTTCGTCCGCGACGGCGTCATCCACATCTGGGACCCGCGCGTGGGCGGCGACCCGAAGCCGGTCACCCGGGGCCAGTACCCGGCGTTCTCACCGAAGGGCGACCGGATCGCTTTCGCGGCCTCCGGCGACAGCGGCGACTCGGTCAAGGTCCGCGCCCTGGACGGCAGCAGCGAGCAGACCCTGGCCGAGGGGAACGCCACGTTCCTCGACTGGTCCCCTGAGGGCTCCCAGCTCGCGTACTCCGGCGGCACTCTCGGCGAAGCCCGCGTCATCAGCGCCACCGTGCCCGGAAGCACCCCCGCGGTCCTCTCGCCCGGCACGCGCGCCCACCAGGTCTCCTGGGCCAATCCGTTCGGCTGGAGCCCCCACGGCACCTTCCGCCACGACTACACCGGCGACGGAAAGGCCGACCTCCTCGCCATGAACGGCGCCGGCGACGTCCTGACCTACAAGGGCACCGGCACGGGCACCCTCGAGGCCGGCATCAGGCGTGACTGGGGATGGAAGGGATACCCCTTCACCGCCGTCGGCGACCTCAACGGCGACGCTTTCCCTTACAGGGGCGGCTGGCCCGACGCGCTCGTCCAGGACGCCGCAGGCGACCTCTGGCGGCTCGACGGGTACACGTTCGGTTTCGAGAGCAAGGTGAGGATCGGTACCGGTGGCTGGAAGGACCTCAAGCTCACCGGCGTCGGCGACCTGACGGGCGACGGCTACCCGGACGTCCTGGCCATCGACCCCTCGGGCAACCTCTGGCAGTACGCGGGCGACGGTCGCGGAGGCCTTGAGGCCCGCCAGAAGGCCGGTTACGGCTACAACGGCTACCGCCTGACGGGCGTCGGGGCGTTCACGGCGTCCGGCTACCAGAACTACCTCGGCGTGGCCCCGAACGGTGACCTCTACCGCTACGAGCGGGGTGGCCGCCACAAGATCGGCTGGGGCTGGTCGAGCTACACCCTGACCGGCGTCGGCGACCTCACCGGCGACGGGATCTCCGACGTCCTCGCCCGCGACAGCGCTGGTGTGCTGTGGCGGTACGACGGGGACGGCACGGGTGGTCTGAAGACGCGCGTGAAGATCGGTTGGGGCTGGAACGGCCTCTCCATGTTCTGATCCCGTCCCCCCGGGATCAGCAGGCGCCCCGCCCCACTCCGCTGGGGGCGGGGCGCCGTCGTCATCTCGCGCTCGACTTCACGCCCGACCCTGACGCGGCCCCCGATTTCGCCGCCGATTTCGCCGCCGCTCGTTCGGCCCTTGCCACCCGCCACGCGATCTTCTCCGCGTCGATCGCCAGCTCCCGGAGCATCCCGCTGATCGGGTTCGTGAACCCCGTGAAGTACAGGCCGGGCGCCTCGCGCGGGCAGCGCGCGCCGTGCGTCACCGGGAGTCCGTGCTCGTCGAGCACGCCGTCCAGGTGCCCGAGCAGCGGTTCCAGGGCCCGCCGGTATCCGGTGGCGGCGATGACGGCCTCCGGGGCGATGCGGGTGCCGTCCGCGAGGAGCACCTCGTCGCTCTCGAAGCCCTCGACGGCGGCGACGATCTCGACCTTCCCGGCCCGCACCGCGTCGATGAGACCCACGTCCTGCACCGGGACCGCGCCTTCGCGCTGGCGGGTGGCGAGACCCGTGTCCGGCCGGGGCAGCCCGTACGCCGTCAGGTCCGGCGTCGCGAACCTGGCGAGGAGCGCGCCGAGGCGGTCCACCAGACGGGCAGGAAGCCGCCTGATCAGGATGCCGGAGCGCTGGGCGGGCCAGCCGGCCGTCGTCCGCCTCACGATGTGCGGGACCGTCCGCACCGCGAGCCGGACCCGCTTCGCGCCGCCTTCGGCGAGGTCGGCGGCGATCTCGGCGCCGGTGTTGCCGACGCCGACGACGAGGACGTCCTTCCCGGCGTACGGCTGCGGGTTGCGGTAGGACCGGGCGTGGTTCAGCTCGCCCCGGTAGGCGTCGCGGCCCGGCCAGTCGGGCAGGCGCGGGGTGTGGTTGTAGCCGGTGGCCACGACGACCGCGCTCGCGACGAGCCGCCGCCCGCCGGTCGCGTGCAGGACCCACTCCGTGCCCGCCCGCTCGACGCGGTGGACCTCGACGCCCGTCACGACGTCCAGCTCGTGCTTCTCGGCGTACTTCTCCAGGTACCGCACCACGTCGGCGCGGGCGACCCAGCGCCCGAAGGAGCGGGGTATCCGCAGCCCGGGCAGGGCGGAGAGCCGCCGTGTGGTGTGCAGCCGCAGCCGGTCGTAGTGGGTGCGCCAGGAGGCGCCGACGGCGTCGGACTTCTCCAGGACGACGACCCGGTGGACGCCACGCGCGCGCAGGGCGGCGGCGACGGCGAGTCCGCCGGGACCGGCGCCGATGACGTACACGGGGTGGGTGGAGGGTTGCTGGGGGGTGGTGACCATGAATGCTGAGCGTAATGACGTGTACACGCAGTGGGTCTCGACCGGGAGGGGTTTCGGTTGCGAATCGGTCACGTACGCCGATCCGCCGGAGCGGGGACGACTCCAGGATCGGGAGGGAGCTGGACGCCGCCTTCCGGCGAGGTGACGGTCCCGGTCTTCCGTCTGCGGTCAGAGGGCTGAGATGTTCCGCCACAGATGGGCGCGGTCAGCGGAGTTGCAGGTGTACGTCATCGCGAACGGCGGTCCGGTGATCAGGCAGTAGCCGCTGTTCACGTTCTTGATGGTCCGCCCGGAGGACGTCGAGGTGCCGATCTTCCAGGACTGGACGTCGGAGCCGTTGCAGGCGGCGACGGTGACGGTGGAGCTCGACGGCTGGAGGCACTTCCCGGAGGTCTTGCTGATGAGGCGGAAAATGCCGTTCCCGGCGGGGGAGTAGGTCCAGGAGTAGGCGAGGTAGCCGCCGTTGGTTGGCTTGGAGCCGCACTCGTACGTGTCGACGAGGACGGCGTAGCCCGCGTCGTTCTCCGCCAGACAGTGTCCGTTGGAGACGTTCTGCAGGGAGTACGTCCCCGAGGGCGCCGAGCCGCCGGAGGTGGGCGGCGGGGGAGCGGGCCGCTGCGTCGTCCGCTGCGGCGCGGGAGGAGCCGTCGGACCACCGCCGGAGGGGGCGGTGGTGGTCGAACCGCCACCGGAGCCACTGCCGGAGCCGCTGACCGACCCGCTGCCGGAACCACTCCCCGAGTCGCTGCCGGACCCGCCCGCGCCGCCGGGCACGGTGCCGGTGCCGCCGGCGCCACCACCAGCGCCACCGCCGTCGGCGGGCGGAGGCGGTGCGCCGGGGGAGGAGCCCGACGGCTTGGACGACGGCGCCGTGGAGCCGCCCGGGGTCTGCGAGGACGGCGACCCGGACGCGCCGGGAGACGACGGTACGTTCGCCGGCTGCGAGGCGACGGCGGAGGGCGATCCCGAGGTGCTGGGACCCGCGCCGAGCCGGCCGATCTCGTACGGGCCGAGGGCGACGGTCAGGGTGGTGCCGGTCGCCACGACGACGGGCACGGCGAGCATGACGAAACGGTTCCGCCTCCCTTCACGCTTGCCGGGCGCCGCCTGACCGGTGACGGCCAGGGGGTCGGGCGAGGCGGTCGCGGGCTCCCGGCCGGCCTGCGGGGTGAGGGAGGCCGTCGCCACGTCCTGCGCGGGCTCGGCCTTCTCCAGCTCGGCGAGCTGCTCGGCCGTGGGTGCCCCGGCCGCGAACGCCGCCCGCTCGCCGATCCGCCCGGTGACGGCCGCCGGCCAGACGGCCCCGGCCGCGCGCTCCTCGGTGAGTGCCACCAGCTCGTCGGCGGTCGGACGGTCAGCGGGATCCTTGGCGAAACACTTCTGTACGAGCTCCGCGAGCTCGGGATCGGCCTCGGTGAGGCGCCCGAAGTCGGGCTCACCGTGGACGACCCGGTAGAGGAGGTCGGGTCCGGAGCCGTCGCCGAACGGAGGCCGGCCGTTCGCCGCGTAGAGGAGCAGGCTGCCGAGGGCGAAGACGTCGGCGGCACCGGTCAGTTGCCGCTCAGCGACGGCCTGTTCGGGGGCCATGTAGGCGGGGGTGCCGATGACCATGCCGGTCCTGGTCAGACGGCTCTGGTCGGCGGCGCGGGCCACGCCGAAGTCGATGAGGGAGAGACCGGAGGAGGTCAGCATGACGTTGGACGGCTTGAGGTCACGGTGCACCATGTCGGCGCCGTGCACCACGCGCAGCCCGGCCGCCGCCTCGCGCAGGAGCCGCCACAGGGCCTCGCCGGTCAGCGGGCCGCCGTTCAGCCGGATGGCCTCGCTGAGTGTGATGCCCGGTATGAACTCGGTGGCGAACCAGGGCGGCTTGGCCGTGCGGTCGCTCGCGAGGAGCTTGGTGTTGGCCCCGCCGGGCAGCCGGGCGAGGTTGTCGAGCTCGTGCCCGAAGTGACTCAGGAAGTCGGCGTCCTCGGCGAGCATGGGCAGCACCCGCTTCACCGCAGCGAACTTCCCGGGCACGGCGCCGAGATAGACCCGCCCCATACCGCCGGATCCGAGCACCCCGAGCAGCCTGAACGCACCGATCTGCCGGGGGTCACCCGACTCGAGCGGCATCGCCCCGCTGCCGCTCAGACTTTCCAGACTGGAATTGTTTTCCGGTTCCCCCTGCATGGCCGACACAGTAGCGGAGGGGGTGAGGGATCTGAATGGCGGCCAAGTGCGGCTGCGAATATCGCGGTTGGGGTTTCCGAGGTGCTGGGGGTGGGGCGGCCACGCGGGTGTCGGGTGCGGCCGCCCTCTTTCCGAGTGTGGCGGCCTCCACCACCGCGTCAAGGGCGCTCCCTGCGGTCGCGTCGGCTGCGCCACCTTCCGCACCTCGGAGACCTTCCGCACAACCATTCGCCCCCTCCGAAGGTCAAAGACGCGAACTACCGAACCAATTCGGAAGAATTCCTGGGGGGATTCGTGGCACATACGCGTGCGGCTCTGGCGATCGCGACGGTTCTGGCCGTCGGCGTGGCCCCTGCGGTACTGGGAGGCACGGCGACCGCTGCCGTGCCGCTGACCGCCGGGGCGGCGACCGCGAGCACGACCGGCACCGTCGTCCAGGAAGGCGGCCCGCTGGTCGTGCCCTCGGGCGAGGAGGTGGTGACCACTCGGGTCACCGTCACTCTCCCGGCGGACGCGAGCGGCCCCGTGAAGGCGCGGCTTCTCCTGCCGATCACCTATGAGTTCGCGGGCGACGCGTGGAACTTCCAGGACGACATCAAGGCGACCTGCTCGGTCAACGGCGGTGCCTACCAGCCCTGCCCCTGGCTGCAGCCGGTCGAAGGGGTCAACCAGGGCCCGTACGTGGCCACGATGCCCGTCACCGAGGCCGCGACCACCCTCACCTACGACATCCGTATCGAGTCGGGCATCGGCGCCCGCCGGCACGGGGACGTCAACGGCACCCTCGAAGTGGGCGCGGGCGGGGCCCCCGACCTCGCGAGCGGGCCCGTGGTCTTCCAGTTCGCCCGGAACACCCCGGCGGCCAACCTGCGGACGACCGTCCTCGCCCGTGACAAGGCGGGCGTGCTCTGGCAGTACGAGAGCACCGGCCTCCACGAGAAGCCGCTCAAGGCGCGCGAGCGCATCGGCGGCGGCTGGAACATCTACACGTCGATCACTCCCCTCGGAGCGCGGACGGCGGCGGGCGAGGGCAGCATCGTCGCCCGGGACAGGGACGGGGTCCTCTGGCACTACCAGGGCTCCGGAAACCCGGACGCCCCCTTCAAGCCGCGCGTGCGGGTCGGCGGCGGCTGGAACACGTACACGGCGATCGCGACCCGGGGCGGGGGTCTCATGGCCCGGGACCGGGAGGGGCTCGTCTGGTACTACCCGCAGACGTGGGACGGCTCCCCGTCCGCCCCCCTCCAGCCGCCCCGGCTCGCCACCGACGGCTGGAACGTGTACAGCGCCATCGTGGGCCAGGGCCAGAGCCCCGGATACGGCGTCGTGGCCCGTGACATGGCCGGGGTGCTCTGGTCACACGAGACCTCCCGGAACGGCTCGGGCTTGCCGCCGAGGGAGCGCCTGGGCGGTGGCTGGAACGCCTACGACCGCATCGCCTACGCCCGGAATCTCGCCGGCTCCCGCTACGGCGACTACCTCGCCCGCGACAAGGAAGGCCGTCTCTGGTTCTACGAAGGCCTTACCCGCAGCGGCAACCTCGTCCCGTCGCCGACCCGCAGGCAGATCGGCTGGGGCTGGGACATCTACGACGCCATCCTCTGACCCGACCGACCGACCACGACCCACCGCATCCTGAGGACGAAGAAGACTGATGACACGCATACGTATGGCCGTGGTGATCGCTACGGCTCTGGTTGTCGGAGTGGCCCCGGCCTCCCTGGGAGGGGCGACGGCCCTCGCCGCGCCGACCCACGTCACCGGGGCGGCGGGGGCCTCGGCCGGCACGGTCGTGCAGGAGGGCGGCCCGCTGGTGGTGCCCTCGGGGGAGGAAGGCCCGGTGACCACCCGGGTCAAGGTCGCCCAGTACGGGGCCACGTCGGAACGGCTGCAAGCACGTCTGCTCCTGCCGTCCATCGAATACGCCGCCGGTGACGAGGACCACTCCTTCGACACGACCATCACCGCGACCTGCGCCGTCAACGGAGGCGCCTTCCAGCCCTGCCCGTGGGGCAGCGGGGACTGGGGATCGGTGGCCGTGCTGCCGACGACGACGACAGTGAACGACCTCACCTACGACATCCGTCTCGACGCCAGCTCCTCCGCGCGAAAGTACGGCACTGTCACGGCCACCCTCGAAGCGCTCTCCGAGGAGGGAGTGGTCCACGCGCGCGGGCCCGTGTCCTTCACGTTCGTACAGGGCACGCCGGAGGCGTACCTTCGGACGACGGTCCTCGCCCGTGACAAGGCCGGCGTGCTGTGGCAGTACCCGAGCTCCGGCCACGCCGACAAGCCCCTCAGGGGACGCAAGCGCATCGGCGGCGGCTGGAACGTCTACACCTCGCTCACGACCCTGACCCACCGGACGGCGGCGGGCGAGGGCGACCTCGTCGTCCGCGACAAGGACGGCGTGCTCTGGTACTACGAGGGCTCCGGAAATCCCGACGCCCCGTTCAAGCCGCGCGTCAGGATCGGCGGCGGCTGGAACACGTACACCGCGATCACCGGGCGCGGCCGGGGTGTCGTGGCCCGGGACAAGGACGGCGTGCTCTGGCAGTACGCGCCGACCTACCGGAACGACTCCGTGATCTTCTACCCGCGCCGAATGGTGGGCGGCGGCTGGAACGCGTACACCGCCATCACGGGCCGGGGGGCCGGCTACAACGCCGTGGCGCGTGACACGAGCGGCGTGCTCTGGTCGTACGGGTACGGGTACGCGCCCAGCGGGGGGCCGTACGGGCCGCGTGTGAAGGTGGGCGGCGGCTGGAACGCCTACAACGCCCTTGCCTGGACGCAGAAGCTCGGCGGCGAGAGCTACGACGAGCTTCTTGCCCGGGACGGGAACGGCTACCTCTGGCTCTACCAAACCGTCTACCGCGACGACGTCTCGATCCCGACCACCCGCAAGCAGATCGGCTGGGGCTGGGGGATCTACGACGCCATCCTCTGACCCGTCCTAGCCCAGCGCCGCCAGGATGTGCGGCGCCGCCTCCGCCAGGGTCGGGAAGGAGCGGTGCGCGTCGGGGTGCGCGGCCGGGGTGTTGACCGTCCATACGGTCATCGCGGCCGCCAGGCCCGAACGGACCCCCGACGGCGCGTCCTCGATCACCAGGCACTCCGCCGGGTCGGCACCCAGCTTCTCGGCAGCGGTCAGGTACGGGACGGGGGACGGCTTCCCCTCCGCCACCGAGGCCGCGTCGATGACGAGCGCGGGTATCGGAAGCCCGGTCCGCTCGAACCGGCCCCGGACCCGGTGCTCGTAGTTCGACGTGACCAGCGCCCACCGGTCGGCGGGCAGGGCGGTGAGCAGCTCGGCCGCTCCCTCGAAGGCCGCGTACGTACCCGTACGGACATCGTCGTCCTCCAGCGCGTGCAGGAGGGCGAGGCACTCGTCCGGGTCCGCGCCCGGCACGACGGCCGCGAAGGTCTCCACGGGCCGCGTCCGCAGCGCGACGGCGTACACCTCGTGCCCGTCGAGCCCGTACCGCGCGGCCCACTCGTGCCAGACGCGCCGCTGGTTGGCGCCGGCATCGATGAGGGTGCCGTCGACGTCGAAGAGAACGAACTTTCCGCTGGTCACGCGCCCGATGCTACGTCCACGAACGCGGCCCATGCCGTCGGGGAGACCGCGAGCTGCGGGCCGTGGGGGTTCTTGGAGTCGCGGATGTGGATGGCGGTGGGGTGGGCGGCTACCTCGACGCACTCGCCGCCTTCACCGCCGCTGTAGCTGCTCTTGAACCAGGCCAGATCTGCGGTGCTCATAGCTCTCCCAGCATCTTCTCGGTCAACTCCAGGGACTCATGGGGCGTGAGTGCCTGCGCCCGGATGATCCCATAGCGCTCCGTGTACATGCGCACCTCCTCCGGATCGGTGATCAGCCGGGCGTGCCCGTAGCTCTCGGTGTACGCGACCTCCCGCCGCCCCTTGGGTGTGAGCAGCGTGAAGGCGCCCTCCATGCCCGGGTGTTCCTCGCGCTCGGTCGGCATGATCTGAACGTGTACGGTCCTGAGCCGGGCGACCTCGGCGATACGCCGCAACTGCTCCCGGAAGGCCTCCCGGCCACCCAGCGGGCGGCGTAGCACGGCCTCCTCGATGACGAAGCTCATCGTCGGGCCCGGCCACTTGTCGAAGATGACCTGGCGAGCCAGCCGGTCGGCCAACCGCTTCTCGATCGTCTCCTCGTCGTACAGCGGGCGGCGGTAGCGGAAGACCGCCTCCGCGTAAGCGGGAGTCTGCAGAATGCCCGGCACCGCCTGCACGGCGTAGTAGTGCAGTGCTACGGCCTCGGCCTCCGCCTTGGCGAAGCTCCGGAACCAATCCGGATGCCGCACCCGCGCCTTCGCCAGCGCCTCCCTCACGTCGTCCACCGCCGCGATCAGCACGCCCCCCGCCCCCACCACCGGGTCCGCCCGGATCAGGAAGTCCGGTTGGGGAGTGCGTACTCCCCGCTCGACCGAGGAGACGAGGTCCTCGCTGCAATGGGTGGCGTCCGCCAGTTCCGCCTGGCTCAGGCCCGCGTTCTTCCGCAGCACCTTGATGATCTTCCCGAGCGCACGGAACAGGTGCGCCGTACCGTCCACCTCGGAGGGCCGTTCCGGCCGCTCCTCCACATTCCCCGACATCCGTACCGCCTTCTTGGCGCACCCGTACAGTGACTCAGCGTCGTCACGTCGCTGCTGTTCAGGGTAGGTCGCACCCAGCAGTCTCTGGGGCATGAAGTCCGAAACCACCACCCCGACCAGTGAGTTCACACTCCGGCTCTCGGCCACGCGCCGGGGCGCACGCCTGGCTCGGCTACTCGCTGTGCAGCAGCTCCATGACTGGGGCGTGACCGGCTCCGCCGCCGAGGCGGCCGAGTCGGTCGTCGCCGAGCTCGCCAACAACGCGGCCCTGCACGGGCGGGTGCCGGGGCGGGACTTCGAGGTACGGATGGAGCGCGGCGACGACCACGTACGCATCGAGCTGTCCGACGCGCGGGGCGAGCGCCGGCCGTTACCGGCACGGGAGCCGGACGAGGGCGGCTACGGGCTGCTGCTCGTGGCCGCCCTCGCGACGGCGTGGGGCGTGAAGGACCGGTGCGTCGGCAAGACGGTCTGGGCGACCGTCCCGACGGCGTCGGTCAGAAGAGGGTGAACGGCATCCTGGTCAGGTCGTACGGGGTGTAGACGCCCACGCGGCCCGTGAACGGGACCTTCCAGTCGCCGGTGCCCCCGTAGAGGGCGAGGCTGTCGTACGTGCCGCCCGAGCGCCCGTTGACCACCAGGTCGGGGCGGCCGTCGCGGTTGGCGTCACCGATTCCGACGATCTCGGCGTACCGGTCCCAGCCGCCGCCGATCCTGGTGCGCGGGGCGAAGGTGCCGTTACCAGTGCCGAGGTAGAGCCAGAGGTCGCCTGAGGTGTCGCGGGCGACGAGGTCGCCGGCCGTGCCGCCGCCGATGTTGCCGGTGGCGACGATCTTGTTGTAGATGCCCCAGCCGTTGCCGATCTTGACGCGCGGTGCGAAGGGCGCGGTGGCGGAGCCGGTGCCCTTGTAGAGCCACAGGTCGCCGGCCTTGTCGGTGGCGACGAGGTCGGGGCGGGCGTCGCCGTTGAGGTCGCTGCCACCGGTGAGCTTGTTGTAGATCTGCCAGCCACTGCCGATCTTGGTGCGCGGTGCGAAGGCCGTCTTGCCGGTGCCCGTGTGGAGCCAGAGGGCGCCGGTCTTGTCGCGGGCGACGACATCGGGGTGTCGGGTACCCGCGACGTTCCCGGGGGTGACGATCTGGTCGTACGCGTCCCAGCCGGTGCCGATGACCGTCTTCTCCAACGGGTTCGAGTAGTGGCCGAAGTGCAGGGCGCGGCGGCCGTCGACGGCGAGGAGGCTGCCGCCGCTCCGGAGCAGAAGGTCCGGGGAGCCGCTGTCGGAGAAGTCGTGCGGGTGCGGCTTGCTCGCGACCGTGAGTGTGCCGGTCCGCACGACGTCGGGGCTGATGCCGTTGGTGGCTTTCACGGTCAGCCGCCAGGTGTACGCGCCGTTGTAGGCGGCGGTGTAGTCGCGGAACAGGCCCTTCCAGGTGGCTGAGGCGAGCCGTGATTCCCCGTCGGAGTACGAGGCCCAGCGCTTCCCGGAGGCGGTGTGGGTCAGTTCGACGTACGACGTCAGGCGGGAGGTGCGGTTGAGCGTCCACCACATGTCCGCGTCGCCGCTGCTGAAGTCGACGGTCGAGGGAACCTGTTGTTCCACGACGTCGAGCCTGAGGGGTACGCCGGTGGTCGCCACGAGAGTGGCGGCCGGGGTGCCGTCGGCTCCGGGGGCGATCCGGAAGACGCCCTCGCCGTGTTCGAGCGTTCCGCCCTGCGCGAGCTGTTCGCCGCGAGCGCCACCGCGCAGGGTGTCGACGGTGTCGAGGAGCTTGACCGTCCGGCCGTCCTTCAGCGAGCGGGCGGTGAGCGAGTGGAGGGAGTTGGGGCCGGAGGCCGTGGCCGCACCGGTCACGCCGTAGGTCACCCACTCGCCTCCCGCCGACTCGAGCACGAGCCGGGACCCGGGCTCGGATCCGGAGCCGAGGGGAGTCCGTGTGACGTCGGGCTCGCCGCGTCGCGCCACGGCCAGGGTGAGGGCACCCGTCGAGGAGTCCCGTTCGGCCCAGGCGAGGTGGGCGGCGGTCACGGTGACGTCGGAGTAGGTCTGGGCCCTCGGCGTGGCGCGGTCCTCCACGACCGTCGCGGTGGCGGTGTCCACCAGGGCCACGCGGATGCCGGACACCCCGCCCACCGTCCCCGAGTACAGGAGGATGACGGTGTCGGGCGAGGTCATGTTGACCCAGTGGAAGGTGGCGTCCGCGGGCAGGCCGGAAACCTTGCGCTGCACGAGCGTGCCCGCCGGCTTGCTGAGGAGGTGCAGGTCGGCGCCGCTGGCTCTCTTGGTCGACATCACCAGGGTGCTGCCGGCCACCCTGTGCAAGGTGGCGGTGGCGCCGAGGGAGCCGGTGTCGATCACGACGGGCTCGGCGCCCGTCGCCATGTCGTACAGCCTGTGGACGGCCCCCTCCGACTTCACGATCACGTCCGACCCCACGCTGCCGGCGTACGTGCCCGTGGGAAGCGTGGTCGTGGCGCCGTCCGCGTACCGCGTCCACCGATGGACGTACTGGCTGCCCTCGCTCCCGCGGCTCAGGAATCCCGACGGGCCGTTGCCGACGACCGTGGAGCCCGGCAGCAGCGTGAGCACGTCCTGCTGCGTCTGCGTCTGCGTCTGCGTCTGCTCCGCGGCCGTGACGGCCCCGGTCACCGCCACGGCCGGGACGGCCGTCAGGGTGCCCACCGTGACGGCCAGGGCGGCGGTGACGGCGAGGGCGAGTCGTCGGCGGGGCATACGTGCGTGGGCCAAGGCAGGGCTCTCTCTCAAGAGGTGCGGGCGTGGCGAGAGATCGCCACGCCCGCATGACCTACGAAGAGTTCGAAAGGTTGTACGCCGATCTCAAGGAGGTCGGTGGGTCAGGAGACCGAGTTGAACTTCGTCCCCTCGCCCGCGTACAGATCGGTCGTGACCCGGGTGAACGGCGCGGTCGTGTTCCCCGTACCGAGGTACGCCCACGTGCCGCCCGCGCCGTAGCCGATCAGGTCGGCGCGGCCGTCGTTGTTCAGGTCTCCCGCGCCGACGAGCTGCGAGAACCCGCCCCAGCCGGCGCCGACCCTGACGCGGGGCGCGAACGTGCCGTCGCCCTTGCCGAGGTGGAGCCACAGCACGCCGGAGGTGTCCCGGGTGAGGAGGTCGCCGGCCGAGGCGCCCGCCGTGTTGCCGACGGCCGTGATCTGGTTGTAGATGTTCCAGCCGGTGCCGGCCTTGACGCGGGCCGCGTAGGGGGTCTGCCAGTTGCCGGTGGCCTTGTAGAGCCACAGGCCGCCGCCGGCGTCGGTGGCGAGGAGGTCGGGGCGGCCGTCGCCGGTCAGGTCGGAGCCCGCGGCGATCTTGTTGTAGACGCCCCAGCCGGTGCCGATCTTGGTACGGGCGGCGAGGGTGCCGTTTCCGGTGCCGAGGTAGCTCCACAGGACGCCGGCGGTGTCGCGGGCGACGAAGTCCCCGGCCGGACCGCCGGCCAGGTTCCCCGCGGCCTCGATCTGGTTGTAGATGCCCCAGCCGGTGCCGATCTTCGTGCGGCCGGAGGTCTTGATCTGGCCCGCGACGGGCCAGTCGAAGGTGTCGTCACGCCACAGCCCGCCCGAGGCGTCACGGGCGACGATGTCCGCCGAGCCGTTGTCGCTGAGGTCGTGGGCGTTGGCCTGGCGGACGACCTTGAAGGTGCCGGAGGCGTGTGCGGGGCTGCCGATGCCGTTGTCCGGAGCGGCGACGACCGACCACGTCCAGTCGCCGTTGGGGGCGCTGGCCGAATAGTTCTCCAGGACGCCGCTCCAGGTGATCCGGGCGGTGGTGGAGGAGCCCGAGAGCACCCGCTCCGTGTGGGTCTTGCCGGTCTTCACGTGGGTGAGGGTCAGGGTGAGGTCGACGTTGGGGCGGGACAGGTTCCACTCCAGGGCGACCTTGCCGCCGTTCTTGTCGAGGTCGACGACCGTGGGGACGCTGCTGCCGGTCACCTGGACGGAGGTGGACACGCCCGCACTCGCCACCTGGGTCACGCTCGGCGTACCGCCGGAGTCGCTGATCCGGTACAGGCCCTCGCCCTCGGTGGCGGAGCCGCCGCGTACGAGCACGCTGCCGTCGGGCGCGGTGGCGGCGGACGTGAAGTGGTCGAGGAGCTTGACCGTCCCGGTGCCGGTGAGGGAGCGGGCGGTCAGCGCGTGCGCCGGGTTCGGCGAGGTCGCAGAGGCACCGCCGGGCAGCCCGTGGAGGAGCCAGTCGCCGGTGAGGCCCGCGACGACGTGGTTCTCGTCGAGGCTCAGGGGATACCTGGTCGTCGTGTGGGTGGCGCGCGTGTACACGACGGCCTCGGTCGCGGTGTCCGCGCGCTCGGTCCTGGCCTGGTACGCCGGGGAGATCGCGCCGGTCGTCTTCGCCGTCCAGGGGCCCGCGGGCTTGGTGTAGTCGTACAGGCCGAACTGGCCGCCGCCGGCCAGCTTGTAGGTCGTGGAGAAGTAGCGGGTGCGCGCGCCGTCGAAGTCGCTGCCGAGGATGTACGCCTCGCCCGCGGCGGAGCCGACGACCTTGAAGCCGGTGTTCCAGTTGCCGTACGAGATGACCTGCTTCTGCAGGACGCCGTTCACCCACGCGACCCGGTACAGCTCCAGCTTGCCGGGGGAGTAGGGCTTGGCGGCGAACAGGATGTTGCCGGAGGCGCCGACGAAGACGGCCTCCGGGCCGAGCGCCTGCGCCAGGTTGATGCTCGGCATGAAGGTGCCGGCGCCGCTCAAGCCGCTCATGTCGGTGAAGTAGTACGTGCCGCCGTCGCTGGTGACGACGGTGTCCGAATTGTTGCTGTGGCCGACCGAGCCCGGAAGGCCGGTGACGGTGCCGTCGGCGAGGTTCGTCCACGAGAGGGTCGTGCCGCCGGCCCCGTCGGGCCGGGAGGTCATGAAGCCGGTGGTGCCGGAGCTGACGATCTCGGCGTCGGCGGGGATCGTCACCGAGGCCGTGGCGGCCAGCGGGGTGGCCGCCACGGGCGCCGCGGGCGCCGCGAAGGCCGGGGCGGTGACGAGGGTCCCCGTGACCGCGGTGACGGTCGCGAGGGTGAGGACGGCGGCGGCGAGCCGGCGGCCGGATATGCGGGTCACGTGTTCTCTTTCCGAGGAGGGGATCGGTGGATGACGGTGGACATGCCTGTCAGAAAACCGAGTTGAAGAAGGAGGCGTCCGAGTTCACGGACGTGTGGACGGCCGGGCCGAACGGGGCCGTCGCGCTGCCCGTACCGGAGTACAGGCGGGGAACCCGCGGAGCTCACGGCGTACAGGTCGTTCCCCCGGTCGCCGGGGTGACGGTCACGGCCGCGCCCACCGTGAGGGCGAGGACGACGGTGACGGCGGCGCCGAGGCGCCGCGGGGGGACGGGGAGGAGAGACACGTTCGGACCTTCGTGGAGGAGGGAGGAAGCTCCAGGGACGGCCCGGGCGCGCCGTGGGGGGCGCACCCGGGGTGTGCTCAGGCGTCGCGATCCGGTCAGAAGACCTGGTTGTAGGCGGTGCTCTCGTCGTCGCCGAGCACCGGGCTGGCCGTACGCGCCGCGAAGGGGGACTTCCAGTTGCCGGTACCGGCGTAGAAGTACGAGGTGTTCCCCGCGCCGCGGGCGTACAGGTCGGGCTTGCCGTCCTTGTTGCCGTCGCCGATCCCGACGATGTCGGTGTACGGGCCCCAGCCGGTGCCGATCGGTGTCCGCGCGGCGAAGGTGCCGTCGCCCTTGCCGAGGTACAGCCACAGCTTCCCGGCCGTGTCGCGGGCGACGAGGTCACCGGCCGAGCCCCCGCCGATGTTGCCGGTGGCGGTGATCTGGTTGTAGATCCCCCAGCCGTGGCCGGTCTTCTTGCGGGCGTTGTACAGCGTGGGGCGGGTGGCGCTCGACGGGTACAGGTAGAGGTCGCCGGCCTTGTCGACGGCGACGAGGTCGGGCTTCCCGTCACCGTTGAGGTCGCTGCCGCCGGTCAGCTCGGTGTACGTGTTCCAGCCGCCGCCGATCCTCGTCCGGGGCGGGAACGCCACGTTGAACGAGGGCCCGGCACCGTCGTACCGCCAGAGCACGCCGCTCCTGTCGCGGGCGACGAAGTCGCCGGCGACGCCGCCCAGGTTGCCGACGGACTCGATCCGGTCGTAGACGTGCCAGCTGTACCCGGCCCGCTTGCGCTCCCCGGCGGCTGTCAGGGTCTTCCCGGCCGCGTCGTAGGCGGTGTCGGTCCACCACAGGACGCCTTCGGCGTCCCGGGCGAGCAGGTCGGGTGCCCGGTCGTCGTCGAGGTCGTGGGCGTCGCCGGTGTGGTGGGCGTGGAACTCGCCGGAGACCTCCAGGTCGGGACCGATGCCGTTCTGCGGGACGGCCCGGAACGACCAGTCGTAGGTGCCGTAGGAGGCGTTCTTGCCCAGATTCGACTTCTCGGCGATCTCCGCCCAGGTGAGTCCGAAGGTCTGGTCGTCGTAGAAGTAGGCGCCGGGGGCCTCGGAGGAGATGCGCATGGTGGTCGAGAAGGTCTCGCCGGACCTGCGGTGGGTGAGCTTGAGGTGGACGTCGGCGTTGATCCGGGACATCCGCCACTTCAGGTGGATCTCGGCAGGGTCGGCGTCGAGGTCGACCGGGTGGAGGTCGGTCCCGAGGTACGTCAGCTCGGTCGGCCTTCCGCTGGAGGCGACGAGCTCGGCGGCCGGCCGGCCGTCCTCGCCGGGGGCGATCCGGTAGAGGCCCTCGCCCTTGCCGACGAGGCCGCCGCTGACCAGGAGGGTGCCGTCGGGAGCGGGCACGGCGGTGTTGATGTGGTCGAGGAGCTTGACCGTCTCGTCGGAGGTCGCGGACCTGG
Source organism: Streptomyces sp. NPDC016459 (assembly GCF_040632845.1). Lineage (NCBI taxonomy): Bacteria > Bacillati > Actinomycetota > Actinomycetes > Kitasatosporales > Streptomycetaceae > Streptomyces > Streptomyces sp. NPDC016459. The sequence goes on from NZ_JBEYCR010000002.1 coordinate 47,405, forward strand.
CGGTCAACGCCTGGATCATGCCGACCGGCGGGGAGTCCAATCCCTGATCGAGGGCGACCGGGGTGCCGTACGTGACCCACGTGCCCACCAGACCGACGTGGGTCTTCCCGAACTCCTTGCCCACGGCGACGCGCCGCACCGTCTCGGTGGTGCGGTCGGCGATCGCGAGCGTCACGTTCCTGTCGTAGGTCTCCGGCCAGGCGGCGTGCTGGGGGGAGAGGGCGGAGGTGCTGCTCGTCGAGTTGCCCTCCAGGACCGCGAACGCGGGACCCGCCTCGGCGGTGGCCACGTCGACCGTGGTCCGGTACCGGTCGATGACCGTGTCGGAGCGCGTGGCGTAGCCGAGGAGCGCGGTCCCGCCGTGGGTGGCCTCGACGGAGTGGATGATCGCGCGCTCGGGCAGGCCGGTCACCTTCCGGGCGGACCGCGTGTCCCCGGTCGCGTCGAGGAGCAGCAGCTCCCCTGCGCCGTCCGTGCCGGTCCCGGTGGCGAGCAGCGTGGAGCCGACGAGGCCCGCGAACCCGTAGTCGGCTCCGAGCTTGGTGAAGTCGACGTCGACCGGGGCGGTGCCCGTGGTCATGTTCCGCAGCGTGATGTGCTGCGACCGGCCGTTGTGCAGGCTCTCCTCGGACGTCATGAGGATGTCCGAGGTCTCCGTGGAGAAGACCTCGGAGCGCGTCAGATCCGTGGCGGGCAGCGTCGTCGTCGTGCCGTCCGCGTAGGTCGTCCAGCGCAGTTCGTACCGGTCGGGACCGATGTGGTCCCGGGTCAGGAAGCCGGTCCGGCCGGCCCCGAGGAGGGTGCCTCCCGGGTCCGTGATCGGGGTCGCCGCCTCGGCCGCGACCGCTGCGGACGCCCCGGGCGCGGCGGGGGCCGCCGTCGCCGGGGCGGTGAGGAGCCCCGCGCCCAGGGTGACCGCGAGGACGGTGGTGACGGCGGTGCCGAGACGGCGCCGGGCGGTGCGTGCTGAGCTCAAGAGATCCCCCATGATCCGCGAACGGCGCGCGAACATGCGTGCGCCGTTCGATCAGACTCTTGATGGGCGCGGGGGGTTGTACCGGAAAGGGGCCGAACTTCCGTACAGGCGTGCGGTGTCAGTAGGTGCCGTTGTACGAGACGCCGTCGCCGAGCAGGGCCCCACTGGACACCCGGCTCCCGAAGGGCGCCTTGTAGTCACCCGTACCGGGGTAGAAGTAGGCGGCGCCGCCCGGCCCGTACGCGTACAGGTCGGGGCGGCCGTCCTTGTTGCCGTCGCCGATGCCGACGGTGTCGGTGTACGCGCCCCAGCCGCCACCGATCCTCGTACGCGGCGCGAAGGTGCCGTCGCCCTTGCCGAGGTACGTCCAGAGGACGCCGTTCTTGTCGCGGGCGACGAGGTCACCGGTCGGGTTGCCGCCGATGTTCCCGGTGGCGGTGATCTGGTTGTAGATCCCCCAGCCGTACCCGATCTTCTTCCGGGCGGCGAAGGGAGCGGTGGCGCTGCCGGTGCTCTTGTGGAGCCACAGGTCACCGGCCTTGTCGGTGGCGACGAGGTCGGGGCGGCCGTCGCCGGTGAGGTCGCTGCCGCCGGTGAACCGGGAGTACGTGTTCCAGCCGCCGCCGATCCGCGTACGGGGCGCGAGGATCCTGTCGTGTCCGAAACCGGCCCCGGTGTACAGCCAGAGCACGCCGTCCCGGTCCCGGGCGACGAAGTCGGCGGAGCCACGGCTGACGATGTCGCCGACGGCCTCGATCCGGTCGTAGACCTGCCAGCCGCCGCCGACCCGGCCGCGCACGTCGCGGGCCACGAGGCTCTTCCTGCCGGCGTCGTACGCGGTGTCCGTCCACCACAGCACGCCCTGGGCGTCCCGGGCCAGCAGGTCCGGGGTGCCGTTGTCCTTGATGTCGTGCGGGGCGGACGTCTTGACGGCCGTGAAGCTCCCGGAGGCCTCGACGGCCGGTCCGACGCCGTTCTGCGGGGTGGCCTTGAACTTCCATTCGTACGCGCCGACGTGGGCGTCCTTGCCCATCTCGGATTCGGCGGCGATCTCCGCCCAGGAGACGCAGACGGTGTTGTCCCCGCAGAGGTACGGGCTGCCGGCGGACTCGGTGTAGAGCGACGCCTTCCTCGAGAAGGACCTGCCGGAGCGGAGGTTGGTGACGGTGAGGTCGATGTCGGCGTTCATCCGGGACAGCTTCCACGTCAGGCGGGAGCCGGGCGAGTCCAGGTCGAACGTTTGCGGGGTCAGCGAGCCGAGGTAGACGAGCCGGGTCGGCTCGCCGGTGGAGGCGACCAGTTCGACGACCGGCTTGCCGTCGGCGCCGAGCGAGATCCGGTACACGCCCTCGCCCTTCTCGACGGTGCCACCGCGCGCGAGCAGCGTGCCGTCGGGGCCGGGCTGGACCCGTTCGGTGTAGTCGAGCAGTTTGACCGACTCGTCCGACGTCAGGGACTTCGCCATGAACGGGACGTTGCTCGGGCTGCCGCCGGTCCCGTTCCCTTCGAGGTTCGTCGGGGTCGCGTACATCACCCACGAGCCCAGCAGACCGGCCGTGAGCGCCTCTCCGTAGCCGAGGTCGATCCGGGACTCCGTACCGGTGGCACGGTCCGCGGTGACGATTCTCTGCACGGAGTTGCCCTCCCACTCCGACCAGGCCAGATGCGTGGCGGAGAACGCACTGAACTCGTTGTTCATGTACGTGTACGGCGCGGTGGTCGCGTGGGTGGAGACCACGGAGGCGGTGGCGAGGTCCACCACGGAGAAGGCGCCTTCGACCGGACCGCCTTCTTCGCTCCTCATGTGGTAGCCGAGGAGGACGGAGCCGTCACGCGCGGGAGTGGCGTCGATGCCCCAGGCCCCGGCGGGGAGGCCGGTGACCGTCTTCTGCGTGACGGCGGCGCCGGTGCGGGTGATGAGACGCACCTCCGCGGTGCGGTCCGCGCGCGTCACCTTGGCCAGGACCGAGTCCCGGGACACGGCCTGCATGTAGGTGGCCCCCAGCGCGGCGAGGTCGATCGCGACGGACGTGCCGGCGGCCATGTCGTGGAGCCGCACGACCTTGGAGTCGTGCATGTACTGCCCGTCCCCGATGACGACCACGTCCGACCCGGTGGAGTCGACCACCCCGGTACCGAGTGCCGTCGTCGACCCGTCCGCGTACCGGGTCCACACCTTCCCGTTCTCCCACGAACCGCTCAGGAAGCCGGTGCTGCCGGCCGCCAGGAGGCTCGCGTCCCTGGGGAACGGCAGGACCGTACCCACCGCGGCCCCGGGCTCCGTCTCCGCCGTCACGGCGGAGGTGGAGGCGGAGGCGGAGGCCGGCAGGGCCAGGGAGCCCGCGCCGAGCGTGACGGCGAGGACGGTGGTGATCGCGGCGGAGACACGGCGACGGGTCGTGCGACGTACGGAGTTCAAGGGTCCCCCCACGGGAATCGAAACGACGCCCGATAGTGCGAGCGCCGTTCCGTTCGACTCCTGATCGGGCCGGAGGGTTGTGCTCAGATCTCGTCCCGGCGTCCCACCCGCCCCGACGTCGCGTCAGATGACGTGGTTGTACGTGACGGGCGAGGTCCAGAAGTGGTACGGCGAGGTCTCCTCGCGAGGCCGCAGCGGCGCCGCCCAGTCGCCCGTCGCCCGGTAGAGGGACCCTTCGGTGTACAGGTCGGGGCGTCCGTCCCGGTCGGCGTCCCCGATCCCGACCAGCCGGCCGTAGCCGCCCCAGCCGCCGCCGATCCGGGTCCGGGGCGCGAAGGTGCCGTCGCCCTTGCCGAGGTAGAGCCAGAGGACGCCGGCACGGTCCCGGGCGACCAGGTCCCCGGCCGGGCCTCCGGCGAAATTGCCTACCGCGGTGAGCTGGTCGTACACGCCCCACCCGCCGCCGATCCGGACCCGGGCGGCGAACGGCGCGGTGTCCCGGCCGGTGCCCCGGTGCAGCCACAGCACCCCGGCCTTGTCGGCGGCGACGAGGTCGGCGCGGCCGTCGCCGGTCAGGTCGCTGCCGCCGGTGAGCCGGTGGTACGTGCCCCAGCCGCCGCCGACGCGGATGCGCGTGCTGAAGGTGTGGTCGCCGCGGCCCTTGTACAGCCACAGCACCCCGGACCTGTCGCGGGCGACGAAGTCGCCGACGCCCGAGCCGCCGAGATCGCCGGTGGCCTCGATCTTGTCGTAGACCCCGAAGCCGTGCCCGACGACCTTGCAGTGGTGCTCCTGGAAGACCTCGTAGCCGCTGCCCGAGTCCCTGCTGCGGAAGGTGTCGGCGAGCAGCAGCCGGCCCGTGGTGTCCCGCATGAGCAGGTCCGGCGCGCCGTCGTTGTCGAAGTCGTGCGGCTGCTGCTTGCCGCGGACCGCCGTGAAGGAGCCGGTCTTCGTCAGCGTCGGGCCGATGCCGTTGAGCGGCTTGGCGTCGATCCGCCAGGTGTACGGGCCGGCCGGCGCGCCCGTGGAACGGTCCGGCTCGCCCGGCCAGCCGACGTCGCCCTGCCACAGGTAGTGGGCGTAGGTGAAGTCGGTGGCCTGCTCCGAGAGCGGGTGGATGGTCTCGACCTTGGTGTCGCCGGTGCGGGTGTTGCGCAGGGTGAGGGTCATCTCGACGTTGATGCGCGACAGCCGCCACTTCAGGTCGAAGCTCCGGCCGCGGCTCAGGTCGATCGTCGCCGGAATGCTGTGCCCGAGCAGCTCGACCTTGGTCGGTTCGCCGCTGGGTGCGAGGAGCGTGGCCACCGGCACTCCGCCCGTCCCCGGGGCGATCCGGTACAGGCCCTGGCCCTGGGCGGACGTGCCGCCGTGGACGCCGTTCGTCCCGCCGGGCCCGTCGATGTCCGAGACGACGTGGTCGAGGAGCTTGCGGGTCGTGCCGGTGTTCAGGTCGCGGGCGGTGAGCGCGAGGAGCTGGCTGGGCTCGTAGGCACGCAGCCCGTCGATCTGGCCGTACGTCACCCAGTTCCCGACCAGGCCGAGGACCACCCGGTCCTGCGCGGCGAGCGGGATGCGCTGGACCTTGCCGGTGGCGCGGTTCAGGGCCACCACGGTGGCGCTCCCGCCGCTGGACTGCTCGGTCCAGGCGACGTAGGTCGAGGACACGGACGCGTCCTGGAGGTTCGGGGCCGCCTGGCGGGAGGTCACGGCGGCGGTCTTGAGGTCGAGGAGCGCCCAGTGGCTGCCCGAGCCGGTCCGGTAGGAGACCAGGGCGCTGTCACCGGCGACGCCGCGGACCCACAGTCCGGTGGCGTCCGTGGGCAGCCCGCTCACGGACCGGGACGACGGCAGGCCGTTGACCGGGGTGTACAGGCGGAGGCTCTCGCCGCCGAGCCCGTTGGAGGCGGAGACGAAGAGGGTCGAGCGCACGGCGCCCGCGACCCGGCTGTCCGGGCCGGACTGCGTCAGGTCGAGCCGGAACAGCTCCGTGCCCGCAGCCATGTCCCTGAGCGCGACCGTACGGTCCGCCTCGTCGATCACGATGTCGGAGTCGCGGGAGCCGAAGACCGTGTGGCCGGCGGGGAACGTGGTCACGGCACCGTCCGAGAGCCGGGTCCAGCGGGCCGGTTCGAATCCCTCCGCCGGCCAGGTGAGGAAGCCGGTGGTGCCCAGGCTCCACAGATCCGCCTGGCGCGGGTACACGGCGGTGGTGGTGGCCGCGGTGGCGGTGACGCTCGTGGGCGGCGCGGCGACGGCGGGCGGACCCGGAGTCCCGGCCGTGACGGCGAGTGCGACGAGTGCCGCCGCGCCGAGACGGAGACGCCGACGGGAAACGGGTATGCGAACGCGATGGTCCATGGAAGGGCCTCCCCCTGGGGCTGAGGCGGCCGGTGGTGCCCCCCAACCGGAACATCGCCTCTCGTCAAGATCGGCCGGAGGCTATCAACCGCCCCCGCCCGGCGTCACCGCCGTTCCACCACGCCCCGTACGTACGCCGCCTGCCCCGCGTGCTGCAGGTCGTCCGCGATCACCGACACCAGGCGGACGCCCAGGGTGACCGGTGGGTCCCAGGTGGTGTCGACGACCCGTTCCAGGTCCGCGTTCGTGACCGCGCCGACGAGCTCCTCCGTACGGGCGTGCACGGCGTCGTGGTAGCCGAGCAGCAGCTCGGCCGGGGCGCGGACCTTCCCGGCCTGGGCGCGCGACTGGCCGTAGCCCGTCGCCGCCGCGGGGAACGGGAGCCCGAAGCGGTCCCGCCAGCCGTCCGTGTCCCACAGCTGGTCCCTGCCGAAGGTGCCCGCGAGGTGATCGTCCTGGATGCGGGTGAGGTGCCAGACGAGCCAGGCGATCGAGTTGGCGTCGGGATCGATCCGTACGGCGAGCTGGTCCTCGGTGAGGCCGTCCACGGCCTCGTGGACGGCCTCGCGGACCCGGGCGAACGAGTCGACGAGCAGACCGGCGCTGTTCATGGGGGCTCCTTCCGGCAACGGCAACGGCAACGGCAACGGCTTCGACGGCTTCTCGGCGGCTTCGGCCGACGGTTCCGGCGGTGCTCCGGGCTACGCCCGCTTCTTCCGCCAGGTCTCCACCATCGCCTCCACGTCGAACGGCCGCAGGTTCAGCGGCGGCCCGGCCGGCGGGCGGAGGAGAGCTTCGGCGATCTTGGTGTTGATCTCGCCGAGCAGGCGCCGGACCTGGCTCTCCGAGACGGCCGCGGCCACCGCCGCCTCCGCGTCCTCGGCCTCCTTGCGCAGGGCCAGCGAGGGTGGCAGCACGGACGCGCCCTCGCGGTGCATCTTGCCCTTGATCCACCACAGCTCGTCGTACGGGGCCGAGTCGTCGGGCAGCGGCTTGCCGAAGCCCGACAGGCCGCTGAACTCACCCCGTTCCGCGGCCTCGCGGATCTGCTTGTCCACGAACGACTCGAAGCTGACTCCGGGCGGCTTCCGTTCGGTCATGTGTCCAGACTACGTAAACAGCCCCGTCGGGGTGGGGTCCTCGCGGTCTACTGCGACACGCCATCTCCCGGCACGCTGTGGTCCGTTCAACGCGCGTCAACTCTTGTCCCGTCTCGGTACCCGGAGGATGCATGCGTGCCCGGATCACCCCCCCACCACTCGGCGGAGGTCCGCCAGGCCCTCGACTTCGTCCGCTCCGACGGCGGTACGACCGCGGGCGCCCCGGTCCTCGCCTCGGCGTCCGGCACCGCCTACCGCTACTCCCAGCCGTCCGGCGCCGGCAACTACATCGTGATCGAGCACGGCGGCTGGAAGACGTACTACTTCCACCTCAACGCCTACTGGGCCAGGAAGCGCCCGCAAAGGGCAGGAGCCCCGCTCGTGCCCGGAGGCACGGAGCGGGGCTCCTTGGGTACTGCTCTAGTCGTGCTTTTCCGCCGACCCAGGCACCTTAGGCCGGGGAGACGTTCTCCGCCTGCGGGCCCTTGGGGCCCTGCGTGACGTCGAAGGTCACGAGCTGGTTCTCCTCGAGCGAACGGAAGCCGTTCGCGTTGATCGCGGAGTAGTGGACGAAGACATCCGGGCCGCCGCCGTCCTGGGCGATGAAGCCGAAGCCCTTTTCAGCGTTGAACCACTTGACGGTTCCGGTAGCCATAAGCCCTCCTTGGGCCAAAGGGTTGCCCTGCTCCAGAACCTGCAAAGAAGTCTGAAAACTACAAAAGCCTGCGGGTTACATGCTCCGCAGGCTCTGTACTGCAAGGGAAACCAAACTGCAACTTGCGACGAGCCTAGCACGCAGGACGCTCGGGGTGGAAGAGCGAAAGATCACGTCACCCGCAGGGTTTGATCTCGCTCCCCGCACTGACGCGTGGGCCCCGCCGAGGCCCGCGGTACGAGACGGGTCTAGCCTCACTATGTGGACAAGGCAACCGACGAGCAGCAGCGCAGCCGGCCCCGCGTCGGGCACATCCAGTTCCTGAACTGCCTCCCCCTCTACTGGGGCCTGGCCAGAACCGGAACGCTCCTCGATCTGGAGCTGACGAAGGACACCCCGGAGAAGCTCAGTGAGCGGCTCGTCCGGGGCGATCTCGATATCGGCCCCATCACCCTCGTCGAGTACCTGCGCAACGCGGAGGACCTCGTGGCCCTCCCGGACATCGCCGTCGGCTGCGACGGGCCCGTCATGTCCTGCGTGATCGTCTCGCAGCGGCCTCTGGAGGACCTGGACGGGTCGCGGGTCGCGCTCGGCTCGACCTCCCGTACGTCCGTACGCCTCGCCCAGCTGCTGCTCGCCGAGCGGTACGGGGTGGCGCCGGACTACTACACCTGCCCCCCTGACCTGGGCGTGATGATGCAGGAGGCCGAGGCGGCCGTCCTCATCGGCGACGCCGCGCTCCGCGCCTCGCTGCACGACGCGCCCCGGCTCGGCCTCCGGGTCCACGACCTCGGGCTCATGTGGAAGGAGTGGACGGGCCTCCCGTTCGTCTTCGCCGTGTGGGCGGCGCGCAAGGACTTCCTGGCGCGCGAACCGGAGACGGTCCACGAGGTGCACCAGGCGTTCCTGGCCTCGCGCGACCTCTCCCTCGAAGAGGTCGCCAAGGTCGCCGAGCAGGCCGCCCGCTGGGAGACGTTCGACGCGGAACTCCTGGAGCGGTACTTCCGCACGCTCGACTTCCGCTTCGGGCCCGATCAGCTCGCCGGAGTCCGTGAGTTCGCCCGCCGCACCGGCCCCACGACCGGCTTCCCCGCGGACGTCACGGTCGAACTCCTTCCGCCGGCCTCCCTTTAGGCCTCACGGAATTCGCCGCCGCGTCGCCGCACGGCAATCCCCGCGTACATCCGGCATTCGGGCCCGCTATCCGGCATTCGGATCCGCTCTCCGTCGGCCGGGCCCGGTATCCGGCATTCGGGTCCGCGCGCCCGCCTCCGCGTCGTGCCCCCCGTACGCCACCCAGCGGAAGCCGCGAGGAGCCCTGGCGTACGCTGGTTCGGTCTGCAAGAACCCCTCCGAAAGGGACACACCCGGTGACCGAGAAGGCCGAATACCAGTCTGTTCTCGACCGCGCTGCCGCGGGTGGCCGGATCTCCCCCGAGGAGGCGCTCGACCTCTACCGCTCGGCGCCCCTGCACGCCCTCGGCGCCGCCGCCGACGCCGTGCGCCGCCGCCGGTACGCGGGGACCGAGCACATCGCGACGTACATCATCGAGCGGAACATCAACTACACGAACGTCTGCGTGACGGCGTGCAAGTTCTGCGCGTTCTACGCGGCGCCGAAGGACACCAAGAAGGGCTGGACCCGCGACCTCGACGACATCCTGCGCCGCTGCGCGGAGACCGTGGAGCTCGGCGGCACCCAGATCATGTTCCAGGGCGGCCACCACCCGGACTACGGCGTCGAGTACTACGAGAAGCACTTCGCCGCCATCAAGCAGGCCTTCCCGCAGCTGGTCATCCACTCCCTCGGCGCCTCCGAGGTCGAGCACATGGCCCGTATCTCCGGTGTCTCCGTCGAGGAGGCGATCACCCGCATCCACGCCGCCGGGCTCGACTCCTTCGCGGGCGCCGGCGCGGAGCTGCTGCCCGCACGGCCGCGCAAGGCCATCGCCCCGCTCAAGGAGAGCGGCGAGCGCTGGCTGGAGATCATGGAGATCGCCCACGGGCTGGGCGTCGAGTCGACCTCCACCATGCTGATGGGCACCGGCGAGACCAACGCCGAGCGGATCGAGCACCTGCGCATGATCCGGGACGTGCAGGACCGGACGGGCGGCTTCCGGGCCTTCATCCCGTACACGTACCAGCCCGAGAACAACCACCTCAAGGGCCGCACGCAGGCGACGATCTTCGAGTACCTGCGGATGATCGCGGTCGCGCGGCTCTTCATGGACAACATCGCCCACATCCAGGGCTCGTGGCTGACCGTCGGCAAGGAGGCCGGTCAGCTGTCGCTGCACTACGGCGCCGACGACCTGGGCTCGATCATGCTGGAGGAGAACGTCGTCTCCTCCGCCGGTGCCAGGCACCGCTCCAACCGCATGGAGATCATCGACCTGATCCGCAAGGCGGGCCGCGTCCCGGCGCAGCGCGCGACCACGTACGAGCACCTCCTCGTCCACGACGACCCGGCGAACGACCCGGTCGACGAGCGCGTCGTCTCGCACATCTCGTCCATCGCGATCGAGGGGGGCACGGCCCACCCGGAGCTGAAGCTCCTCGACGCCAACTGACCCGCCGGTGCTGACCCTCCACGTCGCCGAGGCGACGCCCGGGACCGCCGTCCTGGTCGACGGCGCCCTCGTCGCCGCCGTCGGGCCGTACGAGGAACTGGCCGCCGCCCACCCCGAGGCGCGGGTGCGGGAGTGGCCGGGCATCCTCACTCCCGGGCTCCTCAACCCGTTCGCGCCCGAACTCCTGGAGGGCATGTACCACCCGGACCCCCGGGAGGCCGCGGGCTTCGGCACCGAGCCGATCACCGGGGAGCGGGCGCAGCGGATCTTCCGGGCCGACCCCTCCCGGCGCGGTGCCTCCGCGCGCCGCGCGGTGCAGCGGCTGCTCGCCCACGGGACGGTCGCCGTGGCCGGTGAACTGCGCGGCCGGGCCGCCGTGGACGCGGTGCGCCGGGTCGGTCTCGCCGTCGGCCGCCGCCCGGAGAGGCTCCCGGGACCGCCGTCCTTCTCCCCGGAGCCGCTGGTGCTGCTGCCCCGCCTCGTGCCGGGCGGCCCCGCGCGTTTCGCCGTCTTCGACGTGCCCGACCGGGCGGCCCTGGTCCGCCTGGGTCCGTCGACCTGCGTCGCCACGGTCCTCGGCGGCCGCCTGGTCCACCGCGCCCGCTGAGCGCGCCCTGACGGCCGGGCCGGGAGGGGTGCTGAGACAATGGGTGCGCCCGCCCGTACCCCGATTCTGCGAGGCCGAACGCCAGTGACCCGCGCCACCCTGGACAAGCAGCCGCACGAAGTCGCCTCGATGTTCGACGACGTGGCGGCGAACTACGACCTCACCAACGACGTGCTCTCCCTGGGCCAGGACCGGCGCTGGCGCAAGGAGGTCGCCAAGGCCGTCGACGCGCGCCCCGCGCAGAAGATCCTGGACCTGGCCGCCGGTACGGCGACGTCCTCGCAGCCGTTCGCCCGCGCGGGGGCGTACGTCGTGCCCTGCGACTTCTCGATCGGCATGCTCCGCGTCGGCAAGCAGCGGCACCCGTGGATGCCGTTCACGGCCGGCGACGGTACGAAACTGCCGTTCCGTGACGACGTCTTCGACGCCGTCACCATCTCCTTCGGGCTGCGCAACATCCAGGACACCGAGCAGGCCCTGCGCGAGCTGTTCCGGGTGACGAAGCCCGGCGGCCGGGTCGTCATCTCCGAGTTCTCTCACCCGACCTGGGCGCCGTTCCGCACGGTGTACGAGGAGTACCTGATGCGCGCGCTGCCGCCGGTGGCCCGTGCCGTGTCGTCCAACCCGGACGCGTACGTGTACCTCGCCGAGTCCATCCAGTCCTGGCCGGACCAGCCGACCCTGGCGGGCATGCTCCAGAAGGCCGGCTGGTCGAAGGTGGCCTGGCGGAACCTGACCGGTGGGATCGTCGCGCTCCACCGCGGCTTCAAGGCCTGACGGTCACCTGACGTACAGGCCGTGGCCGCCGACGCCCGTGCACACCGCGCCGGCGACGTCGCGGTGCACGAGGACGCCGTTCGCGAGGTCGGTGGGCGGGGTGTGCGTCGTGGTCCCCGTCATCAGGGTCGTGGAGCCGCCGCCGGTGTGCGCCGAGGGGGGAGCCGGCGGGCCGTCGCTCGTGCCCCCGGGGGGTGGCCCTCCGGTCCCGGCGCGGCCGTCACCCATAGACTGCGATACGTCCTCATCGCCGAACTTTCGGGAGACTCCGCCGTGACCGAGCAGCCCCTCTCCGAGCACACCGCAGATGTGATCGTCGTCGGGGCAGGCCCGGCCGGTTCCACCACCGCGTACTACCTGGCCAAGGCGGGACTCGACGTCCTGCTCCTGGAGAAGACCGCGTTCCCCCGCGAGAAGGTCTGCGGCGACGGCCTCACCCCCCGCGCCACCAAGCAGCTCGTCTCCATGGGCATCGACATCTCCGAAGAGGCCGGCTGGCTGCGGAACAAGGGCCTGCGGATCATCGGCGGCGGCGTCCGCCTGGAGCTCGACTGGCCGGACCTCGCCTCGTACCCGGACTACGGACTCGTCCGCAAGCGCGACGACTTCGACGAGCAGCTGGCCCGCCAGGCCCAGAAGGCCGGCGCCCGCCTGTACGAGCGCTGCAACGTCGGCGCCCCTGTCGTCGACGACCGTACGGGCCGGATCACCGGCGTCCACGCCAAGCTCGGCGAGGAGAAGCGCGAGGTCACCTTCCACGCCCCGCTCGTCGTCGCCGCCGACGGCAACTCCACCCGGCTCTCCCTCGCCATGGGCCTGCACCGGCGCGAGGACCGGCCGATGGGCGTCGCCGTCCGCACCTACTTCACCACCCCGCGGCACGAGGACGACTACCTGGAGTCCTGGCTGGAGCTGTGGGACCGGCGCGGCGCGCAGGACCGTCTCCTGCCCGGCTACGGCTGGATCTTCGGCATGGGCGACGGCACCTCCAACGTCGGCCTCGGCATCCTCGACTCGTCGTCGGCGTTCAAGGAGCTGGACTGGCGCGAGGTGCTCAAGGCCTGGTGCGCCTCCATGCCGGAGGACTGGGGCTTCACCCCGGACAACATGACGACCCCGATCCGCGGCGCGGCCCTCCCGATGGCCTTCAACCGCCAGCCGCACTACACCAAGGGCCTGCTCCTGGTCGGCGACGCGGGCGGCCTGGTCAACCCGTTCAACGGCGAGGGCATCGCGTACGCCATGGAGTCCGGCCAGATCGCGGCCGACGTCATCGTCCAGGCCCACGCCCGCGCCACCCCCGCCCAGCGCGAACTGGCCCTGCGCAACTACCCGCAGGTCCTCAAGGACACCTACGGCGGCTACTACACGCTCGGCCGTGCCTTCGTGAAGCTCATCGGCAACCCGAAGATCATGAAGATCGCCGCCCAGCGCGGCCTGACCCACCCGCTCCTGATGAAGTTCACGCTGAAGATGCTGGCGAACCTCACCGACCCGACGGGCGGCGACGCCATGGACCGCATCATCAACGGCCTGTCCAAGGTCGCGCCCAAGTCCTGACCCCGGCCGTACGCACGCCGAAGGGCCGTCCCTTCCCCGAGGAGTGACGGCCCTTCGCCGTGAAGGCGGGGTGGATCAGAGGATGCGCACGGCGCCCGACGGGGTGTCCCAGTCGAGGGAGCGCTGGACGACACCGGTCGACGTGTTCTGCGCGCCGACGTAGTTGCCGCCGCCCACGTAGATGGCGACGTGGTACGAGCCGCTGCGGCTGCCCCAGTACAGGATGTCGCCCGGCTGGAGGTTGCTCAGGGAGACGGAGGTGCCCATGCTCGACTGGTCGCTGGAGATGCGGGGTAGGTCGATGCCGGCCTCGCGGTAGGCGGCCTGGACGAGGCCGGAGCAGTCCCAGGAGTTGGGGCCGGTGCCGCCCCGGACGTAGGCGTCGCCGACCTGGGCGCGGGCGAAGGCCACGATCGCGGCGGCGGAGCCGGAGGGGGCCTGCGTCTCGCCGGCGCCGGAGTCGGACGAGGAGCCGCTGTCCGAGGACGACGAGCCGCTGTCGGAGGACGACGAGGAGCCGTTGTCGTCGGAGGAGCTCGCGGAGGTGGTGGCGAGCTGGGTGCGGGCACGGTCGCGGGAGGCGCGGGCCTCGGCTTCCTGGCGCTCCTGCTCGGCCTGGAGGCGGGCCTTCTCGGCGCGCTCGGCCGCGGCCTTGCGGTCCGCCTCGGCCTTGGCCTGCTTGGCTTCCTTGGCGGCCTTCTGCAGCGCCGCGTTCTCCTGCGTCCGGAGGCTCTGGTCGAGCGCCTCCTGGTGGGAGGCCTCGGCGGAGGCGGCGACGGCGCTGGCGAGGCCGGCGCCGGTCTCCAGGGAGCCCAGGGTGGGCATTTCGATGGTCTCGGTCACCGGCTCGGCGTTCGCCGGCCCGGCGGCACCGGCCACCGCGATGGTGCCGAGGACGCCACCGGCGACTCCGGCGCGCAGCGCGAGCTTCGAGGCGCTGCGGCGGGGCTTCCGGTGGCTGGGTATGTGAGCGGTGTGGGACATGGGTACAACCGCTATCAGGGCTACACGGTTCCCTTCAAGAAAGGTGGGTTGCGCCACAGTTACGTTCGGAACCTTCGAATCCGCTTCCGTGGGGCCCTTATTGACGCCGTAACGGGCAAAACGGGCACGGCGTACCTGGGCCTTGATCACGGGTTTTCATTGAAACGCCCGAATTGCCCGACGCTTACCACCTCTTGACACCCTTGGCCAAGCCCCGCTTTTTCGGAGCTCTCCGCGTGTGGTGCAGGTCACATCCGCGTCTCACGAACGCTCGTGAAAGCGCGCACGTGTCCACCCTCGTCCACGCCACCCCCCGACCGGGCGACGGGTGCTCGCTTTACCACCGCGACGCGTCCATCGCCAATTTGCTTGTATGGGCCACGGCTTGATAGTGCGACACCCCCTCCGATCAGCGATTTCCGGTTCGGATGTCACATCTGGTGATCACCTGGGCGCTTCGCGCAACAAGATCACCGCTCATCCGACTTCATGATCCTTCGTCAGGTGGTGGAGATCACAAACTCGTTGGCGCACCCCGTGTCGCAGATCACAGAGGGGCAGGCATAAGATGCGGGGCAGCCGGGCTTGTGAACTGCCTCACATGGGGGCGATCTTTCACTCCGGCCGTGCGGTCCAACGGTCAAGGACGACTGGAAGGAGCGAGGAGCGTGAATGCGTACGCGCCCGTCCTCGTGCTCGGTGCCCTGGGTGCGGGGTTTGCGATCTTCTCCGTGGTCATGGCCACGCTTATCGGCCCAAAGCGGTACAACAGGGCAAAACTTGAGGCGTACGAGTGCGGCATCGAGCCGACGCCCACTCCCGCCGGAGGCGGCCGCTTCCCGATCAAGTACTACCTGACGGCGATGCTCTTCATCGTCTTCGACATCGAGATCGTCTTCCTCTACCCCTGGGCCGTCACCTTCGACGCCCTGGGGCTTTTCGGGCTCGTGGAGATGCTGCTCTTCGTGCTCACCGTCTTCGTCGCCTACGCCTACGTGTGGCGTCGCGGCGGCCTGGAATGGGACTGAGGGGCTGAGGGGCACCTATGGGACTCGAAGAGAAACTCCCGAGCGGCTTTCTGCTGACGACGGTCGAACAGGCCGCGGGCTGGGTGCGCAAGGCGTCCGTGTTCCCCGCGACCTTCGGCCTCGCCTGCTGCGCCATCGAGATGATGACCACCGGAGCCGGCCGGTACGACCTGGCCCGCTTCGGCATGGAGGTCTTCCGCGGCTCGCCGCGCCAGGCCGACCTGATGATCGTGGCCGGCCGGGTGAGCCAGAAGATGGCGCCCGTCCTGAGGCAGGTCTACGACCAGATGCCCAACCCCAAGTGGGTCATCTCCATGGGCGTCTGCGCCTCCTCGGGCGGCATGTTCAACAACTACGCGATCGTCCAGGGCGTCGACCACATCGTGCCGGTCGACATCTACCTGCCCGGCTGCCCGCCGCGCCCGGAGATGCTGATCGACGCGATCCTCAAACTCCACCAGAAGATCCAGACCTCCAAGCTCGGCGTGAACGCCGAGGAGGCGGCTCGCGAGGCGGAGGAGGCGGCGCTCAAGGCGCTGCCGACGATCGAGATGAAGGGTCTGCTCCGGTGAGCGACGAAACCCCGAAGGGTGACGAAACCCCGAACCCCGACAAGGAGCTGAGCGAGCAGAACCTGCCCGGTCAGCGCGGGGACCACGGCGAGGAGGTCCGGGTCCAGCGGGGCATGTTCGGCGCCCAGAGCGGCGCCGACACCTCCGGCTACGGCGGCCTCGTCCGCTCGATCCGGCTCCCCGGCCCGGCCACCCGCCCCTACGGCGGCTGGTTCGACGAGGTCGCCGACGAACTCGAGGGCGCCCTCGAGGAGCAGGGCCTGCTCCCGGACAACGCCATCGAGAGGACGGTCGTCGACCGCGACGAGCTCACCTTCCACATCGAGCGCGAGCACCTCGTCCGCGTGGCCCGCACCCTGCGCGACGACCCGGCGCTCCGCTTCGAGCTCTGCACCGGCGTCTCCGGCGTCCACTACCCCGGGGACAAGGGCCGCGAGCTGCACGCCGTCTACCACCTGCGCTCGCTCACCCACGGCCGGCTGATCCGCCTGGAGGTCTCGGCCCCCGACGCCGACCCGCGGATCCCGTCCCTCGTCGCCGTCTACCCGACGAACGACTGGCACGAGCGCGAGGCGTACGACTTCTTCGGCATCGTCTTCGACGGCCACCCCGCCCTCACCCGGATCATGATGCCGGACGACTGGCAGGGCCACCCGCAGCGCAAGGACTACCCCCTCGGCGGCATCGCCGTCGAGTACAAGGGCGCCCAGATCCCGGCTCCGGACCAGCGGAGGTCGTACTCGTGAGCACTTCCCACGCGTCTCCCCGAGAGACGACAGAAGGCACCGTCTACACGGTGACCGGTGGCGACTGGGAAGAGGTCGTCCAGTCCGCCGCCAAGGCCGACGACGAACGCATCATCGTCAACATGGGCCCCCAGCACCCCTCCACCCACGGCGTGCTCCGGCTCATCCTGGAGATCGACGGCGAGACCGTCACCGAGGCCCGCTGCGGAATCGGCTACCTCCACACCGGCATCGAGAAGAACCTCGAGTACCGGACCTGGACGCAGGGCACCACCTTCGTCACGCGCATGGACTACCTCACCCCGTTCTACAACGAGGCGGCGTACTGCCTGGGCGTGGAGAAGCTGCTCGGCATCACCGACCGGATCCCGGACCGGGCGAGCGTCATCCGGGTCCTGCTCATGGAGCTCAACCGGCTCTCCTCCCACCTGGTGTGCATCGCCACCGGCGGCATGGAGCTCGGCGCCACCACGATCATGATCTACGGCTTCCGGGACCGCGAGATGATCCTGGACCTGTTCGAGCTGATCACCGGCCTGCGCATGAACCACGCGTTCATCCGCCCCGGCGGCCTCGCCCAGGACCTCCCGCCCGGCGCCGTCGACGCCGTGCGCGAGTTCGTGAAGACCATGAAGAAGAACCTGCCGGAGTACGACAAGCTCGCCACCGGCAACCCCATCTTCAAGGCCCGCATGCAGGACGTCGGCTACCTCGACCTCACCGGCTGCATGGCCCTCGGCGCCACCGGCCCGATCCTGCGCTCGGCGGGCCTCCCGCACGACCTGCGCAAGACCGACCCGTACTGCGGCTACGAGAACTACGACTTCGAGGTCCCGACCGCCGACACCTGCGACTCCTACGGACGGTTCCTCGTCCGCCTGGAGGAGATGCGGCAGTCCCTGCGGATCGTCGAACAGTGCCTCGACCGCCTGGAGCCGGGCCCGGTCATGGTCGCCGACAAGAAGATCGCCTGGCCCGCGCAGCTCGCGCTCGGCGCCGACGGCCTCGGCAACTCCACCGACCACATCGCGAAGATCATGGGCACCTCCATGGAGGCCCTGATCCACCACTTCAAGCTGGTCACCGAGGGCTTCCGGGTCCCCGCCGGACAGGCCTACGCGGCCGTCGAGTCGCCCAAGGGCGAACTCGGCGTGCACGTCGTCTCCGACGGCGGCACCCGCCCCTTCCGGGTCCACTACCGCGACCCGTCCTTCACCAACCTCCAGGCCATGGCCGCGATGTGCGAGGGCGGCCAGGTCGCCGACGTCATCGTCGCCGTCGCCTCCATCGACCCCGTGATGGGAGGCGTCGACCGATGACCGACCAGATCAGCCTGGGCATGCCCCAGCTCCCCGCCCCCGCGTACCCCGCCGAGGTCCACGCCCGGCTGGCCGCGGACGCGGGGGAGATCATCGCCCGCTACCCGGACTCCCGCTCCGCGCTCCTGCCGATGCTGCACCTCGTGCAGTCGGAGGAGGGCCATGTGACCCGTACCGGCATGCAGTTCTGCGCCGACACGCTCGGCCTCACCACCGCCGAGGTCACCGCCGTCGCCACCTTCTACTCGATGTACCGGCGCAAGCCCTCCGGCGACTACCAGGTCGGCGTCTGCACCAACACGCTCTGCGCGGTCATGGGCGGCGACGCCATCTTCGAGGAGCTCAAGCGGCACCTGGCCGTCGGCAACAACGAGACGACCGAGGACGGCAAGATCACCCTCGAGCACATCGAGTGCAACGCCGCCTGCGACTTCGCGCCCGTCGTGATGGTCAACTGGGAGTTCTTCGACAACCAGACCCCCGAGTCCGCCAAGAAGATGGTGGACGACCTGCGGGCCGGACGGACCGTCGAACCCACCCGCGGCGCCCCGCTCTGCACCTTCAAGGAAACCGCCCGCATCCTGGCCGGCTTCCCCGACGAGCGCCCCGGCGCCGTCGAGGCCACCGGCGGCGCGGGCCCCGCCTCCCTCGTCGGCCTGCGTCTGGCCAAGGGCGAGAACCCGTCCCACCGAATCGTCCACCCGCGCGGTGAGTCCTCCGGTCAGGAGGGGGAGTGATGACCTTGGCCGCCGAGATCAACAACAGCAGCCCCGAGAAGCTTCTCGCGCCCGTCCTGTCCGCCTTCTGGGACCAGCCCGACTCCTGGACCCTGGAGACCTACGAACGCCACGACGGGTACCAGGGCCTCAGGCGGGCCCTCGCGATGAGCCCCGACGACCTCATCGCGTACGTCAAGGAATCCGGCCTCCGCGGCCGCGGCGGCGCCGGCTTCCCCACCGGCATGAAGTGGCAGTTCATCCCGCAGGGCGACGGCAAGCCGCACTACCTCGTCGTCAACGCCGACGAGTCCGAGCCCGGCACCTGCAAGGACATCCCGCTCCTCTTCGCCAACCCGCACTCCCTCATCGAGGGCATCGTGATCGCCTGTTACGCGATCCGGTCGAACCACGCCTTCATCTACCTGCGCGGCGAGGTGGTCCCCGTCCTGCGCCGCCTCCACGAGGCCGTCCGGGAGGCCTACGCGGCCGGCTACCTCGGCACGAACGTCCTCGGCAGCGGACTCGACCTCGAACTCACCGTGCACGCCGGCGCCGGCGCGTACATCTGCGGTGAGGAGACCGCGCTCCTCGACTCGCTCGAAGGGCGCCGCGGCCAGCCCCGGCTGCGCCCGCCCTTCCCCGCGGTCGCCGGTCTGTACGCCTGCCCCACCGTCGTGAACAACGTCGAGTCCATCGCGTCCGTTCCCGCGATCCTCCAGCGCGGCAAGGAATGGTTCACGTCGATGGGAAGCGAGAAGTCCCCGGGCTTCACGCTCTACTCGCTCAGCGGGCACGTCACCTCGCCCGGCCAGTACGAGGCACCCCTCGGGATCACCCTGCGCCAGCTCCTCGACATGAGCGGCGGCATGCGCCCCGGCCACCGCCTCAAGTTCTGGACCCCCGGCGGCTCCTCCACCCCCATGTTCACCGACGAGCACCTCGACGTGCCCCTCGACTACGAGGGCGTCGGCGCCGCCGGATCCATGCTCGGCACCAAGGCACTCCAGTGCTTCGACGAGACCACCTGCGTCGTCCGGGCCGTCACCCGCTGGACCGAGTTCTACGCCCACGAGTCCTGCGGCAAGTGCACCCCCTGCCGCGAGGGCACCTACTGGCTCGTCCAGCTGCTCCGCGACATCGAGGCCGGGCGCGGGCAGATGTCCGACCTCGACAAGCTGGGCGACATCGCCGACAACATCAACGGCAAGTCGTTCTGCGCCCTCGGCGACGGCGCCGCCTCGCCGATCTTCTCCTCGCTCAAGTACTTCCGCGCGGAGTACGAGCACCACATCACCGGCCGGGGCTGCCCCTCCGACCCCGCCAAGTCGACCGCATGGGCGGACAACCACAAGGAGGTGACGGCATGACGGTGACCACGTCCAACCCGGCCGGCGGCGAAGCCGCCCTCCCCCCCGAGGATCTCGTCACGCTGACCATCGACGGCGCCGAGATCTCCGTCCCCAAGGGGACGCTGGTCATCCGCGCCGCCGAACAGCTCGGCATCGAGATCCCGCGCTTCTGCGACCACCCGCTCCTCGACCCCGCGGGCGCCTGCCGCCAGTGCATCGTCGAGGTCGAGGGCCAGCGCAAGCCGATGGCCTCCTGCACCATCACCTGCACCGACGGCATGGTGGTGAAGTCGCAGCTGACCAGCCCGGTCGCCGAGAAGGCCCAGCACGGCGTGATGGAGCTGCTGCTCATCAACCACCCGCTGGACTGCCCCGTCTGCGACAAGGGCGGCGAATGCCCCCTGCAGAACCAGGCCATGTCCCACGGGCAGGCCGAGTCCCGCTTCGAGGGCGTCAAGCGGACGTACGAGAAGCCGGTCCCGCTCTCCACCCAGGTGCTGCTCGACCGCGAGCGGTGCGTACTCTGCGCCCGCTGCACCCGCTTCTCCAACCAGGTCGCGGGCGACCCGATGATCGAGCTGATCGAGCGCGGCGCGCTCCAGCAGGTCGGCATCGGCGACGGCGACCCCTTCGAGTCGTACTTCTCCGGCAACACCATCCAGATCTGCCCGGTCGGCGCCCTCACCTCGGCCGCCTACCGCTTCCGCTCCCGCCCCTTCGACCTGGTGTCCTCGCCGTCGGTGTGCGAGCACTGCGCCGGCGGCTGCGCCACCCGCACCGACCACCGGCGCGGCAAGGTCATGCGGCGGCTCGCCGCCGAGGACCCGGAGGTCAACGAGGAGTGGATCTGCGACAAGGGCCGCTTCGGCTTCCGGTACGCGCAGCAGCGCGACCGGCTCACCACCCCCCTCGTCCGGAACCCCGGGACCGGTGAGCTGGAGGCCGCGTCCTGGCCGGAGGCCCTGGAGGCCGCCGCCAACGGCCTGGTCCGCGGCCGCACCGGTGTCCTCACCGGAGGCAGGCTGACCGTCGAGGACTCCTACGCGTACGCCAAGTTCGCCCGGGTCGCCCTCGACACCAACGACATCGACTTCCGGGCCCGGGTCCACTCCGGCGAGGAGGCCGACTTCCTGGCCTCCGCCGTCGCCGGACGCAGCCGCGACCTCGGGGGAGGCGGCGGCGTCACCTACACCTCGCTGGAAGCCGCCCCGGCCGTCCTCCTCGCCGGCCTGGAGTCCGAGGAGGAGGCCCCCGGCGTCTTCCTGCGGCTGCGCAAGGCCTGGCGGAAGAAGGGGCAGCGGACGTACGCCGTCGCCGCCTTCGCGACCCGGGGCCTGGAGAAGGCCGGCGGCACGCTGCTGCCCGCCGCCCCCGGCACCGAGACCGAGTGGCTCGACGCGCTCACCTCCCGGGTCGGACTGGAGGGCGACGGCCTGGCCGCCGCCCAGGCCCTGCGCGAAGAGGGTTCCGTCATCGTCGTCGGCGAGCGGCTCGCGGCCGTCCCCGGCGCCCTCACCTCCGCCCTGCGCGCCTCGGCCGCCACCGGCGCCCGGCTCGTGTGGATCCCGCGCCGCGCGGGCGAACGCGGAGCCGTCGAGGCCGGAGCGCTCCCGGCGCTGCTGCCCGGCGGACGGCCCGCGACCCACCCCCGCGCGCGTGAGGAGGTCGCCGCCGCCTGGGGCGTCCGTGAACTCCCGCACCGCTACGGACGCGACACCGGCCAGATGATCGAGGCCGCCGCCACCGGCGAGCTCGGCGCGCTGCTCGTCGCCGGCGTCGAGGTCGCGGACCTGCCGGACCCGACGCGCGCGCGTGAGGCCCTCGACGCGGCCTTCGTGGTCTCCCTGGAGCTGCGGCCCAGCGAGGTCACCTCCCGCGCGGACGTCGTCCTCCCGGTCGCCGCCGTCGCCGAGAAGGCCGGCACCTTCCTCAACTGGGAGGGCAGGGCCCGGCTCTTCGAGGCCGCGCTCAAGCCCGAGCAGATGACCCGGCCCGTCGCGCCGGGCGACGCGCGCGTGCTCCACATGCTCGCCGACGCCCTCGACGTCCATCTGGCCCTGCCCGACCTCAGGGCCGTACGACGGGAGCTGGACCGCCTCGGCGGCTGGACCGGGCAGCGGGCGTCCGAGCCCGTCGAGCCCGGCCGGCCCGCGCCCCGCGCCGGCGAGGGCGAGGCCGTCCTCGCCGGACACCGGCTCCTGCTCGACCTGGGCCGGCTCCAGGAGGGCGACACCGCCCTCGCCGGGACCCGGCACGCGGCCGTCGCCCGGCTCTCCGCCGCCACCGCCGCCGACACCGGCGTCAAGGACGGCGACGTCCTGGAGGTCACCGGCCCCGCCGGCTCGGTCGCCTTCCCGCTCCAGGTCACCGAGATGCCCGACCGGGTCGTCTGGGTCCCGCTGAACTCGGTGGGCCGCGGGGTCCTCTCCGACACCGGCGCCCAGCCCGGCGACCTGGTCCGCATCGGCGCGGTCACCCCGAAGGAGGTCCAGGCATGAACACCGTCCTCGCCGCCGAAGACCTGTCCATGTTCGGCACGGACCCCTGGTGGCTCGTCCTGATCAAGGCCGTCTTCTGCTTCGCCTTCCTGATGGTCACCGTGCTCTTCTCCATCGTGTGGGAGCGCAAGGTCGTCGCCTGGATGCAGCTGCGCGTCGGCCCCAACCGGCACGGCCCCTGGGGCCTCCTCCAGTCCCTCGCGGACGGCATCAAGCTGATGCTCAAGGAGGACGTGATCGTCAAGAAGGCCGACAAGGTCGTCTACGTCCTCGCCCCGATCGTCGCCGCGATCCCCGCGTTCATGGCGATCGCCGTCATCCCCTTCGGCCCGGCCGGCAACGAGGTGTCGATCTTCGGCCACCGCACCGCGATGCAGCTCACCGACCTGCCGATCGCGATGCTGTACGTCCTCGCGGTCGCCTCCGTCGGCATCTACGGCATCGTCCTCGCCGGCTGGTCGTCCGGCTCCACGTACCCGCTGCTCGGCGGCCTCCGCTCCTGCGCGCAGATGATCTCGTACGAGATCGCCATGGGCGCGGCCTTCGCCTCCGTCTTCCTCTACTCCGGGTCGATGTCGACCTCGGCGATCGTCGAGGCACAGGCGGACCGCTGGTTCGTGATCCTGCTGCCGGTGTCGTTCATCATCTACATCGTCACGATGGTCGGCGAGACGAACCGCGCCCCCTTCGACATGCCGGAGTCCGAGGGCGACCTCGTCGGCGGCTTCAACACCGAGTACTCGTCCATCAAGTTCGCGATGTTCATGCTCGCCGAGTACGTGAACATGGTGACGGTCTCGGCCGTGTCGGTGACCCTCTTCCTGGGCGGCTGGCGGGCCCCGTACCCGGTCTCCACCTTCTGGGAGGGCGCCAACCACGGCTGGTGGCCCATGCTCTGGTTCGTCCTCAAGGTGCAGCTGCTGCTCTTCTTCTTCATCTGGCTGCGCGGCACCCTGCCCCGCGTCCGCTACGACCAGCTGATGAAGCTCGGCTGGAAGGTCCTCATCCCGGTCTCCGTGGTCTGGCTCATGCTGGTCGCCACCGTCAGGGCCCTGCGGAACGAGAACATCGCCTTCACCAACATCGTCCTGTACGTCGCGGGGGCCGTCCTCGGACTGCTGCTGCTCTCCTTCGTCGTCGACGTCTTCCGTGACCGGAAGGCGAAGGCGGCGGCGGCCGGGCCCGAGGACGAGCCCGCCTTCGACCCGATGGCCGGCGGCTTCCCCGTACCGCCGAAGCCCGGACAGTCCCTGGCGCCCGTGCCCCGGCGCAGGCCGCGGCGGGACCGGGACCTCGTTGTCAGTGGCGCCCCCGATACTGCTACTGCGAGTGATGGAAAGGAGACGGACGGTGTCTGACTTCCAGAATCCGGTGGCCGGCTTCGGCGTGACCTTCAAGGCCATGTTCAAGAAGCGGCTGACCGAGCAGTACCCGGAGCAGCAGAAGACGACGGCGCCCCGCTTCCACGGCCGGCACCAGCTCAACCGTCACCCCGACGGTCTGGAGAAGTGCGTCGGCTGCGAGCTGTGCGCCTGGGCCTGTCCCGCCGACGCCATCTACGTGGAGGGCGCGGAGAACACGGACGAGGAGCGCTACTCGCCCGGCGAGCGCTACGGCCGCGTCTACCAGATCAACTACGCCCGCTGCATCCTGTGCGGGCTGTGCATCGAGGCCTGCCCCACGCGGGCGCTGACGATGACCAACGAGTTCGAGCTGGCCGACTCCTCCCGCGCGAACCTGATCTACACCAAGGAGCAGCTCCTCGCGGGACTCGAGGACACCATGGTCGACACCCCGCACGCGATCTTCCCCGGCATGACCGAGCAGGACTACTACCGGGGGCTGGTCACCGAGGCCGCGCCCGACACGGTCCGTCAGGTCGCGGTGTCCAACGGAGAGACGGGCGCGGAGGAGGGGGTGGACGCATGAGCGCGAACCTCGCCGCGTACGCGACCTCTTCGGGTGAGGCCTTCCAGTTCTGGGTCCTCGGCACCGTCGCCGTCATCGGCGCGCTGTGCACGATCCTGATGAGGCGGGCCGTCCACTCGGCGCTCTGCCTCGCCGGGACCATGATCATCCTGGCGGTCTTCTACCTGGCCAACGGGGCGTACTTCCTCGGCATCGTCCAGATCGTCGTCTACACCGGCGCGATCATGATGCTCTTCCTCTTCGTCGTCATGCTGGTCGGTGTCACGGCCGCGGACTCGCTGAAGGAGACCCTCAAGGGCCAGCGCTGGTGGGCGGCAGCCTGCGGTCTCGGCTTCGGCATCCTGCTCGCCGCCGGCATCGGGAACGCGTCGCTGACGGAGTTCGCCGGCCTCGGCGCCGCCAACGGCGCGTACGGCGGAAACGTCGAGGGCCTCGCCGCCCTCATCTTCACCAAGTACGTCTTCGCCTTCGAGATGACCGGGGCGCTCCTCATCACCGCCGCCGTCGGCGCGATGGTGCTCACCCACCGCGAGCGCACCGAGCGGGCCCGCACCCAGCGCGAGCTGGCCGAGCAGCGCGTACGGGAAGGCAAGCACCTCCCGCCGCTCCCGGCTCCGGGTGTGTACGCCCGGCACAACGCGGTGGACATCGCCGGACTGCTGCCCGACGGCACCCCCTCGGAGCTCACCGTCATGCAGACCCTGCGCAAGCGGGGCCAGGTCAGGGACGTGTCCACCGAGGCCCTCGCCGACCTCAAGGCCCTGGAGCAGCGCTCCGAGGAGCGGCTCGGCCGGGACCGGGACGAAGAGGAGGCCACCCGGTGAATCCCGTCAACTACCTGTACCTCGCCGCCCTGCTGTTCACCATCGGTGCGGCCGGGGTGCTGATCCGGCGCAACGCGATCGTGGTCTTCATGTGCGTCGAGCTGATGCTCAACGCCTGCAACCTCGCGTTCGTCGCCTTCTCCCGTATGCACGGAAACCTCGACGGCCAGATCATCGCGTTCTTCACGATGGTCGTCGCCGCCGCGGAGGTCGTCGTCGGGCTCGCGATCATCGTGTCCGTCTTCCGTGCCCGCCACTCGGCCTCGGTCGACGACGCAAGCCTGATGAAGCTGTGAGGGGCTGACCGTGGAAAATCTCATCGCGCTGCTCGTCGGGGTACCCCTGCTCGGCGCGGCCGTCCTGCTCTGCGGCGGACGGCGGCTCGACAAGGTCGGGCACTGGATCGGCACGCTGCTCGCGGCCGTCTCCTTCGCCCTGGGCCTGACCCTCTTCGCCGACATGCTCGGCAAGGGCGCCGAGGACCGTGCCCTGCACCAGCGGCTCTTCTCCTGGATCCCCGTGGAGGGCTTCCAGGCGGACATCGCCTTCCAGCTCGACCAGCTGTCGATGACGTTCGTCCTGCTGATCAGCGGCGTCGGCACGCTCATCCACGTGTACTCCATCGGCTACATGGAGCACGACGAGCGCCGTCGCCGCTTCTTCGGCTATCTCAACCTGTTCGTCGCGGCGATGCTGCTGCTCGTCCTCGCCGACAACTACCTGCTCCTGTACTTCGGCTGGGAGGGCGTCGGCCTCGCCTCGTACCTCCTGATCGGCTTCTGGCAGCACAAGCCCAGCGCGGCCACCGCCGCGAAGAAGGCCTTCCTGGTCAACCGGGTCGGCGACATGGGCCTCTCCATCGCCATCATGATCATGTTCACCACCTTCGGCACCTTCGCCTTCGGGCCGGTGCTCGGGGCGGCCGGCGAGACGTCCCAGGGCACGCTGACCGCGATCGGTCTGATGCTGCTGCTCGCCGCCTGCGGCAAGTCGGCCCAGGTGCCGCTGCAGTCCTGGCTCGGGGACGCGATGGAGGGCCCGACCCCGGTCTCGGCCCTCATCCACGCGGCCACGATGGTGACCGCCGGCGTCTATCTGATCGTCCGCTCCGCGGACATCTTCAACGCGGCCCCGGACGCCCAGACGGTGGTCGTCGTGGTCGGCGCCGTCACGCTCCTCTTCGGTGCGATCGTCGGTTGCGCCAAGGACGACATCAAGAAGGCGCTCGCCGGTTCGACGATGTCGCAGATCGGCTACATGATCCTGGCGGCCGGACTCGGCCCCATCGGCTACGTCTTCGCGATCATGCACCTGGTGACCCACGGCTTCTTCAAGGCCGGACTGTTCCTCGGCGCCGGATCGGTCATGCACGGCATGAACGACGAGGTCGACATGCGGAGGTACGGCGGCCTGCGGAGGTACATGCCGGTCACCTTCGTCACCTTCGGCCTCGGCTACCTCGCGATCATCGGCTTCCCCGGCCTGTCCGGCTTCTTCTCCAAGGACATGATCATCGAGGCGGCCTTCGCCAAGGGCGGCACCCAGGGCTGGATCCTCGGCTCGGTCACCCTGCTCGGCGCGGCCATCACCGCGTACTACATGACCCGCGTGATGCTCATGACCTTCTTCGGCGAGAAGCGCTGGCAGCCCGACGCCGAGGGACACGAGCCGCACCCGCACGAGTCCCCGAAGTCCATGACGATCCCGATGATCCTGCTGGCCTTCGGCTCGGTCTTCGCGGGCGGCATCTTCGGCGTCGGCGACCGGTTCGTGCACTGGCTCGAGCCCGTCACCGGCTACGCGCACGGCCACCCGCCGATCAGCGCCGCCGCCGTCACCTCCGCCACCGTCGCCGTCATGGTGATCGGCGTCGGCCTCGCCTACCTCCAGTACGGGCGCAGGCCCGTTCCGGTGGTCGCCCCGCGCGGCTCGCTGCTCACCCGGGCCGCCCGCCGCGACCTGCTCCAGGACGACTTCAACCACGCCGTCTTCGTCCGCGGCGGCACCCACCTGACGCGCTCCCTGGTCTACGTCGACCACAGCCTCGTCGACGGCGTGGTCAACGGCACCGCGGCCTCCGTCGGCGGGCTCTCCGGCCGGCTGCGCAAGCTCCAGAACGGCTACGCCCGCTCGTACGCGGTCTCCATGTTCGGAGGTACTGCGGTGCTGATCGCCGCGACCCTGCTGATGAGGGCGGTGTAACTGATATGTCCTTCCCGCTCCTTACCGTGACGGCAGCGGTTCCGGCGGTCGGTGCGATCCTCACCGCCGCCGTCCCCGCCGCCCGCCGCACCGCCGCCAAATGGCTGGCGCTGCTGATCTCCCTCGCCACGCTGGTGCTCGCCGCCGTCGTCTTCGTACGGTTCGAGCCCGGTGGCGAGCGCTACCAGCTGACCGAATCCCACGCCTGGATCAAGGACTTCGGCGTCCGCTACGAGCTCGGCGTCGACGGCATCGGGGTGGCGCTCATCGCGCTCACCGCCCTGCTGATCCCCTTCATCATCCTCGCGGGCTGGCACGACGCCGACCCCCTGGAGACCAAGAACAGCCGCTGGCGCCCGACCCAGGGCTTCTTCGCCCTGATCCTCATGGTCGAGGCGATGGTGATCCTCTCCTTCGAGGCCACCGACGTCTTCCTCTTCTACATCCTGTTCGAAGCCATGCTCATCCCGATGTACTTCCTCATCGGCGGCTTCGGCGACCGCGCCCACGCGGGCTCCGACGAGAACGCGGCGGCCCAGCGCTCCTACGCGGCGGTCAAGTTCCTCCTCTACAACCTGGTCGGCGGCCTGATCATGCTGGCCGCCGTCATCGGGCTCTACGTGGTCGCGGGGAACTTCTCGCTCACGGAGATCGCCGCGGCGCGCGCCGACGGCTCCCTGGAGATGGCGACCAACACCGAGCGGCTGCTCTTCCTCGGCTTCTTCTTCGCCTTCGCGGTGAAGGCGCCGCTCTGGCCGCTGCACACCTGGCTGCCGAACGCGATGGGGGAGGCGACCGCCCCGGTCGCCGTCCTCATCACCGCCGTCGTCGACAAGGTCGGCACCTTCGCCATGCTCCGCTTCTGCCTCGGGCTCTTCCCCGAGGCCTCGAAGTGGGCCACCCCCGCGATCATCGTCCTCGCCCTCATCAGCATCGTGTACGGGGCGTTGGTCGCGGTCGGCCAGCGGGACATCAAGCGCCTGGTGGCGTACGCGTCGATCTCGCACTTCGGCTTCATCATCCTGGGCATCTTCGCGATGACCAGCCAGGGCCAGTCCGGTGCCACGCTCTACATGGTCAACCACGGCATCTCGACGGCCGCGCTGATGCTCGTCGCCGGATTCCTGATCTCCCGGCGCGGCTCGCGGCTCATCGCCGACTACGGCGGGGTGCAGAAGGTCGCCCCGGTGCTCGCCGGCACCTTCCTCATCGGCGGCCTCGCGACCCTGTCGCTGCCCGGACTCGCGCCGTTCGTCAGCGAGTTCCTGGTCCTGGTCGGCACCTACGCCCGCTACCCCGTGGCCGGCGTCATCGCCACCACCGGCATCGTCCTCGCCGCGCTCTACACCCTCGTCCTGTACCAGCGGACGATGACCGGGCCGGTGAAGGAGGAGGTGCGGACGCTGCCCGACCTGCGGCCGCGTGAACTGGCGGTGGTCGTCCCGCTGATCGCCGTCCTGATCTTCCTCGGGGTCTTCCCGAAGCCGCTGACGGACGTCGTCAACCCGGCGGTGCGGCACACCATGTCCGACGTACAGCAGAAGGACCCCCAGCCCTCTGCGCCCCAGAACGTGGAGGCGGCCAAGTGAGCACTTCCGTCGTCGCATCCTCCGTCCACAGCCTGTGGACGACGGCCGCCGAACCGCTGAACAAGATCCCGGCGCCCCACATCGAGTACACCCAGCTCTCACCCGTACTCATCGTGATCGGCGCCGCGATCCTCAGCGTCCTCGTCGAGGCCTTCGTGCCCCGCAGGGCCCGCTACCACAGCCAGCTGTTCCTCAGCGTGGTGGCGCTCGTCGCCGCCTTCGCCGCGATCGTCGGCCTGGCGGCCGGCGGCTACGGCTCCACCAAGGCCCAGATCGCGGCCATGGGCGCCATCGCCGTCGACGGACCCGCCCTCTTCCTCCAGGGCACCATCCTCCTCGCCTCGGTCGTCGCGATCTTCACCTTCGCCGAGCGCAGGCTCGACCCGGCCGACCACGGCCACAGGGTCGACTCCTTCGCGGCCGAGGCCGCCGCCGTCCCCGGCAGCGACCACGAGAAGGCCGCCGTCAAGGCGGGGTTCACCACCACCGAGGTCTTCCCGCTGGCGCTCTTCGCCATCGCCGGCATGCTGGTCTTCCCGGCCGCCAACGACCTCCTGACGCTCTTCGTCGCCCTGGAGGTCTTCTCCCTCCCGCTGTACCTGCTCTGCGCCGTCGCCCGCCGCAAGCGCCTGATGTCCCAGGAGGCGGCCCTCAAGTACTTCCTGCTCGGCGCCTTCTCCTCGGCCTTCCTGCTCTTCGGCATCGCCCTGCTCTACGGCTACGCGGGCTCCGTCTCGTACGCCACCATCGCCGACGTCGTCGACGGCTCGGTCGCCTCCGTGAACCCGGCGCTCGCCGACACCATGGGCAACGACGCACTGCTGCTCATCGGCTTCGCCATGGTCCTCATGGGGCTCCTCTTCAAGGTCGGCGCCGTGCCGTTCCACATGTGGACCCCGGACGTCTACCAGGGCGCGCCGACCCCGGTCACCGGCTTCATGGCCGCCGCGACCAAGGTCGCCGCGTTCGGCGCGCTGCTCCGCCTGCTGTACGTGGTGCTGCCCGGCCTCACCTGGGACTGGCGGCCCGTCATGTGGGGCGTCGCCGTCGTCACCATGCTGGGCGGTGCGATCATCGCCATCACCCAGACCGACATCAAGCGGCTCCTCGCGTACTCGTCCATCGCGCACGCGGGCTTCCTGCTCGCCGGTGTCATCGCGGCCACGCCGAGCGGGATCTCGTCGGTCCTGTTCTACCTCGGCGCGTACTCCTTCGTGACGATCGGCGCCTTCGCCGTCGTCACCCTGGTCAGGGACGCGGGCGGCGAGGCCACCCACCTCTCCAAGTGGGCGGGTCTCGGGCGGCGTTCGCCGCTCGTCGCGGCGGTCTTCGCGGTCTTCCTGCTCGCCTTCGCCGGCATCCCGCTGACCTCCGGGTTCTCGGGCAAGTTCGCGGTCTTCAAGGCGGCGGCGGACGGCGGCGCGGGCGCCCTCGTCGTGGTCGGCGTCATCTCCTCGGCGATCGCCGCCTTCTTCTACATCCGGGTGATCGTGCTCATGTTCTTCAGCGAGCCGAAGGCGGACGGTCCGACGGTCGCCGTGCCCTCGGCCCTGACGACCGTCGCGATCATGGCGGGCGTCGCGGTCACGCTGGTGCTCGGCGTCGCACCGCAGTACTTCCTGGACCTGGCGAACCAGGCGAGCGTGTTCGTCCGGTAGCGGGGTACGGCAGAGGGCCCGGTCTCCGTGCGCGGAGGCCGGGCCCTTCGTCGTACGCCTACGCCTTCGGGTGGTCCTCAGGGCAGGGGGTGCAGTGCACCCGCGGGTTGTACGGGGCGAAGACGCCCTTCGGGTTCTTCTTGAAGATCCACGCGTGGAGCGAGTAGTGGGGTCCGAGGGGCGGGAAGTCGAACCGCCCGTCGAAGGCCCGGCCGAAGAGCTGCGGCCTGGGCAGGTTCTCGTTCGGGTCGGGGACGACCCACTCGACCGCGACCAGCTCGCGCTTGCCGGTCTTGTGGTCCTCCTCGTACAGCACCGCGGCCGGCTTCGTCGGGTCGGTGGAGCCGAGGTTCGCCGGGTTGACGTAGTGGTAGCCCATGCCGCCGAGCTCCGGGTCCTCGACGCAGTCGTCGGTGCGCAGGAAGCCGTCGGCGATGGCCTTCTGCTCCGACCTGTACTTCACCGTGGCGTCGTACGTCTTCTTGAGGTCCGGATGCGGGAAATCGGTGACCGGCTTCGCGACGGGGGCGGCCGAGACCGCCGGGGCGGCCCCCAGGGCCAGCGATCCGGCGGCGGCCAGAGCGAGCGCGGCTATGAAGGGGCGGGGTCGTGCGGACATGTGGGTCTGCTCCTCGGGAGGGGGCGCCCCGGAGCGGGGCGCCGGACGTCGGCGGGCTCTCCCCTGATCCCGCCACCTCCAGCAGCATCGGCCGCCCCAGGGGGGCGCCGCACGCGGGGTGGCCCATTGGGGGGAGAGCGCCGCCGCCCGTTCCCCGAAGGTCAGGCGGAGGGCACGATCCGGCCGCGGACCTCGCCGAGAGCCACCCGCGTGCCGTCCGGGCCGGGGGCCCAGGCGGTGAGGGTGACCTCGTCGCCGTCCTCCAGGAACGTGCGCTTGCCACCGGCCAGTTCGAGGGCGTCCCGGCCGTTCCAGGTGAGTTCGAGGAGCGAACCGCGCTGACCGACCTCGGGCCCGGACACCGTCCCGGAGCCGTACAGGTCACCCGTGCGCAGCGAGGCGCCGTTCACCGTCATGTGCGCGAGCTGCTGCGCGGCCGTCCAGTACATGGTGGAGAACGGCGGCTCCGCCACCACCTCGCCGTTGATCTCCACGGTGATCCGCAGGTCGAAGCCGCCCGGCTCCTCCTCGGCCGCGTCGTCCAGGTACGGCAGCAGCGGGAAGTCCCGCGCGGGCGGCGCGGTCCTGGCCGCGTCCAGGGCCTCCAGGGGCGTCACCCACGCCGACACCGAGGTCTGGAACGACTTCCCCAGGAACGGGCCGAGCGGCACGTACTCCCAGGCCTGCACGTCCCGCGCCGACCAGTCGTTGAGCAGCGTCAGGCCGAAGACGTGCTCCCGGAAGTCGGCCAGCGGCACCGGACGGCCGAGGTCCGACGGGGTGCCGACGAGGAAACCGACCTCCGCCTCGATGTCCAGCTTGACCGAGGGGCCGAAGACCGGAGCCGCGTCGGTGGGCGCCTTGCGCTGCCCCGAAGGACGGACGACATCGGTCCCCGAGACCACGACCGTGCCCGCCCGGCCGTGGTAACCGATCGGCAGGTGCTTCCAGTTGGGGGTGAGCGCGTCGCCGTCGGGCCGGAAGATGCGGCCCACGTTCGTCGCGTGGTGCTCACTCGCGTAGAAGTCGACGTAGTCCGCGACCTCGTACGGCAGGTGCAGCGTCACCTCGGCCAGCGGGTACAGCAGCGGCTCGACGTCCGCCCGGTGCGCGGGCACCGTCACCCAGGCCGTCAGCGCCCGGCGCACGTCACGCCACGCGGTCCGCCCCGCCGCGAGCAGCGGGTTCAGGCTCGGCTGGGCGAGGAGCGCCGCGTACGGGGAGCCGAGCGCGTGCGCCGCGGCACCCGCGTCCAGCACGTGCCCGCCGATCCGGACACCGAGACGGCGCCGCTCGGGCTCGTCCGCGGTGGAGAAGACGCCGTACGGGAGGTTGTGCGGGCCGAAGGGATCGCCCTCGGCCAGGTCGAGCGGGCTGTGCTCGGACATCGGTGCGTGCCTCGCTTTCCAGGTGTGTGGGGGACACGTTACGGGGCGGGTCGCCGGGCGCGGATGACATGGATCACACAGAAAGTGCGGCCTCCGTGGGCAACTGTCCGGCTTCGCGCGCATTGCGTACGCGGGCAGGACCGCCCCCGCATCCGGGCCGCCGGAACAGGGCTCCCGCGGGGGTGTCCGCGGTCATACGATCACGGTGGTATCGCGCCGCGTGAAGTCGCCGCAGGCGCGCGTCCGCACGTTCTCACTTCTCCCTGACCAGGAAAAAGGTCCCGCACTGTGAAGATTCGTCGCATTCTCGCGACCGCCGTGGCCGCCGCCGTGACCACCCCGGTCCTGTTCCTCTCCGCCGCGCCCGCGTTCGCCGACACCAAGCCGTCGCCGGCGTCGACGCAGAAGCCGTCGTCCGACGAGGACGACTTCGAGAAGCCCTCGCTCGACGAGCTGAAGGCGGCCGTCGCGCTGGCGCAGAAGGAGTACGACGAGGCCGTCGTCGCGTTCGACCAGGCCACGAAGGCGCGTGAGGCGCTGGACAAGCCCGACCACGCCCTCCGGAAGGCCGTCACCAAGGCGAAGGCCGCCGCCGAGACCGCCGCCGCCGGGAAGACCGCCGCCGACGAGGCGCTCGCCGCGGCCGTGCAGGCCGAGAAGGACCTCCTTCTCCTCCCCGGGGCCACCGAGCAGCAGAAGGCGGACGCCGCCGCCGCGGTCGTCGAGGCGAAGGAGGCCGCCGGGCTCGCCGCGACCGCCGCGGAAGCCGCCGCCACCGTGGTCACCGAGGCCGAGGGCGACCTGAACGAGGCCGTCGCCGCCGCCGACCGCCTCGTCACCCCCACCAGGAAGGTGAAGGAGGCCGCCGCCGAGACGCTCGCCGAGGCCAAGGAGGAGCTGGAGTTCTACGAGGAGCTCCCCGAGGAGTGCGAGGAGAACTCCTCCGTCGAGCTCGCGGTGACCGGTCCGAAGACGGTCACTGCGGGGCAGCCCGCCATCTTCTCGCTGCGGGTCACCAACATCTCCGACGGCCCCCTGAACACGGTCACCGCCTTCGCCGGCGCCATGCGCGCCCCCGAGCCCGGTGAGGTCATCGACGAGGAGACGGACTTCACCGATCGGCTCATCCCCGTCGAGTGGTCCTCCGCGGACGTCCTCGAATGGACGCCGTTCACCGAGCAGTTCGACTCCATCGAGGTCGGCAAGCTCGCCAAGGGCGCCAGCTACGACGTGAAGCTGCGCCTCACGGTCGCCGCCGACGCCCCCGCCGGTGACGGCGCGGTCTTCACCTACGCCGAGTACGAGACCAACGACGGCTCGTGCGGCATGGGTGACTACACGGACACCTACTTCGACATCCTCGCGGCCAAGGACGACAAGCCGAAGCCCACGCCCACCCCGTCGCAGACCACCGCGACGCCCACCCCGGCACCGACCGTCTCCACCGGTGGCAACGGCAACACCACCCAGCAGGGCGGCTCGTCCCGGACGCCGGTGACCGGCACCCTCGCCGCCACCGGTGCGAACGAGAACCTCACCCGGCTCGGCCTCGCGGCCGGCGCGGCCGTCGCCCTCGGCGCCGGCGCGATGGTCGTCGCCCGTCGCCGCAAGGCCGGGGCGAGCGCGTAGGCGGACGTGAGGGGCGCCCGTACCGGTCCCGGTGCGGGCGCCCTTCGCGTACTCAGCCCGCCGTGCGCGGGATCCGCTGCTCCCACGTCCGGTGGAAGACGACCTCGTCGCCCTCCTTGCACACCACCTCGTTCGTGGTGAGGAAGGCGCTCGCGTCGCAGGTGATCTCCGAGCGGGTGTCCACGGTGACGTCCCAGGCGTCCTCCGGCCGGTGCAGCCGGATCGCCCACTCCGAGAGCGTACGGGCGGACAGGGGGCCGCTCTCGTCGATCGTGTACGTCTCCACGGCGTCCTCGGTGAACTCCAGGCCGTCCGGGTAGACCCGCGTACCGCCGTACCTCGGGCCGACCTCCAGGGTCCATTCGCCCTTCGCCACGTCCCTGACCACCAGCCGCTCCGGGCGGGGCTCCTCCAGGGTGGCGGGGAAGACCACGCCCGGCGGCTCGGACTGCTCCGGCTCCTCCCAGGTGACCGCGTCCTCGGTGGGGCGGCGGACCGGCAGGGTGAGGGAGGAGCCCGCCGGGTCGAGGGTGAAGCCCGCCGCGTCCGGCTGGGGCCAGATCCACGGCCAGTACGTGGAGGAGACGGCGACGCGGACCCGGTGGCCCGGCGGAAAGCTGTGCCCGATGCCGTTCAGTTCGACGACGAGGCTTTCCGTCTCGCCGATCTCTGCCTCCACGGCCCGGTCGCGGCCGTAGCGGGCGGAGAAGTTCAGCG
Source organism: Streptomyces sp. NPDC016459 (assembly GCF_040632845.1). NCBI lineage: Bacteria > Bacillati > Actinomycetota > Actinomycetes > Kitasatosporales > Streptomycetaceae > Streptomyces > Streptomyces sp. NPDC016459. The sequence continues at coordinate 82,197 of NZ_JBEYCR010000002.1, forward strand.
CACCCCGGGTGACGAGGGTGGAGGAGCCGTCGGGGGCGATGTCGCAGAGCCGGGCGATGACCTGACCGGTGGGGGCGGCCGCGCGCACGGCGAGGGTCACGGCCGGCCGGCCGAGGATCTCGATCGCGGGGCCGTCCTCGGGGACGGCGAAGTCGAAGCAGGCCGAGTGGGCGTCCTCGGCGCGCTGGTCGGGCGGCAGGTCGGCGTCGTTGCCGAAGGGGAGGAAGCGGCCCGCGTCGAGCCCGGTCTGCTGGGGCGAGTCGACCACCACGGGGGCGCCCTGGAAGGCGTACGTGACGGGGGTGACGTGCGGGGACGGCCAGGCGGGGTCGGCGACCCAGCGGCCCTGCAGCTCCTCGTACACGGGGGCCGGGAGGTGCGACTCGCTGATCCAGGAGCGCAGCAGCGGCTCGGCCATGACGTCGTTCTCGACGCCCTTGAGGTGGTGGTCCCACCAGCGCAGGGTCTCCTGGAGGAAGCCGATGGCGGGGCCGGGCGGCAGGCCGCGGTCCGGGTACTGGTGGGACCAGGGGCCGATGATCCCGCGCACCCGGTCCGGGGGGAGGTGCTGGGCGAGGCGCAGGACGGTGTCCCGGTACGGGTCGTGCCAGCCGCCGACGGTGAGGACGGCGGCCTTGATCGCGGAGTAGTCCTCGCAGACGCTGCCGTGCTTCCAGTAGGCGTCCCGGGTCTGGTGGGCCAGCCAGGTGTGGAGGAACGGCTCCACGGCCTCCAGGCGTCTGAGCCACATCCCGCGCCACTCCTCGCCCACGTGACGCGGGTCGGGCGGGCGGCAGACGAAGGCGAGCATGGTGGCGGCCCAGGCGTGCATGTCGACGGCGAGGACGGAGCCGCCCATGTAGTGGACGTCGTTGTCGTAGCGGTCGTCGGTGGAGCAGACGGTGACGATCGCCTTGAGCGGTTCGGGGGCGAGGGCGGCGATCTGGAGCGAGTTGCAGCCGCCCCAGGAGATGCCGAACATGCCGACCCGGCCGGTGCACCAGGGCTGCTCGGCGAGCCAGTTCACGACGGCCACGCCGTCCGCCAGCTCCACGGCGTCGTACTCGTCGCCGGGCAGGCCCTCGCTGTTGCCGTGGCCGCGGACGTCGACGCGTACGGAGGCGTAGCCGTGGCCCGCGTACCAGGGGTGGCGCTGCCGGTCGCGGGGCGCTGTCCAGTCGGTGAGGCGGTGGGGCAGGTACTCCAGGAGGGCCGGTACGGGCTCGTCGGTGAGCGGGCGCCACACGCGCGCGTACAGCCGCGTGCCGTCCGGCAACGGGATCCGGACGTCGTCGTGCCGGGTCTCGTACGGGAAGTCGGTACGGATCTTCATCTCGGTCACCTCGGTCGTCCTCCGGCGGTGGCTGCTCGCCGTTCGGGTCGCTGTCGATCGCTGTTCGGGACAAAGCGCCCACTCCTGGTCGTATGAGCTGATCACGAACATACCGGGGGTGACGGGAAGGCGCCCACGGTGATCGAAAGGTGACCGGATACGCTGGCTTGAGTGAATCCAGCGACACATCGACAATCTGTGTGATCTTCAACCGTCCACCGGAACAGTCCGTGTGATCGTCAGCAGGCGTCAGCAGACAGGAGACCTCCTCGTGACCGTCGTCGGGCCGTTCGGTCTTAGCGTGCGGGACCAGGCTCTTGAGGCCGATGTCCAGACCGGGTTGGCGGCTGTGGAGGCGGGCCTCCTGGACGCCACCAAGAGCGATGTCCCCTTCATCACGGAGGCCGCGCAGCACCTCGTCATCGCGGGCGGCAAGCGCTTCCGGCCCCTGCTCGTGATGCTCGCCGCGCAGTTCGGAGACCCCTACGCGCCGGGCGTCGTGCCCTCCGCCGTCGTCGTCGAGCTGACCCACCTGGCCACGCTGTACCACGACGACGTCATGGACGCGGCCGACGTCCGGCGCGGGGTCCCCAGCGCCAACACCCGCTGGGGCAACTCGATCGCCGTCCTCACGGGTGACTTCCTCTTCGCCCGCGCCTCGCACACCCTCGCGGACCTCGGCCCCGAGGCCGTACGGATCCAGTCCGAGGCGTTCGAACGGCTCGTGACCGGGCAGATCCTGGAGACCGCGGGCCCCGGCGACGGCCGCGACCCCGTCGCCCACTACCTCGACGTCCTCGGCGGCAAGACCGGCTCGCTCGTCGCCGTCTCCTGCCGCTTCGGCGCCATGATGGCCGGCGCCGACCAGAGCGTCGTCGACACCCTCACCCAGTACGGCGAGCGGCTCGGCGTCGCCTTCCAGCTCGCCGACGACGTCCTCGACATCGCCTCCGACTCCCACGAGTCCGGCAAGACCCCCGGCACCGACCTCCGCGAGGGCGTCCCCACCCTGCCCGTCCTCCACCTGCGGGCCGCCGCGGCCGCCCACGGGCGCCCGGAGGACCTGGAGCTCGTCGCCCTCGTCGACGGCGACCTCAGCGACGACGGGCGGCACGCCGAGACCCTGCGCCGGCTGCGCGCCCACCCCGCCCTGGAGCAGGCCCGCCGGGACACCGTGCGGTACGCGGAGGAGGCCCGCGCCCTGCTCGCGCCGCTGCCCGACGGGTACGCCAAGGCGGCCCTCGCGGAGCTGTGCGACGCGGTGGTCCACCGCGCGGGCTGACACCCGGTGGGGGGTCCAGCCGCGCGGGCCGACGCCCGGTCGGCCGCGCCCGCGACGGGTCCGGTCCACCGCGCGGGTGAGCGGTTCTCAGGGTCGGGTCATCCCGAAGCAGTACGTGAGGTTGATCCCGGGGGCTGACGTTTCCGTGCCGCCGCTTTGGTGAGATGGAGTCATCGACCACGGAGGTAGCGGAGACCATGGCAGAGACCCGTAAGGCGAGCCGGTTCATCGTCCCGGTCGCGGTGGCAGGAGTGGCCGCGGCGACCATCGGCCTCGTCCCGGCGCTGGCGGCGTCCGGAGACCCCGACCTGCCGGAGATCACGGCCCAGCAGCTCATCGAGAAGATCGCCGCGTCGGACACCCAGACCCTGTCCGGCACGTTCAGGATCTCCACCGACCTGGGGCTGCCGGCCTTCGGCAGCCTGATGCCCGGCCTCGGCGCCGGCGGTGGCGGCTCGTCCGCCGACCCCTCGGCCAAGCTCACCGAGCTCGTCTCGGGCACGCACACGCTGCGCGTGGCGGCCGACGGCCCCGAGCGCCAGCGGCTGACCCTGCTCGACGGCTCCGACGAGTACAGCCTGATCCACAACGGCGCCGACGTCTGGGCGTACGACAGCAAGTCGAACGAGGCCTTCCACGAGAAGGCCCCCGAGGGCGCCGGAGCCCCGGAGGACAAGGACGTCCCGACCACGCCCAAGGAACTCGCGGACGAGGTCCTGAAGGCGGCGGGCGACACCACGTCGATCACCGTCGGCGGTACAGCCAAGGTGGCCGGCCGGGACGCGTACCAGCTGGTGATCAAGCCGAAGCAGGCCGGTTCGACGGTCGAGTCGGTGAAGATCGCCGTGGACGCGGCGAACGGCACCCCGCTGAAGTTCACCCTCGCCTCGGTGGAGGGCGGCAAGCCGGTCGTCGACGCGGGCTTCACGAAGGTCGACTTCGCCAGGCCGGCCGCCTCGGAGTTCACCTTCAAGGCCCCGGCGGGCGCGAAGGTGATGGAGGGCGACGCCGAGAAGGGCGCGGGCGGGGAGAAGCTCCCCGAGGAGTTCGAGAAGGGCATCGGCGACCTGGAGAAGGGCTTCGGGGACCTCGGTGAGGGCTTCAACGTCATCGGCGAGGGCTGGACGACGATCGCGAAGCTCGACACCGGGGCGCCGGCGCCCAGGACCGACGAGGCGCCGAAGGAGTTCCAGGGGCTCCTGGACTCCCTCGGCGACAAGGTCAGCGGGAAGTTCGGCTCGGGCACCCTCTTCACGACGAAGCTGGTGAACGCGCTCCTCACCGACGACGGCAAGGTCTACGTCGGCGCGGTCACGAAGGACGCGCTGGTCGACGCGGCGAACGCCGGTAAGTAGCAGCCGGGTTGGGACCCCGGGCGGGTCGGGGGCGATGGTCACCGACCCACCCGGGAGTTCTTCGCGCGGTTACGGGAACGTCAGCTTGAAGCCGCTGATGTAACCGGTGTCGGCCGAGGCCCTGTCCTGGGCGCGGAGCTTCCAGGCACCGTTGGCGACCTCGCTGGAGGCGTTCACGGTGTAGGTGGCCTTGATGTTGTCGGCACTGCCGCCGGAGCGGTTGCTCAGGCTGTAGACCGATCCGTCGGGGGCGACGAGGTCGACGACGAGGTCACCGCGGTAGGTGTGGACGATGTCCACGTCGACCTTGAGCGTGGCGGGCGCGTTGCCCGCGACGCCGCTCACGTTGACCGTCGAGGTCACCGCCACGCCGTTGTCCGGGATGGCCACGTCGGCCGTGTTCTCGAAGACTTTGCCGGTGGGCGGCGGGGTGGTGGAGCCGGACAGCGTCCAGATCGCGTGCGCGATCGCGTCGCTGTTGCGGTCGAGGGCGGTGTCGTTGATGTTCGCCGTCGTGTCGCAGGACGAGTGGTAGCAGCGGTCGAAGGCCGTGGCCGTACCGCCCCACTTGGACACCTGGGCACTGGTCTTGACCCGGCTCGCGCCTGTGAAGAGACCGCCGACGGGGATGCCGACGTTCTTGAACGAGGCGTGGTCCGAGCGGCCGTCGCCCTCCGTCTCGATCTCCGTGGGGACGCCGAGACCGGCGAAGTAGTTCTTGAACGTCGTCTCGATCGCCGGGTCGTCGTCGTAGACGAAGTAGCCCGGGTTGGGCGAACCGATCATGTCGAAGTTCAGGTAGCCGGAGACCTTCGCGCGCTCCGTCGTGGGCAGCTGGCTCACGTAGTACTTCGAGCCGACCAGGCCGAGTTCCTCCGCGCCCCACCAGCCGAAGCGCAGGTGCTTGGACGGCTGGTAGCCGGCGCGGGCCACGGCGAGGGCGGTCTCCAGGACCGCGGCGGAGCCGGAGCCGTTGTCGTTGATGCCGGCGCCGGAGGAGACCGAGTCGAGGTGCGCGCCGGCCATCAGGACCTGGTTCGGGTCACCGCCGGGCCAGTCGGCTATCAGGTTGTAGCCGACGGCGCTGTTGGAGGTGAACTGTTGGAGCGTGGTGGTGTAGCCGGCGGCGTCCAGCTTGGCCTTCACGAAGTCGATGGACGCCTTGTAGCCGGTACGGCCGTGGGCGCGGTTGCCGCCGTTGGCGGTGGCGATCGACTGGAGGTCCGTCAAGTGCTGCTTGACGTTGGCGAGCGGGATGTCGGGCGCGGCGGCGGCAGCGGTCGGGCTCGCCGAGGCGCTGGTGCCGGTGAGTCCGCCGAGGGCGAGCGCCGCGAGGGCGGCGGCCGCGGTGACGCGTCTGGGTACGGAGATGTTCATCTGTGGGGGCTCCGGATTCCGAACGGGGATGGGACGGAACGTGCGAGACGCCTCGGGCGTGGGTGCCACGAGGCGCTGGAGCTGTACGAGTGCGTGTGCGGTGTTCAGTTGTTCAGGTGTTCTGTTGTGCGTGCTGAATGTTCAATGCAAGTTTGACTTCACGTCAAGAGCGGAAACCGGTCAGGTGTGTTCGCTCATCGGACGAGTGCTTTCGGGACTGCTTCCGTCCGGTTCTGACGACGCCGGTCCTGTCCGCTCGCGCAGGTGGTCCAGGAGCCCGGCCGGCTCCGGGTACGGCTCCTCGCGGGGCAGCAGCCGGCGGGCGGCCTCCGGCCCCTCGGCCCGGACGAGGTCGCGGACGCGGTGCGCGAGCGGGGTGACGTCGCTGACGGACACGGTCCACTCGTCCGCGTACCGCCGCGCCGCCTCGCCCGCGAGCCCGAGCTGGAGCGAGCGGTACGGGAGCGCCCGAAGCCCCGGATCCCGCTCCGGGTCCCACTGCACGCGCGCGGGAGCCCGCCCCAACTCCCTCTTCCACGCCGCCCGGTCGGCGTGGAAGCCGCGGACGTAGTGCGAGAGGCAGGCGTTCCGCAGGGCCCACTCGAAGCCCTCGCGGGTGATCTCCACGGCGAGGACGGTCTCCTGGCCCTCCTTCGTCCCCCAGCCGGAGCGGTACATCATCCAGAGGAACGACGGCTTGATCCAGGTCATCCGGTCCCGCTTCCAGGCGGCCGGAAAGCGGCCCTCGCGCGCCGCGGGCAGACCGATCGCGGGCGGGTACGCCTGGTAGACGGTGACCGTGCGCGCGGTGTGGAGCGCACGGATCCGGTACTTCGGTTCTTCCATGGACCCCAGGGTGGGCGAAGTCCCCGGCGAGGACCACCGGTTATCGCGGACGTCAGGCGAGCGCCGCCGACTCCTTCGCGTCGTACGTCTCCCGAGCCGCCGCGATCTCGTTCTGGTGCTGCTCGGTCCAGGTGACCAGGGAACGGATCGTGGTGTGCAGGGTGCCGCCCAGAGGCGTGAGTTCGTAGTCCACGCGCGGCGGGACCGTCGGATGGACCGTGCGCTTCACCAGGCCGTCGCGCTCCAGCTGGCGCAGGGTCACGGTCAGCATGCGCTGGCTGACGCCGTCGATCTCGCGCTTGAGCTCCGTGAAGCGCAGGACCCGGCGGTCGAGGAGGGCGATGACGAGGAGGGACCACTTGTCGGCGACCCGGTCGAGGATCTGGCGCACCTCGCAGTCCTCCCGGGTGTCCCACTGGAAGGGGTCGGGGTCCCCGTCGGTTCCATGGGTTCCCGCGCAGTGACTCGGTTCCTTCGAAGTGCCTTCTTCCATGGCACCCGATCCTCCCGCAGGATGCAGGTGGTTACAAGAGGGAACCGACCCCCGGCTCGGTAACCGGCTCGGTAACCGGCCACCCCAACCCACCCTGCCCTGGAGACAGTTGTGTCCCTACGCGCCTGGAGTCTGCTCCTCGTCCTCTCCGGGACGATCTTCCTCGAAGGCATCGACGTCGCCATGCTCGCCGTCGCCGTCCCCACCCTCCGCGCCGACCTCGGCCTCGGCACCGGCACCGCCGCCTGGGTCATGTCCGCGTACGTCCTCGGCTACGCCGGCTTCACCCTCCTCGGCGGCCGCGCCGCCGACCTCCTCGGACGCCGCCGGATGCTCCTCACCTGGCTCACCGTCTTCCTCCTCTTCTCCGGCCTCGGCGGCCTCGCCGACCAGGGCTGGACCCTCGTCCTGGCCCGCTTCGTGACGGGCGTCGCCGCCGCCTTCATGACCCCGGCCGCCCTGTCGATCATCACCACGTCCTACGAGGAGGGCCCTCAGCGCAACAAGGCCCTCCTCGTCTTCGCCGGCACCGCCGCCGGCGGCTTCTCGCTCGGCCTCGTCATCGGCGGGCTGCTCACCCAACTCGGCTGGCGCTGGGTCTTCTTCGCCCCGGTCCTACTCGCCGCCGCGATCCTGGCCGCTGCGATCGTCCTGATCCCGAAGGAGCCCCGCCCGGGCCGCGTCAAGGGCGGCTTCGACCTGGGCGGAGCACTCACCGCCGCCGGGGCGATGCTCCTCCTCGCGTATGGCATCGTGCGCCTGGAGCACGGCTTCGACGGCTGGCGGCTCACGGTCGCCGCGCTCGCCGTCGGCCTCCTCCTCGCCGGCGTCTTCGTGGCCGTCGAGCGCCGGGCCGCCACCCCGCTCGTCCGCCTCGGCATCCTCCGGCAGGCCGCGCTCGTCCGCGCCGACCTCGGGGCCCTGCTCTTCGTCGGCTCCTTCTTCGGCTTCCAGTTCATGGCCACGCTCCACCTCCAGGAGCTGCGCGGCTGGTCGTCCCTCCAGACGGCGCTCGCCCTGCTGGTCGTGGGCATCGACGCGGTCCTCGCGCCGACCCTGACGCCACGGCTCGTGGCCCGGTACGGCAACGTCAAGGTCATCCTCGGCGGCTTCGTCCTCGCCGTCGTCTCGTACGCGCTGTTCCTTCCGGTCGGCCCGGACTGGTCCTACGCGGCCATGCTCCCGACGCTGTTCCTGACCGGCCTCGCGTTCGCCCTGGCGTACGGGCCACTCACCATCGCCGGTACGGACGGAGTCGCGGAGGAGGAGCAGGGGCTCGCCGGCGGACTGCTCACGACGGCCACCCAGTTCGGCTCGGCGGTCGGCATCGCGGCGGTGACCGCGGTGTACGGGCTCGCCGGCGGCGGTCTCGACGGCTTTCGGGCGGCGCTCGTGGTCCCGCTGGTCATGGTCGCCCTCGGAGCCGTGATCACGGCGACGGGGGTACGGAAGGGGGTCGGCGGATCACCGCAGGCGCCGGGCCGGAAGGACCCCGTCGAGGGCGTCCCGATCGCCCCCGGGGCTGCGACGAAGGTCACGGTCTGAACGCCCGCGCCCGCCCCTAATGTGGAGGGATGAACTTTTCGCCCGGCTGCCCGCTGATCGATGTGGTGGCCACGTACATGCCCCGGCTCTCGGAGTTCACCTTCGAGCCGGGGCTCGTGGCCGCCGTCGACCAGCACGCGGCCGCCGTGTGCGACGTGCTGATCCCCGCCCAGCGGGGACCGGAGGGCCGGACCGTCCGGCGGGAGGAACTCGCCGACTACGTCCTCGGGTTCACCGACTGGCTGACCGAGGTCGACTGGACCGAACCCGTCGGCCACGACTTCGCGACCCTGCGCCTGACAGCCGTCTGCTGGCTGATCCGGGAACACGACCTCCTGGGCGTGTGAGCACCGGACCGCGTCGGGCCCAACGGAGGCACGGACCGCCCGCGACCGCGTCGGGGCCCTCGGAGCCCCGTGGCCGCACCGGACTACATCGGGTCCATCGGAGGTTCCTGGCCCGGGCGGCGCTCCTGGCCCTCGTCCCGCCGCATGCGCTGCCGGCCCTCGCCCCGCGCCATCCGCTCCTGCGCCGCAGGCATCCCGCCGCGGGCGTCCTCGCGGCCCCTCTGGTAGGCCGCGACCTGGTCCTTCGCCCGCCCGGTCTCCTCCTCGGCCGCCGAGAGCCAGCGCTCCCAGCGCCCCCGCATCGGGGTGACGAGGCCGCCGCCGACGCCGACGATCACGACACCCGCGATCGTCGCGAGGACGGCCGTGAGCACCGGCCCGGTCACCGAGGTCGCGATGCCCGCCTGGCTCAGCGCGGCGATCACGCCGAGGCCGACGATGAAGGCCCAGGCCGCCGTGGCGAGGACCTTGCCGTAGGACGTCTGGCTCAGCGCGCCGCCCACGATGTCCCGCACCGCCCGGGCGATCGCCATGGCGACGACGACGATGACACAGGCGACGATCGCCTTCGGCAGCCAGGCGACGATGCCGTTGATCATGACGCTGACCGGGTTCGGGCCGAAGACCCCGAAGGCCAGCTGGAGGGCGATCAGCAGGACCGCGTAGTAGAGGATCTTGGCGATGATGCCGGTGGCGTCGTACTTCGATCCCTTGAGGGCGTTCGCGACGCCGCTGCGCTCGGCCATGCGCTCGAAGCCGACGCGGCGCAGCAGCCGGTCGGCGACCTTGGCGATCATCTTGGCGACGAACCAGCCGATGAGCAGGATCGCGAGGAAACCGATGAACTTCGGTACGAACTCGGCGACGGCGGACCAGGCGTCCGTGAATCCCTTGCCGAAGTCGACCGAGAGGGCGAGGGGCTGTGACATGGAGCCATCACTCCGCTCGGGAGGGCCCCGTCCGTGCGAGGGGCCTGGACTCCCGACGTAACTACGGCCCGGCCCTGCCCGCTCCTGGTCAGCGCCCCGACTGCGCCGAAGGGGTGGAAAGCGGGGTGGTCCCGGTGTCCCCGTCGGCGTGCCCGGCCACGGGCGGGACGGGCGCGCCCGCCTCGGCCGACGCCTTCGCCGCCTCGACCGCCGCCCGGCTGCGGTGGGCCGAGCGCAGGGCGTCCCAGGTGAGGAGGGTCAGGGCCAGCCAGACGAGGGAGAAGCCGGCCCACCGCTCGGGCGGCATCTCCTCGTGGAAGTAGAGGATCCCGAGCAGGAACTGGAAGGTCGGCGCCAGGTACTGGAGCAGGCCGAGCGTCGACAGGGGTACGCGGATCGCCGCCGCTCCGAAGCAGACGAGAGGGACCGCCGTGACGATGCCGGTGGCGGCGAGCAGGGCCGTGTGGCCGACGCCGTGGCCGCCGAAGGCGAGGGTGTCCTGGGAGCCGAGCCAGACGAGGTAGGCGAGGGCGGGCAGGAATTGGACGGCGGTCTCGGCGGCGAGCGATTCGAGGCCGCCGATGTTGACCTTCTTCTTCACGAGGCCGTAGAGGGCGAAGGAGAAGGCGAGGGTGAGGGAGATCCAGGGCGGCTGCCCGTACCCGATCGCGAGGACGAGGACGGCGGCGAAGCCGATGCCGACCGCCGTCCACTGCGCGGGGCGCAGCCGTTCCTGGAGGACGAGGACGCCGAGGGCGATGGTGACGAGCGGGTTGATGAAGTAGCCGAGGGAGGCCTCGACGACGTGCCCGGTGTTGACGGACCAGATGTAGAGGCCCCAGTTCACGGTGATGACGGTGGCGGCGAGGGTGATCAGTCCGAGTTTGCGCGGGCTGCGGACGAGCTCGCGCATCCAGCCCCAGCGGCGCAGGGCGAGCAGGGCGAGGCCGACGAAGGCCAGGGACCACACCATCCGGTGGGCGAGGATCTCGATCGCCCCGGCGGGCTTGAGGAGCGGCCAGAAGAGCGGAACCAGCCCCCACATGCCGTAGGCGCCGATCCCGTAGAGCAATCCTGCTCGTTCCGTGCTTTCCGTGCTCTCGGTCTTCACCGGACCTCCTGCCCCGCGCCGCGCTGTCCCGTCGACGGTAGCGCCGCACGGGGCGGGTTGTCATGCCCGTACCGCAATACGGTCATGACGGCTCAGGTGGAGGCCAGGGCCTCCTCGATCGAGGCGCCGATCGGGGTGGTCGGGCGGCCGATCAGCCGGGCCAGGTCGCCGGTCCGCCGGGCGAGGGCGCCGCGCTCGACGGCCCGGTCGACGTCGACCAGGATCTCGGCGAAGGGCCGCGGGACCCCGGCGCCGGTGAGGATCGCGAGGTGGGTCTCGGCGGGGACGCTGTCGTACGCGACCTCCCGGCCGGACCGCGCGGCGACCTCGGCCGCGTACTCGGCGAACGACCAGGCCGTGTCGCCGCTCAGCTCGTACGTCCTGCCCAGGTGCTCCTCCGCCGGGCCGGTCAGGACGGCGGCCGCGGCGGCGGCGTAGTCGGCGCGGGCGGCGGAGGCGACCCTGCCCCCGCCCGCGTTGGAGACGACGGCGCCGTGGGCCAGGACGGGGGCGAGGTTGGCGGTGTAGTTCTCGGAGTACCAGCCGTTGCGCAGGAGGGTGTACGGCAGGCCGGAGGCGAGGATCAGCCGCTCGGTCTCCTTGTGCTCGGCGGCCAGGTCGAAGTCCGCCTCGTCGCCGCCGAGGACCCCGGTGTACGCGAGCTGGGCCACGCCCGCCGCCTTTGCCGCGTCGATCACGGCGGCATGCTGGGCGACGCGCCGCCCGACCTCGCTGCCCGAGATCAGGAGCACCCGGTCACCGGCCTCGAAGGCGCCCGCGAGGGTCTCGGGACGGCTGTAGTCGGCGATCCGCAGCTCGACACCGCGCTCCGCGAGGTCGGCGGCCTTCTGCTTGTCCCGGACGACGGCGACGACGGACTCGGCGGGGACGGGGCCGGCGGGGGTGCCGGTGAGGAGGGCGTCGATGACGAGACGGCCGAGCGCTCCGGTGGCTCCGGTGACGACGATGCTCATGGTGCTTCCTTCCGTGGGGTGCGGCGGGCGGTGCGGTGGGTGAGGGGCTCGCCGGCACTCACCGTACGACAGGCGCTAACCTTTCGAAAGTACCCACTTTGAAGTAAGGTACTGGCATGGAGGTAAGTGAGCAGTCCGCGAAAGCCGACGTCAACGAACCGATGTGCCCCTCACGGCTCGTCCTGGAGCACGTCACCAGCCGCTGGGGCGTCCTGATCCTCGCGGCCCTCCTGGAGCGCCCGTACCGCTTCAGCGAGCTCCGCCGTCACATCGGCGGCGTCAGCGAGAAGATGCTCGCCCAGACCCTCCGGACCCTGGAGCGCGACGGCTTCGTCCACCGCGACGCCAAGCCCGTCATCCCGCCCCGCGTCGACTACACCCTCACCGGCCTGGGCGTGGAGGCCGCCCGCCAGGTCTGGGAGCTGGCCCGCTGGACGGAGCGCCAGGTCGGGGCGGTGGAGGAGGCCCGCGCACGGTACGACGGCGAACGTCGCGAGCGTGCCACGGATCGGTCCCAATGATGCGGTAACCGGGGCGAGTTGTCGGCGCCGAGCCGTACGATCTGCTCACTGTTCGGGGGCCGCGAGGGACCGTGGGGGAACTGTGGCGTACGGGGACCGAAGACTGCTGCGCGCCTGCTGCGCCGTACTGGTGGGCGGGCTGATCACAACCGGATGCGCGGGCGGGGACGACGACGGGAAGAGCCCCCGCGGCAAGGGGAGTACGAGCGCCTCGGCCGGCGCCCCGCCCACGACGGCCCCCACCCCGACCGCCGCGCCGACCTCCCTCGACTTCGTCCCCGACCCGAAGCGTGCGCCGAAGACCGAGGCCGACGCCGAGCGCATCGCCCTCGCGGTCGTCGCGGGGCCCGACGCCTGGGGCCCGGACTACGTCAAGCGCACCCCGCACCTCAGCGACCCCGCCTACTGGCCCGTCCTCGGCGCCGACTGCTCCTGGGGCACGGGCACCAGACCCTCCACCGTCCTCTACAGCGTCACCGCCTACAGCGAGATCCCCGCCGACGGCGCCCGCGGCAACCTCCGGGTCGCCGCCACCGTCACCGTGCACCGCACCGAGGCGGACGCGGACTGGGAGATGGCCGGAACCCTGGAGGAGGCGCTCCGCTGCCCCGACCAGAAGCTCCGCGACGGGGAACGCATCTCCAGCCTCATCTCCCTCGGCAACCCCTTCGGTGTCGGCGGCAACTTCACGGCCACGGACTCGCTCGGTGAGCGCGGGATCTACCACAACGACGCCATGAAGGGGGATCAGTTCTACGGCTGGTACCAGTCCCGGATCGGCCAGGTCACCGTCGCCACCGTCGTCAAGGGCGCACCGGGCTACAGCGAGGAGCAGACCAGCACCACGGTGAGTACGGTCACCGGCCAGGTGCAGGCCCTCGTCACGATGATCGAACGCGCCAAGGACCAGCTGGAGGCCCAGTCATGAGCGAGCCGACGCCGCCCCGCCCGGACCACGAGCCCGGCTCCCAGCCCCACTCCGACCCCCGCCGCCCGTCCGAGCCGGCGCCCTCCGCGCCCGCGTCCGGCCCCGGGTCCCACCCCGACCCCAGGCCCCACCCCGACCCCCGGCCCCCCGCCCGGCCCGGTGACCTCCAGGCGCTGCTGCCCTCCGACCCGTCCTCCCTCGCCGGCTACCGGTTGCTCGGGCGGCTCGGGGCCGGCGGGATGGGCGTCGTCTACCTGGGCCGTACGGAGAACGGCGAGCTCGCCGCCGTCAAGGTCACCCACGCCGACCAGGCCGACCAGCCCGACTTCCGGGCCCGGTTCCGCCGTGAGGTCGAGGCCGCCCGCCGGGTGTCCAGCCCCTGGGCCGTCCCCGTCACCGGCGCCGACCCCGACGCCCCCGAACCGTGGATGGCCACCGCCTTCGTCCCCGGCCCCTCCCTCGGCGAGGCCGTCGCCGCCCACGGCCCGCTGCCCGAGCGGAGCGTCCGCCTCATCGGCCGGGCCGTCGCCCGCGCCCTCGCCGCCGTCCACGCGGCCGGACTCGTGCACCGGGACGTCAAGCCCGGGAACGTCCTCCTCGCCGTCGACGGCCCCCGCCTCATCGACTTCGGCATCGCCCGCGTCACCGGTGAGACCGCCCTCACGGCCACCGACATGGTCGTCGGCACCCCCGGCTTCCTGGCCCCCGAGCAGGCGGAGGCCCGCACCGACGCCATCGGCCCGCCCGCCGACGTCTTCTCGCTGGGCTGCCTCCTCGCGTACGCGGCGACCGGCCGCCCGCCGTTCGGCACCGGCGCCGTGGACGCCCTGATGTACCGGACCGTCCACGACGAACCCGACCTGGCGGGCGTACCGGCGGGGCTCCTGGACCTCGTCCGCGGCTGTCTCGCCAAGGACCCGGCCGCCCGGCCCACCGCCGCGGAGATCGGCGTCCGGCTCACCGAGGACACCCCCGCCACCGCCGCCGACTGGCTGCCCGACCCCGTCGTCCGTACCATCGCCGAACGTTCCGCCCGGATGCTCGCCCTCCCCGAGATCGACGCCACCCGGGCGGGCGGGGGAACGGCGGAGGAGCCGAAGCGCAGCCGCCGGGGCTTCCTGCTGCTGGCCTCCGGCGCCGCCGCCCTCGCCGTCGGCGGCGGATCCGTCGCCGCGTGGGCGGGGTTCGGGGACGACGACACCGGCACCGGCACCGACGGCAAGAAGCCCGTTCCGCCCCGCACCACCTGGAAGATCGGCGTCCTCGCCGACCTCTCGGGACCCGACAAGGAGATCGGCCTCGCCCAGGAGCGGGGCGCGCGCCTCGCCGTCGAGCGGTTCAACGCCCGCAAGGACAAGCCGTACACGCTCGAACTGAAGGTCTCCGACGACCGAGGCGACCGCGCGACGGCCCTCGCGTCGGCCCGCAGGCTCACGACCGACCCCGGTGTCCTCGCCGTCCTCGGCCCCACGTCCGACGGCGTCGCACAGGCCGCCCTCCCCGCCTTCGAGGAGTCCGGCCTCCCCCTGATCACGGTGTCCGCCGGGTTCAACCTCCTCACCGTCCGGGACGAGGGAAGCGCCCCGAACACGACCGTCCTGCGGGCTATCCCGCACCACCCCTACGCCGGGATGCACCTCGCCTACGCCGTCACGCTCCTGTCGGCCGTCCGCAGACCCGGGGTCCTCCAGGACCGCACCGACGACCAGTACGGCTGGCTGCTCGTCCGGGGCGCCCAGTTCGCCTTCGGGCAGGCCGGGCTCACACCCCACTACCGGGTCGTCCCGGCGGCCGCGCGGGACTACCGCACGGTCCTCGGCGAGATGATCGACGCAGGCATGGACGCCTACGTCCACTGCGGAGTCCGCGAGACCGCCGTCCTCGCCGCCCGCGCCCTCAACGAACTCCGCTTCACCGGGCCCCGGTTCGCCGGTCAGCACGCCTTCGGGCCCGCGTTCCTGAAGGAGGCGGGCGCCGACGCGGAGGGCTGGTTCTTCGGTGCCCCCGTCCTCGACTCCGTCGCCCGCAAGGAGGCCGCCGGCTTCGTCGCCGCGTACCGCAAGCGGTTCGGGGCGGCCCCCGCGTACTACACGGGGGAGTCGTACGACGTCGTCACCATGGCCATGGAGCAGCTCGCGCGGAACGCGAAAGCGGGCCGCCCACCCGCCCGCAAGGGGCTCTGGGCGGCGCTGCGCAAGCAGAAGTACACCGGAGTCATGGGCGGGTACATCTTCGACGAGAACGGAGACCTCACCAACGGCGGCACCTTCGTGCACGCCGTGCAGAACGGCGCCTACCGGCTGATCGGCCCCGCGCCCGTCCTGCCCGCGAACAAGACGAAGCAGTAGGCCCGACGTGCAGCCACTGCGCAGGGGCGACCCCTCCTCGATCGCGGGCTACCGGCTCCTCGGCCGCCTCGGCGCCGGCGGCATGGGCGTGGTGTACCTCGCCCGGTCCGGCGGCGGGGCCCTCGCCGCGCTGAAGCTCATCCGCGTCGAGCACGCGGCCGACCCGGGATTCCGGGAGCGGTTCCGCCGCGAGGCCCGCGCCGCCGAGCGGATCACCGGCCGCTGGGTCGTCCGTGTCCTGGGCGCCGACCCGGAGGCCCGGGAACCGTGGCTGGCGACCGAGTACGTGCCGGGGCCCTCCCTCGCCGAGGCCGTCGCCCTGCACGGAGCCCTGCCCGAGCCGACCGTCCGGGCCCTGGGCGCCCGGCTCGCGTCCGCGCTCGCCGGCATGCACGAGGCCGGGCTCGTCCACCGGGACGTCAAGCCCGGCAACGTCCTGCTCGCCCTCGACGGTCCCCGGCTCATCGACTTCGGCATCGCCCGCTCCGCCGGGGCGACCGCGCTGACCGCCACCGACGCCATGATCGGCACCCCCGGCTTCCTCGCCCCCGAGCAGGCGCGGGCCACGGGGGCGGGCGAGGTCGGCCCCGCCAGCGACGTGTTCTCGCTCGGCTGCGTCCTCGCGTACGCGCTCACGGGGGAACGCCCCTTCGGTACGGGCGGGGTGGCCGCCGTCGTCTACCGGACCGTCCACGAGGAACCCGACCTCGCCGAGGTACCGGACACGATCCTGCCCCTGGTCAGGGCCTGTCTGGCGAAGGATCCCGCGGCCCGGCCCACGGCGGCGCAGGTGCGGGCCGCGCTGGGGGAGGCCGACGCCCCGGCGGGCGACTGGCTGCCGTCGGGCCTGCCCGCGCTCATCGCCCAGCGCTCGGCACGGGTCCTCGACCTGCCGGTCCCCGAACCGACGCTGCTCGTACGTCCCGCGCCGGCGAAGAACCTCTCGCGGCGCGGGTTCCTGGTGGGCGGCTCTGCGGCCGCCCTGGTCGGCGCGGGCGGCCTGACCGCCTGGCTCATGAGCCGGACGGCCGGGGGCACGGGCGTGGGCACGCCCGGCGGGACCGGTGGCGGGACGGGGGCGCCGCTCCCCGCGTACACGCTCGGGCTGCTCACCGACCTCAGCGGCCCCCTGAAGGTCTACGGCCGGGCTCAGGAACGGGGGGCCAGGGTGGCGGTGGAGACGCACAACGCCCGCCGGGACCGTTCCTTCGACCTCGTCCTGCGCGTCGCGGACGACGGCGGGGACGCGGCCCGTGCCACGGCCGCCACCCGCACCCTGCTGAAGGACGAGAACCTGATCGGTGTCCTCGGCCCGACGACGGAGAAGAGCGTCATCGCCGCCGTGGCCGAACTCGTCGACCGCTCGGTCCCGTTGATCAGCGTCCTCGCCTCGGTGCCGACCGGCACCACGGTGCCGGGGCAGACCATGAGACGCACCTACTTCGAACCGCGTGCCTCGCCCGACTCCCTGATCGTGCCCTTCATGCGCTACCTCTCCGAGCACGAGGCCGTCAGGACCGCGCTCGTGGAGGACCGCGACGGCGGCCGGGACACCTGGTTCGCGGTCAGGAGCATCAAGGCCTCCCCGCCCGCGCGGAGCCTCGGCGGGGTCGCGACCTCCCATCCCGTCGAGGCCGACAGCGAGGACTTCGGTCCGGCCGTACGGGCCGCGCTCGCCACCGACCCGCAGGGCGTGATGTACGTGGGGACCTCACCGCGCCGGGCCGCGCTCTGTGCCGAGGCGCTGCGCGACCAGGGGTACGGGGGGCCCCGGGGCGGCACCGAGGCCGCGCTCCACCCGGAGTTCCTCCGGCTCGCGGGGCCCGCGGCCGAGGGCTGGTACTTCGGCACGGCCTTCGCCGACCCCGACGGCGTCCCCGCCGCGAAGGACTTCACCGCCGCGTACCGGAAGCGCTGGGGGCTCGCCCGGACGACGCCGGTGGAGCCGTACGCCACGGAGGTGTACGACGCGGTCGGCTGGACGGTCCAGGCCCTCGGCACGGCGGTCGCGAACAACGCGGAGTCGCTGGCGGCCGGGGTGGCGAACAGCCTGCGCCAGACCCCGTACCAGGGGCTCGTCCGCCAGTACTCGGCCGCCAGCCGGGACAGCAGCGTCGCGGCGATCATCGGGCTCTTCCTCTGGCAGGTGAAGGGCGGAGTGCCCCGGTTCCTGGGTGAGTTCGACAAGGCGGCGGCCGCCGGGACATGAGGAAGGGGCCCGGTCCGCCGAGGTGCGCGGACCGGGCCCCTTCCGTCCGGCCGTCAGCCGACGACCGTCCAGGTGTCGTTCCCCGCGAGGAGCTGGCCGAGGTCGCCCTTGCCGTACCGCTCGACAGCCGTCTCCAGCTGGTCCGCCATCAGCGTGTCGTACACCGGCCGCTCCACCGAACGGAACACCCCGATGGGGGTCTGGTGGAGGGTGTCCGGGTCGGCGAGCCGGGAGAGCGCGAAGGCGGTGGTCGGGGTGGCCGCGTGGGCGTCGTGGACGAGGATCCGCGACGCGTTCTCCGGGGTGACCGTGACGACCTGGAGGTCGCCGGTCACCGGGTCGCGGACGACGCCCTTCTCGTCCTCGGCGCCGAAGCGGATCGGCTGCCCGTGCGTGAGGCGGATGACCGCCTCCTTGGCCTGGTCCTTGTCCTTGAGGACCTCGAAGGCGCCGTCGTTGAAGATGTTGCAGTTCTGGTAGATCTCGACGAGCGCCGTGCCGTCGTGGTCGGCGGCCTGCCGCAGTACCTCGGTGAGGTGCTTGCGGTCGGAGTCGACCGTACGGGCCACGAACGAGGCCTCCGCCCCGAGCGCCAGCGACACCGGGTTGAAGGGCGCGTCGAGCGAGCCCATCGGCGTCGACTTGGTGATCTTGCCGACCTCGGAGGTGGGCGAGTACTGCCCCTTGGTCAGCCCGTAGATCCGGTTGTTGAAGAGCAGGATCTTCAGGTTGACGTTCCGGCGCAGGGCGTGGATGAGGTGGTTGCCGCCGATGGAGAGCGCGTCGCCGTCACCCGTGACGACCCACACCGACAGGTCGCGGCGGGAGGTGGCGAGACCGGTGGCGATGGCCGGGGCGCGGCCGTGGATGGAGTGCATCCCGTAGGTGTTCATGTAGTACGGGAAGCGGGAGGAGCAGCCGATGCCGGAGACGAAGACGATGTTCTCCTTCGCCAGGCCCAGGTCGGGCATGAAGCCCTGGACGGCGGCGAGGACCGCGTAGTCACCGCAGCCCGGACACCAGCGGACCTCCTGGTCGGACTTGAAGTCCTTCATGGACTGCCGGCCCTCGGCCTTCGGCACCAGGCTCAGCAGGGTCTCCGTGTGCTCAGGCATCGATGGCCTCCTTGAGGACGGCGGCGAGCTGCTCGGCCTTGAACGGCATGCCGTTGACCTGGGTGTGGCTGCGGGCGTCGACGAGGTACTTCGCCCGGACGAGGGTGGAGAGCTGCCCGAGGTTCATCTCGGGGACGATGACCTTCCCGTACCGCCCCAGGACCTCGCCGAGGTTCTTCGGGAAGGGGTTGAGGTGCCGCAGATGGGCCTGGGCGATGTGACCGCCCGCCCTGCGGATGCGGCGGACGGCCGCCGTGATCGGCCCGTAGGTGGAGCCCCAGCCGAGGACCAGGGTGTTCGCGTCGCCGTCCGGGTCGTCGACCTCGATGTCGGGGACGTCGATGCCGTCGATCTTGGCCTGCCGGGTGCGGACCATGAACTCGTGGTTGGCGGGGTCGTACGAGATGTTGCCGGTGCCGTCCTGCTTCTCGATGCCGCCGATGCGGTGCTCGAGACCGGGCGTGCCGGGCACGGCCCACGGGCGGGCGAGGGTCTCCGGGTCGCGCTTGTACGGCCAGAAGACCTCGGTGCCGTCGTCGAGCGTGTGGTTCGGCCCGGTGGCGAACAGGGTCCGCAGGTCGGGCAGCTCCTCGACCTGCGGGACGCGCCAGGGCTCGGAGCCGTTGGCGAGGTAGCCGTCGGAGAGCAGGAAGACCGGCGTGCGGTAGGTGAGCGCGATCCGGGCCGCCTCGATCGCCGCGTCGAAACAGTCGGCGGGCGTCCTCGGCGCGACGACCGGCACCGGCGCCTCGCCGTTGCGGCCGTACATGGCCTGCAGGAGGTCGGCCTGCTCGGTCTTGGTCGGCAGACCCGTCGACGGGCCGCCGCGCTGGATGTCGACGATCAGCAGCGGCAGCTCAAGGGAGACCGCGAGCCCGATCGTCTCGGACTTGAGCGCCACACCGGGCCCGGAGGTGGTGGTCACCGCCAGCGCCCCGCCGAAGGCCGCGCCGAGCACCGCGCCGATGCCCGCGATCTCGTCCTCGGCCTGGAAGGTGCGCACACCGAAGTTCTTGTGCCGGCTCAGCTCGTGCAGGATGTCCGACGCGGGGGTGATCGGGTACGAGCCCAGGTAGAGCGGCAGGTCCGCCTGGCGGCCCGCCGCGATCAGCCCGTACGACAGGGCCAGGTTCCCCGAGATGTTCCGGTAGGTGCCGGTGGGGAAGGCCGTGGTCGCGGGGGCGATCTCGTAGGAGACGGCGAAGTCCTCGGTGGTCTCGCCGAAGTTCCAGCCGGCCCGGAAGGCGGCCACGTTGGCCTCGGCGATCTGCGGCTTCTTCGCGAACTTGGTCCGCAGGAAGGCCTCGGTGCCCTCGGTCGGCCGGTGGTACATCCAGGACAGCAGTCCGAGCGCGAACATGTTCTTGGAGCGCTCGGCCTCCTTCCGGGAGAGACCGAACTCCTTGAGGGCCTCCACCGTCAGGGTGGTCAGCGGCACCGGATGGACCCGGTAGCCGTCGAGGGAGCCGTCTTCGAGGGGGGAGACGTCCCAGCCGATCTTCTTCATCGCCCGGGGCGCGAACTCGTCGGTGTTGACGATGATCTCGCCGCCGCGCGGCACGTCCCCGAGGTTGGCCTTGAGGGCGGCCGGGTTCATCGCGACCAGCACGTTCGGGGCGTCGCCCGGGGTCAGGATGTCGTGGTCGGCGAAGTGGAGCTGGAAGGACGAGACACCCGGCAGGGTGCCGGCGGGCGCCCGGATCTCGGCCGGGAAGTTCGGCAGCGTGGAGAGGTCGTTCCCGAAGGACGCCGTCTCCGAGGTGAAGCGGTCACCCGTCAGCTGCATACCGTCACCGGAGTCACCCGCGAAACGGATGATCACACGGTCGAGACGGCGCACTTCCTTCTCGGCGCCCTGGTGCGGCTTCGCCGGGGCGCTGCGCTGCTCCCCGAGCAGGGCCTCACCGGCCTCGCTGTCGACCTGACTGGTCACGGAACTGGACCTCCCTCGCGGCAAGGGGACTCTCCGCCGGAGGCGGGAGAGAGCTCGGGGCACGGTCGGCCGATCACCGCCCGTCCCCGTGGCCCACCCTACGACGGCAGGGCGGGCCCTCCCGGGACTTCTCGCATCCTGGACCTCTTTTTGAGATGCCCTCTTGCCCTGGATCGTCACATTCTGTCGCCACTCGAAGGTTCCGGAATGTCGGATTCCGCCCCATCCCGTGGGCCTGGGGCTTCGAGCGGTACCCGGCGGTGGTACCGGACAGTGTTACCTGACAGAGTGTCAGATCATCAGGATCGCAGATACGTCAACACTGCGAGTACCCGTCGATGATCGCCGTCACTCGGTGAAAGACCCAGCTTCAGGAAAATGTTGCTGATGTGCTTCTCCACCGCGCCGTCGCTCACCACCAGCGCCTTCGCGATCGCCGAATTCGTCCGGCCCTCCGCCATCAGACCGAGGACCTCCCGCTCGCGCGGCGTCAGGTTCGCCAGCACGTCCTGCTGACGGCTCCGGCCCAGCAGCTGCTGCACGACCTCCGGATCCAGGGCCGTACCGCCCCCGGCGACCCGCACGACCGCGTCCACGAACTCGCGGACCTCCGCGACCCGGTCCTTCAGCAGATACCCCACACCCCGGCTCGAACCGGCGAGGAGTTCGGTGGCGTACTGCTCCTCCACGTACTGCGAGAGGACCAGGACCCCCAGCCCCGGATACTCCTTGCGCAGCCGCACCGCCGCGCGCACGCCCTCGTCCGTGTGCGTCGGCGGCATCCGCACGTCCGCCACGACGACGTCCGGCAGCGCGCCCTCGTCCGCCAGCTCCGCCACCGTCTTGACGAGCGCCTCCCCGTCCCCGACCCCGGCGACGACCTCATGCCCCAGATCGGTCAGGAGCCGGGTCAGGCCCTCCCTGAGCAGCACCGAATCCTCTGCGATGACCACCCGCACCGCACCGTCTCGCCCACCCACGCCGCACAGCCCCCATGTTTCGTATCGCCGAATGCGGCCCCCAGCATGGCACTGCGCGGCCCCCACCGGTGAGCAATGCCCCGACGGGACGCCTGGTGAGCAGTGCTCCCACCGGGGACGCGCGGAGTGGGTCGCCCCGGCGGGACGCCCGGAGGGGGACGCCCCGACCGGGACGCCCGGAGGGGACGCCCCGACCGGGACACGCGGAGGGGACGCCCCGACCGGGACGTCCCCCTCCGCTTCCCACCCGTGCGTCACGAGCGCCAGGGCAGCTCCGCCGTCACCGTCGTCGGCCCCCCCGACGGCGAGTCCACCGCGAGCACCCCGTCCACCGCCCCCACCCGCTCCGCGAGCCCCGCCAGACTCCGCCCCGCCACCGACTCCGCCCCGCCCACCCCGTCGTCCCGCACCTGGAGCATCAGCCGGTCGCCCGTCCGCCACACGTCCACCCACGCCCGCCGCGCCCTCGCGTGCGCCGTCACGTTCCGCAGCAGCTCCGAGACCGTGAAGTACGCGATGCCCTCGATCGCCGGGACCGGCCTGGCCGGCAGGTCCACGTCCACCGACACCGGCACCGCGCACCGGGAGGCGACCGCCGAGAGCGCCGCGTCGAGCCCCCGGTCGGTGAGGACCGCCGGGTGGATGCCCCGGGCCAGGTCCCGCAGCTCCTGCAGCGCGAGCTTCACCTCGCCGTGGGCCTCGCCGACGAGCACCGCCGCCGCCTGCGGGTCCTCCGCCAGCTTCTCCTTCGCGAGACCCAGGTCCATGGCGAGCGCGGCCAGCCGCGCCTGCGCCCCGTCGTGCAGGTCCCGCTCGATGCGCCGCAGGTCGGCCGCGGCGGTGTCGACGACCAGGCCCCGGTCCGACTCCAGCTCCGTCACCCGGGTCGCGAGCCGCGAGGGGCCGAGGAGCCCGGAGACCAGGAGCCGGTCGACGGCGACGAACCCGCGCAGCAGCCACGGCCCGACCAGCACGAACAGCAGCCCGACCAGGCTGGTCACGGCGACCTCGAAGGGGGAGTCGAGGTACAGGTCGCGGGAACCGTCCCCGTACAGCTGGATCCCGTCCTGCCCCAGGTACGCGGGGAACACCCACCGCCACAGCGGATACGTGAAGAGGCCCCAGCCCCACGACCAGAACGCCACCGTTACCGAGAACGAGAACACCGCCCACGGCATGTGCACCACCGCGTACAGCAGGTGCCGCCACGACGCCCCGCTCTTCAGCATGGCCCCCATCCACGAGAACGCCCCGCCGGTCCTGCCCCGCACCGGCTCGGGGGTCCGCACGTCGAGATCGAGCAGCGCGCGCGCCCGCGCCCGCTCCACCGCGCCGAAGCCCCGGCACATCGCCAGCGCCCCGGCCAGGATCGGCACGCCGAGGAACGTGATGAGCAGCCCGGCCCCGGCCGAGACGAAGGCCACGGAGAGCGCGAACCAGCAGACGCTCAGCGGCAGCCCGACCAGCACGTGGAGGAGGGCGCGCCAGGTGCGGGCCTCGAACGGCGCGCGGATCGCGGCGGGAAGTCGGGCGGAGGCCATGGCGGGGGTCCTTCGGTAAGTGAGGTGCGTACGTGTTCCAGGGTTCCGTTCCGGGACCGGCCGGACCATGAGGCGGGTGGGCGTCTACGCCCGGGGGTTTTCCCTACCGGCGCCGACGGGGGCACCGTCCCGGCCGTCACCGCTCCGGTCGCGACCGCCACGGCAGTTCCGCCGTGACCGTCGTCGGGCCGCCCTCCGGCGAGTCCAGGACGAGGAGCCCGTCCACCGAGCCGAGCCGCTCCGCGAGCCCCGCGAGCCCCGTACCGCCGTCGAAGCGCGCCCCGCCCGCCCCGTCGTCCCGTACCTGGAGCAGCAGCCGGTCCTTCGCCCGCCACACCTCCACGGAAGCTGACCGGGCACGCGCGTGCTTGGAGACGTTCTGGAGCAGCTCCGACACCGTGAAGTACGCGATGCCCTCGATGGCCTCCGCCGGCCGCTCCGTCAGGTCCACCGTCACCTTCACCGGCACCGTGCACCGCGCCGAGACGGAGGACAGCGCGGCACTCAGCCCCCGGTCGGTGAGGACCGCCGGATGGATGCCCCGCGCGAGGTCCCGCAGCTCCTGGAGCGCGAGCTTCACCTCGCCGTGCGCCTCGTCGACCATGACCGCGGCCGCGTCCGGGTCGTCGAGGAGCTTCTCCTTCGCCAGGCCGAGCCCCATCGCCAGGGCGACGAGCCGGGCCTGCGCCCCGTCGTGCAGGTCCCGCTCGATGCGCCGCAGGTCCGCCGCGGCGGTGTCCACGACCACGCCCCGGTCCGACTCCAGCTCGGCGATCCGCCGCTCCAGCTCGTCGGAGGGCGACAGGAGGCCCCGCACCATGCCCCGGTCGGCGCCGGCCAGGTGCCGGGAGATGAAGGGCAGAACGGGCCAGAGGAGGACCAGCGAGACCAGGCCGACCGTGAAGGTCACGATCCCCCAGGGCAGCCGGATCAGCCCGTACAACTGCGTCCGCCACGCCACCGGGTCCTTCAGCCTGGACCACAGCCAGCCGAAGAAGCCGCCCCGCGACGGCAGCGGGGACGGCTCCGCGACCTCCACCCCGAGCAGCCCGCGCGCCCGCGCCCGCTCCGACCGGCCGATCAGGCGGGCGCCGCCGAGGCCGAGGGCGAGCAGCGGAAGACCGATCACGGTGACCGAGAGCCCCACGCCGAGGAGCACGCTCACCACCGCGTAGACGAAGCCGACCACGGCCGTGAACAGGTTGGAGAGGAGGAAGGCGATCTCCTTCCAGGTCTCCTTGCCGTAGGCGGTACGCCGGGGCGGATGCGGGGCGACGGTGGAGCCGGAGGCACCGGCGGAGTCAAGATCAGCGGTCATGCTCCCCAGACTGCCGGTCGGGCACCGCGCGACGCCATGGGGGAGGTGGGTGAGCGGCAGGGGGGATATCCCCACCGGCAGCGCCCACGCGACTGCTTACGGTCCCTTTAGCAGGGCCTAGACTCGCGTCCGTACAGAAGTGACTCATGAGACACCGAGACCGAGGGGCGGACGTGCGGGAACCGACCGTTGTCGCGGCCGACGCGGCGGACTACTTCCAGACGTACTCCGTCGTCGGCCTGCTCGCCGTCGTGGGCGTGCTCTTCGTCGCCGTGGCGTTCGGCGCGGGCCGGCTGCTGCGGCCCGTCGTGCCGACGCCCGAGAAACTCCTCACGTACGAGTGCGGCGTCGACCCCGTGGGGGAGGGCTGGGCGCACACCCAGGTCCGCTACTACGTGTACGCCTTCCTCTACGTCGTCTTCGCCGTCGACTCGATCTTCCTCTTCCCCTGGGCGACGGTCTTCGCGGCGCCCGGCTACGGCGCCACGACCCTGGTCGAGATGTTCGTCTTCCTCGGCTTCCTGGCCGTGGGGCTGCTCTACGCGTACAAGAAGGGCGTCCTGGCATGGATGTGACACCCCTGCCCGCTCCCACGCTGGGGCCGCTCGCCCGCCTGGCCCCCGAGCCGATGAAGGTGGTCCTGAACTGGGGCCGCCGCTACAGCCTCTGGGTCTTCAACTTCGGGCTCGCCTGCTGCGCGATCGAGTTCATCGCCGCGTCGATGGCCCGGCACGACTTCATCCGCCTCGGCGTCATCCCCTTCGCGCCGGGCCCCCGCCAGGCCGACCTGATGATCGTCTCGGGCACGGTGACGGACAAGATGGCGCCGGCGGTGAAGCGCCTGTACGAGCAGATGCCGGAACCGAAGTACGTCATCTCCTTCGGCGCCTGCTCGAACTGCGGCGGCCCCTACTGGGACTCGTACGCGGTGACCAAGGGCGTCGACCAGATCATCCCGGTCGACGTCTACGTCCCGGGCTGCCCGCCCCGCCCCGAGGCGCTCCTCCAGGGCATCCTCAAGCTCCAGGAGAAGATCGCGCGGGAGAGCCTGGCGGACCGGTACGCGACGGCCGCCTCGGTCTCCCAGCTGACCAGCCCCCTGGTCCCGCGGCCGGAGGGCACGGCATGACCGCCTACGACACGCTCCCCGACTCCGTCACGGAGGTCTTCGGCGAGGAGGCGACGGCCGAGCGGGCGTACGACCTGCTGACCGTCGACGTCCCGCCGACGTCCTGGATCGCGGCGCTCACGACGGCCCGCGACGCACTGGGCTGCACGTACTTCGACTGGCTGAGCGCGGTCGACGAGCCGGGCACGGGCTTCCGGGTCTGCGCGCACGTCGTGTCGCTCACGGAGGGCCGCCCGCGCCGCCTCCTCCTCCGTACGACGGTGCCGCACTCCGCCCCCGCCCTCCCCACGGCGATCGGGGTGTACGCGGGCGCGGGGTGGCACGAGCGCGAGACCCACGAGATGTTCGGCGTGGACTTCACGGGCCACCCGCACCTCGTCCCCCTCCTCCTCCCGGAGAACTTCGAGGGCCACCCGCTCCGCAAGGACTTCGTCCTGGCGGCCCGGGTCGCCAAGGCGTGGCCGGGCGCGAAGGAACCGGGCGAGTCGCACGACGGCGGCGGCCCGAAGCGCCGCCAGATGCTCCCCCCGGGCGTCCCGGATCCCAACGAGTGGGGCCCCCTGAAGGGCCAGCTCCCCCCGGCCCCGGCCCGACCGGCCCGAGCGACGGGAGACCGCCCGGCCCGAGCGGCGACAGGCGACCGCCCGGTCCGCCGTGCCCGCTCGGTGGGAGAGGGCTCGGCGAGCCAGACCCCCGCCGTGCCCCCCGCACCGGACGCCCCCACCGAACCCCCGACGACCCGCCGCACCCGCTCGGTATCGGAGGGCTCGGCGACCCAGCCGCCCACCACCGAGGCGGCCCCGGAACCGGGCACGCCGGGCGCCGGGGCCCCGACGAGCCGACCGGCCCCCGAGCGGGGCGCGACGGGCGCTGAAGCCCTGGCGTCCCCGCCGCCCGCCGCTGCCGATGTGGCGGCGGAAGCGGGCACGACGGGCGCCGAGGCCCCGGCGCCCGGGCCCCGCCGCTCGCGCTCGGCGTCCGACGGATCGGCGAGCCAGTCGCCCTCCGCTGCCGACGCGGCTACGGAGCCGTCCGCCGGTCCGGCCCCTTCGCGTACCCGCAGCTCGGACGCCCCCTGGCACCACGCCCGGCCGGCTTTCGACGAGGAGCCGACGACGCCGGGGCCGACGCCGGAGCCGACGGCCGCGCCGACGCCGGAGCAGACGCCGGAGCCGACGGCCGCGCCGACGCCGGAGACCCCGGCTGGGCCGACCCCGGAGGCCCCGGCCGAGCCGGATACCCGGGCGACCCCGGAGGCCCCGTCCGAGTCCGGCCCCGCCCCGCGGGCCAAGGAACCGGCACCCGAGCCCGCCGAGCCCGCCGAGCCCGCCGAGCCCGCCGAGCCCGCCAAGTCCGACGACCCGCCCGCCCCGCAGGGCCCCGCCCCGCACGGCCCCGCCCCGCGGGGCGACGACACCGACCCCACCACCCCCGCCGGAGGCGATCCCGCGTGAACGACGTACTCGACGTCGCCCTCCGGCTGCTCGTCGTCTTCGCCGTCTTCCTCGTGCTGCCCCTCGTCGTCGGTCAGACCGAGCACAAGGTCATGGCCCACATGCAGGGCCGCCTCGGCCCCATGTACGCCGGCGGTTTCCACGGCTGGGCCCAGCTCGTCGCCGACGGCGTGAAGTTCGCGCAGAAGGAGGACGTGGTCCCGAAGGACGCCGACCGCCGGGTCTTCCAGCTCGCGCCGGCCGTCGCCCTCCTCCCGTACCTCCTCGTCCTCGTCGCGATCCCGATCGGCCCGAGCGAGGGGGCCGTCGGCCAGGTCGTCGACGCGGGCATCTTCTTCGTGCTGGCCGTGATGGGCGTCGGCGTCCTCGGCAGCCTGATGGCCGGCTGGGCGTCCGCGAACAAGTTCTCGCTGCTCGGCGGCCTCCGTACCGCCGCGCAGCTCCTCGCGTACGAACTCCCGATGCTCCTCGCCGCCGCCTCCGTCGCCATGGCCGCCGGCACCGTCTCCCTCCCCGGCATCCTCGACGCCTTCGCGTGGTGGTGGGTGCCCTGGCAGATCGTCGGCGCCCTCGTCTTCTTCGTGGCGGGCCTCGCGGAGCTCCAGCGGCCCCCGTTCGACATGCCGGTCGCCGACTCGGAGATCATCTTCGGCGCGTACACCGAGTACACCGGCCTCCGCTTCGCCCTCTTCCTGCTCGCCGAGTACGCCGGCATCGTCGTGCTCTGCGGTCTCACCACCGTCCTGTTCCTCGGCGGATGGCACGGCCCCCTCGGCGCGGACGGTCTCGGCTGGGTCTGGACGCTCCTGAAGACCGCCGTCCTGGCGTTCGTCGTGATCTGGCTGCGGGTGAGCTACCCGCGCCTGCGGGAGGACCAGCTCCAGAAGCTGGCCTGGACGACGCTCGTCCCGCTCGCCCTCGCGCAGATCGCGCTGACCGGCATCGTGAAGGTGGCGATCAACTAAATGGCTCCGATCCCCGGCTCCGGCCTCGCCAAGGGCCTCGCCGTCACCCTCCGCACGATGACGAAGAGGACCGTCACCGCGCAGTACCCGGACGTCCAGCCCGAGCTGCCGCCCCGCACCCGCGGGGTCATCGGGCTGTTCGAGGAGAACTGCACGGTCTGCATGCTCTGCGCCCGCGAGTGCCCCGACTGGTGCATCTACATCGACTCCCACAAGGAGACGGTGCCGGCCGCCGCCCCCGGCGGCCGCGAGCGCAGCCGGAACGTCCTCGACCGCTTCGCCATCGACTTCTCGCTCTGCATGTACTGCGGCATCTGCATCGAGGTCTGCCCGTTCGACGCGCTGTTCTGGTCGCCCGAGTTCGAGTACGCGGAGACCGACATCCACGAGCTCACCCACGAGCGCGACAAGCTCCGCGAGTGGATGTGGACGGTCCCGGAACCGCCCGCGCTCGACCCGGCGGCCGAGGAACCGAAGGAGATCGCGGCGGCCCGCAAGGCCGCCGAGAAGGCCGCAGCCGCAGCAGCGGCCGCCCAGGCCGAGGCCGAAGCCCAGGCCGCCGCCACCGCAGCCGCCCAGGCCGAGGCCGAGGAGGAGCAGCAGTGACCCTCGCCGCCGCAGCACAGCAGACCCACGGCTTCCTCTCCCCGACCGGCGTCGAGATCGCCTTCGTCCTCGTCGGCCTCGTCACCCTCGGCGCGGCCCTCGTCACGGTCACCACCCGCCAGCTCGTCCACGCCGCGCTCTGGCTGGTCGTGGCGCTCGGCGGCCTCGCCGTGGAGTACCTGCTCCTGACCGCCGAGTTCATCGCCTGGGTCCAGGTCCTGATCTACGTGGGCTCCGTCGTCGTCCTCCTCCTCTTCGGCCTCATGCTCACCAAGGCCCCCATCGGCCGCTCCCCGGACGCCGACTCCCGCAATCGGCCCGTCGCCCTCGCGGTCGCCCTATCCGCCGCGGCCGCGCTCGTCTGGGTCGTCGTCGACGCGTTCCGTACGACCTGGATCGACCTGGACGGAGCCGTGCAGGGCTCCACCGAGGTGACCGGCGCGATCCTGTTCCGGCACTGGGTGCTGCCGTTCGAAGCGCTGTCCGTCCTCCTCCTGGCCGCCCTGGTCGGCGCCATCGTGCTCTCCCGGAAGAAAAAGGAGGAGGAGCGCTGATGCATCTCGTCTACCCGGCCGTCCTCGCCGCCCTCCTCTTCGCCATCGGCGTGTACGGCGTCCTCGCCCGCCGCAACGCGATCCTGGTCCTGATGTCCGTCGAGCTGATGCTCAACGCCGTCAACCTCAACCTGGTCGCGTTCGACGTCTGGCTCCGCGACACCCTCCACGCCGGCCAGGCCCTCACCCTCTTCACCATCGCGATCGCCGCGGCGGAGATCGGCATCGGTCTCGCCATCGTCCTGATGGTCCACCGCAACAAGGGCACCGCGGACGTCGACCGCCTCCGTGACACCGCGGAAGTCCCGTCCGCCGAAGACATGCCCGCAGAGGACACGTCCGCCGACGACACGCCCGCCGGCGAGAAGGCCGAGGCCACCGCGTGACCACCACGACCCTCGCCGTCCTCGTCCCCCTCCTGCCGTTCCTCGGCTCCGTCGCCGGACTCCTCATCGGCCGCACCGCGCCCGGGCTCGTCCGCCCGCTCGCCGTGCTGCCGACGCTCGCCGCCGCCGTCCTGGCCGTGTGGGTCGCCGCCCGGCAGGGCGGAGGCAAGGCGATCGACGCCGCCACCCAGCTCACCCCCACCGGCTCGGTCCCCATCGACCTGGCCCTGCACATCGACGGCTTCGCGGCCCTCGTCGCCGTCCTCGTCGGCGTCGTCGCGACCTGCGTGCAGATCTACTCGACCGGCTACCTCCGCGAGGACCCCCGCTACCCCTCGTACGCCGCGCTCGTCTCCCTCTTCACCTCCGCGATGCTGCTCGTCGTCTACTCCGGCGACCTGATGGTGCTCCTGGTCGGCTGGGAGATCATGGGCATCTGCTCGTACTTCCTCGTCGGTCACTACTGGGAGACCCCCGAGGCGCGGGCCGCCTCCCTGAAGGCCTTCCTCGTCACCAAGCTCGGTGACGTCCCCTTCCTCATCGGTCTCTTCGCCCTCGCCGCCGACGCGGGCACCTTCCGGATCACGGGTGTCCTCGGCGCCGTCGCGAGCGGCGGCCTCGACCACCCCACCCTCATCGCGCTGCTGCTGCTCGCCGGTGTGGCGGGCAAGTCGGCGCAGTTCCCCCTGCACACCTGGCTCCCCGACGCCATGGCCGGCCCCACCCCCGTCTCCGCGCTCATCCACGCGGCGACGATGGTCGCCGCCGGTATCTACTTCACGGCCCGGCTGCTGCCCGTCTTCGCCGCCTCCGCCGCCGCGATGACCGTGCTCGCCGTGATGGCCGCGGTCACGATGGTCGGCTCGGCGCTCGCCGCGCTCGCCCAGGACGACATCAAACGGGTCCTCGCCTACTCGACGATCGGCCAACTCGGCTACATGGCCGGTGCCCTCGCCGTCGGCGACCGGGGGGCCGCCGTCTTCCACCTCCTCTCGCACGCCGCGTTCAAGGCGCTGCTCTTCCTCGCCGCCGGCGCCGTCATCCACGCCGCCGGTACGAACTCGCTGACCGCCATGTCCCGCATGAGCGGCCTGGCCAAGCGCATCCCCGACGCGTACTGGACGATGACCGTCGCCCTCCTCGCGCTCGCCGCTATCCCGCCCTTCGCCGGCTTCTTCTCCAAGGAGGCCGTCCTCGTGGCCGCCGAGCACACCGCGCTGGGGGACCGGACCGTCGCCCCCGCGGGGGCCGGCTGGACCGTCCTCGTCGCGGGCCTGCTGACCGCGCTGCTCACCGCCGCGTACGCGCTCCGCCTCTGGCTGCGGACCTTCCGCGGCCGGGGCGCCCAAGCCCCGGACCACGGCCGCCAGCCGCTCGCCATGACCACCGTCCTGTGGGTCCTCGCGATCCCCTCCCTCGGCTTCGGTCTGACCGTCACGTACCTCGACGACTGGTTCGACGGCCACGCCCTCACCCCGACCGTCACCACCGCCGTCGTGGGCACGGGCCTCGCCGTCGCCGGAGCGGCCGTCACCTACGCCGTCTGGCGCACCCTCGCCGCCAGGACCCCGGTCGCCGCCCCCGCGCCCCACGTCGCCCACCCGGACGCCGACGCGGGCCTGGTGGAGTCCGAGGCGCTGCGCCTGCCGCACCCGGCGGAGGACCCGGCCGACCCCGGCCGCGCACTCCTCGGGCCGTTGCACGGTCCCGCCGGTGACGGCTTCCACCTGGACGCCGTCTACCGGACGGCGTTCGTCCGGCCCGTCCTCGCCGCCGCCTCCCTGGTCCGCTTCCTGGACCGCGAGGTCGTCGACACCTACGTCCGGGCCGCGGGCGACTCCGCCAAGGGTCTCGGCTGGCTCGTCCGCCGCGCCCAGACCGGCAACGTCCAGACCTATCTGAGCGCCCTGCTCGCCGGCTCCGTCGTCCTGGTGATCGCCGCAGTCGCCCTCGCCAACGCCGCCGCCGGAGCGTGAGCCGTGATCGATATCAGCGAATCCGTGATGCAGTTCCTTCTCGCGTTCATCGTGGCCGGGCCGCTTCTCGGCGCGGCCGCCGCGCTCCTCCCGGCCCCGCCCGGGCTGAAGGGGAGGTCCCCGGACCAGGCCGTGCTCCGCCACGGCGTGACCGTGACCGGCGTGATCCTCATCGCCGCGATCGTCCTCACCCTCGGGTTCGACCACGACCAGCCGTCGAGGATGCAGGCCACGACGGACATCAGCTGGATCAGGGCACTCGACGTGCGCATCCACCTCGGTGTCGACGGCATTTCCCTCCCCCTCCTCGTCCTGACCGCGCTCCTGAGCTTCCTCTGCGCGCTGTACAGCTACTTCACGCAGCAACATCAGCGGCTGACGCCGCGGGCTCCGGGCACGTCCCCCAAGGGCTTCGTCGCGCTCCTCCTCGTGCTGGAGTCCGGCACCCTCGCCACCTTCGCCGTCCTCGACCTCGTCCTGTTCTTCCTGGCCTTCGAGATGGTCCTCATCCCGATGTACTTCCTCATCGCCCGCTGGGGCGGCGAGGGCAGGCAGGCCGCCGCCTGGAAGTTCATCCTCTACACGCTGCTCGGCTCCGTCGTCATGCTGCTCGGCCTGCTCCTCATCGGTGTGAAGGCGGGCACGTTCGACATGGTGGCACTCGCCACTGACAACGGCCGGGGACTGACCACGTCCGTGCAGGTCATCGCCGTTCTCGCGATCGGGATCGGACTCGCGGTGAAGACCCCGATGTGGCCGCTCCACAGTTGGCTCCCGGACGCCCACACCGCCGCCCCGACCGTCGGCTCGGTCCTCCTCGCCGGTGTCCTGCTCAAGATGGGCACCTACGGCTTCGTCCGGATCCTGCTGCCGATCGCCCCCGACGGGATGCGGACCTTCGCCCCGTACCTCGGCGCCTTCGCCGTCGCCGGGATCATCTACGGATCGCTCGCCTGCCTCGCCCTCGCCAGGCCCGGCAACAAGGGCGACCTCAAGCGCCTCATCGCGTACTCCTCCGTCGGCCACATGGGCTTCGTCCTCCTCGGCATCGCCACCATGACCCCCACCGGGGTCAACGGCGCCCTCTTCGCCAACGTCGCCCACGGTCTCGTCACCGGCCTGCTCTTCTTCCTGGTCGGCGCGGTCAAGGACCGGTACGGCACCGCCGACCTCGACACCCTCGCGGGCGCCACGGGCGCCGCCCTCTACGGCCGCGCCCCCCGCCTCGGCGCGTTCCTCGCCTTCGCCGCCGTCGCCTCCCTCGGCCTGCCGGGCCTGGCCGGCTTCTGGGGCGAGATGCTGGCCCTGTTCGGCGCCTTCGAGCCGGCCGAGGGTCTCAGCCGCCCCGCCTTCCTCACCTTCATGGCGATCGGCGCCTTCGGCACCCTCCTCACCGCCGCGTACCTCCTCCTCGTCGTCCGCCGCGTCTGCATGGGCGGCCCCCGACCCGCCGGGGAGACGCCGATCGCCGACATCCAGGGGTACGAGTTCGCCGCCTGGACCCCGCTCGTCGCCCTCACCGTCCTCGCCGGACTCTGGCCCGCCGTCCTCCTCGGCCTCACCGACCCGGCCGTCCAGAAGCTCCTCGCCGGAGGCACCCAGTGACGTCGTCGCTCGTCCAGTCCGTCGACTGGCTCACGATCGCGCCCCCCACCCTGACGGCCGTGATCGCCCTCGTCGTCCTCGTCGCCGACCTGTTCGTCCCCGAGGAGCGCAAGCGGCTCCTCGGCTGGACCGCGATCGGCGGCCTCGTCGCCGCCCTCGCCCTCCTCGTGCCGCTGCGGGCCGGCGACCGCTCCACCTTCTGCCTCACCGCGGACACCCAGGTCAGGGCGTGCAGCTACACCGCCGACCACTTCACCCTGGTCATCCAGCTACTCGTCCTCGGCGGCGCGCTCCTGACGGCGCTGCTCTCGCTCACCGAGACGAGCGGCCCGCTCGGGCGCGGCACGCCGACGGGGGCCCGGGAGAAGCTGCCGGCCGGCGAGTTCTGGTTCCTGCTGCTGTCCTCGGCCGCGGGCGCCGCCCTCCTGCCCGCCTCCCGCGACCTCGCGACCCTCGTCGTCGCCCTGGAGGTGGCCTCGCTGCCCGCCTTCGCGCTCGTCGGCCTCAAGCGCGGTGACCGCAGGTCGGGGGAGGCGGCGCTCAAGTTCTTCCTCTCCTCCGTGACCGCGACCGCCGTCACCCTCCTCGGGGCCAGCTTCGTGTACGCGGCGACCGGCACCCTTCACCTCACGGAGCTCGCCCAGCGCCTCGACGACGTCCCCGGCCAGCTCCAGACGCTCGCCGAGGCGGGCGTGGCCCTCACTCTCGTCGGCTTCGCGTTCAAGACGGCCGCCGTCC
Organism: Streptomyces sp. NPDC016459; assembly: GCF_040632845.1. Taxonomy (NCBI): domain Bacteria; kingdom Bacillati; phylum Actinomycetota; class Actinomycetes; order Kitasatosporales; family Streptomycetaceae; genus Streptomyces; species Streptomyces sp. NPDC016459. Next base: position 116,095 of record NZ_JBEYCR010000002.1, read on the forward strand.
CCTTCCACTTCTGGGTGCCCGACACGTACGTCGGCGCCCCGCTGCCCGTCGCCGCCTACCTCTCGGTGGTCGGCAAGGCCGTCGGCTTCACCGGGCTCATCCTGGTGACGGTCGTCGCGTTCCCCTCGTACGCGGACGTGTGGGGCCCGGCGCTCGCCGTCCTCGCCGCGCTCACCATGACCGCGGGCAACGTCGCCGCCCTGCGCCAGGTCTCCACGCGCGCGTGGAGCGCGGTCCGGCTGCTCGCCTGGTCCTCCGTCGCCCAGGCGGGCTACCTCCTGGTGCCGATCGCCGCCGCCGCGTACTCCAGCGACGACCAGATCGGCGCCACCGTCGCGTACGCCCTGATGTACGCCGTGGTGAACCTCGGCGCGTTCGCGGTGGTCGCGCTCGTCGCCCGCCGCCACCCCGCGAACCGGATCGCGGACTACCGCGGCCTGTACGCGGCGAGCCCCGCCGCCGCCCTCGCGCTCGCCTTCTTCCTGCTGAACCTGGCCGGTCTGCCCCCGGGCATCATCGGCCTCTTCGCCAAGGTGACCGTCTTCTCGGCGGCCGTCGACGCGGGCCTCGGCTGGCTGGCCGTGGTCATGGGCATCAACGTCGTGATCGCCCTGTACTACTACCTCCGCTGGACGGCCCTGCTGTTCCGGGCGCCGGAAGGGACCGCCGAGCAGCCGACGGCGCACGCCGCCCGCAGGACCCCCGTGCCGATCACGCTGGCGATCGCGCTGACCGCCGCCGCCGGAGCCGTCCTCTCGGGTTACCCGCAGTTCGCCCTCCGCTTCGCCGCGAACACCCTCTTCTGACAGCGGCCGCTGCCGGCCGCCGCGGACGGTCCCTCTCTCCCAGCCCCCTCTCCAAGCCCTCCGGCAGCCCCTCCGACACCCCTCCGACCCGAACGGCGCACAGCGCCCCCGGTGCGGCCGGGGGAACCCGAACCTCCCGCCTGGCGTTGACCAGTACGGAAGGGTCCACTGGACCAGTGGACGACCACGAAGCAAAGGGTTCCCCTGCCGCACGACTTGGAGGGCGTACCGTGCACCGCCGGCACAACGGGCTGAGGACCGCCGTACTCCTCGGAGGGCTCTCCGCCCTCATCATCGTCATCGGCAGCTTCTTCGGACGTACGGGGCTGCTCGTCGCGGTCCTCGTGGCGCTCGGCACCAACGCGTACGCGTACTGGAACAGCGACAAGCTGGCACTGCGGGCCATGCGCGCCCGTCCGGTCAGCGAGTTCGAGGCGCCCGCGCTCTACCGGCTGGTGCGGGAGCTCTCCACACAGGCGCGCCAGCCCATGCCCCGGCTCTACATCTCGCCGACCCAGGCGCCGAACGCCTTCGCGACCGGCCGGAACCCGCGCAACGCCGCCGTCTGCTGCACCGAGGGCATCCTCGCGCTCCTCGACGAGCGGGAGCTGCGCGGGGTCATCGGCCATGAGCTCAGCCACGTCTACAACCGGGACATCCTCATCTCCTCGGTCGCCGGAGCGCTGGCCTCCGTGATCCTGTTCCTGGTCAACTTCGCCTGGCTGATCCCCGTCGGCCGCTCCAACGACGACGACGGCCCCGGACTGCTCGGGATGCTCCTGATCATGATCCTCGGACCCGTCGCCGCCTCGGTCATCCAGCTCGCCATCTCCCGCTCCCGCGAGTACGAGGCCGACGCCTCGGGCGCCCAGCTCACCGGCGACCCGCTCGCCCTGGCCAGCGCCCTGCGGAAGCTGGACGCGGGCACCAAGCAACTGCCGCTGCCCGCGGAGCCCCGGATCGAGACCGCGAGCCACATGATGATCGCGAACCCGTTCCGGCCCGGTCAGGGCATGTCCAGGATGTTCTCCACCCATCCGCCGATGGCCGAGCGCATCGCCCGGCTCGAACAGATGGCAGGTCACCGCCCGTGAAGACGATCCTCAACGTCATTTGGCTGATCCTGTGCGGATTCTGGATGTTCCTGGGCTACATGCTCGCGGGCGCCCTGCTCTGCATCACGATCATCGGCGTCCCCTTCGGGCTCGCCGCCTTCCGCATCGGGATCTACGCCCTGTGGCCCTTCGGGCACACGGTCGTCGACCGCCGCGACGCGGGCGCCCCCTCCCTCATCGGCAACGTCCTGTGGCTGATCCTGGCCGGCTGGTGGCTCGCCCTCGGCCACATCACCACCGGCATCGCCCTGTGCATCACGATCATCGGCATCCCGCTCGGCATCGCGAACTTCAAACTGATCCCGGTGTCCCTGCTGCCCCTCGGCAAGGACATCGTCCCCACGGACCAGGCACACGGGTACGCGGGCCGCTAGCCAGGGCCCGCCTGTCGATCAGGCCCCGGGAGGCACAGGCCGTCGCCGACCGGCGGCCCACGCCACCACGCCGACCGCGACGACCCCCGACCCCGCCAGGACCGACCCCAGCGGCAGCGCGAGCGCGAGCGCCCCGCACCCCGCGAGACCGAGCGCGGCGAGCGGCCGGGCCCGCCCGCCCAGGGTCCACGCGGAGGCGTTCGCGATCCCGTAGTAGACGAGCACCCCGAACGACGAGAAGCCGATCGCGCCCCGCACGTCCGCCGTCGCCGCCACCAGGGCCACCACCGCGCCCACCGCCAGCTCCGCCCGGTGCGGCACCTGGAAGCGGGGGTGCACGGCGGCGAGCGCGGTCGGCAGGTACCCGTCCCGCGCCATCGCGAGCGTCGTGCGGGACACCCCGAGGATCAGTGACAGCAGCGAGCCGAGCGCCGCCACCGCCGCGCCCGCGGTCACCACCGGTACGAGCCAGGCGGCGCCCGCCGCACGGGCCGCGTCGACCAGCGGGACGGGGGAGGCGGCGAGGGCCGCGGGACCGAGGACGGCCAGCACGCTCACCGCGACGAGCACGTACACGACGAGGGCGATCCCGAGCGCCATCGGCACCGCCCGGGGAATCGTCCGGGCCGGATCACGGACCTCCTCGCCGAGCGTGGCGATCCGCGCGTACCCCGCGAATGCGAAGAAGAGCAAACCCGCGGCCTGGAGCACTCCGCCCGCCGTGACCTCGTCGCCGGACGCGAGCGGCGCCGTCCCACCGGCCCCGAGGGACACCACGCAGACGGCGGCGAGGACGGCGAGGACCAGGGCCACGATGATGCGCGTGAGCAGCGCCGACTTCTGAACTCCCCCGTAGTTGACGGCTGTCAGGGCCACCACGGCGGCCACCGCCACCGTGTGCGCGTGCCCCGGCCACACGTACGCCCCGACCGTCAGGGCCATCGCCGCGCACGAGGCCGTCTTGCCCACCACGAAGGCCCAGCCGGCCAGATAGCCCCAGAAGGACCCGAGGCGTTCGCGACCGTACACGTAGGTGCCGCCGGAGCTGGGGTGGCGGGCCGCGAGCCGGGCCGACGCCATCGCGTTGCAGTACGCGACGACGGCGGCGACGGCGAGCGCGCCGAGCAGCCCGCCCCCCGACCCGGCCGCCCCGGCGGCGGGCCCGAGCGCGACGAAGATCCCGGCCCCCACCATGGCGCCGAGCCCGATCACGACCGCGTCGAAGACGCCGAGGGACCGGCGCAACTCTGGACTCATGCGCGGCAGCCTAGAGCCCGGTCTCCCGCAGCGTGATGTTGAGTCGTCCGACGAGACCGAGCGCCGGTTCGGCCGTCCCCGGATACACCTTGGGCACCCCGTGATGAACCCACCGCGAGGCGCCGCCGAAGACGAAGAGATCGCCGGAGGCCAGCTCGACGTCCTGGTACGGCCGCCCCCGGTTCTCCTCGTTCCCGAAGCGGAACACACACCGGTCCCCGAGGCTCAGCGACACCACCGGCGCACCCGAACGCTCCTCCCGGTCCTGGTGCATGCCCATCCGCGCCCCCGGCGCGTAGAAGTTCACGAGCGCGGTGTCGGGAGTGAAACCGCCGTCGTCGCCGTACGCCTCCACGAGCGCCTCCCGGCCCAGGGCCACGAGCCGGTCGGGCAGCTCGACGCCCACGGTGTCGAGATAGCGGTACGGCACCCACTGCCGCCCCAGGCACAGTGTCCGCACCGACATGACACCCCCGCCGGGCAGCACGGTCCGCCGGTACGGCACGGGCCCGCGTCCCCACTCCCGGCAGGCCTCCACCAGCTCCCGCTGCCGCGCGAACGGGAGCCACGCGGGCACGTGCACGGCGCCGGGCGCGATCTCCGCCCGCTCGCGGGGAAAGAGCCCCTCGGTCACACGAGGACCCCTTCGAGGGCGAGGAGCCGTTCCTTCCGGTCGATCCCGGCGGCGTACCCCCGCAGACTCCCGTCGGCCCCGATCACCCGGTGACAGGGCCGCACCAGAAGCAGCGGATTGCGCCCGATCGCCGTCCCCACGGCCCGGACCCCGGCGCCGGAGGAACCGACCCGCCGGGCGATCTCCCCGTACGAGACGGTCGTGCCGTACGGGATCTCCTCGAGGGCCTCCCAGACGCGCCGCTGGAACAGGGTCCCGACGTCGCTCGCGAGCGGCAGGTCGAACCGGTCCCGGCGTCCGGCGAAGTACTCGCCCAACTGCCCGGCGACCTCGTCGAACGCCCCGGGCGCCGGCGCCCAGCCGTCCTCGACCGCGACGGCCCCCTTCTGCCCCGGCAGGGACAGCGAGCGCAGCACGGCACGGCCCCCTCCGGCGAGCTGCCCGACGAGCAGCATCTCGCCCAGGGGGCCGTCGACGTACGCGTACACGGTCATGGCTGGTTCCTCTCCCCGCACGGGCCTTCCACGTTCCAGTGTGCGGGGCCGCCGAGCCACGGGCTGGCGGTATTCGGACGCGAGCGTCGACCGGGCAGCCGGGTCAGCGGTAGTTCACGTACCGCCCGCACGAGCCTCTGACCTGCAAGGAGCCCAAGGAAGGGTGGCTGACGTGCAGATACTACTCACAGTGATTGTCGCTGTTTCGCGACGTTATTCGTGGTCGTGTGCCCTCGCTGTGCCCTCGCGCGCGCCCCCTTTCGGGCGTGGTCCACGGCCTGTGGACGCGAGCTGCGCCGCCCGGTGTGTCACCACCGAACGGCGCCTTGATCCGAACCCTTCCGATCAAGGAGTCCTGACCATGAGCAAGACCGTACCGCCCGCCCTGTGCGGGGCCCGGCGCCCCGGGTGGGAGCAGGGGCCGGCCGTCGGCATCAACCGCATCCCCTGCATCCTGTCCGCCGGGCACGAGGGGGAGCACGGCAACGCCTTCGGCCAGACCTGGCCCGCTACCGCGCCGCTCACGGCCGCGCTGCTGCTGCTCGCCGACCGCCTGCACGGCCACCGACCGGTCGCGGCCATGACAGAGGCACTGCGCCGCCCCCAAGCCCTCGTCATCGCCGACCGGCTGCACCAGGGCGACGCCGTCGACGAGGCCGAGCGGGAGCTGCTCGCCCTGCTGCCGGCCGTCACCGGGCAGACCCGCGGTGAGTACGCCGCGCTGCTGCGGACCGTAGGCGAGGAGGTCGGCCGATGAGCACTCCGCCGAAGCCTGGCAAGCGGATGAGCGTCCGCGTCGACAACGCGCTGTCCGACGACCTCGCCGCCCTCATGAAGACCGGTATGACGGCGTCCGACGCCGTCCGCCTTACGGTCGGATTCCTCGCCCACGGGTACCGCGATCTGTGGGAGCAGGGCGTCTATCCCGAGGGTGTCGCACCCGCCCGCATGAAGATGGTCGCGCCGCCGTACGACAGGCGTCCGACGCCCTCCGCCACGCCCTGATCCGTATACGCACCCCGGCATACGAGGTCCCCGGAGCATCCCGCTCCGGGGCCTCTCCATGCCCTGAACGGGCGTCACTGGCATCGACTAGTGACGGACTATCGAGGTCCGACTACGCGGCTTCCCGCTCCGCGTCGCCCTGGCCTATCGGCCCTGGCCTCGGCCGTGCCCTCCCCCATAGGCTGCGTGATCCACATCGTTCGGGGGGATCATGAACTTCACGCGGTATCGCAGACCGTCGGCCTTCCTGCTGCTGACGGTGGGGGTCGTCCTCGGCGCCGCGGCCGTGGCCGGGCTCGATTCGGGAGGCGAGGGCGCTCTGGTCCTGCTGCTCGGGCTCCGCGAGTACGTCCTGCTGCTGGGATGGCTCGCCATGGCCGCGCTGACCGGGACGGTCCTCTTGGGGCTGACGAAATCTTCGCTGCGCGTGCCCCTGGTCACCATGTTGCTCGTCGTCGGCGTCCCGACGTTGCTTCTCGGCGGCTTCGCCTCAGCGGTGTTCGGCGACTCGGACGAGGAGGTGAAAACGGAGACGGCTCCCGGCCGCGACGACCGCCGGTTCGTGGTGACGCTGGGCGGCTCTTTCGACCCCGTCTGGTGCGTCTACATCCACCAGGGAAGCCAGCCGCTGGAACGCCGCTGGAGTGTCGGCTGCTTCAACGGCGACTCCGAAGACAACGCGCTCCGCGAGACCGTGTGGACGGCTCCCGACCGGATTCGCATGACCACCGAGGGAGGCGCGGTCCACGAAGTGACCATCGCCCCAGGTGGTCAGCCCGACCGGGTTGTCTCCGTCGGCTAGTGACCTGAGCCGGAAGTTCCTCGGAGGTCCCTCGCTTCGATTGATCGGTGGTTGGGCCCGCTAGAGCTGCGGGCACTTCTCGTCGAGGTAGTACTGAGCCATCTCAACTTCGTCCCCGCTTGGGCTGTCGGATGCGTCGGCCATCTCCTGCCCGACCACGGCGGCGCCGTCCGTTTTGAGACGCCCGCATACGACCGTCTGCTGTTCAGGACCGGTCTGGTCCCAAGCTGAGTCCCACGCGACTTCGCTAGCCGCGTCTTCCATGATCTCGTCCTTGTGGCCAGCAATGACCTCGCCCACGACAGCCGTGTACTCATCGCGGGTGAGGTGCGCGCATTCAGGGTCCTTGGAACCGTCTCGCGGGGCACCTGCGGCGTAGCCGCGTTCGAGGAGTGCCTTGCAGTCGTGGACGTCGAAGGCGCGCGTACTGGGACTGGAGGTAGTGCCCGGTTCCCCCTGCCGCCCGGCGGCCGGAGCGTCCGGCTCAGGTGTGGTTCCGCAGGCGACGAGGAGAGCGGCGATAGCCGCAGCGAGGGCTGCGGTGGTGAGTCTGCGCATCGGGCCAGGGTGCCGGACAAGTTGGGTGCGTGAAGGGTGATTGTCCGTCTCGTGATGCAGAAACAAGCCCGGCGGATGGCCGCGGTCGGCGGGGTTGGTCCTGCCCGTGAACGATCGGCGTACCGTCCACGGGCAGGAGATCAGCGGCGGTCGTCGTCGCGAGGCGAGGTACGCAGGACGCGCGGCCCGCACTCGCCCTTGTTGGCATGCCAGTAGGCGGGGGCGTGCGCGCCGGTGCCGGCATCGTCGGCGACGGGGACGGCCGTGCCGAGGATCGGCTGCTCGCAGTAGGCGCAGTGCTTCACTGCTCACCTCTCGGGTGCTTCTTACAGGCACGGGGGAACCAGTAGGTCACCCAGTCGGCCCGTCGGTACCGGCGGGGGCCGAGGTCGGTGACCGTGCCGGCGGCGAGGGTAATGCCGCACCACACGCAGTCCTGGCCGCGCTGCTGCCGCTGGGTGAGGGTGCCGATGAGCGGTAACTCAACGGCCGTCAGATCGTCTGTCGTCGTCGCCATGACCGGGACGGTAGGACGGCCGGTTGCGGGCGTGCCGGGCGATTGCGCCGGATTGCGGGAGCCGCTGAGTAGGTTGGGTGCGGTTGCTCACGCGGGGGCGAGAGAGCCCCGTACGCGGCCGATGAGGCGGCGCGCGTGCTCGCCGTGGACGGCAGCGTCGGCGAGCCAGTCCCAGGCCCGTTCATAGGTGGCGAGCGAGTTGTCGTCGGTGAGCCACATCTCGGTTCCGATGGTCTCGACGATGACGAGGCGCCGGTCGTAGATCCAGAATCCGTGACTCGGGGCGCGGCGCAGTTCGGCGCCGAGGGGGATGACGCCGAGTTCGATGGTGTCCAGGCCGATCACGCTCATGAGCCGGTCGAGCTGCGCGGCGTGCACGCGGGGCGGGACGGTCCGGGCGTGCAGGGCGGGTTCCCAGACCAGGAAGTGAAACGTCTTGTCCGGGTCGTACAGCGCCTCTTGGCGGCGGATACGGGCGCGGACCGCGTCCTCCACGTTCCGGACGACCTGGCGGAACTCGGCGGCGGTCGTCAGCGTGTGGCGGGCGTAGTCCGGGGTCTGGAGCAGGCCGGGGATCCGGACGGCCTCGACGGCCCGGGTCATCTGGGTGTCCGCGGTCTCGGCGATGCCCTGTTCCTGGCGGGCCAGGTGGCCGGCGGCGAGCTGGCGGCGCCATGACCGGTAGCGGCTTTCCAGGCCGGACAGGCGTCCTCGGAGTTCGGCGGTCGCGTCCGGGCGGCCGGCCGCCGCGGCCCATGCGTCGAGGTCGGCCACGGTGGGGGTCTGCTTGCCGTTTTGCAAGCGGCTGACCTTGGACCGCTGCCAGCCGAGGCGCTCGGCCAGGGTCTTGCCGTCGAGGCCGGCCTCGACGCGCAGCTCGCGGAGCCGCGCGCCGAGGGTGTCCCGGCCGTTCTGGAAGTCCGTACTCACATGGCCGAACGTACCCGCTGCGCGAACTCGCGGGTGGGTGTTGCGTGGTGCCATGCGGCGTCGCGGGCCTGGCAGGCCGCCGCGATATCGGCGGGGTCCTTGCTGAGGATGACGCCGAGGGTGGTGTCGTCCTCGTCGAAGACGAACCGGGCCAGGACGCGGGAGTCGAAGAGCCAGAAGTCGTAGTCCGGCAGGTTGAACCGCTCGGCCTCGGCGCGGGGGAGGTTGCGGATGTCCTCGCCCGCGTCGACGTTGCCAAGGCCGGAATCGAGGAGGAACCGTTGTCCCTCGGTCAGGGGCTCGTCGACGAGGCGGACCCGCTCGAACCGCTTCCCCTCGGCGCGGGCGGCGGCGACGTTCTCACGCCAGGCGTCGAGCGGCTCGGCGGCGATGTCGGCGCCGGCCTTCCACCGTGCCCACTTGGGGCTGTTGCGGTCGGTGGCGTAGCCGCGGCGGGTCTCCAGCCGCCAGGCGGTGTGCCTGAACTCGCGGAAAAGGTGGGCGATCTCGGCGAAGGGGATCATCTCGCGGGCCTCGGTGCGCGGGGCGAAGCGGACGAGGAGGTCTCGGGGCACGGTCACGAACGTCTCGGACTCCTTGACGTGGCGGAGTTCGGCGAGCTGCTCGGGGTCGGTGACGCGGTCGCCCTGCACAAGGACGCTGTCCGTGCCCTCGACTTCGTAGAGGGTCGGGCAGTCGCCGTCGTCGCTGGTGGTGCCGATGAACCTGAGCGTCATTCCGGAGCTCCGTTCTCGCCGGGTCGGGATCTCAGAATGCGCCGGATGGTCCGCAGGCGAGCGCGAGTTGCGCGATATTGCAGATGCGGTTGAGCGAGACGTGATTGCAGGCAACAGCTCCTGGAACGACGTCAGGCTCCGTGGCGGGCCGTGATGCAGGCCGTCATGGTTCCCGCTGGTGTCGTGAGCTCCGCAAGGAACGTCTGCCGGGTGTTCGGGTAGTACTCCTGACAGGCAGTCAGTGGCACCCCGCCAGTTTCAAGGTCGGTGCGATCCACGTACGCGTTGCACTGGTAGCCCGGCGCGTCCGCTCCGAGGTACGTGGTTGTTCCCGTGACCCACGCCGTGCTCTCCAGAGAAAGGCAGCCACCGGCCTCCACCAAGTCCGTGTTCTGCACGTAGATGCGCGCGATCGGTGCGGCTCCGCAGATGGTCTCGATGTCTGGTGTGTACATGGGCGAACCGAGGGCGCAGACGTCGGCCTTTGACTCGCAGAGGCTCGGGCCGTCGGGCAACTTGTAGGAGACCGGCACGCAGCTCTGGGGACGCGCCGTGGGAGCAACGCTCCGAACCGCAGGAGCAGACGAAGGGGCCGTCTCCTGCGCGGTCGCGCGCCTGGTGACGGACGGCGAGCTCTCGACCCGTGCTGTGCTGACCGTGGTCGGGCTGCTTCGGGGAAGGTCTGTCGCCTTGCTGTTTCGACTGCCCGGATGGAACACCAGCACCAGGAGACACGCGGCGATCAGCAGAGACCCGCCGACCGCAGCAACGACCAATTTCCACGGGAACTGCTTGCGGACCCTGATGATCGGGATGTTGTCGAGGGTGTCCCCGTTGTGAAACCGCTCAAGATCCTCGTCAGGTCTTGGCGGCCGCTGCGGTGGTGTGGTGTTCACAGGTCCCCCCTGTAGCGATGAGGAGGACAGGCTATGACCTCGGAACGCCGAGGCGCCCTGCGCTTTGGGCGAAAGGCGCAGGGCGGGGGCGAGCACTCGGGGCAGGGAGCAGTTGCGCCGCGGGAGTGCCGTGTATGAGCCGGTCATACGTCTCGCGGTGTTCGAGGTAGGTCCGGTTCTGATCGGCTGGCCGCATCGCGAGCAGGGCCTCGCGGGTCTCGGGGACGCGGTAGTGATCAGCGGCGGTTTCGGCGGCGAGGCGGGCCTGCTGCTCCGCGAACCGGTGGACGGTCGGCGACACGGAGCCGACGGGCTCTACGTGCCGACGGCGCGGTGCCGGGTCGCCGCTGCTCCATGTCTCGTGTAGGCGGCCGGTCACTTGGCGGTCCCCTCGATGGCGGCGCGTACGGCGGGCACCTGCGTGAGCAACGTGTCCACCCGCGACGAGAGGTACGTCATCTGGTCGGAGATCTTGGCCTGGTCGCCGTTGTCTCGGACCGCGAGACCTATGGCTGCGGCGACTGCGAGCGCTGGGGAAACGCCGACGCACCCGGCCAGACGCTCGGGCTTGTAGACCGACACGCTGTCATGGCTGGCGGCGATGCCGTAGCGCCGGGGCATCTCCCGTGGGGAGTCGATGCCCGCGGCGTCCAGTTGACCCGACGGCCGGCAAAGAGAGCTTCCGGGCTGTTGCCGAGCGCTGGCGGACCTCGGCCGTTCACCGAGACGGCACAGCCTCCCGTGTCGAGCGGGCGCTGCGCCTGCACATCTACCCGACCTTCGGTGACCGGCCGATCGTGAGCATCCGGCCCTCGGAGGTGCAGGCGTGGGTCAAGGACCGGTCGCAGGTCGTCGCGCCGTCCACGCTCCGTACGACGTACGCCTACCTCGTCACCGTGATGCACACGGCCGTGCGGGACCGGATCATCGCGTTGAACCCCTGCTCGGGCGTCAAGATCCCGGAGGTGCGCAAGGCGGAGATCGTGCCCCTGCACCCCGACGCGGTGCGCTCGCTGATCGAGGCGGCGCCCGACAGGTACCGCGCCATGATCCTGCTCGCCGCGGCCTCGGGGCTGCGGCAGGGCGAGGTGTTCGGGCTGGAAACGGACTGCGTCGACTTCCTGCGCCGCGAGGTGGTTGTCCGTCAGCAGCTCGTCACGCCCGACAAGGGCGACCAGGAGGAGACCCCCGAGCCGTACCTCGGCGAGCCCAAGACGCACGAGAGCTACCGAACCGTGCCGCTGGTCGGCGCGGCTGTCGACGCGCTCGCCGCGCATCTTCAGCAGTACCCGGCCCCACTGGTTGAGATCGGGGACCGGACCGACCCGCGCAAACCGCGCCGCCGCAAGGTGAAGTTGCTGTTCACGAGCGGTCGGACCGACGTGATCAAGCGCGCCAACTGGGCACACGTCTGGGGGCGCATGGAGATCAGGGCGAACAAGGCCCTGGCGAAGGCGCACGGCGAGGCGTACGCGGCATGGGTCCAGCGCGGCCGGCCGACGGGGGAGGAGCCCGCCCTTGTTCAGGGGCCGGACGGCGCGAGCATGCACGACCTACGCCACTTCTACGCCTCGGCGCTCATCAAGCACCGGGAGAGCGTGAAGACGGTTCAGCGCCGGCTGGGGCACTCGAAGCCGTCGATCACGCTCGACACGTACACGCACCTCTGGCCCGACGACGAGGACACAACGCGGGCAGCCGTCGAGGCGGTCCTCGGCGATGTGCCCCCGTTGTGCCCTGTCAGGCTGGCCTAGCCGAGTTTCAGCAGGTCAGAGGCTTTGCTCAGCGGTAGTTCACGAACTGGATCGCGAAGTCGAAGTCCTTGCCCTTGAGCAGCGTCTGGACGGCCTGCAGGTCGTCCCGGCTCTTCGAGCTGACCCGCAGCTCGTCGCCCTGCACCTGCGCCTTGACGCCCTTGGGGCCCTCGTCCCGGATGGCCTTCGCGACCTTCTTGGCGTTCTCCTGCGAGATGCCTTCGGTGACCGACGCGAAGAGCTTGTACTCCTTGCCGGACAGCTGCGGATCGCCCTCGACGTCCAGCGACTTCAGCGAGATCCCCCGCTTGATCAGCTTGGTCTGGAAGATGTCGAGGATGGCCAGGACACGCTCCTCGCCGTTCGCCTGCATCAGGATCTTCTCGCCGGACCAGGAGATCGAGGCGTTGGTCCCCTTGAAGTCGTAGCGCTGGGAGATCTCCTTCACGGCCTGGTTGAGGGCGTTGTCGACCTCCTGCCGCTCGACCTTGGAGACGATGTCGAAACTGGAGTCGGCCATGACTCGTGGCTCCTTGCTCGGATGCTTGGGGTACAGCCCAAAGCCTAGGGGGTGTGCCGGGGCCCCGATCGCTGATCAATCCGGTGGCGAACCACCCCCGGGGATCAGGTATCGTTTACGTCGTTGCCACGGAACACCGCCGAAAAGCGGCTCCACGGCAGCGATCTCATGGCGATGTGCCCGAGTGGCCAATGGGAGCGGACTGTAAATCCGTCGGCTTAGCCTACCCAGGTTCGAATCCTGGCGTCGCCACGCGATAAGAACGGCCCCTGATCTGCGGAAACGTGATCAGGGGCCGTTCGCGTGTAAAGGTTGGACCAGGGCCCGACTGTCTCGCCCTGTACCTCTCGATCACCCTCTCTACCAGCGCGTCTGGACGGGCCGTGGACGGGAATCCAGCCCGCCGCGAGCCGCCGCCACGAGAGCGACCGTCGAGGGCCGGCGGTGACGCTCACCGGTGCTGGTTCAGCCGGGCGGGGATCTTGGCGTTCGCGGCCTCGTCGCCCCCCTTGAGGAACTTCGCGTACACGCGAAAGAGGACCCCCACCGAGTGCCCGGCCCGCTGGGCGACAAGCTGTGGCTCGACGCCGGAGCTGAGCCAGGTCGAGACGGCCGCGTGACGAAGGTCATACGGCCGCTTGGCCAGTTTCGATTCCCGCTCCGAAGGGGTCAGGACGTCCTCGCGGGCGCACACCGAGTTCTCGCCCTCGGTGATGCCGCAGCACGATCGACCCGGTCAGCTTCTGGATCTCGGTCTTCAGCACGGCCGGGCCGACGACCGGGGAGTCGGGCTGCTGCCCGGCCATGCCGAGCAGCAGCACCCCGCCGGTGGCGAACACGTAGAGGTAGGCGGGGGCCAGGACGTACAGCCAGAGGGCGAAACCCGCGCCGAAGACGAGGGAGACGAGGGTGACCAGGCCGCGCAGCCGGATCCGGCCGGCGCGCAGCTTGGACAGCCGCATGTACTCCTCCACGTCCTCGGTCCGCACCGCGTAGTCGCGCAGCGGTGCGGCCTCCCGGTCCCACACCCACCGGTTGGTGGAGGCGATGAACCGGCAGGTTCCCCGCGGGGACATCAGCGCGAGGCGTCCGGCGTATACGGGGACGCGGACGCCGTGGTAGAGCGCGGCGTAGCCGGTGTTGGCGCCGGTGTGGCGGGCGGTGGCGAGGAAGTCCCGCCGGTTGGTGAGCCATCCGGCGAGGACCGGCTTGCGCTTCTCGATGGTGACCTTCGGGTCAGGGAGCGACGGGTTTGTCCACGGGCACCGGGGCGGTGGGCGTCTCGTCGTCACGGTCTATGTCGGGCACCGGCCGCAGGTGCGCGGCCGTGGCCGTCTCGGTCATGCTGGTCTTCTCCTGCTGCTCGAATGGGCGGAGGAACGGGCCTGGGCGGTCGGGATGCTTGCCGGCTGTCGGCCGCCCCGGGGCAAGCCACTTGCGCTTTGACGACCGCTTCGGAATCAGTGAGAACGACCCGTACAACCCTGGGGGCACCCCGGATGTCCTAGAGGTGTCCGAGGAGGCGGGAGACCGCTTCCTCACCAATGAGCTGAAAACAGGGGGAGTCCGTGGCGCGTACGCGTGCAGGCTTGGTTATGGTGACGGCCCTCGTCGCCGGTATCGCACCGGTGGCGCTCGGGGGAGCTGCGGCCGTGGCCGCGCCGGCGGTGAACCGGGCGGAGGCCGCCGTGGAGCCCGGCACGGTGGTCCAGGACGGGGGCCGGACGAAGGTGTGGGCCGGCGAGGAGGGTCCGGGGACCGTCCGTTTCCGCGTCTCCCTGCCGGCCGGGGTGACCGGTCCGGTGACGGCGACGCTCGGATTCGGCAAGCCGATATCCGAGTGGCCCGGCGCCGGCACCACCCCGGATCGTGTCGCGCGGAGGATGGACACGACCGCGTCGGTGGATGGGGCCGCCCCGGTGCCCCTCTCGTGGTACATGAACGATGACTACGAGAGGGAGCCGATAGCCGTCGACCTTCCCGCCGTCGAGGCCAAGGCCACCCTGGACTATGCCGTGACGTTCGACTTCGGCTCCTGGGACAGTTGGTTCGGTTCGTTCGACCTGTCGGTGACGCTGAAGGATGCCCAGGGGAGGGTGGTCTCGAAGGGCGCTGCCGGCGTGGACGCCGTCCTCGGCACCCCCGAGGCGGGTCTGCGCGGTGCCGTCCACGCCCGCGACAAGGGCGGCGTCCTGTGGCGGTACGAGGCGACCGGATCGGCCGACGGCAAGCTGACGGCGCGTAAGCGCGTCGGCGGCGGCTGGGGTGTGTACACCGCGATCGTGCCGCTCGGCGACATCTCCGCGGCAGGCTGGGGCAGTCTGGTCGCCCGCGACAAGGACGGCGTCCTCTGGTACTACCAGGGCTCCGGCAATCCGGAGGCCCCCTTCAAGCCCCGCGTCCGTGTCGGCGGCGGCTGGAACATCTACACAGAGATTGCCCACGACAGCTATGGCTATGGCACGAATCTGTACGCCCGCGACCAGAGCGGCGTCCTGTGGGAGTACGTCAATGACTCCTACGGCAAGTTCTATCCGCGCCAGCGCGTCGGCGGCGGCTGGAACGCCTACACCAAGATCAGTGGATACGCCGACGGCCTGATCGCCCGTGACACGGCTGGCGTCCTGTGGAAGTACACCCACAGCTCCGCCGAGCACCCGTCGAGCGGGCCGTTCGACGCGCCGGTGAAGGTCGGCGGCGGCTGGAACGTCTACAACACGCTCGCCGGCACCGAGGACCTCGGCCGTTTGAACGGCCTCGACCTGCTGGCCCGCACCCCCGGAGGCGACCTGTACGCCTACCAGCGCAAGCTGTCCGGATTCGGTTACGTTCCGACGACCCGCACCAAGATCGGCTGGGACTGGGACATCTACAACCTCGTCCTCTGAGCGATCCGGCGGGAATTCCCGGGGACCATAAGACACACCACTCAAACGGCCCTGGCCGCGGCAAGCGCCCTGCTCGCCGCTCCCGGGCGACGGTCAGAGTCGGTGTGGGCGCTTCGGCTTGAGGGTCACCGCGCCGCAGGGCTGGTATCCGGCGGCCTGCACCGATTCGATGACGCCCTGGCGGGCGGATGCCTCGCTGTGGGAGTCGATGAGACCGCTGTGCTTACCCCGGCGGCCCTTGCTGTCGGCCGCTTCGACGGTGAATTTCCAGGTCAACAGTGGTGCGCCCACTCGGGTCCTCCGGTGTGATTCGGGTTGATGGCCACTCCTGCCGCTCGAAAGAGTGGAGGGAGCGGCGACGCTACTTCTTGGTGGCGTTCTTCTCGGCGCGCTCGCGGGCGCGGTCGATGATCCGGTCGATCTTCTCTTCCAGGTCGCCCTGGTAGACGGTGTCGCTCGCGATCGACCGCTTGCACATGCGGGCGAACGTTCAGCGCGATCCGGGTGTGCTCACCGGCGGTGAGCTTGGGGTAGTTCGGGTCCTGCTCGGCGTTCCTCCTGCTGGCCACGACCGGTTTCCCTTTCCGTTGCCGGGGCTGTCCCGGCTCCCCTCACCGCCCGAACGTGTCGGGCGGATCGGGCAGCCGTCAGCGACGGCGCTTGCGGGCCTTGCTCAGGGTCTTGGCGGCGGCCTTGCCGTCCGGTCCGCCGCCCGACTTCACGACGCTCACGACGCCCCGCGCGAGGACGGTGGCGAGGAACGCGAGCAGGGCCAGATTCGCGGCGATGGCGGTGAGCGCCCCGACGAGCAGCGGGCCGAAGTAGACCCCGGCGGCCACGGTGCCGGCGCCGATGCCGGAGCCGAGCGCGATCCGCTGGACCGTGCGGTCCGGCGGGGCCTGGTGGATGTGCTGGTGCACCACTTGCGGGCCGGTCGGCTGGATCGGGACGGGGAGGTGGTCGGCGTAGGTGTAGGTGCCGTCCGGCAGCTGCACGACCCGGACCGGCTCGGGGAGGTTGTTCATGGGTTCTCCCAGGTCAGAGTGGACGCTAGAGTCGCGACCATGGGGGATCAATGCGGCAAGGCGGCAGGGGGAGCCGTGGCCGTGTGGCTGCTGGAGGAGTTCGACCGGTCCACAGGCGCGTACTGGTGCCGTCACCTGCTGACTGGGCTTTCGGACGCCGAGGTGCGGTCCTGGCTTGGACTGGAACGACTCGATGGGGACCTCTACGACGTCCCTGTCGAGGGCTTGATGAACATCTCGCGCCGGTACGGGATTGCGGTGTCACCGGGCGAGGTTGAGTACCTGCTCGGTCGGGGAGCGAACCCGACGGCCTGACAGGAGCCCGCCAGACGACGGGACCTTTCTGGCCGGTCAGCCGGAGTTCGACTGCTCGGGGTAGGCGCAGGGGGTGCACATGCCGAGCGAGGACGGGATGTGGTATCCGGCGTCCCGCCCGCACTCCGGGCAGATTCGGCGGGCCGCGTTCGCCCGCTCCAGGGCCGCCCACCGGGCCGGTGTCGTCGGCCGGACCGGGGCGGCGAGGTCGATCCGGTAGAGGAAGGCGACCAGCGGTTCGCGCCGTCGGCGGGGGCGTTCGAGCTGGCCCACGACTGGCTGACCGGCCGGACGCAGACCCAGCGCCCGAAGCTGCCGGAAGGTCACCAGTCCTTCGGGGGCCAGGCGCCAGCGGTAGACGGCGAGGGTGCTCATGAGGCGGTCGGGGTGACGCGCCGCCATGCTGCCCGCAGCCGCATCTCACTCGCGCTGTGACCGGCCGCCCCGGAAGCGGATCGACAGCTCGCGGTAGGACAGCGGCGGCGACTGGCTGGTGCGGAGCTCCATGCCGATCCGGTCCAGTTCGGCATCGCTGAGGGCGGGAGCGGCGGGATGCCGAGCTGCTGGAGGCCGCCGCCGTCCCCTCTCGCCACCACCGACTTCCACCCGCTCGACGGCGCCCGTTTCCTCCGGGACCGGTTCATTCAGCGAGCGGCGCCGGAGACCTACGCGGCGAACGAACGAGTGGAGGGCCGCCTGACTGCCGCCGCGACCGACGTTCAGCCGATGTAGGGCTCGCGCCGCGACTCGTCCAGACCGTGCTGGATACGCAACCGCATGGACGGGTGGATATCCAGGTCATCGAGGTCCGCTGGAGCCATCCAGCGGACCTCTTTTACCTTGAGAAATCCTTGCGGAGCTGCTCGGCGCGCTCGATTCTATTGTTAGAGAATCCGCCTTTGCGCATCTTCACTGCAGATCGACTCAGTCGTACTGGAGAGGGTAAAGGCTCGTATGCCGAAGGGTTTGCTGCGGCTGTGATAATCGCAATGTCAATGTCCTGTACAGTGACGCTCTGCGGCCCCAGCGTCCGCATCATCAAGGTCTGACCGTGAGGCCGTCGACATGCTTGCGGCCGATATTCTCAACCTGAATGGTCAGAGCTGAAAGGAATCGAGCGGTTTGTGTGCACTGCTCTTCATGGCTAAGGTTTACCTCTGCCTTCCCTGCCATGTTTTCGGTAGCTGTTTGGCGCCATGCTTGCGGATTGCCTCATGCAAGTCGCTGACGGGAGTCGCGTGATCATCGGAAACTTCGATTCGGCCACGGGCGAGTCGAAAGGATCGCAAGCTTTGGATAGCGGCTTCAAGGCTCTGGGGATCACCCCTCGCCAGGCCATGTGTCGTAGCCAGCCTGCAAGGGGGCTTCTCTTTGAGGTCGATCCACCGCAAGAACAGGTGGGTCAGACCGCCTTCGTTGGCTAGCTGATTGATGGTCGTGAACGGGCCAACCGCAGGGTCGCGGTGCTTACCAGAGACCGGCTCCGCCTCGGGTCCTTGTAGAACCACCCAGTCTTCGTGGTACTCGCAGAGGATGCGACCATCGTTGGTTGCGGACGGACGCTTGGCTGGGCCAAGGGACATGAGGTAGAGCTTCAGCCCATCGGCAGCGGCCATGGCCGCTGCCATTCGTAGCGATCGAGTGTGTTTGCACCCGATCATCTGGTTGTGGCATCGCGACAACTAGTTGCGCAGCTGTCAGCTCTGGCTCCTCAGACAACGCGCCCCACCCCGGCTCGCATCTAGCAGTGTCCGGAGATCTTGGCATAGGGGCATACAGAAGCGCAGCCGATACGACATAGGCGACGAGAATGCCTCATGAACGCCCTACCATCTGTCAGTCGCGCAACCTGGACGAGGCGCGGACGAGGACCACAGAGGGGGCTCCGTCACAGGCTCCGTGCGCAGATCAGAGGGCATGAACGTGGACCGGCGTCAGGAGTCTGTAAATCCGTCGGCTTAGCCTACCCAGGTTCGAATCCTGGCGTCGCCACGCGATACGAAAGGTCCCCGGTGCTTGCACCGGGGACCTTTCCTCGTTTCCGGAGGTCAGTTTCCGGCCACGTCCTTCACCGCGACCGACAGCGGGGTCGAGCCCGCGATCAGTTCCAGGGTGAGGCCGGCCGTCGCCGGGGTGTCGAGGATCTCCACGAGGGTCGCCGCCACGTCGTCGCGGGGGATCGGCCCGCGGCCCGTGCGGGCCTCAAGCCGGACCATGCCCGTGCCCGCGTCGTTCGTCAGGGTGCCCGGGCGCAGGATCGTCCAGTCCAGCGCCGTCCGTGCGCGGACCTCGTCGTCGGCGGCCCCCTTGGCGCGGAGGTACGCGTCGAAGATCTCGTCACCCGGGTGGGACGCGTCCGCGCCCATCGACGACACGACGACATAGCGCCGTACGCCCGCTCGTTCCGCCGCGTCCGCGAAGAGCACCGCCGCCGCGCGGTCCACCGTGTCCTTGCGGTCCGCGCCGCTGCCCGGTCCCGCGCCCGCCGCGAAGACGGCCGCGTCGGCGCCCTGGAGGACCGCCGCGACCATCTCCACCGACGCCGACTCCAGGTCCAGGATCACGGGCTCGGCCCCCGCGTCCCTCAGGTCTCCGCCCTGTCCCGGGTCGCGGATGATCCCCGCGACCTCGTGCCCGCCCGCCGACAGCAGCCTCTCCAGGCGCAGGGCGATCTGTCCGTGTCCTCCAGCGATGACGATGCGCATACTCACGACCGTACGACGGGACCGGCCGGAGGGCTCCCCGGCTCCGGCGGACGCTCCGGCCGCGCCTGCCGCGGCAGATCGAGCGCCGCCGCCGAATCGCAGTACTCCCGCACCGCGCTCGTCCGCGCCACCACCCGCCCCCGGTGCACCACGATCCGGCTGTACGCGAGGGACAGCACGCCCGACAGACGCTCACCGCGCACCGCAAGCAGCTCCGCCGGGAAGCCGGCCTCCACCCGCACCTCCGGCAGCCCCATCACCTCCCGCGCCTCAGCGCTCACCGCCGCGTACGCCTCCTCGGCCGGCAGCCCGCCGAGCGAGGCCAGCAGGTAGGCGGCCTCCAGCGGGTCCCCCCGCCCCACCGGGTTGGACACGTCCCGCAGCGCTCCGCTGCCCGCCGCGACCCGCACCCCGGCCGCCCGCAGCAGCCGTACGGGCGCCGCCCCGCGCCGTTCCGTACCGTCGCAGCCGCCCTGCGGGAGGCACACCACCGTCACCCCGGCCGCCGCCAGCTGGTCCGCCGCCCTGCGCACCGCGTCGGCGGGGAGCCCGCCGAGCCCCGCGCACGGGCCGATCGTCACCCCGGGCCGCATCCCCCCGGCCATCGCCGCCAGCCGCGCCAGCCGGGCCGGGTCGTCCCCGTCGGTGTGCAGGTCGACCGGCACCCCGTGCTCGGCCGCGACCTCCAGGACCGCCTCCACGTAGCCGGCGGGGTCCGGGTCGAGGTCCGGACAGCCGCCGACCACTCCCGCGCCCATCTTCACCGCGTCCCGCAGCATCGCGAGACCGTCCGCGCCGGCCACCCCGGTGAGCAGCCGGGGCACGGCTACGGCGGTCAGGTCGGCGAGGCCGCGCAGGGAGCGGCGGGCCTGGAGCACCGCTTCGAGCGGCCCGAGCGCGTGCACGTCACCGATCCGCACGTGCGCGCGGAGCGCGGTCGCGCCGTGGCCGAGCTGGAGCAGCGCGGCCTCGGTGGCGCGGCGCTGCACGTCCTCCGGCGCGTACGAGACGGGGCCGGGGGAGTCGGCGGACAGCGCCGTGTCGGCGTGGGCGTGGGGCTCGGCGGCGGCGGGCAGCAGCAGATAGCCGGCCAGGTCCACGCGCGCGCCCACGGGGGTCAGACTCCCGGCCGTACCGACGGCCTCGATCCGGCCGCCGACGAGCCGGACGTCCACGGTCCGTCCGTCGGTGAGCCGCGCGTGGGAGAGCAGGAGCGAGGTCGAGTCGGCGGTGGTGGCGGCCCCGTCGTCGGGCGGCTGGGGCTGCTTGCTTTCGGCTGACATCGGGGCTCCTCAAGGCTCCTCAAGATCAAGATCACGAAGCGTGGGGGCCGAGCCTAGGGGCGCTCGCTGCGACCTTCGAGGAGGAGCGCAATAGTCGTACCGATGAGGCCACGAGTGGCGTACGTGACCCCTGGTGAGGACCGTCCCGCGGGGGCCGCGAAACGGATTTGGGTGATGGGCCGGAGACCGTGTAATGTCTTCCTCGCTCGCCCCAATAGCTCAGTCGGTAGAGCGTCTCCATGGTAAGGAGAAGGTCTACGGTTCGATTCCGTATTGGGGCTCTGGTGGGAAGGAACCCGTCTTCGGACGGGATCCGGATCATCAAAGCGGTGTAGCTCAGTCGGTAGAGCAAGCGGCTCATAATCGCTGTGTCACCGGTTCAAGTCCGGTCACCGCTACACACGGTAGCCGATTGTGGGGTCGGTCCTTCGATCGGCTACTCTTTTATGCGTTCATCCGTCCACCGTCCGTCCAAGGAGCACTCACGTGGCTGCCACCGACGTCCGCCCGAAGATCACGCTGGCCTGCGTGGAGTGCAAGGAGCGGAACTACATCACCAAGAAGAACCGGCGTAACAACCCGGACCGACTTGAGATGAAGAAGCACTGCCCTCGCTGCAACTCGCACACCGCGCACCGCGAGACGCGTTAACCAGGCTCGTACACGAGGCCGTCCCCATTCGGGGGCGGCCTCGTGTCGTTTGTCGGCAACAGAACCAGGAGGTATCGAGTCCATGGCGCTCGACCAGTCCTTCGTGGGCCGGACCTATCCGCCCACCCCGCCCTACGAGGTCGGCCGCGAGAAGATCCGCGAGTTCGCCGAGGCGATCGGGGACGCCAATCCCGCGTACACGGACGCCGAGGCGGCCAAGGCGCTCGGCCACCCCGAGGTGATCGCCCCGCCCACCTTCGTGTTCGCCATCACGTTCAAGGCGGCCGGAGCGGTCATCGAGGACCCGCAGCTGGGCCTCGACTACAGCCGGGTCGTCCACGGCGACCAGAAGTTCGCCTACACCCGGCCCGTACGCGCCGGGGACCGGCTCTCGGTCACCTCCACCATCGAGGCGATCAAGTCCATGGCGGGCAACGACATCCTGGACATCCGCGGCGAGGTCCACGACGCCTCGGGCGAGCACGTCGTCACCGCCTGGACCAAGCTCGTCTCCCGCGCACCCGAGGAGGCCTGACCATGACCGCGAAGATCAGCTACGACGAGGTCGAGGTCGGCACCGAGCTGCCCGCGCAGTCCTTCCCCGTGACGCGCGCCACGCTCGTCCGGTACGCCGGCGCCTCCGGGGACTTCAACCCCATCCACTGGAACGAGAAGTTCGCGGTGGAGGTCGGCCTCCCCGACGTCATCGCCCACGGGATGTTCACCATGGCCGAGGCGATCCGCGTCGTCACCGACTGGACCGGCGACCCCGCCGCCGTCGTCGAGTACGGCGTCCGCTTCACCAAGCCGGTCGTCGTCCCCAACGACGACCAGGGCGCCCTCGTGGAGGTCAGCGCCAAGGTCGCCGCGAAGCTGGACGACCAGCGGGTGCGGGTGGACCTCACCGCGATGTGCGCCGGGCAGAAGGTGCTGGGGATGAGCCGGGCCGTGGTCCGGCTCGCCTGACGTTGTGAGGCCCATGACCTCTTGCTTGCGCAAGAGGTCATGGGCTTTTCTCGTACCCTTGGGCCCGTGCAGCTTCTCCACGACGCCCCCCTCGCCCCCCTGACCACCTTCCGGCTCGGCGGTCCCGCCGCTCGGCTGGTCACCGCCACCACCGACGACGAGGTCGTCGCCGCGGTCCGCGAGGCCGACGCCTCCGGGACGCCGCTGCTCGTCATCGGCGGCGGATCCAACCTGGTCATCGGGGACAAGGGCTTCGACGGCACCGCACTGCGGATCGCCACCACCGGCTTCTCCCTCGACGGGACCCGCCTCGAACTCGCCGCCGGCGAGGTCTGGACGGATGCCGTCGCCCGGACCGTCGAGGCCGGGCTCGCCGGGATCGAGTGCCTCGCCGGCATCCCCGGCTCGGCCGGTGCGACCCCGATCCAGAACGTCGGCGCGTACGGGCAGGACGTCTCCGCCACCGTGACCGAGGTCGTCGCCTACGACCGGCGCGCCGACGAGACGGTCACCCTCACCAACGCCGAGTGCGCCTTCTCCTACCGGCACAGCCTCTTCAAGGACCACCCCGAGCGGTACGTGGTGCTGCGGGTCCGTTTCGAGCTCGAGGACGCGGACGGGATGTCGGCGCCGATCAAGTACCCCGAGACCGCGCGCGCCCTCGGGGTCGAGGCGGGGGACCGGGTGCCGCTCGCGCGTGCCCGCGAGACCGTCCTGCGGCTGCGCGCCGGCAAGGGCATGGTCCTGGACCCCGAGGACCACGACACCTGGTCCGCCGGGTCGTTCTTCACCAACCCGATCCTTGACGACGAGGAGTACGCCGCCTTCCACGCGCGCGTGACCGAGCGGCTCGGCGCGGACGTCACCCCGCCGGCCTTCCCCGCGGGCGAGGGCTTCACCAAGACCTCCGCCGCCTGGCTGATCGACAAGGCCGGGTTCACCAAGGGGTACGGCTCCGGGCCCGCGCGGATCTCCACCAAGCACACGCTCGCCCTCACCAACCGGGGCGAGGCGACCACCGAGGACCTGCTCGCGCTCGCCCGCGAGGTCGTCGCGGGGGTCCGGGAGGCCTTCGGGATCACGCTGGTCAACGAGCCCGTCACGGTGGGCGTGGCCCTCTAGGGCGCCACACCCGCGAGCCGCCCGGGGGACTCAGCCGGCGATCCAGTCGTCGATCCCCGCGAGCAGCTTCGTCCGTACGCCCTCCGGGGCCGCCGAACCGCGCACCGACTGCCGTGCCAGCTCCGCCAGCTCCGCGTCCGTGAACCCGTGGTGCCGGCGGGCGATCTCGTACTGCTCGGCCAGCCGCGAGCCGAAGAGCAGCGGGTCGTCCGCGCCGAGCGCCATCGGCACCCCCGCCTCGAAGAGGGTCCGCAGCGGCACGTCCTCGTGCCTCTCGTACACCCCGAGCGCCACATTGGACGCCGGGCAGACCTCGCAGGTCACACCCCGCTCCGCGAGCTTCCGCAGCAGCCGCGGGTCCTCCGCCGACCGCACGCCGTGCCCCACCCGTGTCGCCCGCAGATCGTCCAGGCAGTCGCGTACGGACGCGGGGCCCGCCAGCTCGCCGCCGTGCGGGGCCGCGAGGAGGCCGCCGTCCCGCGCGATGGCGAAGGCCCGGTCGAAGTCCCGGGCCAGGCCCCGCCGTTCGTCGTTGGAGAGTCCGAAGCCCACCACGCCCCGGTCCGCGAACCGCACCGCGAGCCTGGCGAGCGTCCGCGCCTCCAGGGGATGCTTCATCCGGTTCGCCGCGACCAGCACCCGCATCCCGAGCCCGGTCTCCCGCGCGGCCGCCTCGACCGCGTCGAGGATGACCTCCAGGGCCGGGATGAGCCCGCCGAGATGCGGCGCGTACGAGGTGGGGTCGACCTGGATCTCCAGCCATCCGGACCCGTCCCTGACGTCCTCCTCGGCCGCCTCGCGCACCAGCCGCTGGATGTCCTCGGGCGTCCGCAGGCAGGAGCGGGCGATGTCGTAGAGCCGCTGGAAGCGGAACCAGCCGCGCTCGTCGGTCGCCCGCAGCTTCGGAGGCGTACCGCTGCTCAACGCCTCGGGAAGGTGCACGCCGTACTTGTCGGCCAGCTCGATGAGCGTCGTGGGCCGCATCGAACCGGTGAAGTGCAGATGCAGATGCGCCTTGGGCAGCAGGGTGATGTCGCGGTGTCCGTACGGGGGGGTCGGGGGGTGTCCCCCTGAAGAGGCCAGCATCGATCGATCCTGCCGCACCCGAACGGAGCAGGACACCCCGTTTCCCCGATCGGGACCTCGATAGAACGCAAAAACGGGCCCCCGGCTCCGAAGAACCGGGGGCCCGCAGGGCACGGGGCCGTAGATCAGACGGTGGCCTCGGCGAGCAGCTTCTGCATCCGGGACACGCCCTCAACCAGGTCCTCGTCACCCAGCGCGTACGACAGACGCAGGTAGCCCGGCGTGCCGAAGGCCTCGCCCGGGACGACCGCGACCTCGGCCTCGTCCAGGATCAGGGCCGCGAGCTCGACCGAGGTCTGCGGGCGCTTGCCGCGGATCTCCTTGCCGAGCAGCGCCTTCACCGACGGGTACACATAGAACGCGCCCTCCGGGTTCGGGCAGAACACGCCGTCGATCTCGTTGAGCATCCGCACGATCGTCTGGCGGCGCCGGTCGAAGGCGCGGCCCATCTCGGCGACCGCGTCCAGGTCGCCCGACACGGCGGCGAGCGCGGCCATCTGCGCCACGTTGCTCACGTTGGACGTGGCGTGCGACTGCAGGTTGGTCGCCGCCTTCACGACGTCCTTCGGGCCGATGATCCACCCCACCCGCCAGCCGGTCATCGCGTACGTCTTGGCGACACCGTTGACGACGATGCACTTGTCGCGCAGCTCCGGCATGACCGACGGCAGCGAGACCGCGGACGCGTCGCCGTACACCAGGTGCTCGTAGATCTCGTCCGTCAGCACCCACAGACCGTGCTCGACGGCCCAGCGGCCGATCGCCTCGGTCTCGGCCTCGCTGTAGACGGCGCCGGTCGGGTTCGACGGGGAGACGAAGAGGACAACCTTGGTCCTCTCCGTACGGGCCGCCTCCAGCTGCTCCACCGAGACCCGGTAGCCGGTGGTCTCGTCGGCCACGACCTCCACCGGGACACCGCCCGCGAGGCGGATCGACTCGGGGTACGTCGTCCAGTACGGCGCCGGGACGATCACCTCGTCGCCCGGGTCGAGGATCGCGGCGAAGGCCTCGTAGATCGCCTGCTTGCCGCCGTTGGTCACCAGGACCTGGGAGGCGTCGACCTCGTAGCCGGAGTCGCGGAGCGTCTTGGCGGCGATGGCGGCCTTCAGCTCGGGGAGGCCACCGGCGGGCGTGTAGCGGTGGAACTTGGGGTTCTTGCAGGCCTCGATGGCCGCGTCGACGATGTAGTCCGGAGTCGGGAAGTCGGGCTCACCCGCGCCGAAACCGATCACCGGGCGCCCGGCGGCCTTGAGAGCCTTGGCCTTGGCGTCGACGGCGAGGGTGGCGGACTCGGAGATCGCACCGACGCGGGCGGAGACCCGACGCTCGGTGGGAGGGGTAGCAGCGCTCATACGGCCCATCGTCCCAGACCGCCTCAGGGCCCGGCACACAGGTTTCACGGACCGGACAGGAACGGTCATTCCCGGTCGTACGCGCGTCCGACGGCAGGTCGCCCGTGGTTTCTGTTCGACGTGGAGCCCTCTGACCACGTATGCTCACTGCTCGTTGGCCCGCACCGACCACATCTCACGATGCGGTAGGTTGGGGACACCAACAAAGGGTCGTAGCTCAATTGGTAGAGCACCGGTCTCCAAAACCGGCGGTTGGGGGTTCAAGTCCCTCCGGCCCTGCTACACACACCGCCAGGTGTTGTGCGCATGTACGTACTTCATTGCACCGCCGTGCGGCTCCACCCGGGCGCGGCACGGCCGACCCGGAATCAGGTGAGAGATCGTGACGGACGCCGTAGGCTCCATCGACATGCCTGATGCCGATGACGAGGCCGAGAAGAAGAAGTCCCGCAAGGGCGGCAAGCGCGGAAAGAAGGGCCCTCTGGGCCGTCTCGCGCTCTTCTACCGCCAGATCGTCGCCGAGCTCCGCAAGGTCGTCTGGCCCACGCGCAGCCAGCTGTCGACGTACACCACTGTGGTGATCATCTTCGTCGTCATCATGATCGGCCTTGTCACCGTGATTGACTATGGCTTCCAGGAAGCAGTCAAGTACGTCTTCGGCTGACTTTTTGTTCCACCCCATCTGTATCGCAGGAAGAAGCAGCCACCGTGTCTGACGCGAACCTGAACGACGCCTTCGAGTCCGAGTCCGTCGAGGACGAGCAGGACATCGTCGAGGCGGCCGACGAGGACCAGGCGGACGCTGCTGACGACGTTGCCGGCGACGCCGCCGAGGAAGCCGCTGTCCACGTCGAGGACGAGGACGAGCAGGAGATCGACGAGGACGTCGACGCCGCCCTGAGCGACGAGGACGAGACCGTCGACGCCGCCCCCGAGGGTGACGAGGACGAGACCGCCGACGTCGAGGACGCGGACGCCGAGACCGTCGCGGACGCCGACGAGGAGACCGAGGAAGAGGCCGAGCCGGCCGCCCCGGTCGACCCGGTCGCCGCGCTCCGCGAGGAGCTGCGCACCCTCCCCGGCGAGTGGTACGTCATCCACACCTACGCGGGCTACGAGAAGCGCGTGAAGGCGAACCTCGAGCAGCGCGCCGTCTCGCTCAACGTCGAGGACTTCATCTACCAGGCCGAGGTCCCCGAGGAAGAGATCGTCCAGATCAAGGGCGGCGAGCGGAAGAACGTCAAGCAGAACAAGCTTCCCGGCTACGTTCTCGTCCGCATGGACCTGACGAACGAGTCCTGGGGCGTCGTCCGCAACACCCCCGGCGTCACCGGCTTCGTGGGCAACGCCTACGACCCGTACCCGCTGACCCTGGACGAGATCGTCAAGATGCTCGCCCCGGAGGCCGAGGAGAAGGCCGCCCGCGAGGCCGCCGAGGCCGAGGGCAAGCCGGCTCCGTCCCGCAAGCTGGAGGTCCAGGTCCTGGACTTCGAGGTCGGCGACTCGGTCACGGTCACGGACGGTCCCTTCGCGACCCTCCAGGCCACGATCAACGAGATCAACCCCGACTCGAAGAAGGTCAAGGGCCTCGTCGAGATCTTCGGTCGCGAGACCCCGGTCGAGCTCAGCTTCGACCAGATCCAGAAGAACTGATCTCATAGGTTTCCGACCAGGTCAGAGTGGCTCTCACAGCTGCTCTGACCTGCTCGGTTTTTAGCCGCGCGCCTATACCCGTTATCGTTGTGCGGTATGCCTCCATCCGGATGACCGGACGGCGGGCTGAACACTCTCACTAGGACCCGGAGAGAGCAATGCCTCCCAAGAAGAAGAAGGTCACGGGGCTTATCAAGCTCCAGATCAACGCCGGTGCGGCGAACCCGGCCCCGCCGGTCGGTCCCGCACTGGGCCAGCACGGCGTCAACATCATGGAGTTCTGCAAGGCCTACAACGCCGCGACCGAGTCGCAGCGTGGCATGGTCGTGCCGGTGGAGATCACGGTCTACGACGACCGCTCCTTCACCTTCATCACCAAGACTCCGCCGGCCGCCAAGCTGATCCTCAAGGCCGCGGGTGTGGACAAGGGCTCCGGCGAGCCGCACAAGACCAAGGTCGCGAAGCTCACGGCCGCCCAGGTCCGCGAGATCGCCACGGTCAAGCTCCCCGACCTGAACGCCAACGACCTTGACGCCGCGTCGAAGATCATCGCCGGCACCGCCCGTTCCATGGGCATCACGGTCGAGGGCTGATCACCCCCCTCGTGACCTAGTGGTAGGGCCGGCGCGGCCCGCACCACGACTCCGTACCTGAACCAACAGGAGCAGAAGTGAAGCGCAGCAAGGCTCTCCGCAGCGCGGACGCCAAGATCGACCGGGAGCGGAACTACGCCCCCCTCGAGGCCGTCCGTCTCGCCAAGGACACCGCCACCACGAAGTTCGACGGCACCGTCGAGGTCGCCTTCCGCCTGGGTGTCGACCCGCGCAAGGCCGACCAGATGGTCCGCGGCACCGTGAACCTCCCGCACGGCACCGGCAAGACCGCCCGGGTCCTGGTCTTCGCGACCGGTGACCGTGCCGAGGCCGCGATCGCCGCCGGCGCCGACATCGTCGGCTCCGACGAGCTCATCGACGAGATCTCCAAGGGCAACCGCCTGAACGAGTTCGACGCCGTGGTGGCCACCCCGGACCTCATGGGCAAGGTCGGCCGCCTCGGCCGCGTCCTCGGCCCGCGTGGTCTCATGCCGAACCCCAAGGTCGGCACCGTCACCCCCGATGTCGCGAAGGCTGTCAACGACATCAAGGGCGGCAAGATCGAGTTCCGCGTCGACAAGCACTCGAACCTGCACTTCATCATCGGCAAGGTCTCCTTCGACGAGACGAAGCTGGTCGAGAACTACGCTGCGGCTCTGGACGAGATCCTCCGTCTGAAGCCGTCCGCCGCCAAGGGCCGCTACATCAAGAAGGCGACCCTGACGACGACGATGGGCCCCGGCATCCCGCTGGACTCCAACCGCACCCGCAACCTCCTCGTCGAGGAGGACCCGGCCGCGGTCTGAACCCCATCGGTTCACTGAGTGGTCGACAGGCCCCCGCCTCTCCTCGGAGAGGCGGGGGCCTGTTCCTTGTTACGGTGCAGGGAGAGCGAAGACGTCGATCAAGGGGTGGGGAACTCTCATGAACAGGTCAGCAGGGAAGCGCGCCGGCGTCGCCGTCACGGCGATGGCACTCGCGTGGGGTGTCGCGGGCTGTCAGGACGGCACGGGCACGGCGTCCGACGCCCCGAAGTCCCAGAGCCAGGGCGACGTCACGAAGGTCATCCAGGCCGCGTACGAGAAGACCTCCGCGGCCAAGGCCGCCAAGGTCAGGATGACGATGAGCATGTCCGGTGCCGGGGCGGACTCGGGCACCGCCGAGCTGACCGGCGTCCAGGGCTGGGACCCCGCGGTCATGGACATCACCATGAAGGGCTCCATGCTGAGCGGCGCGGCCGCTTCCGGCGCCCCCGAGCAGATGCGCATGGTGATGCTCGACAACGTCATGTACATGGACATGGGCGTGAAGCAGGCCGCCGAGATGGACGGCAAGCGCTGGATGAAGCTGGACCTGAAGGCCGCCGCGGACGCCTCCGGCGACAAGGCGCTCCAGAAGCAGCTGACCGGCGGCCTGGACAGCATGAACCAGGACCCGGCCCAGCAGCTCGCGCTGCTCCTCGACTCCCCGAACCTCAAGCACGTCGGCGCCGAGAAGATCAACGGCATGGAGACGCAGCACTACAAGGGCACGTTGACCTTCGAGCAGATGCTCAAGGCCAACAACACCTCCAAGGCGCTCTCCAAGGAGGACTACGACACCCTCATCGCCAACGTGAGGAAGGCGGGCCTCAAGGGCTACGACACCGAGGTCTGGGTCAACGAGGAGGGCTACCCGGCGCGCATGGACATCGGCATGACCATGGCCGAGGGCACGATGCGGATCCGGGCCGACTACAGCGACTACGGCACCCAGGCCGCCGTCCAGGCGCCGCCGGCCAAGGACACGCTGGACCTCTTCGAGATGCTGAAGGGCCTCGGCAAGGCCTGATTTGCCCTTTGCCGGAACGGTCACGTACTCTTCCACAGAAGCCAAAGACCGCTGGTCGTTACTGCGCCCCAGGGTGCGGTGGCCGAAGGATTCGCTGAGACGCGAACGACCCGCGCAGGTGTTTGTGGAAGAGTTCCCGGATCTTCGTGATGCGGTTGAGCTGAGCCCCGAGCGCTTGCGCCGGGGCGTTTTGTTTTGTCAGCCCCTTCTGAGCGGTCCTCATCACCCGGAAGGAGGCCGACGCTCTATGGCAAGGCCCGACAAGGCTGCCGCGGTAGCCGAGCTTGAGGACAAGTTCCGCAGCTCGAACGCCGTCGTGCTGACCTCGTACACGGGGCTCACCGTGGCGCAGCTCAAGACGCTGCGTCGTTCGCTCGGTGAGAACGCCCAGTACGCCGTGGTGAAGAACACGCTGACCAAGATTGCGGCCAACCAGGCCGGGATCGCCGCGCTGGACGACCAGCTTGCTGGTTCGACCGCGGTCGCCTTCGTCACCGGTGACCCGGTGGAGTCGGCGAAGGCTCTGCGTGACTTCGCCAAGGAGAACCCGAACCTCGTCATCAAGGGCGGTGTCCTTGATGGCAAGGCGCTCTCCGCCGACGAGTTCAAGAAGCTCGCGGACCTCGAGTCCCGCGAGGTTCTGCTCAGCAAGCTGGCCGGCGCGTTCAAGGGCAAGCAGTCTCAGGCTGCCTCGCTCTTCCAGGCGCTGCCGTCGAAGTTCGTCCGCACCGCGGAGGCGCTTCGCGTCAAGCTCGCCGAGCAGGGCGGTGCCGAGTAACTCGGCTCGCGCACTGATCCGCGCCGCCTAGTGCGCGGGTCACAGCGGGCCGTTACGCCCGCCTCTACATACATCCGGCACCTGCCGAATTAGTGGAAGGATCGCCCATCATGGCGAAGCTCTCTCAGGACGACCTCCTCGCCCAGTTCGAGGAGATGACCCTCATCGAGCTCTCCGAGTTCGTGAAGGCGTTCGAGGACAAGTTCGACGTCACCGCCGCCGCGGCCGTCGCCGTTGCCGGCCCGGGCGCCCCGGCCGCCGGTGCCGAGGCCGTCGAGGAGCAGGACGAGTTCGACGTCATCCTCGAGGGTGCCGGCGACAAGAAGATCCAGGTCATCAAGGTCGTGCGCGAGCTCACCTCCCTGGGCCTCAAGGAGGCCAAGGACCTCGTCGACGGCACCCCGAAGCCGGTCCTCGAGAAGGTCGCGAAGGAGGCCGCCGAGAAGGCTGCCGAGTCCCTCAAGGCCGCCGGCGCCTCCGTCACGGTCAAGTAAGACCGTTTCGGCTCGCTGAGCTGACTCCTGCCCCCGTGTAACGCGGGAGCACCGAGAGGCGATCACCCTTGTGGGTGGTCGCCTTTCGGCGTTCCCCGGGAAGGGCGTGGCGGGGCCGCTGAGGGCCGCCGGGAGCGGAGTATGGTGATCTTCGCCGTGCGCCCCGCACACCGGGGGGCCTTGACGAACCGCACGCAGCGCGCAATTCTCAGGACGCGTCGTCACAACGATCCGTTTCCGAGGCATGGATCGACGACTGAACGGGCAGTATCGAGGTGCGCCGCACGGCGCGAGTAGCGCGGAGTTGAGAGCAACGAGGGTCGCGAGGAACTCGCCCTGGACATCAGTGAGCCAAGTGGCTACACTGACCCTTTGCGCTGCCTGTTAGCTGCCCCCTGCCCGTCACCAGGGGCATACCTTCGCATCCGCTTCGTGGACCGACCCCGTCCGAACTGGCCTTTTGGTCATGTCAGGAAAAGTCTGCCGTGAAGCGCTGCAGGGGACCGGTACGCGCGTAGTGAGTCCGAGCCCTCGGAAGGACCCCCTCTTGGCCGCCTCGCGCAACGCCTCGACCAATACGAACAACGGCGCAAGCACCGCCCCGCTGCGCATCTCCTTTGCAAAGATCAAGGAGCCCCTCGAGGTTCCGAACCTCCTCGCGCTGCAGACCGAGAGTTTTGACTGGCTGCTCGGCAACGCCGCCTGGAAGGCTCGCGTCGAGGCTGCCCTTGAGTCGGGACAGGACGTCCCCACGAAGTCCGGCCTGGAAGAGATCTTCGAGGAGATCTCGCCGATCGAGGACTTCTCCGGGTCGATGTCGCTGACCTTCCGCGACCACCGCTTCGAGCCGCCGAAGAACTCGATCGACGAGTGCAAGGACCGTGACTTCACGTACGGCGCCCCGCTCTTCGTCACCGCCGAGTTCACCAACAACGAGACCGGCGAGATCAAGTCCCAGACGGTCTTCATGGGCGATTTCCCGCTCATGACGAACAAGGGCACCTTCGTCATCAACGGCACCGAGCGTGTCGTGGTGTCGCAGCTGGTCCGTTCGCCGGGTGTCTACTTCGACTCCTCCATCGACAAGACGTCCGACAAGGACATCTTCTCCGCCAAGATCATCCCGTCCCGGGGTGCCTGGCTGGAGATGGAGATCGACAAGCGCGACCTGGTCGGTGTCCGCATCGACCGCAAGCGCAAGCAGTCCGTCACCGTCCTCCTCAAGGCTCTCGGCTGGACCACCGAGCAGATCCTGCAGGAGTTCGGCGAGTACGAGTCCATGCGCGCCACCCTGGAGAAGGACCACACCCAGGGCCAGGACGACGCACTGCTCGACATCTACCGCAAGCTCCGTCCGGGCGAGCCGCCGACCCGTGAGGCCGCTCAGACGCTGCTCGAGAACCTCTACTTCAACCCGAAGCGCTACGACCTCGCCAAGGTCGGCCGCTACAAGGTGAACAAGAAGCTCGGCGCCGACGAGCCGCTGGACGCCGGCGTGCTCACCACCGACGACGTCATCGCCACGATCAAGTACCTGGTCAAGCTCCACGCGGGCGAGACCGAGACGATCGGCGAGAACGGCAACGAGATCGTCGTCGAGACCGACGACATCGACCACTTCGGCAACCGTCGTCTGCGCAACGTCGGCGAGCTCATCCAGAACCAGGTCCGCACGGGTCTGGCTCGTATGGAGCGCGTCGTGCGGGAGCGCATGACCACCCAGGACGTCGAGGCGATCACGCCGCAGACCCTGATCAACATCCGGCCGGTCGTCGCCTCCATCAAGGAGTTCTTCGGCACCAGCCAGCTGTCCCAGTTCATGGACCAGAACAACCCGCTGTCGGGTCTGACGCACAAGCGTCGTCTCTCGGCGCTGGGCCCTGGTGGTCTGTCCCGTGAGCGGGCCGGCTTCGAGGTCCGAGACGTGCACCCGTCCCACTACGGACGCATGTGCCCGATCGAGACCCCCGAAGGCCCGAACATCGGTCTGATCGGTTCGCTCGCCTCGTACGGCCGCGTCAACGCGTTCGGCTTCATCGAGACGCCGTACCGCAAGGTCATCGACGGCCAGGTCACCGACGAGGTCGACTACGTCACCGCCGACGAGGAGGACCGCTTCGTCATCGCGCAGGCCAACGCCGCGCTCAACGACGACATGCGGCTCACCGAGAACCGCGTCCTGGTGCGCAAGCGTGGCGGCGAGGTCGACTACGTCCTGCCGTCCGAGGTCGACTACATGGACGTCTCGCCGCGCCAGATGGTGTCGGTCGCGACCGCCATGATCCCGTTCCTCGAGCACGACGACGCCAACCGCGCCCTCATGGGCGCGAACATGATGCGGCAGGCGGTGCCGCTCATCAAGTCGGAGGCACCGCTCGTCGGCACCGGCATGGAGTACCGCTGCGCCACCGACGCCGGTGACGTGCTCAAGGCCGAGAAGGACGGTGTCGTCCAGGAGCTGTCGGCCGACTACATCACGGTCGCCAACGACGACGGCACGTACATCACGTACCGCCTGCACAAGTTCTCCCGCTCCAACCAGGGCACCTCTGTGAACCAGAAGGTCGTCGTGGACGAGGGCGACCGCGTCATCGAGGGCCAGGTCCTCGCCGACGGTCCCGCCACCGAAGACGGCGAGATGGCCCTCGGCAAGAACCTGCTCGTGGCGTTCATGCCGTGGGAGGGTCACAACTACGAGGACGCGATCATCCTGTCGCAGCGCCTCGTGCAGGACGACGTCCTCTCCTCGATCCACATCGAGGAGCACGAGGTCGACGCCCGTGACACCAAGCTCGGCCCGGAGGAGATCACCCGGGACATCCCGAACGTCTCCGAGGAGGTCCTCGCCGACCTCGACGAGCGCGGCATCATCCGTATCGGTGCCGAGGTCGTCGCCGGCGACATCCTCGTCGGCAAGGTCACGCCCAAGGGCGAGACCGAGCTGACCCCGGAGGAGCGCCTGCTCCGCGCGATCTTCGGTGAGAAGGCCCGTGAGGTCCGTGACACCTCCCTGAAGGTGCCGCACGGCGAGATCGGCAAGATCATCGGCGTCCGCGTCTTCGACCGCGAGGAGGGCGACGAGCTTCCCCCGGGCGTGAACCAGCTGGTCCGCGTCTACGTCGCCCAGAAGCGCAAGATCACCGACGGTGACAAGCTCGCCGGCCGTCACGGCAACAAGGGCGTCATCTCCAAGATCCTGCCCATCGAGGACATGCCGTTCCTCGAGGACGGCACCCCGGTCGACATCATCCTCAACCCGCTGGGTGTCCCGTCCCGAATGAACCCGGGACAGGTCCTGGAGATCCACCTCGGCTGGCTCGCCAGCCGCGGCTGGGACGTCTCCGGCCTCGCGGACGAGTGGGCGCAGCGCCTCCAGGCGATCGGCGCCGACCAGGTCGCCCCGGGCACCAACGTCGCCACCCCCGTCTTCGACGGTGCGCGTGAGGACGAGCTCGCGGGTCTGCTGAACCACACCATCCCGAACCGCGACGGCGAGCGCATGGTGCTCCCGACCGGTAAGGCGAGGCTGTTCGACGGCCGCTCCGGCGAGCCGTTCCCGGAGCCGATCTCGGTCGGCTACATGTACATCCTCAAGCTCCACCACCTGGTCGACGACAAGCTCCACGCGCGTTCGACCGGTCCGTACTCGATGATCACCCAGCAGCCGCTGGGTGGTAAGGCCCAGTTCGGTGGCCAGCGCTTCGGTGAGATGGAGGTGTGGGCGCTGGAGGCATACGGCGCCGCGTACGCCCTCCAGGAGCTGCTGACGATCAAGTCCGACGACGTGA
The DNA here is from genome assembly GCF_040632845.1 of Streptomyces sp. NPDC016459. Classification (NCBI taxonomy): domain Bacteria; kingdom Bacillati; phylum Actinomycetota; class Actinomycetes; order Kitasatosporales; family Streptomycetaceae; genus Streptomyces; species Streptomyces sp. NPDC016459. The sequence goes on from NZ_JBEYCR010000002.1 coordinate 151,023, forward strand.
CCGGCCGCGTGAAGGTCTACGAGGCCATCGTCAAGGGCGAGAACATCCCTGAGCCCGGCATCCCCGAGTCCTTCAAGGTGCTCATCAAGGAGATGCAGTCCCTGTGCCTCAACGTGGAGGTGCTGTCCTCGGACGGCATGTCCATCGAGATGCGCGACACCGACGAGGACGTCTTCCGCGCAGCGGAGGAGCTCGGCATCGACCTGTCCCGGCGTGAGCCGAGCAGCGTCGAAGAGGTCTGACGGGAGTCCGGCCGGGGGGACCAGTCACGGTCCCCCCGCCGGCCCCAGGACCCCCGTATCAGACCCCAAGCCTTACAACCCTGAGAGGGATTGACGCATAGTGCTCGACGTCAACTTCTTCGACGAGCTCCGGATCGGTCTGGCCACCGCTGACGACATCCGTCAGTGGAGCCACGGCGAGGTCAAGAAGCCGGAGACCATCAACTACCGCACGCTCAAGCCCGAGAAGGACGGACTCTTCTGCGAGAAGATCTTCGGTCCGACCCGGGACTGGGAGTGCTACTGCGGCAAGTACAAGCGTGTCCGCTTCAAGGGCATCATCTGTGAGCGGTGTGGCGTCGAGGTCACCCGCGCGAAGGTGCGTCGTGAGCGGATGGGCCACATCGAGCTCGCCGCTCCCGTCACCCACATCTGGTACTTCAAGGGCGTCCCGTCGCGTCTTGGCTACCTGCTCGACCTCGCCCCGAAGGACCTCGAGAAGGTCATCTACTTCGCGGCGTACATGATCACGTACGTCGACGACGAGCGTCGTACGCGTGACCTGCCCTCGCTGGAGGCGCACGTCTCCGTCGAGCGTCAGCAGATCGAGAACCGTCGCGACTCCGACCTGGAGGCCCGCGCCAAGAAGCTCGAGAACGACCTCGGCGAGCTGGAGGCCGAGGGCGCCAAGGCCGATGTGCGCCGCAAGGTGCGCGAGGGTGCCGAGCGTGAGATGAAGCAGCTGCGCGACCGTGCGCAGCGCGAGATCGACCGTCTGGACGAGGTCTGGTCGCGCTTCAAGAACCTCAAGGTCCAGGACCTGGAGGGCGACGAGCTCCTCTACCGCGAGCTGCGTGACCGCTTCGGCATGTACTTCGACGGTTCCATGGGTGCGGCTGCTCTGCAGAAGCGCCTGGAGTCCTTCGACCTCAACGAGGAGGCCGAGCGCCTCCGCGAGATCATCCGTACCGGCAAGGGCCAGAAGAAGACCCGTGCGCTCAAGCGCCTCAAGGTCGTCTCCGCGTTCCTGCAGACCGCGAACAGCCCCAAGGGCATGGTTCTCGACTGCGTGCCGGTCATCCCGCCGGACCTGCGTCCGATGGTGCAGCTGGACGGTGGCCGCTTCGCGACCTCCGACCTGAACGACCTGTACCGCCGCGTGATCAACCGCAACAACCGTCTGAAGCGACTCCTCGACCTCGGCGCGCCCGAGATCATCGTGAACAACGAGAAGCGCATGCTTCAGGAGGCCGTGGACGCCCTCTTCGACAACGGTCGTCGTGGTCGTCCGGTGACCGGTCCCGGTAACCGTCCCCTGAAGTCCCTCAGCGACATGCTGAAGGGCAAGCAGGGTCGATTCCGTCAGAACCTGCTCGGCAAGCGTGTGGACTACTCCGCGCGTTCCGTCATCGTCGTCGGTCCGCAGCTGAAGCTGCACCAGTGCGGTCTGCCCAAGGCCATGGCGCTGGAGCTCTTCAAGCCGTTCGTGATGAAGCGCCTGGTCGACCTGAACCACGCGCAGAACATCAAGAGCGCCAAGCGGATGGTCGAGCGCGGCCGCACGGTCGTGTACGACGTCCTCGAAGAGGTCATCGCCGAGCACCCGGTCCTGCTGAACCGTGCGCCCACGCTGCACCGCCTCGGCATCCAGGCCTTCGAGCCCCAGCTGGTCGAGGGCAAGGCCATCCAGATCCACCCGCTCGTCTGCACCGCGTTCAACGCGGACTTCGACGGTGACCAGATGGCCGTGCACCTTCCGCTCTCCGCGGAGGCGCAGGCCGAGGCCCGCATCCTGATGCTGTCCTCGAACAACATCCTGAAGCCCGCCGACGGCCGTCCGGTCACGATGCCGACCCAGGACATGGTCCTCGGTCTGTTCTTCCTGACCACCGACGGTGAGCTCCGTGACACCAAGGGCGAGGGCCGCGCGTTCGGCTCCACGGCCGAGGCGATCATGGCGTTCGACGCCGGCGAGCTCGCGCTGCAGTCGCAGATCGACATCCGCTTCCCCGTGGGCACCGTCGCTCCGCGTGGCTGGGTTCCCCCGGTCACGGAGGAGGGCGAGCCGGAGTGGCAGCAGGGTGACTCGTTCCGTCTGCGCACCTCGCTGGGCCGCGCGCTCTTCAACGAGCTGCTGCCCGAGGACTACCCGTTCGTCGACTACTCCGTCGGCAAGAAGCAGCTCTCCGAGATCGTCAACGACCTCGCCGAGCGCTACCCCAAGGTCATCGTGGCGGCGACGCTCGACAACCTGAAGGCGGCGGGCTTCTACTGGGCGACCCGGTCCGGTGTCACCGTGGCCATCTCCGACGTCGTCGTGCCCGAGGCCAAGAAGGCCATCGTCAAGGGCTACGAGGAGCAGGACGAGAAGGTCCAGAAGCAGTACGAGCGCGGTCTGATCACCAAGGAAGAGCGCACTCAGGAGCTCATCGCGATCTGGACCAAGGCGACCAACGAGGTCGCCGAGGCGATGAACGCGAACTTCCCGAAGACGAACCCCATCTTCATGATGGTCGACTCGGGTGCCCGAGGAAACATGATGCAGATGCGCCAGATCGCGGGTATGCGTGGTCTGGTGTCGAACGCCAAGAACGAGACGATCCCGCGTCCCATCAAGGCGTCCTTCCGTGAGGGCCTCACCGTCCTGGAGTACTTCATCTCCACGCACGGTGCCCGTAAGGGTCTGGCGGACACCGCCCTGCGTACCGCCGACTCGGGTTACCTGACCCGTCGTCTGGTGGACGTCTCGCAGGACGTGATCATCCGCGAGGAGGACTGTGGCACCGAGCGCGGTCTGAAGCTGCGGATCGCCGAGCGCGGCGCCGACGGTGTCCTGCGCAAGACGGACGACGTCGAGACCTCCGTGTACGCCCGGATGCTCGCCGAGGACGTCGTCATCGACGGCAAGGTCATCGCGCCGGCCAACGTCGACCTGGGTGACGTGCTCATCGACGCCCTGCTCAACGCGGGTGTCGAAGAGGTCAAGACCCGTTCGGTCCTGACCTGTGAGTCCGCCGTCGGTACCTGTGCGTTCTGCTACGGCCGTTCGCTCGCCACCGGCAAGCTGGTCGACATCGGTGAGGCGGTCGGCATCATCGCCGCCCAGTCCATCGGTGAGCCCGGTACCCAGCTGACGATGCGTACCTTCCACACCGGTGGTGTGGCCGGTGACGACATCACCCAGGGTCTGCCCCGTGTCGTCGAGCTCTTCGAGGCTCGTCAGCCCAAGGGTGTCGCCCCGATCTCGGAGGCGGCCGGCCGCGTCCGTATCGAGGAGACCGAGAAGACCAAGAAGCTCGTCGTCACCCCGGACGACGGCTCCGACGAGACGGCGTTCCCGATCTCGAAGCGGGCCCGTCTGCTCGTGGGCGAGGGCGACCACGTCGAGGTGGGCCAGAAGCTCACCGTGGGTGCCACCAACCCGCACGACGTGCTGCGGATCCTCGGTCAGCGCGCGGTCCAGATCCACCTGGTCGCCGAGGTCCAGAAGGTCTACAACTCGCAGGGCGTGTCGATCCACGACAAGCACATCGAGATCATCATCCGGCAGATGCTGCGCCGTGTGACGATCATCGAGTCCGGCGACGCGGAGCTGCTGCCGGGCGAGCTCGTCGAGCGCTCGAAGTTCGAGACCGAGAACCGTCGTGTGGTCACTGAGGGCGGTCACCCCGCCTCCGGCCGTCCGCAGCTGATGGGTATCACCAAGGCCTCGCTGGCGACGGAATCCTGGCTGTCGGCCGCCTCCTTCCAGGAGACGACCCGAGTCCTGACGGATGCGGCGATCAACGCCAAGTCCGACAGTCTCATCGGCCTCAAGGAGAACGTCATCATCGGTAAGCTCATCCCGGCCGGTACGGGTCTGTCCCGTTACCGCAACATCCGGGTCGAGCCGACCGAGGAGGCCAAGGCCGCGATGTACTCGGCCGTCGGCTACGACGACATCGACTACTCGCCGTTCGGCTCGGGCTCCGGCCAGGCCGTTCCGCTGGAGGACTACGACTACGGTCCGTACAACCAGTAAGTAGTGCGAAACCGAAGGGCGGTCACCCCGTGGGGGTGGCCGCCCTTCGGCGTTCGCTCACCAGGGGATCACCTGGCGGTCAGCTCCCACACCGCGACGAGCGCTCCGGCGCTCGCGGCGAGCGCGAGGATGCTGGTCAGCGGCCAACGGCCGCGTTCCAGGGCGTCGAGACGGGCCTCGTGGTCGGCGAGCTGGCGGTCGGACTGGTCGCTGCGCTGGACGAGCAGCGCGAGCGCGCCGTCGACGCGGGCGAAGCCGGCCTCCAGGGTGCCGCGGAGCCGTTCCAGTTCGAGGGCGACGGCCACGGGGTCGTTCGGGTCAGACTCGGTCATCGGCACCGCCCTGCGCGGGGGTGCCGCGGAGCCAGGACGGCAGCAGGTGCTGCACCGCGTCGAGGGCCATCACCCGGGTGAGACCACCGGCGACGACCAGCGCCCCGGCGACCCAGGGGAGGGTCTCGGGGATGCCGGAGGCGTCGACGACGGCGGGGAGCACGACGGCGATGCCGACGGCGGACTGGAGGACGGTGCGGGCCGTGCGTTTGGCGGCGTCGGACATCGGGACGTTCGCCTTCCTGTGGGGGTTACGGGGACTTCGTGTACGGGACCTTCAGGGCGCTCCAGGAGGCGGCGCCGGGGATGCCGTCCGCGTCGGAGCCGCGGAAGCCGAGCTTGCGCTGCCACTTCGCGTAGCCGAGCCGGTCGGCCTCGCTCCAGCGGGGGCCGGGGCCGACCGCGTACGCGGAGCAGCCTTCGGCGACGAGACGGCGGCCCATGGCCGTGATGACCGGGGAGCTCGTCTCCTTGCGGAAGAACGAGGTGCCCGGGAACGGCTGGAGGCGGGGCGCGGCCGGCTTGCCGCTGCCCGGGGTGTTCTTGGCGGGGGCCTTCGCGAGCCGGGTCTGGACGCGGCCGCGGAGGTCCGGCATGCCGAAGCCCTTGGGGTCGCTCTTCCAGTCGGACCACTCCAGGTGGCCGATGACGGACCTGGCGCCCCAGCCGTGGGCCCGGCACAGGGCGGCGGACACCCGTTCGACGGCGTCGAGCTGGGCGGCCGGCCAGGGGTCGCGGCCGTTGCCGAGGTTGACGCACTCGAAGCCGTAGAAGCGGGAGTTGCCGTCGACGGCTCCGGGGCTGCCCTGGTGGACGCGCGGGGCCGGGGGCCGGTCGCCGTACGTCTCGGTGATCACGGCCTGGAGGACGGACGGGTCGCCGGCGCCGGCGTGGTTGGCGCGCCCGTTGCCGACGAGGTGGACGGTGCCGTCCTTGGCGATGACGCCGTGGCAGAGCGGTCCGGGCAGTCCGTCGTAGCCGTTGAAGCAGAGCTCGACGGAGGAGGCGGTGCCGGTGCTGACGGTGTGGTGGATCATCACGCCGGTGACCGGGCCCCAGGCGCCGGTGTGGTTGCGGTGGTGGGAGCGCCAGCCGGGGTGTTCGACGACGGTGACGCCTTCGGCGCGGAGCGCGGCGACGAGCCGGTCCGCGGGGAGGGGAGTGGCCATCTGATGTCCTCCGGACATGAAAAAGGCCCGCTCGGGGGCGGGCGTACGGGGCGGGCGGGGCGGCGGGGACGGTGGCCGCGGCGGGGTTACGGGGCCGGGGTCCGGGCCTGGCTCGTCGGGTTCGGGGTCTGGCTCGCCGGGGCCGGGGCCGGGGCCGGGCTCGGGGTCGGCTGCCGTTCCGGCTCGGGCTCCGGGGCGGGCTCGTCACCCGGCTCCCAGGTGGCGCAGAGCGAGGCGTAGGCCGCGCGGCGGGTCTCGAAGTCGGCCAGTGCGGCGGCGACGGCCCGCTGGACGGCGGTCGGGTCGGCCACGGCGGGGACGCCGTCCCTCGCCTCGACGACGGCCAGGCCGAAGCCGCGCAGGGTGGCGTCACCCGCGCCGGTCCTGGCGAACTCCGCGCTGACGTACACCGACGGGTACTGGCCGGTGAAGGGATCCCGCTCCAGGGTGTATCCGAGGCCGTTGTCGTAGACGCGTACGGAGAGGGTGTGGCCGTTCTCGGTGACGGTGGCGCGCCCGGCGTAGTCGATGACCAGGCCCCAGGGCTGGGTGGGGTCGATGTTCACGGTGTGTGCTCCTCGCGGGCTCAGGTCTGGGTGCCGTACATGCTGACGGGCTGGGCGTAGACCGTGCCGGTGCCGCTGGTGACCGCGGCGTGGATCTCGACGGTCATCACCTTGCCGAACTTGGTCGCCAGGTCGACCGGGAGCAGACCGGTGTGGTCGAAGGTCTGCCCGGCGGTGACGGTCGGGCCGAACTGCTGGCCGTCGACCATGACCTTCACCTGGCCGGCCGCGCCGCTGGACACCCTCGTGTACATCGCGAGCCGCATCTTGGGCTGCCAGACGGGATTGAAGGACTGGGCGATGGCGGTGAAGGTCGTGCTCGTGGTGGACGGCCACTTCGCTTCCTTGAGGTGGTCCACCGGCGGCATCAGCTGGAGCCACGGCCTGGCGAGGCCGCCGGTCGCCATGTCGTCGGCGAACAGCTCGTGGTTGTAGCCGTCGTAGATCCGGATGACCGGTTTGCCGGAGGGCCGGTCGGGACGGATCTCGTTGAAGGGAGGACGGGTGTTGACCGCTGTGGACAACGCCTGGATCCGGCGCTCCATCTGGATCAGCCGGTCGATGATGTCCTCGGGCAGCAGTGCCATCAGGCCCCCTCGAGTGCGAGTTCGGCGGTGTCGGGGCGGCCTCGCTCGGCCGGCCGGACCTTGACGCCGACGATGCGGTAGCGGGCGTCGAGGCCCGTCGGATGCCATTCGTCGGTGATGCGGATGCGGGCGGTGCGCCCGAGGAGCGCCGGGGGGACGATCCCGCCGAGCCGGATGCTGATCTCGGGGATCTGCACGTGGCCCGCCTCCCCGTCGACGGCGGCCTGGGCGAGCGAGTTCAGCGTGGCCTTGTCGCTGACGTCGTTGTGGTCCGAGGACAGGTCGAGCTGGGGCCAGAGGTCCGGGAGCGGCGGCCTCGGCCAGGCGAGGTCGGACACGGTCGGCCTGGACTCGGCGCCGGCGTTGCTGTTGGTCGAGGCGCCACGGGCCAGGGCGACGGTCCCGCCGCGGGTGGCGTCGTCCGGAAGGGAGTACGACAGGATCGCGCCGGGCCGGTCGAAGATCATGTCGGTGGCGCCGGTGCGGATGGGCGAGCCGAGCCGGAGCTGGCGGATCCGCTTGCCGTCCGCCGGGTCGCGGTACACCAGGATCTGGTACTCGAAGCCCTTCTCCTGGGCGCCGAGCTGGTCGAGCGCCTCCTGATAGACGGTCTCGTCGCCGTACCGCCAGGAGGCCGTCCGCAGGACGCCGGACTCCTCCGTCCCGTCACCGACGTCGATCGTGCTGTGGCCGAGGCCGTCCGACAGGCTCTTCCAGAGGCTGCGGGCGATGACGAACTGGTCGGTCGGCTGGGTGAACCGCGTCTCGAACTCGTCCGTGCGGATCCGCCGTCGGCTCGCGTACGAGTCGAAGGTGGAGGCCTGGATGCCCAGGGTCACCACGCCCCGGTCACTGGACTGCAGGTTGGTGGTCCAGACGATGCCGCCCCACCACAGGTCTCCGCCGCGCTCCAGATAGACCGTGGTGCGGCCCGGCTTGATCTTGTGGGCCCGTTCGGCGATGGCGCGGTCGGGGACGGGGACGGTGCCGGACAGGGAGCCGGCCCGGCCGATGTAGTCCTCGAACGAGACGTCCCGCAGCGGCAGGATGTCGAGGGTCGTGTCGCTCACGAGGTCGCAGAAGATGGCCCGGTAGGGCGTGTCGAGTGCCATGCAACAGCCCCCTTACAGGACGTAGGTCGCGGAGACGCGGATGTTCCGGCCGGCCACGAGGGCGCCGTTGGACGACCAGGTGCGCAGGTTGACCTGTCCGCTGGGCGAGATGTAGGCGCCGCCGTCGCCGAAGCCGTCGCAGGCGGAGGCCTCGAAGTCGATGGCCGGCCGCCATCCGGCGGGCAGGGTGCACAGCGGCTCGTCGGCGATGTTGCCGGCGCTGTCGACGTTGACGGTGGCGCCGTTGCGGGTGACGGTGACGAGGACGGTCGCGAGGCCCCGGGTGCGTCGGGCGGAGAAGGCCACCACCGTCCAGCCGGTCAGCGGGGTCACGCCACTGGTGGCGGTCTCCACCTCCACGGGCGGCTGGTAACTGGCCCAGGAGTTGCCGTTCCACCGCTGGAGGGTGCCGTTGTGCTCGCGGAACTGGCCGGTGTAGCCGCCGGTGGAGACCGTGCCGGCGGGGGCTATGCCGCCGATCTCCTTCGGGTAGGACACCCAGCCGTTGCCGTCCCAGCGCTGGAGGCAGTGGGCGTTGTCGTTGTCCTGGTACTGGCCGGGGTAGGAGCCGGGCACACCGGCGTTGTTGTAGACGGGCAGGATGCCGCCCACGCCGACGAGGGTGGTCCGCAGGTCGGTGACGGCCCCGCCCGCCCAGGCGATGCCGCCGGTGCCGGCCGAGGCCGACTTCTCCACCCTGATGGAGAAGAGGGGCAGGGAGAGCGGGGGTGCGTTCGGGACGGTCGGCTGTGCCTTCGGCTCGCCCTTGATGATCTCCAGGGCGGCTTCGCTCCTGGTCAGATTGTCGAACTCGTCGTCGTACACGCGCAGGACGACGAGGTCGACGCGCGGGTTGATCGGATCGCCGTCGCCGAAGGTGAGGACGGTGTCCGCGTCGAGGGTGACGGGGTAGGCGCCCTGGGCGTTCGGGCCCTGGACGACGGCGCGTCCGGCGTAGACGGTCGCGCTCATGGGGCCGCTGCCGCTCAGCCAGAGGCCGCCGACCCGGTACTTGCCGTCGGCCGTGCCGGGCAGGATGCCGGAGCGCGAGGCCATCGGGTTGACCGGGGTGGTGGCGCCGTGGGCGGTGAGACGGGTGGTGACGCGGGTCTGCCCGGTCGGCGGAAGCCAGCCGCTGCGCAGTGCCATGGTTCTTCTCCTGTCGGTAAGGGGGTCAGGGACTAGGGCAGCGGGTCGACCCTGATGAACGTGTTGTCGAAGCCGGCCTTGAGAGCGGGGGTGGTCGCGGCGACCCGGAAGGAGGCCGTGAGGGTGTACGTCGCGCCCGGGGTCAGGCCCGACTGACGGGTCATGGTGGCCACCGAGACCATGTGCTGGCTTGCCGCGACCACCGCGTAGTCGTCCTCGAGGTCGCTGATGACGTTGGTGCCCTGGGTGAGCTTGAGCGCCATGTACGCGTAGTGCTCGGGGCTCGTCGACCGCAGTTTGCAGCCGAAGCCGATGACGACCACCTTCGACGGCGGGGCGACGAAGGAGAGCGAGAGCGGGTTGTTGGTGCGGCCCGCGAGCGTCGACGTGTACGCGGTCGATGTGGTGTCGCCGTAGTCGCGGTTGTCGACGAAGTACGGGCCCGGCACGGCCGGGACCCAGGCGGAACCGTTCCAGCGCTGGAACCGTCCGTCGGACGAGTCGCGGTACTGGCCGGTGTAGCTGGCCGGCGTGGTGGACGCGGAGGCCGGGATGATGCCGCCGAGCGCCGCCGGGTACGAGACCCAGGCGCCGCCGTCCCAGCGCTGGAGCGCGCCGCCCGCGTCCTGGTACTGGCCGGGGTAGGCGCCCGGCAGGGACGCGCCTTCGACCGGGAGGATGCCGCCGAGGGCGACGACCGGGGTGCGCAGGTCCTTGAGCGAGCTGTTCCAGGGGATGCCGCCGTTGCCCGCGCTGGCACCGGCGGGGACGGTCACCTCGTACAGCGGGAGGCAGCGCGGCGGGACGGCCGGGGCCTTCGGGTCCTGCGCGGCCGCGCCCTGGATGATCTCGATGGTGGCCTCGCTGCGCTGCCCGCCGTCGTAGAGCCTGTCGTAGATCTTCAGGACGAGCAGGTCGATGCGGCTGTACTGGGCGTTGCCCGGCGCGAAGGTCACGACCTCGGAGGCCGTCAGCGTCACCGGGAAGACGCCCTCGGAGATCTCGCCCTGGATGACGGCCCGGCCCTCGGAGACGGTCGCCGACATGGCGGCGGAGCCGAAGGTCCAGAAGCCGGAGAGCCGGTACTGGCCGCCGTACGAGCCGGGCAGGATGCCGGAGCGGACCTGGACGGGGTTGGTCATGGTGGTGACACCGGTCTGGGTGAGCCGGGTGTCCTCACGGGTCTGGCCGGTCTCGGCGACCCAGCTGCTGCGCAGGTTCATGGGGTTTCTCCGTTCGAGGAGTCGAGGGACGGTTCAGCGGTCGGGGGCGTCAGGACCTGACCCACTCGGCGGTGAGGTTGCAGGCGTAGCCCGAGCCGCCGAGGGTCTTGATCGCCGCGCTGTGGTTGTGGAAGCCGGCCAGCTGGAGGGTCTCGCCGGCCACGAGCCTGACCACGCCGCTGCCGCCCACGGAGATGGCGCCGTTGCCGGCGGGGGTGAGCCAGGTCAGCCGGAACTGTCCGACGCCGCCGACCAGGACGCGGGCGCCGCGCATGCCGGTCTGGGCGTCGTTGGCCCAGGTGGCGTGCGCGGAGATCCGCCACCAGCCGGTGCGCGGCACGATGTAGGTGGTGCTGGTGGTCCAGGCGGCGGCGTCGTCGATGTCGACGGTGGGCAGGCTGAGTACGGTCCAGGTGTTGGGGGCGATGCTCTGCGCCTGGGTGCTCAGTAACTGCGTAGCGCTGAGCAGCAGGGTCGAGGCGCCCTCGACGTACTGCCAGGCGGAACCGTTCCAGCGCTGCAGTCCGCCTCCGTTGTCCCGGTACTGGCCGGTGTAGCCGCCGGCGGCCGTGCTGCTCGGGGCGATGCCGCCGATGGCCTTGGGGTACGAGACCCAGGTCGTGCCGTCCCAGCGCTGGAGGAGGCCCGCCGTGTCCCGGTACTGGCCGACGTAGGCGCCCTTGAAGCCGCTGGCCGGCATGATGCCGCCGAGCGCGACGACCGGCCAGTGCATGGTGGTGACGGCGGTGGCCCAGGCGATGCCGCCGGTGCCGGCCGAGGTGCCCTTCGGCACCCGGACCGTGTAGAGCGGGATCGTGCTGCCCGGCCCGGTCTGCGGGACGGCGGGCGTGACCTGGGGGGTGCCCTTGACCAGCCGTACGACCGCCTCGGTGGTGCCCGTACGGTCGTAGACGTCGTCCAGCACGGCCAGTTCGATCAGGTCGATGCGGTCGTACTGCGGGTCGCCGTCCGCGAGCGTGAAGCTCTCCGGCGCGGTGGCCGCGACGAGGTAGGCGCCCTGGGCGGTGTCGTTGCCCTGGACGATCGCGCGGCCGGTGCCGATGGTGACCTGCATGGGAGCGCTGCCGGTCAGGACGAAACCACCCGGCACGATGCCCGGGCGCGAGCGGAGCGGGGTCTCCTCGGCACTCTGGCCGCTGGGCGTCAGCAGGGCGGCGAGGGTCAGGCGGGTGTCGTCACGGGTCTGGCCGGTGGACTGGAGCCAAGCGGCGCGTACGGTCATGGGGTCGCCTCTCCGGGAGGGGTCGGATCGGGGTGGTCGGCGGGGAGGGACCGCCGACCGCCGGCGCCCGAGGGCGCCGGGCGGCCGGCGGGGGACGGTCGGCGCGTCCCGGTCACCACTCGGCGCTGCGCCAGCGCACGGTCATCAGGGCGTTCTCGGTGCCCTCTTCGGGCCGGAAGGACAGGTCGGTGCGACCGGGGTCGAGCACGAACAGCTCTTCCGGTGTGGAGTCGGCCATCGCGGTGTGCAGGCGGGAGGCGGAGTTGTTGAGCATGACGGTGCCCGCGCGCGTGTCGACGGTGAGTTCGTCGCCGGCGGTCAGGTCGATCGCGTACCGCAGCCGGCGCCTGCTGACCCGCTCGGTGACGGTCGGCATGGAGCAGGGGCCGCGGAAGACGATGACCGGGTGGACCGGGGCCGAACCGGTGTTCTCGACGACGGCGTCCCCGGTGCTCTTGGCCTGGCCCCAGCGGAGCGGCCAGGTCAGCGGCCAGGTGAGGCCGGACTCCGGCTGCGGGGGAGTGGTCGTGGCGACCTGCTCGTTGACGGCGTACCGGCGCGGGTCGGTGGCCAGCCACTGGACCGACATGCGGGAGCTGCCCTGGGTGGCGAAACCCTGGTCGGCCGGGACCACGCGCTGGGCGATGCGGGCGCGGACGGTGAGCAGTTCGCCGTGCAGCCGGACGGTGAGCCACCGCTCCTCGTCGAGGAGGGCGAGCGACTGCCGCAGGGCGCGGACGGCACCCGCGGTGCCGCCGTACTCCGGCATCAGCACGATCGTGCCGCCGACCTTGCGCGGCTTGGCGTACCGGGCGCCCGGCCAGGCGCCGTGGGAGGTGGGACGGTCGGCGTCGGAGGAGTCGTACTCGGGCAGGTCCTCCCAGCCCGTCAGACCGGACTTGTCGACGGCGAAGGGGGTGCCGGGGCCTATGAGGAGCCCGGCCCACTGCATCTGCCCGTCCTGGGTGATGAGCGAGCCGGGCGCGAGGTCGGCGAGGTAGGAGTTTCCGGCGTACGGGGTCGTGGTCTCGGCCATGGGGCCGTCACCTCACTTGGGATGGGGTCGGCGGTGGGCGGTCAGCGGTCTGCGAGCCGGGGTCTGCGAGCGGCGGGGCAGCGAGCGGCGGTGTGCGGTCGGCTCCGGGCGGTCGGCCGGGGGCGGTGGTCGCCGGTGGTCGCCGGTCAGCGGTGGGCGGTCGCGAGGAAGAGCAGGTCCTCGGCCGTCGACCGGGGACCGGCGCCGGGCTCCTCGTGGAAGTCCCGGATGCGGTGCGGCCGGGGCAGCGGCTCGGTGAGGGCCGGGACGCGGCGGTTCTCCAGCTGCGAGAGCGAGTCGATGCGGTAGTCGTCCGCGGTGCCGGGGGAGACGATGCCGCCCTCGGCGAGCATGGGGAGCTTGTCGAGTTCGACGCCGAACTTCTTGCCGGTGAGCGGGATCTCGAAGCTGAGCTTGTTGAGCCCGTCAATGATCCAGTTGGCGAATGCGATGAGGCCGTTGACCGGTCCCTTGACCACGCCGAGCACGGCGCTCAGCGCGCCCTTGATCAGGTCGCCGATGCCGCGCAGCGACCTGCTCACCGCGTCCTTGGCGGTCCGGAAGAAGCCGGGGATCTTGTCGGTGATCCAGCGGAGGACCGGCTGGACGGCGCTCTTGATGCCACCGATGGTGCGGGAGGCGATGCCGCGCAGCGCGTTGCTGGCGGAGCGGACGGCGGAGCCGATCTTCGAGATCCCGCCGATGGCCGATCCGACGATCCTGAGCGCGGTCCTGAAGACGGTCAGGTACGCCTTGACGTACGTGCCCACGGCCTCGCCGAGGAGCTTCATGAACGGCTGGATGAACTTCCAGACCGACTGGAAGCCCTTCAGGGCCTGCTGGAGGACCTGCCGGATGATCCGCTGCCCGGTCTCGGAGTTGACGGCCAGTTCGATCAGGTACGCGGCGATGGGCACGATCAGGCCGACGAGGAAGCCGAGCGGGTTGGCCCGCATGGCGACGTTGATGCCTGTCATGGCGACCGAGGCGATGGTCATGACGGTGCCGAAGGTGCCCATGAGTCTGGTGATGACGTCCGTGACGGGCAGCAGCGGCAGGAGCAGGCCGACGACGACTCCGGCGCCGGTGCCGATCGTGCGGGTGGTGGTGCGGGCCTTGCCGGCGGCGGTGCCGATCCGCTTGATCCGGGCGGGTGCGGTGGACCGGCGGATCCTGGTCAGGGCGGTGGCGGCGCCGGAGGCGTTCTGACCGAGGGCGCGGAGGGTGGTGCCGGCGTTACGGGAGGCGGTGGCGAGGGCGCCGACACCGGTCGACGCCCGCTGGACGCCCTCTCGGAGGTTCTTCAGCGAGCTGCTCGCTCCGCCCAGCCCCTGCCGCAGGCCGGTTATCGGCGCCAGGGCCACCCGGAAGTTCGGAGAGGTGGCGAGCGCGGCACTCATACGCGTGCTCCACGCGCCTTCACGAGGTACATGAGCGCCGCGGCGGTGGTGTGCGGGTCACTGTTGCGGGCCGCGTGGTAGTGCTCGATGTGCAGCCCGGCTCCGGCACCGGCCGCCTGGGGGCCGCCCGCCGTACGGGCACGGCGGGCGGTGGTGGCGAGCAGCCGGTCCAGCTTGGAGAGCGGCAGGACGGCCTCGGCCTCGCCGGCCTCGGCGAGGATCGCCGGGACACCCCCGGTGCGGGGCATGACGACACCGCCGGTGGCGAGCATGGGGATGGTCGGCAGGTTGACGCCGAAGGTCTTGCCGCCGACGACCGGGACCCAGCCGGGGACGCTCACCTTGACGCGGTTGAGGCTGCCGATCATCGAGTTGATGAGGCTGATGACGGCGTTGATCGGGCCCTTCACCCCGCTCTTGATGCCGTCGAACGCCCGGGACGCGATGTCCTTGAGGCCGTTCCAGACGGACGACATCTTGTCCTTGACGGCACTGAAGGCCTGCGGGATCGCGCTCTTGATCCAGTTCACCACCGGCGTGATGACGGCCTTGATGCCGTTCCAGACCGAGCTGATCACGGTCTTGATCGCCTTCATCACCGTGGTGATGACCGTCTTCCAGATCTTCACGTAGGTCTTGATGACGGTGGCGACGGCCTTGACGACGGTGGAGATGGCCTTCTTGATGCCGTTCCAGACCGACTTGATCAGGTCGCCGGCCTTCTTCATGATCGGCCCGACGGCCTTCATGACGGAACTGATCACGCTCTTGATGGCGCTGAACGCCTTCTTCAGGACCGTCTGCATCGTCTTCGAGCGAAGCGCCATGTCGACGATCGCCTCGATGAGCGGCATGAAGAGTTCGAGCAGGCGGACGAGGAAGTTGCCCTTCATGGACTTGTTGAGCTTGTCCTGGCCCTTGGCCGCCTTGCCGGCGCCGGACTCGTACCTGGACAGCTTGCCGCCGGCCGACTGAGCGGTGTCGCCGGCCTTCTTCATGGCGCGCTCGGCCTGGTCCGACGCGGTCTTCAGGTTCTTGAGCTGGGTGGTGGAGCCCTGGGCGTTGGTACGGAGCGTCTTGAGCTGCCCCGACGCCGACCTGCCGGCGTCGCCGACCTTCTTGACCGAGGTGCCGGCGCCGGATGCCTGGGTCTTGAGGGCGCGCAGGGAGTCGGACGACTTCTTGAGAGAACTGACGAGAGACATGGGTTACCTCCTTTCGGGGTGGGGTGGGGGTCAGGCCATGGCCTGAGCGGCTTCCAGGGCCTTGATCTTGAGGGCGTTGAAGGCCTGGGCTACGTCCCGACCCGCGTCCGCGAGCCGCTCGGCGGACCTGGCGGCCGACGCCAGACCGCGGGCCTTCGGGAGCTTCTTCGGGTCGAAGTGCCGCTGCGCGCTCGCAAGCTTCCCCGTCGCCGTGGCCATGGCCTTGACCTCTGTGGGGTTGGCGCCGGCCATGGCCGCGTTGAGCTTTTCGATCTTCTTGGGGTCCGGGACCTTCTTGGGGTCGTAGTCCTTCAAGGCCTTGACGAGCTTGTCGGCCTTCTCGGCGACGAGCTCGATCTTCTCGGCATTGGCGGCCGCGATGGCCGTGTTGACCTTCTCGACGCCTTCCGCGGTCTTGGCGAGAGAGCGGGCGCTCGGCAGCTTGCGGACGCCGTTGTTGAACACCAGGATCCGCCGGTTGACGGCACCGAGCTTCTCGAACAGGGGGTTAAGCACGGTGGGGTTGGGTGGGTCGGTGAGGTTGGCGAGGCCGCCACCGGCAGCTGCCGCTCGGCCCTGGACGGTGTTGAGGTCCTGGGGGCGAATGCCGCGCCCACTGTTGGAGGTGGCCAGGACCGTCTCCCGGCCGGTGAAGAACTTGGAGATCGCTGCCTGGACGGACCGCTGGATAAATTGCACATTGGCCACGAACAGGACGCCGAGCGCGCCGAGGAGCAGGGCCGCGATGGCGCCGGCGATGGTTGACGTCCAGTACTTGAGGGCCGTGCCGATGCTCTCTCCCTCGTAAAGCTTCTCGACGCCGGCGGCGATGCCTTCGAATCCGGCCGCCTCCCAGTACTCCGACACGGGGTTCTTGACGACCTCCTTGTGGATCTCCTTGATCTGGCCGAAGGCGGCGCTGAGGTAGCTCTCGACGAAGTTCTCCGTGACGATCTTCGGGACATCGTCGATCAGGTGCTTCTTCAGCGCTGAGGCGACCGCCGCGGTGGTGTCGACGTACGGTTTCTTCTCCTTGGTCGTGTCGTCCTGGTTGGGGACCTTGTACGTGACCTCGGATTTGCCCTCCTCGAGGGCCTTCTTGAAATCGGCGATCTCTGTGGAGAGATCGTCAATGGTTTTTGCCATGGAATGCTCCGCTTCCGGCCGATGAGGGCCAAGCGCCGAAAAGCCCCTGCCGGTTCCGGCAAGGGCTCGTTCGTGCGGGGGCGGTCGGCGAGGCTAGGCGTCCTCGTCCCGCCGGGACCCGCGCCGCGCCGCCGCGAGGGCGTCGTTCCAGCCGGCCGCGTACGCGAGGGTCTCGCAGCGGGTGACCTCGGCGTACAGCGTGCCGAGCAACGCTCTCTTGTCGAGGGCGACGGGTCCGTCGAGGAGCTGGCGGAGGCGGTCCTGGAGCGAGATGTGCGGTCGCGATGCCTCGGCCTGCTGAGTCATGGACGCCTGCCTTCCGGTTGCTTGCCCGTGCGTGCGTGGCGGCGCCGCGGAGTGAGGAGCGGGGGCACCACGTGTTCGAACTACTGTGCGAACAGAGTGTGGAACACCTGTTCGGTGTTTGTCGAGCGGGAAACATCTGACGGCGTGTCTTCTGGCCGGTTTCCCGAACGGGTTGGCGACTGACTGGGGCTTCTGTTCGACCGGGTAACCTGGAGGACGCGTTCCTCGGGCCGACCACTCCGGGGGACCAGGGGCGCGAGGGGCGCGCGGGGACCCCAGGGGGCTGGAAGGCAGTACTGACGCATGGACACCGAGCCGGAAGCCGACCGGCGGGAGCGGGTCGTCGACTGGCTCGCGTCCCACCCCGATCTGCCGCATCTCTTCGCACGCCTCTCCGAGCTCGTCCTCGTCCACGGATACGCCACCGAGGACCTCGTCGTGATGCCGAGGAGCGAGATGGACCGTCGCGAGACGACCGCCTTCACCTCCGGCTGGGCCGAGGCCGTGTCGGGCGAACTCCCGCGCATCCGCAGGGAGTACGAGAGGCGCGTGGCCGACGCCTACACACAGGGCCAGGGTGACGCGCGTGGAGTCCGCCGCCCCCAGCGCCGCGCTGACGGCGGACAGGACGGCGCCCGGGTCATCGCGCTGCCCTTCGCCCGTCTCCTCGAACCGCCGGCCTCCGTCGTCGAGGCGGAAGAGCGCGTACGCAGGGAACGCGAGCTGTTCGAACAGCGGCCCGAACCCGAACCCGCCCCCGGACGCGACCGGGAAGCCGAGCCCGAGCACCACAAGGACGCCGCGCCCGAGCACCACAAGGAGCCCGAGCCCGAGCACCACAAGGAGCCGGCGCCCGATTCGGAGCCGGACGTCCTCGTCACCGCGCAGGAGAGCCGTACCCGCAGGAACGCCCAGCCGGTACGGAAGGTGGTCCGCGGCAAGGGCGGCCGTCCGATCGTGCCGCCCCTCGGGGTGCCCGCCCAGTCCACCCCCGGCGGCGACCGCCGGGGCGGCGAGCCGGCCGACACGGAACCACGCGGGGGCAAGGGGCGCCGGCTCTCCGATCGGGCCAGGGCCCTGGAGGATGAGCTGACCTCCGGGCGAGCACAGGAAGGGCCTCCGGAGTCCGCTCCCTGACGGGAACGGGCTCCGTGAGCACAGGAAGCGCCCCCGGAGTCCGCCCCCTGACGGGAACGGATTCCGGGGGCCGCGGGTGAGGTGCCTTCAGCCGAAGAACCGGGCGAGTTGCCCGGGGGAGATCTCGGGGGTCTCCGTCCCGGGGCCGCGCTCGTCCTGCCCCCCGGCCTCCTGGTCCTCGTCCTCGTCCTGGTCCTCGTCCTTGGTGACCGGCCGGGGAACGGGCTGTGGCGGATCGGGCTGGTCACCGTCCTCGGACGCGTTGACGCACTGGAACATCCAGTTGGCGACCGCCAGATGGTCCACCGTCGCCGCGAGCAGATGGTCGGTGACCGACCACTCCGCGGCCTCGCCGTGGAGCTCGCGCTGCAGGGCGCTGTCCCGTGGCAGATGCTTGATCAGAGCCAGCACCCGCCGGCTGGAGAGCTCCTCGCGGTGCCAGTCGAGGAGATCGAGCCCGTAGTAGCGGATGAAGTCGGCCTCAAGGGCCTCGGCGTGTTCTTCGACGAACGCGACGAGGCTCAGTCTTCCCCCAGGCCGAGCCCGGTCTCCTTGCCGTAGGCCTCCAGGATGGCGGCGATGTCCTGCATGGTGACGTCGTGCTGTTCGAAGCGGCTGAACTGCTCCTCACCCATCAGGAG
The DNA here is from genome assembly GCF_040632845.1 of Streptomyces sp. NPDC016459. NCBI lineage: Bacteria > Bacillati > Actinomycetota > Actinomycetes > Kitasatosporales > Streptomycetaceae > Streptomyces > Streptomyces sp. NPDC016459. Next base: position 169,517 of record NZ_JBEYCR010000002.1, read on the forward strand.
CGCGAGCAGGCCGTCGACGTCGTTGTCGTCGAGCTTGCGCAACCCCTTGGCGGTGGCGCGGCTCAGCTCCGTCGGAAGGGTGTAGGACTCGCCGTCCAGTTCGAAGGACCACTTGCGGCCGTGGGCCTCCTGGCGCTGGGCGCGTGCGGCGTTGACGTCGAAACGGGCCATGGTGATGCGTACTCCTTGTTCGGGTGAGAAGAAGAGGAGAAGGGTGGGGCGGGACGGCGGTCGGCCGTCCCGCCCCGGGTGGAGAGGGATCAGACGGCGGTGCCGTACTGGCTGTCCTTCATGAGGAAGGTCGCCAGCGGCTTGCCGTCGCCCTGCGACATGGCCGTGAAGGTCACGCCCAGCTGGGACGCGGCCTTGCGGGCCAGCTTGATGTCGTCGGACGCGGTGACCTGGCCGCGCGGGATGATGAAGCGGTAGGTGACCGCGGTGGCGCCACCGGCCTTGACGTCGGTGAACTCCAGGCCGAGGGCGCGCACGTCCGCGAACGGACGCTCGGCGATCTCGTACTTGTAGGTCTCCGTGGCCGCGGCCGGCTCGGCCTCGACCTTGCCGCCGCCCATGAAGAACGGCAGCGTCAGCTCGTTGAACTGGAGCATGGAGAACTTCAGCGAGAGGTCACGGCTGGAGTAGATGAAGTGCACCGGGGAGACCGACTGCCACGAGTCGATCGGCTCCAGCTTGTCCTTCTTGGCGAAGGTCACGCCGTCGCCGGTCGTGAAGCCGAGGTCCTTCCAGCCCGCGCCCGTCCAGTCGGCCGCGGCGTCGGCCCCGAAGGTCGTCGGGGCGGCGGCGCCGGCGGCGGCCACGTAGAGCTTGCCGCTGCCTGCGACGCGGATCTCGGCCGAGTTGTTTCCTGCCATGGTGGATTTCTCCTTGTGATGGGGTGAGGGCGCCGCCCCGGGCGTGGGACCCGGGTACGGCAAAGGCCCCGCCGGACGGCGAGGCCTGGTCTGGGGGACCGAGCGGGGTCCGAAGAGCGCTCGGAGGGCGTCTAGAAGACGCTCAGGGAGAGGCGGATGACGCAGAGGTAGCGGTTGGCGCCCCGGTACAGGTAGTCGGGCAGCCAGCGCGGCCCGTCCTGCTCCTCCACGTCCTGGACGACGTTGTTGGCGCCGATCTGCTTGCCGATGGTGGCGAGCAGGGCCCGGCGGGCGCCGTTGGCGAGGAGGTGGGCGGCGTTCTTGCTCGGCCCGTACACCTCGAACTCGATCAGCGGCATGTCGACGTGCAGATCGCCGATCCAGGCGCCGCCGCGGCGGTTCACCAGGACCGCGCTCTGGGTGCCGTCGAAGCCGGCCGGCGCGTTGACCGCGATGGTCGCGCCGGCCAGGGCGGGGTCGGCCTTGAGGACGTCGACGACCAGCTTCTCGACGTCCGGGAACGCACTCGGGGGAGTGGTCATGACGGTTCTCCTCGGGTGAGGGGAGGGATGGCGGGACGGGGTGCCGCCCGGGGCGCTCCGGCGGGAGGGGGCGGGGCGCGGCAGCGCGCCCGGACGGCGGACGGCGGAGCCGCGTCCCGTCCTGCGGGCGCAGCTCCGCCGCTGCACCAACTGTGACAGCGATCGTGCGCGCACGCAACTAAAACGGGAGTGGATCCGTATCCGCCCGGGCGCCACCCGGCTCGACGGGCGGGAGTGGAGCCGTATCCGCCCGGGCGCCACCCGGCTCGACGGGCGGGAGTGGAGCCGTATCCGCCCGGCCGCCACCCGGCTCGATAGGTTGACCGTCACCCAACCGAGGGAGCCCCCCGTGCCCGCCGACCGCCCCCGCCTGCTCTACGTGACCGACCTGACCTACCCCGCCAGGGGGAGGCGCTACGGCGACGAGGACATCCACCTCACCGCCCGGCTGCGCGAGGACTTCGACCTCGCCCTCTGCCACCCGCTCGACGCCGCTGCCCTCATGGAGGGCTTCGACGCCGTCGTCGTCCGCAACAGCGGCCCGGTCCTCGCGTACCAGAAGGAGTACGAGGCCTTCCGCGAGCGGGCCCTGGCCCTCGGCACCCGCGTCTACAACCCGCTCCACGGCCGCGGCGACATGGCCGGCAAGCAGTACCTGCTCGACCTCACCGCCGCCGGGTACCCCGTCATCCCCACCGCCGACCGTCCCGAGGACCTCCACCGGCTGCCCGCCGTCGGGGAGTACGCGGTGAAGCCCAAGACCGGGGCGGACTCCATAGGACTGCGCTTCCTCCCGTACGAGGAGCTCGCCGGCCTCACCTACGGCGAACTCCTCGTCCAGCCCCGCATCGACTTCCGGTACGAGGTCTCCTTCTACTTCGTCGACCACTTCTTCCAGTACGCCCTGTACGCCCCCGACCCCGAGCGCCGCTGGGTCCTGGAGCCGTACGAACCCACCGAGGACGACCTCGCCTTCGCGCGCCGCCTCATCGACTGGAACACCCTCGACCACGGCGTCCAGCGCGTCGACGCCTGCCGCGCCCCCGGCGGCGAACTGCTCCTCGTCGAGCTGGAGGACCTCAACCCGTACCTCTCCCTCGACCGTGTCGCCGAGCCGGTGCGCGAGCGCTTCGCCGACGCCCTGGTCCGCTCCCTGCGCGCCTTCCTCACGGCATGACGAAGCGCCCCGAGTCCGGATCCGGACTCGGGGCGCTCGGGTGTGGGGGCTTGCGTGACGAACGATCAGGCCGTACGGGTACGGCGGCGGGCCAGCCGCTCCGCCGCGAAGACGTCCTCCAGGCGGAACAGCTGGGCGCGACCCGCCCTGCCCGCGGCCCGCAGGTGTCCCAGCTGGACCCACTTGCGGATCGTCGCGGGGGCGACCCCCGCCTCCTCGGCGGCGAGCGGCCCGGGGATCAGCGCGGGAAGCGGGGGAAGTCCCGGCATCGCGGGTGAACTCAGCATGAGGTCTCCTTCGTGTCGTCCATCGCCGCTTCGATCTCCTCGGTGCGGGTCCCCGAGGCCTCCGTCAGTCCGGCCCACGCGTCCTCGGGCCACAGATGCCGGTACGCGGGGTCGTCCTGACAGCCGCACGCCGGGTCCGTACACACGCACGCCGGGTTCACGCACAGCACCGCGCGCCGGTCGGGGAACGCCCGCAGCGACACCGAGTCGCACCACGGGCAGCGCCCCGAGACCCGGACGATCGTCTCCGTGTCACCGAGGGTCCGGGCGCACCGGCGGGCCATCCGCCGGATCTCGTCCCGCACGTGCCGGGCGAGGACCGGGTGGGCGGAGACGGCGTCGAGCAGGCCGACGATCCGTCGCAGCCGCTCGATCACCCCGGCGCGGGGTGGCCGGGGCAGGGCGAGCCGGGCGCAGACGGCCTCCTCCAGCTCCACCACGCCGTCGGTGATGTCCCGGATCGCGTCGGAGATGTGGAGCCGGATCGGGGCGGCGCCGTGCCCGGGAACGGAGAGGCCGTGCCGCTGTTCGAGCAGCAGGGCCTCGCGCCGCTCCTCGCGGATCAGCTCGTCGCGGCCGGGGTGCGGGGCGGCGGGGGCGGTGGCGGTGGGGGAGCGGCGCCCGGGGGCCAGCTCCTCGGACAGCTCGGGGAACTGCCGTACGAGGGAGGCGGCCCAGAGGGCGATGTCCCGCAGCACGGGCGCGACGGTGCCGGCGGTGACGTTCGTGCGGTCGGCGGCGTTCGCGCCGTCGGTGCCTTCCGTGCGGTCGGTGAGGTCAGCCACGGTGGCGACTCCCCGCCAGTGCGACCGCCTTCGCGACGCGCTGGGCGTCCGCCGGGCGGCCGTTGCGCCACAGGCGGCCCGCGCAGACGCCGTCGAAGTAGCTCTCGGCCGGGGCCACGGCCGCCTCGCACTCGCGGCGGACGGGGCAGTCGGCGCAGGCGCGCAGCGCCGGGGCCGCGTCCTTGGGCCGGCGGGCGAAGACGACGGAGGGGGAGAGGCCGGCGCACGCGGCGGAGGCCTGCCAGGGGGACGGGTCGGACGGGAACAAGAGGTTTCTCCACGGGCCGGGGCCACCGGGGCGTCCATGGGGCCGGTGGGGCTTATGGGGCTCAGGGGGCCGACGAGTGCGGCGATGAGCAGCCTGACACGTTGCGTGCGAGCGCGCAACTAGATCCGAAAGGGGCTCCGGCCCGGTCTTCATCGGTTCGACACGATTGCGTGCCCGAAAGCACGTAATTCTGTGCGCGCAAGCACGCTAAGGTAAGGCATCCGGAGGGTGGGGAGTAAGGGAGCGGTAGACATGAGCAGTCAAGGGCTCGACGCGTTCGCAGGCTGGGTCGAAGGCCTGATGAGAGCGCGCGGATACGACATCGACAGTCCCCGGGGCGGCGGCAAGTCCCGTATCGCCGACGAGGCCGGCGTGCACCGCGCCGCCGTGACGCGCCTGCTGCAGCGGCAGAGCATGCCCGACCTGGAGACCATGCGCAGGATCGCCCCGCTGCTCGGCGTCTCCGTCCGCGACATGCTGGTCCGGTCCGGGCGCGTGACCCCGGAGGAACTGCCGATGGCGGCGGACCTGCTGCCGCCGAGCGACTGGCAGCCCTCGCTGGAGGACTTCGCCCGCTGGCTCGGGGTGCCGGACGAGCGCATGGGTGTGTTCGTCAAGGTCGTCAACCAGTTCCTGGAGCCCGAGACCGGGACGGAGCGGCCCGCCGAGCCCGTCGAACCGCGCCGTACCGCCCGGGACTGACCCGGGGTGATCTTGTCCGGTCCCGGCCCGCTTCGGCCGGGACCGCGTGCGCGTGGGCATTTGTTTTGACCGGAGTCCATGCGATAGGTACGCTCAAGCCTTGTGCCTGGGGTGTGCCTGGGCTCGCGTGCGTGTCCTCAACCGCAAAGCGAGTCAGATACCGGCAACCGTGATCCGCGCCTCCTCCGCCTCGGCGGTGGGGGTCCGCGCGATTCGACACACCCGACCGCGTGGGTCGGTAAATGTTCCAGGTTAGTTTGACGACGGCACACAGAAACCGGAGAAGTAGTGCCTACGATCCAGCAGCTGGTCCGGAAGGGCCGGCAGGACAAGGTCGAGAAGAACAAGACGCCCGCACTCGAGGGTTCCCCTCAGCGTCGCGGCGTCTGCACGCGTGTGTTCACGACCACCCCGAAGAAGCCGAACTCGGCCCTCCGTAAGGTCGCGCGTGTGCGTCTGACCTCGGGCATCGAGGTCACGGCCTACATCCCGGGCGAGGGTCACAACCTGCAGGAGCACTCGATCGTGCTCGTGCGCGGTGGCCGTGTGAAGGACCTGCCGGGTGTTCGCTACAAGATCATCCGCGGTTCCCTCGACACGCAGGGCGTCAAGAACCGTAAGCAGGCTCGCAGCCGCTACGGCGCCAAGAAGGAGAAGTAAGAATGCCTCGTAAGGGCCCCGCCCCGAAGCGCCCGGTCATCATCGACCCGGTCTACAGCTCTCCTCTTGTCACCTCGCTGATCAACAAGATCCTGCTGGACGGCAAGCGCTCCACCGCCGAGCGCATCGTCTACGGTGCCATGGAAGGCCTCCGCGAGAAGACCGGCGCTGACCCGGTCATCACGCTGAAGCGCGCGCTTGAGAACGTCAAGCCGTCGCTCGAGGTCAAGTCCCGCCGTGTCGGTGGCGCCACCTACCAGGTGCCGATCGAGGTCAAGCCGGGTCGCGCCGCGACCCTGGCGCTCCGCTGGGTCGTGGGTTACTCCCGTGCCCGTCGTGAGAAGACCATGACCGAGCGACTCATGAACGAGCTTCTCGACGCCTCGAACGGCCTCGGTGCGGCCGTCAAGAAGCGCGAGGACACGCACAAGATGGCCGAGTCCAACAAGGCCTTCGCGCACTACCGCTGGTAGTCGCAACCCACATCGAGACCGAGAGAAGACTGAGCCGATATGGCTACCACTTCGCTTGACCTTGCCAAGGTGCGCAACATCGGCATCATGGCGCACATCGACGCGGGCAAGACGACCACCACCGAGCGGATCCTGTTCTACACCGGTGTCTCGTACAAGATCGGTGAAGTCCACGACGGCGCTGCCACGATGGACTGGATGGAGCAGGAGCAGGAGCGCGGCATCACGATCACGTCCGCCGCGACGACCTGTCACTGGCCGCTCGAGGATGTCGATCACACGATCAACATCATCGACACGCCGGGTCACGTCGACTTCACCGTCGAGGTGGAGCGTTCGCTGCGCGTGCTCGACGGTGCTGTCACCGTGTTCGACGGTGTGGCCGGTGTCGAGCCCCAGTCCGAGACTGTCTGGCGACAGGCGGACCGCTACGGCGTCCCGCGCATCTGCTTCGTCAACAAGCTCGACCGCACGGGCGCCGAGTTCCTCCGCTGCGTCGACATGATCGTGGAGCGCCTCGGCGCCGTCCCGATCGTCATGCAGCTCCCGATCGGCGCCGAGATGGACTTCCAGGGCGTCGTCGACCTCGTCCGCATGAAGGCTCTTGTCTGGTCCGCCGAGGCCAGCAAGGGTGAGATGTACGACGTCGTCGACATCCCGGCCTCGCACACCGAGCTCGCCGAAGAATGGCGCGGCAAGCTGGTCGAGACCGTCGCGGAGAACGACGAAGAGATCATGGAGCTCTTCCTCGAGGGCGTCGAGCCCACCGAGGAGCAGCTCTACGCCGCCGTCCGTCGCATCACCATTGCCTCCGGCAAGGGTGGCGGCGAGAAGACGATCACCCCCGTCTTCTGTGGCACCGCGTTCAAGAACAAGGGCGTCCAGCCCCTGCTCGACGCGGTCGTGCGCTACCTCCCCTCCCCCCTGGACGTCGAGGCCATCGAGGGCCACAGCGTCAAGGACGCGGAGGAGATCGTGCGGCGCAAGCCGTCCGACGACGAGCCGCTGTCGGCCCTCGCGTTCAAGATCGCGAGCGACCCGCACCTCGGCAAGCTCACCTTCGTCCGGATCTACTCCGGTCGCCTGGAGGCCGGCACCGCGGTGCTGAACTCCGTCAAGGGCAAGAAGGAGCGCATCGGCAAGATCTACCGCATGCACGCGAACAAGCGTGAGGAGATCGACTCGGTGGGCGCCGGCGACATCGTCGCCGTCATGGGCCTCAAGCAGACCACCACCGGTGAGACGCTGTGTGACGACAAGAACCCGGTCATCCTGGAGTCCATGGACTTCCCGGCCCCGGTCATTCAGGTCGCCATCGAGCCCAAGTCCAAGGGTGACCAGGAGAAGCTGGGTGTCGCCATCCAGCGTCTCGCGGAGGAGGACCCCTCCTTCCAGGTGCACTCGGACGAGGAGACCGGCCAGACCATCATCGGTGGTATGGGCGAGCTTCACCTCGACATCCTCGTCGACCGCATGCGTCGCGAGTTCAAGGTCGAGGCGAACGTCGGCAAGCCGCAGGTCGCGTACCGCGAGACGATCCGCAAGGCCGTCGAGCGACTTGACTACACCCACAAGAAGCAGACCGGTGGTACCGGTCAGTTCGCCAAGGTGCAGATCGCGATCGAGCCCATCGAGGGCGGCGACGCCTCGTACGAGTTCGTGAACAAGGTCACCGGTGGCCGCATCCCGAAGGAGTACATCCCTTCGGTCGACGCGGGTGCGCAGGAGGCCATGCAGTTCGGCATCCTGGCCGGCTACGAGATGACCGGCGTTCGCGTCATCCTTCTCGACGGTGGCTACCACGAGGTCGACTCCTCCGAGCTCGCCTTCAAGATCGCCGGTTCGCAGGCCTTCAAGGAGGCCGCGCGCAAGGCTTCGCCCGTCATCCTCGAGCCCATGATGTCCGTCGAGGTCACCACGCCCGAGGACTACATGGGTGAGGTCATCGGCGACATCAACTCCCGCCGTGGTCAGATCCAGGCCATGGAGGAGCGCAGCGGCGCTCGCGTCGTGAAGGGCCTCGTGCCCCTTTCGGAGATGTTCGGCTACGTCGGCGACCTCCGCAGCAAGACCTCGGGTCGCGCAAGCTACTCGATGCAGTTCGACTCCTACGCCGAGGTTCCGCGGAACGTCGCCGAGGAGATCATCGCGAAGGCCAAGGGCGAGTAACTCTCCCAAGTTCACGCTTTAGGCTTGACACCAGTCGTCGGGGCCAAGACCCCGCAACCCGAGGAACGGGCCCCGGCGACTGGCATCCCAGCAAAGATCACCTGGCGCCGATGAAGCAAGGCGTACAGAACCACTCTCCAGGAGGACCCCCGTGGCGAAGGCGAAGTTCGAGCGGACTAAGCCGCACGTCAACATCGGCACCATCGGTCACATCGACCACGGTAAGACGACCCTCACGGCCGCCATTACCAAGGTGCTGCACGACGCGTACCCGGACCTGAACGAGGCCTCGGCCTTCGACCAGATCGACAAGGCTCCCGAGGAGCGCCAGCGCGGTATCACGATCTCGATCGCGCACGTCGAGTACCAGACCGAGTCGCGTCACTACGCCCACGTCGACTGCCCCGGTCACGCGGACTACATCAAGAACATGATCACGGGTGCGGCGCAGATGGACGGCGCCATCCTCGTGGTCGCCGCCACCGACGGCCCGATGCCGCAGACCAAGGAGCACGTGCTCCTGGCCCGCCAGGTCGGCGTTCCGTACATCGTCGTCGCCCTGAACAAGGCCGACATGGTGGACGACGAGGAGATCCTGGAGCTCGTCGAGCTCGAGGTGCGTGAGCTCCTCTCCGAGTACGAGTTCCCGGGCGACGACCTGCCGGTCGTCCGCGTCTCGGCGCTGAAGGCGCTCGAGGGCGACAAGGAGTGGGCGGACAAGCTCCTCGGTCTGATGAAGGCCGTCGACGAGTCCATCCCGCAGCCCGAGCGCGACGTCGACAAGCCGTTCCTGATGCCGATCGAGGACGTCTTCACGATCACCGGTCGTGGCACCGTCGTCACCGGTCGTATCGAGCGCGGCATCCTCAAGGTCAACGAGACCGTCGACATCATCGGCATCAAGACCGAGAAGACCACCACCACGGTCACCGGTATCGAGATGTTCCGCAAGCTGCTCGACGAGGGCCAGGCGGGCGAGAACGTCGGTCTGCTCCTCCGTGGCATCAAGCGCGAGGACGTCGAGCGCGGCCAGGTCATCATCAAGCCGGGTTCGGTCACGCCGCACACGAGCTTCGAGGCCCAGGCCTACATCCTGTCGAAGGACGAGGGTGGCCGTCACACCCCCTTCTTCAACAACTACCGCCCGCAGTTCTACTTCCGTACCACGGACGTGACCGGCGTCGTGACCCTCCCCGAGGGCACCGAGATGGTCATGCCGGGCGACAACACCGCCATGAGCGTTGAGCTGATCCAGCCCATCGCCATGGAGGAGGGCCTCAAGTTCGCCATCCGTGAGGGTGGCCGGACCGTCGGCGCCGGCCAGGTCGTCAAGATCAACGCCTGATCTTGAACTGACCTGGTAGCTCGGACGAGCTGCTAGCAGTCAAAGAAGGCCCCGCACCTCACGGTGCGGGGCCTTCTCGCGTTCCCGTCCCTGCTACGGCCGCCAGCTCCAGGGATGCCCGTCCGCGCCGACGCCCACCACGGTCGCCCCGCGCGCGCCCAGGTGCAGCGAGGCCGACACCGCCGCCGGGCCCTTCGTACGGGTGCGCGACCGGCCGCCGGCCCGTACCGTCACCCGGCCCCGCGCGTCCGTGCCCAGCAGCACCGTCCCGAGCGCCGCCGAGCGCGCGGCGACCACCCCTCCGTACCCGTCGAGACCGGTGTCCCCGCCGGGACCGAGCAGCTTCGCCGCGGCCGGAGCCCGGTGGTACAGCGCGCCGCCCGCGCTCGCCACCGTGGACCCGGAGCGCGGCAGCCGGCCCGCCCGCTCCTGCCCGTCCACCCAGTGCCGTACGGACTCCCGCCCCGCCGCGTACACGTGCACCCGGCCCGCCGCGTCCACCGAGACGGCCAGACCGTCCTGGACCTCCGCCCCACCGGGGAGCGCCTGCCACGGGCCCCAGCTGCCGTCCGCCGCCCGTACCCGCGTCGACACGCCCTTGTCCGCGTTCCGTACGAAGAGGTGGACCCGGCCGTCGGGGGCCGTGACCGCCACCGGGGCGCCGATCCGCCGCCCCCGGTCGTCGCCGCGCTCCGGACCGCCGAGCCCCCGCCAGGCCAGGAACGGGCCACCGGGGGAGCGCTGCTCCAGGAGCACCACCTCGCGCCGGTTGGCCCCGCCGTGCCCGTCGAGGGCGGCGAACCGCACCCCGAAGAGCAGCACCCGGCCGTCACCGAGCACCGCGGAGCCGAGCGCGGGCGCGAGCGGGCCGCCGCCGAGATCCGCCGGCTCGCCCCAGGAGCCGGGCGCCGACTCGCGCCAGCGGACCGCGCGCAGCCCGAGGACGCCGTACGCCGTGAGCCGTCCGTCGGGCTCCTCGGCGAGCGCGGGGCCCGCCGACGGCCAGCGGTGGTGGGTGGAGCGGACCCAGCCCTTGCGGCTGGTGAGCGGCCGGTCGCCGCCGACGCCGTAGTCGCCGCAGCCCGAGGGGTTCCCGCACCGCCAGTCCGGGTCGCCGCCGTACGGGACGAGACGCGCGGCCTTCTCCTCCAGGACCGCCGGGGGGAGGTTCTTCGGCCAGTGCCGGTTGTAGTAGCCCCGGAAGGCCCTCGTCGTGAACGCCGGTATCGGCTCGCCGTCGCGGACCGCGTCCGAGACCCAGCGGGCGAGCGCCGCCCAGGTGAAGCAGGCGACCGCCGTGTGGTCCCCGTGGTCCGAGTACCCCGGCTGCTCGGAGTTCCGCCGCCGGGTGGCCTCGTCGCCGTCCTGGACGTCCGGGTCCGGGTCGAGGGTGTGCACCACCGTGGGCCGGTGGCGGGCGAGCAGCCAGGCGAGGGCGGTGATCAGCTGGTCGTAGTCGTAGGTGTCCGCGCGGGTGACGGGGGAGCCGGCCGGCAGACGGGTCCGTACCTCCAGGGCGCGGTCGCCCCAGAGCGCGGGCATGGCCATGTAGCGGCGGGAGGTGTGCATCGGCAGGTTGAGGAGGACCAACTCGATCCGGCGGCCCCCGTGGGTGAGCGTGTCGACCTCGGCCCGTCGGCCGCCGGGCAGCGTCAGCGCCTCCCGCCGCCACGGCGTGAACATCGGAAGGCCGAGCGCCACGGCGTACGACTGGCGCAGGCCCTGGTGGCGGGCCGACGCGTAGGCCGCCCGGTCCGGGGGAGTCTCGGGCATCCCCGCGATCCGGTTCCGGCCGGTGTGCTCGCCGGCCGTCACGTACACGGAGACGAGCGGGACACCCGCGTCGATCAGCCGCTGCGTGTCCGGGTTCATGAAGTACAGGTCGTCGTCCGGATGCGCGGAGAACTGCATGAGCAGTGCCCGCCGGGCCCGTGCGGGGGCGATCGGCTTCCCCGGCGCCGGGTCGGCGGTCGGCGCCGTCCGGCGCGGCTCCGGTACGGAACACCCGGCGGTGGCCGTGGTGACCGCGAGGGCTGCGGCGAGTACCGCTCGCCGGCGGGGAGGGGTGGGCTGCACGTGCGGGTCCTTCGCTCAGTGGTCGCCTGGAAGACGAATCTGTGTGCGAAGAGGTTGTGCCGAGGACGGGCCGGAGAAAAAGTGTGGGAATCCCGCGGACGGATGTCGAGGGGGCGATCATGGTTCCGACCGAAGGGTGACGGCGCGCCACGAGGGCGCGCGGGACGGGGAGGACACCCGAGATGAAGTACGTCGCGATGATCTACGGCAACCAGGCCAAGTGGGACTCCTTCCCCGCCGAGGCCTGGCCCGAGGCGATCGCCCGCCAGGAGGCCTTCAACCGCAGGTACCGGGAGAGCGGTGAACTGCTCGGCGCGTACGGGCTCGCCGACGCGGCCGCGGCCCAGCTCGTCCGGCGCGAGGACGGCGCCCCCGCCGTCACCGACGGGCCGTACCTGGAGACCAAGGAGTACCTGGCCAGCTTCTACCTGCTCGACTGCGACAGCCTGGAGCGGGCCCAGGAGATCGCCGCGGACATGCCCTTCGCGGACGTCGACCCCGTCGAGCTGTGGCCGGTCCTGCACGAGTCCGCGGCGGACGTGTGAGCGGGCCGGACCCGGTCGAGGACCTGCTGCGCACCCACGCGCCGCAGGTCCTCGGTACGCTCGTACGGCGGTACGGCGACTTCGACCTCTGCGAGGACGCCGTCCAGGAGGCCCTGATCGCCGCCGCCGCGCAGTGGCCGGAGCAGGGCGTCCCCACGAACCCGCGCGGCTGGCTGGTGACCGTCGCCGGCCGCCGGTACGTCGACCTGGTGCGCAGCGAGGCCGCCCGCAGGCGCCGCGAGGACACCGTGGCCCTCGCCACCCCGGACTCCGCGCTCCTCGCGCCCGCCGCCGACGACGCGCCGGGCACCGACCGGGACGACTCGCTCCCCCTGCTCTTCCTCTGCTGCCACCCCGACCTGTCGCCGCCCAGCCGGATCGCGCTCACCCTGCGCGCGGTCGGCGGTCTCACCACCGCGCAGATCGCCGCCGCCTTCCTCGTGCCCGAGGCGACCATGGCGCAGCGGATCAGCCGGGCCAAGCAGACGATCAAGGCGGCCGGCGGCTCGCTCGCCCTGCCCGAGGGGGAGGACCGGGCGGCCCGGCTCGCCGAGGTGCGGCACGTGCTCTACCTCGTGTTCAACGAGGGCTACACGGCCAGCGCCGGGGACGAGCTCACCGCGCCCGAGCTGTCCACGGAGGCGATCCGGCTCGCGCGGCTGCTCCACCGGCTGCTGCCCGAGGACCCCGAGACGGCGGGCCTGCTCGCCCTGATGCTGCTCACCGACGCCCGCAGGCCGGCCCGCACGGGCCCGCACGGAGAGCTGGTTCCGCTGGCGGAGCAGGACCGGGGGCGCTGGGACGCCGGGCTCGTCGCGGAGGGCGTCGGGCTGCTGAGCCGCACCCTGCCGCGCGGCCGGGTGGGCCCGTACCAGCTCCAGGCCGCCATCGCGGCCGTCCACGACGAGGCCGAGTCCGCCGAGGCCACGGACTGGCGGCAGATCCTCGCGCTGTACGAGCTCCTGGAGCTGACCGGGCCGAACCCGATGGTCACCCTCAACCGGGCGGTGGCCGTCGCGATGGTCCACGGTCCCGGAGCCGGTCTCGCCCTCCTGGACGAGCTGACGAAGGACAGGCGCACGGCCCGGCACCACCGGCTGCTCGCCGCCCGGGCGCATCTGCTCGAACTCCTCGGCGACAAGGAGGCCGCGTCCGCCGCGTACCGGGAGGCGGCCCGTCGGACGACGAGCGCCCCGGAGCGGCGTCATCTCACGGAACGCGCACGGCGGTTGGCGTGAATGGGAGGGGGCGCGAGGACCGGGCGCTCGCGCCCGGCGCATGACCGTACGTGACGTGGGGTACAGTCTCCGGTTCTGATTGGCGGCCGGATGCCCCCGTATGGCAGACTGTCGGGGTTGCTCGGTTGAGTGCCGATGCTGCGCGCCTCCCGTCGGGAGGACCGGAAGCGAGTCCCACAGTACTCGTCGCCCCTTCTCAGGGGCGGACGTACGGGAATCTTCTGGGAAGCGTCAGCGGGGTACCGGCCAGGCACCCGGTGGGTGTCCGCCCCCGGCCGGCGGTCATGGCGACCGCACCCCCTTGGTTGGGAAATCCTTACGGGTTTCTGCGTAGAGGGAGTGCGACACGCCCGACCGCGTGGGTCGGAGACAGGACGGCGCTGTCCATCAAGCACAGCCGACCGGGTTCCAGAGCGTTACGAGACAAAGGACTACTAGTAGCCATGGCGGGACAGAAGATCCGCATCCGGCTCAAGGCCTACGACCACGAGGTCATCGATTCCTCGGCGAAGAAGATCGTCGAGACGGTGACGCGCACTGGTGCGTCGGTCGCGGGCCCGGTGCCGCTGCCCACTGAGAAGAACGTGTACTGCGTCATCAAGTCGCCGCACAAGTACAAGGACTCGCGCGAGCACTTCGAGATGCGCACGCACAAGCGCCTCATCGACATCCTCGACCCCACGCCGAAGACGGTTGACTCGCTCATGCGCCTCGACCTGCCGGCGGGCGTCGACATCGAGATCAAGCTCTGAGGTGACGCGCGAGATGGCTAAGAACATCAAGGGCATCCTGGGCGAGAAGCTCGGCATGACGCAGGTCTGGGACGAGAACAACCGGGTCGTCCCGGTGACCGTCGTCAAGGCCGGCCCGAATGTCGTGACCCAGGTCCGTACGAACGACGTCGACGGCTACGAGTCGGTCCAGATCGCCTTCGGCGAGATCGACCCTCGCAAGGTGAACAAGCCCCTCAAGGGTCACTTCGCCAAGGCCGACGTCACCCCGCGCCGCCACCTGGTGGAGCTCCGCACCGCTGACGCCTCCGAGTACACGCTCGGCCAGGAGATCACCGCCGAGCTCTTCGAGGCCGGCGTGAAGGTCGACGTCACCGCGAAGAGCAAGGGCAAGGGCTTCGCCGGCGTCATGAAGCGCCACAACTTCCGTGGTGGCAAGGCGTCGCACGGTGCCCACCGCGTGCACCGCAAGCCCGGTTCCATCGGTGGCTGTGCCACCCCGGGCCGTGTCTTCAAGGGCATGAAGATGGCTGGTCGCATGGGCAACGAGCGTGTGACCACCCAGAACCTGACCGTCCACGCCGTTGACGCCGAGAAGGGTCTGCTGCTCATCAAGGGCGCCGTCCCCGGCCCCAACGGTGGCCTCGTCCTGGTCCGCACCGCGGCCAAGGGGGTTTGAGGAACCGATGAGCACCATTGACATCCTTTCGCCGGCAGGCGACAAGGCCGGGACCGTCGACCTCCCCCAGGAGATCTTCGGCGCCAAGGTCAGCATTCCGCTGATCCACCAGGTCGTCGTCGCGCAGCTGGCCGCGGCCCGTCAGGGCACGCACAAGACCAAGACCCGTGGCGAAGTCCGCGGTGGTGGCAAGAAGCCGTACCGCCAGAAGGGCACCGGCCGCGCCCGTCAGGGTTCGACCCGCGCCCCGCAGTTCGCCGGTGGTGGCGTCGTCCACGGCCCGCAGCCGCGTGACTACTCGCAGCGGACCCCGAAGAAGATGAAGGTCGCCGCCCTCCGCGGTGCCCTCTCGGACCGGGCCACCCACTCCCGCATCCACGTCGTCACCGGCGTGGTCGAGGGTGAGATCTCCACCAAGGCCGCGAAGACGCTGTTCGGCAAGATCTCGGAGCGCAAGAACCTGCTCCTGGTCGTCGAGCGCTCCGACGAGGCCGCGTGGCTGTCCGCTCGTAACCTGCCCCAGGTGCACATCCTGGAGCCGGGCCAGCTCAACACGTACGACGTGATCGTCTCCGACGACGTGGTCTTCACCCAGGCCGCCTTCGAGTCCTTCGTGTCTGGCCCCCAGACCGCTGAGACCGAAGGGAGCGACGCCTGATGACTGAGGCCGTCGTCACCAGCAAGACCTTCTCGGACCCGCGCGACATTCTCGTCAAGCCGGTCGTCTCGGAGAAGAGCTACGCCCTGCTGGACGAGAACAAGTACACGTTCATCGTCGCGCCTGGCTCCAACAAGACCCAGATCAAGCAGGCCGTCGAGGCGGTCTTCTCGGTCAAGGTCACCGGGGTCAACACGATCAACCGCCAGGGCAAGCGCAAGCGCACCAAGGCCGGTTTCGGTAAGCGCAAGGACACCAAGCGCGCCATCGTGACCCTTGCCGAGGGCAACCGTATCGACATCTTCGGCGGTCCGACCGCCTAACGGCGGTCTGGATCGTCCGGAATCGGACGAGGACTGAGAAATGGGAATCCGCAAGTACAAGCCGACTACGCCGGGCCGCCGTGGCTCCTCCGTAGCCGACTTCGTCGAGATCACGCGGTCCACGCCGGAGAAGTCGCTGGTCCGCCCCCTGCACAGCAAGGGCGGCCGTAACAACACCGGTCGGATCACGGTTCGACACCAGGGTGGCGGCCACAAGCGCGCCTACCGTGTGATCGACTTCCGTCGTCACGACAAGGACGGCGTGCCGGCGAAGGTCGCTCACATCGAGTACGACCCCAACCGCACCGCGCGCATCGCGCTGCTCCACTACGTGGACGGCGAGAAGCGCTACATCATCGCCCCCAAGGGTCTGACGCAGGGTGACCGCGTCGAGAACGGCCCCGGCGCTGACATCAAGCCCGGCAACAACCTGGCCCTCCGCAACATCCCGGTCGGTACCACGATCCACGCGATCGAGCTCCGTCCCGGTGGCGGCGCCAAGTTCGCGCGCTCCGCTGGTGCCTCCGTGCAGCTGCTGGCGAAGGAGGGCACGATGGCCCACCTTCGTATGCCGTCCGGTGAGATCCGTCTCGTCGACGCCCGCTGCCGCGCCACCATCGGCGAGGTCGGCAACGCCGAGCAGTCGAACATCAACTGGGGCAAGGCCGGCCGCAAGCGCTGGCTGGGCGTTCGCCCGACCGTTCGCGGTGTGGCGATGAACCCGGTGGACCACCCGCACGGTGGTGGTGAGGGTAAGACCTCCGGTGGTCGCCACCCGGTCTCCCCGTGGGGTCAGAAGGAGGGTCGTACTCGCTCGCCGAAGAAGGCTTCGAGCAAGTACATCGTCCGCCGCCGCAAGACGAACAAGAAGCGCTAGGAGCGGGTTTAGATGCCGCGTAGTCTCAAGAAGGGACCCTTCGTTGACGGCCACCTCGTAAAGAAGGTGGACGTACAGAACGAAGCCGGTACCAAGAACGTCATCAAGACCTGGTCCCGTCGCTCGATGATCATCCCGGCCATGCTCGGCCACACGATCGCGGTGCACAACGGCAAGACCCACATTCCGGTGTTTGTCACCGAGTCGATGGTCGGCCACAAGCTCGGCGAGTTCTCGCCGACGCGCACCTTCCGGGGTCACGTGAAGGACGACCGGAAGTCGAAGCGCCGCTAGTAGCGGGGTGGAATCGACCATGACAGACACTGGAAGGACAACCATGGAAGCCAGGGCCCAGGCGCGGTACATCCGCGTCACGCCCATGAAGGCCCGCCGCGTGGTGGACCTTATCCGTGGCATGGACGCCACGGAGGCTCAGGCGGTCCTGCGTTTCGCCCCGCAGGCCGCGAGCGTGCCGGTTGGCAAGGTGCTGGACAGCGCCATCGCCAACGCTGCACACAACTACGACCACACTGACGCCTCTTCGCTGGTCATCAGCGAGGCGTACGTGGATGAGGGCCCGACCCTGAAGCGGTTCCGTCCGCGTGCTCAGGGCCGTGCCTACCGGATCCGTAAGCGGACCAGCCACATCACCGTGGTCGTCAGCAGCAAGGAAGGAACCCGGTAATGGGCCAGAAGGTTAACCCGCATGGGTTCCGGCTCGGCATCACCACGGACTTCAAGTCCCGCTGGTACGCCGACAAGCTGTACAAGGACTACGTCAAGGAAGACGTCGCCATCCGTCGGATGATGACGTCCGGCATGGAGCGCGCCGGCATCTCGAAGGTTGAGATCGAGCGCACCCGTGACCGCGTGCGGGTGGACATCCACACCGCGCGTCCCGGCATCGTCATCGGCCGCCGTGGCGCCGAGGCCGACCGCATCCGCGGCGACCTCGAGAAGCTCACGGGCAAGCAGGTCCAGCTGAACATCCTCGAGGTCAAGAACCCCGAGATGGACGCTCAGCTGGTCGCCCAGGCCGTTGCCGAGCAGCTCTCCTCCCGCGTCTCCTTCCGTCGCGCCATGCGTAAGAGCATGCAGGGCACGATGAAGGCCGGCGCCAAGGGCATCAAGATCCAGTGCGGCGGTCGCCTCGGCGGCGCCGAGATGTCCCGCTCGGAGTTCTACCGCGAGGGCCGTGTGCCCCTGCACACCCTCCGCGCGAACGTCGACTACGGCTTCTTCGAGGCCAAGACGACCTTCGGCCGCATCGGCGTGAAGGTCTGGATCTACAAGGGCGACGTCAAGAACATCGCCGAGGTCCGCGCCGAGAACGCTGCGGCCCGTGCGGGTAACCGCCCGGCCCGTGGTGCGGGTGGCGCTGGCGACCGTCCCGCCGGCCGTGGTGGCCGCGGTGGCGAGCGTGGCGGCCGCGGCCGCAAGCCGCAGCAGCAGTCCGCGCCGGCTGCCGAGGCCCCCAAGGCCGACGCTCCCGCCGCCGCTGCCGCTCCGGCTGAGAGCACCGGAACGGAGGCCTGACCGAAATGCTGATCCCCCGTAGGGTCAAGCACCGCAAGCAGCACCACCCCAAGCGCTCGGGTATGAGCAAGGGTGGTACGCAGGTTGCGTTCGGCGAGTACGGCATTCAGGCCCTCACGCCGGCGTACGTGACCAACCGCCAGATCGAGGCGGCCCGTATCGCGATGACCCGCCACATCAAGCGTGGCGGCAAGGTCTGGATCAACATCTACCCGGACCGCCCGCTGACGAAGAAGCCTGCCGAGACCCGCATGGGTTCCGGTAAGGGTTCTCCGGAGTGGTGGATCGCGAACGTCAAGCCGGGTCGGGTGATGTTCGAACTGTCCTACCCGAACGAGAAGATCGCGCGCGAGGCCCTGACCCGTGCGGCCCACAAGCTGCCGATGAAGTGCAAGATCGTAAAGCGCGAAGCAGGTGAGCTGTGATGTCGGCCGGTACCAAGGCGTCCGAGCTGCGCGAGCTGGGCAACGAGGAGCTTCTCAACAAGCTCCGCGAGGCCAAGGAAGAGCTGTTCAACCTCCGCTTCCAGGCGGCGACTGGTCAGCTCGAGAACCACGGTCGGCTCAAGTCCGTCCGTAAGGACATCGCCCGGATCTACACCCTGATGCGTGAGCGCGAGCTGGGCATCGAGACGGTGGAGAACGCCTGATGAGCGAGAGCAACGTGACTGAGCAGAAGACCGAGCGCAACGCTCGCAAGGTCCGCGAGGGCCTGGTCGTCAGCGACAAGATGGACAAGACCGTCGTCGTCGCTGTCGAGGACCGCGTCAAGCACGCGCTGTACGGCAAGGTCATCCGCCGTACCAACAAGCTCAAGGCTCACGACGAGCAGAACGCTGCCGGCATCGGTGACCGCGTCCTCCTGATGGAGACCCGGAAGCTGTCGTCGACGAAGCACTGGCGCGTCGTCGAGATCCTCGAGAAGGCCAAGTAAGGAATTTCCCGCTAGGGGAATCCAAAAGTTCAGCCTGAGGGGTTTCCCTCAGGTCAGTTCCGCCAGGCTCGGCGGGGTTCGCCAGACAGTGGTGAACCCCGCCGGGAACCGGCAGACAATCAGGAGATAGACGTGATCCAGCAGGAGTCGCGACTGCGTGTCGCCGACAACACTGGTGCCAAGGAAATCCTTTGCATCCGTGTTCTCGGTGGCTCGGGTCGCCGCTACGCGGGCATCGGTGACGTCATCGTCGCCACCGTCAAGGACGCGATCCCCGGTGGCAACGTGAAGAAGGGTGACGTCGTCAAGGCGGTCATCGTTCGCACCGTCAAGGAGCGCCGCCGCCAGGACGGCTCGTACATCCGCTTCGACGAGAACGCCGCTGTCATTCTCAAGAACGACGGCGACCCTCGTGGCACCCGTATCTTCGGCCCGGTGGGCCGTGAGCTGCGCGAGAAGAAGTTCATGAAGATCATCTCGCTCGCGCCGGAGGTGCTGTAAGCATGAAGATCAAGAAGGGCGACCTGGTCCAGGTCATCACCGGTAAGGACAAGGGCAAGCAGGGCAAGGTCATCACGGCCTTCCCCCGCGAGAACCGCGTCCTCGTCGAGGGTGTCAACCGGGTCAAGAAGCACACCAAGGCCGGCCCGTCGCAGGCCGGTGGCATCGTCACGACCGAGGCTCCGGTCCACGTCTCCAACGTCCAGCTGGTCGTGGAGAAGGACGGCAAGAAGGTCGTCACGCGTGTCGGTTTCCGCTTCGACGACGAGGGCAACAAGATCCGCGTTGCCAAGCGGACGGGTGAGGACATCTGATGGCTACCACCACTCCGCGTCTCAAGACGAAGTACCGCGAGGAGATCGCGGGCAAGCTGCGTGAGGAGTTCTCGTACGAGAACGTCATGCAGGTTCCCGGCCTCGTCAAGATCGTGGTCAACATGGGTGTCGGCGACGCCGCCCGTGACTCGAAGCTCATGGACGGTGCCGTCCGTGACCTGACCACGATCACCGGCCAGAAGCCGGCCGTCACCAAGGCTCGTAAGTCCATCGCGCAGTTCAAGCTGCGCGAGGGCCAGCCGATCGGTGCGCACGTCACCCTCCGTGGCGACCGCATGTGGGAGTTCCTGGACCGCACCCTGTCGCTCGCGCTTCCGCGCATCCGCGACTTCCGTGGTCTGTCCCCCAAGCAGTTCGACGGGCGTGGCAACTACACCTTCGGTCTCACGGAGCAGGTCATGTTCCACGAGATCGACCAGGACAAGATCGACCGTGTCCGGGGTATGGACATCACCGTGGTGACCACGGCGACCAACGACGACGAGGGCCGAGCCCTTCTGCGTCACCTCGGCTTCCCGTTCAAGGAGGCGTAAGCGAGATGGCGAAGAAGGCTCTCATCGCGAAGGCTGCCCGCAAGCCCAAGTTCGGCGTGCGCGGCTACACGCGTTGCCAGCGTTGTGGTCGTCCCCACTCCGTGTACCGAAAGTTCGGCCTGTGCCGCGTGTGCCTTCGTGAGATGGCTCACCGTGGCGAGCTGCCGGGCGTGACCAAGAGCTCCTGGTAATCCCTTACTTGGGATGACCGGAGTCTCTCGGTAAGCACTGGGTTGGCGGATGCCCAGGCCTCCATGGCTTAGGCTAGGAGGGTTGGGCGTCCGCCGCCCGTACGACTTACTACGCCGTAGGTCCCCGCGCCGCACCCGTCCCGCCCCTGTGTGGGGAGAGGGATGGCGCATACAGGAAACCCCGGCGAGAGAGGCCGAAGGCCAATTCATGACCATGACTGATCCGATCGCGGACATGCTGACTCGTCTGCGTAACGCGAACTCGGCATACCACGACTCCGTGACGATGCCGCACAGCAAGATCAAGTCTCACATCGCGGAAATCCTCCAGCAGGAGGGCTTCATCACGGGCTGGAAGGTCGAGGACGCCGAAGTCGGCAAGAACCTCGTCCTCGAGCTCAAGTTCGGTCCGAACCGTGAGCGCTCCATCGCGGGCATCAAGCGGATCTCGAAGCCGGGCCTCCGTGTTTACGCGAAGTCCACCAACCTGCCGAAGGTCCTCGGCGGCCTGGGCGTGGCGATCATCTCCACGTCCCACGGTCTCCTGACCGGCCAGCAGGCAGGCAAGAAGGGCGTAGGTGGGGAAGTCCTCGCCTACGTCTGGTAGTCGGGAAAGGAAGGAAAGCTCATGTCGCGTATTGGCAAGCTGCCTATCCAGGTTCCCGCCGGCGTGGACGTCACCATCGAGGGCCGCACGGTCACGGTGAAGGGTTCCAAGGGCACCCTGAGCCACACCGTCGCCGCGCCGATCGACATCGTTAAGGGCGACGAGGGCGTGCTCAACGTCACCCGTCCGAACGACGAGCGTCAGAACAAGGCCCTTCACGGCCTGTCCCGCACGCTGGTGGCCAACATGATCACCGGTGTGACCACGGGTTACGTGAAGGCGCTCGAGATCAGCGGTGTCGGTTACCGCGTCGCCGCGAAGGGCTCCAGCCTGGAGTTCCAGCTCGGTTACAGCCACCCGATCCTGATCGAGGCGCCCGAGGGCATCTCGTTCAAGGTCGAGTCGCCGACGAAGTTCTCGGTCGAGGGCATCGACAAGCAGAAGGTCGGCGAGGTCGCGGCGAACATCCGCAAGCTGCGGAAGCCCGACCCGTACAAGGCCAAGGGCGTCAAGTACGCCGGCGAGGTCATCCGCCGCAAGGTCGGAAAGGCTGGTAAGTAGCCATGGCATACGGTGTGAAGATCGCCAAGGGCGACGCTTACAAGCGTGCGGCCAAGGCTCGCCGCCACATCCGCATCCGCAAGAACGTGTCGGGTACGGCGGAGCGTCCGCGCCTCGTCGTGACGCGTTCGAACCGCGGTATCACCGCTCAGGTCATCGACGACCTCAAGGGTCACACCCTTGCGTCCGCGTCGAACCTGGACGCGTCGATCCGTGGTGGCGAGGGTGACAAGTCCGCGCAGGCCAAGCAGGTCGGTGCTCTCGTCGCCGAGCGCGCCAAGGCCGCTGGTGTCGAGACTGTCGTGTTCGACCGTGGTGGCAACAGGTACGCCGGGCGCATTGCCGCTCTGGCTGACGCCGCCCGCGAAGCCGGGCTGAAGTTCTAAGCCCCGGTTCCGGGACTAACGGACGTAACAGAGAGAGGTAAATCCAATGGCTGGACCCCAGCGCCGCGGAAGCGGTGCCGGTGGCGGCGAGCGGCGGGACCGGAAGGGCCGCGACGGTGGCGCTGCCGCCGAGAAGACCGCGTACGTTGAGCGCGTTGTCGCGATCAACCGCGTCGCCAAGGTTGTCAAGGGTGGTCGCCGCTTCAGCTTCACCGCGCTGGTCGTGGTGGGCGACGGTGACGGCACTGTAGGTGTCGGTTACGGCAAGGCCAAGGAAGTTCCCGCGGCCATCGCCAAGGGTGTCGAGGAAGCCAAGAAGAACTTCTTCAAGGTTCCGCGCATCCAGGGCACCATCCCTCACCCGATCACGGGCGAGCGTGCCGCGGGCGTCGTGCTCCTGAAGCCGGCTTCCCCCGGTACCGGTGTTATCGCCGGTGGTCCGGTGCGCGCCGTTCTGGAGTGCGCCGGCGTTCACGACATCCTGTCGAAGTCGCTCGGCTCCTCCAACGCGATCAACATCGTGCACGCGACCGTGGCGGCCCTCAAGGGCCTGCAGCGTCCCGAGGAGATCGCGGCTCGCCGTGGTCTGCCCCTCGAGGACGTCGCCCCCGCGGCTCTGCTCCGTGCACGTGCTGGGGCGGGTGCGTAATGGCTCGCCTCAAGGTCACGCAGACGAAGTCGTACATCGGCAGCAAGCAGAACCACCGCGACACCCTGCGTTCGCTCGGCCTCAAGAAGGTCAACGACGTGGTTGTCAAGGAGGATCGTCCCGAGTTCCGCGGCATGGTGCACACCGTCCGCCACCTCGTGACGGTCGAGGAGGTTGACTGACATGGCGGAGAACAACCCGCTGAAGGCCCACAACCTCCGTCCCGCCCCGGGCGCCAAGACCGCCAAGACCCGTGTGGGTCGTGGTGAGGCGTCGAAGGGTAAGACGGCTGGTCGTGGTACCAAGGGTACGAAGGCCCGCTACCAGGTTCCGCAGCGCTTCGAGGGTGGGCAGATGCCCCTCCACATGCGTCTGCCGAAGCTCAAGGGCTTCAAGAACCCCTTCCGCACCGAGTTCCAGGTCGTGAACCTGGACAAGCTCGGCGCTCTCTACCCCGAGGGTGGAGAGGTCACGGTGGCCGACCTGGTCGCCAAGGGCGCGGTGCGCAAGAACAGCCTCGTCAAGGTGCTCGGCACCGGCGAGATCACCGTGGCGCTGCAGGTTTCGGTTGACGCCGTCTCCGGCTCCGCCAAGGAGAAGATCGCCGCCGCTGGTGGCACCGTCACCGAGCTCGTCTGAGACGACTCGATGGCTTGAACATCCGATCGGGGATGCCTCTCAAAAGGGGCATCCCCGATTGGTCGTTCCTAGGGGGGCATGGTCGCCGGTAAGGTGGCGTGCACTGTCTAGGCTCCGTGCGGTATGCCCGTACGGAATTGATGACCGATACCTAATCGTCGAACCTCAAGACCGTCACCCTTGACGCATAGCGCGGGGGTCGCAGGAGGCACCGTGCTCACCGCGTTCGCCCGGGCGTTCAAGACGCCCGACCTGCGCAAGAAGCTGTTCTTCACGCTCGCCATCATCGTGCTGTACCGGCTCGGGGCCCACATCCCGGTCCCCGGCGTCAGCTATGAGGCCGTCCAGCAATGTGTCAAGCAGGCCAGTGAGGGCAACAACAGCCTGTTCGGCCTGGTCAACATGTTCAGTGGCGGAGCGCTGCTGCAGATCACCATCTTCGCGCTCGGCATCATGCCGTACATCACGGCGAGCATCATCCTGCAGCTGCTGACCGTCGTGATCCCGCGCCTCGAAGCCCTCAAGAAGGAGGGACAGTCGGGTACCGCCAAGATCACGCAGTACACCCGGTACCTGACCGTCGCCCTCGCCGTGCTCCAGGGCACCGGTCTCGTCGCCACCGCCAAGAGCGGTGCGCTGTTCAGCGGCTGCAACGTCGCCGATCAGGTCGTTCCCGACCCGTCGATCTTCGTCATCGCCACCATGGTGGTCACGATGACCGCCGGTACCTGTGTCGTCATGTGGCTCGGTGAGCTCATCACCGACCGCGGCATCGGCAACGGCATGTCGATCCTCATGTTCATCTCGATCGCCGCCGGCTTCCCGGGCGCCCTGTGGGCCATCAAGGAGAGCGGCAAGCTCGCCAAGGGCTGGATCGAGTTCGGCACCGTCATCCTGATCGGCTTCGTGATGGTGGCCCTCGTGGTCTTCGTCGAGCAGGCCCAGCGGCGCATCCCGGTGCAGTACGCGAAGCGCATGATCGGCCGGCGCTCCTACGGCGGTACGTCCACGTACATCCCGTTGAAGGTGAACCAGGCAGGTGTGATTCCTGTCATCTTCGCGTCGTCGCTGCTCTACATCCCGGCCTTGATCGCGCAGTTCTCCAGTTCCACCGCGGGCTGGAAGACCTGGATCGAAGCCCACTTCGTCAAGGGTGACCACCCCTACTACATCGCCACGTACTTCCTCCTGATCGTGTTCTTCGCCTTCTTCTACGTGGCGATCTCGTTCAACCCCGAGGAAGTCGCGGACAACATGAAGAAGTATGGTGGCTTCATCCCGGGCATCCGGGCTGGTCGACCTACTGCCGAGTACCTGAGCTACGTGCTCAACCGGATCACTTGGCCGGGCTCGCTGTACTTGGGTCTGATCGCTCTTGTGCCGACGATGGCGTTGGCAGGCTTCGGTGGCGCCAATGCCAACTTCCCCTTCGGCGGGACGAGCATCCTCATCATCGTGGGTGTGGGGCTGGAGACCGTGAAGCAGATCGAGAGCCAGCTCCAGCAGCGCAATTACGAAGGGTTCCTCCGCTGATGCGAATCGTCCTCGTCGGACCGCCCGGTGCGGGCAAGGGCACGCAGGCCGCGTTCCTTGCCAAGAACCTGGACATCCCGCACATCTCCACGGGTGACCTGTTCCGTGCCAACATCTCTCAGGGCACGGAGCTGGGTCTGAAGGCCAAGGCGTTCATGGACGCCGGCGACCTGGTACCCGACGAGGTGACCATCGGGATGGCCAAGGACCGGATGGCACAGCCGGACGCCGCCAACGGCTTCCTGCTGGACGGGTTCCCCCGCAACGTGGCGCAGGCCGAGGCCCTGGACGTGGTCCTGAAGGCCGAGGACATGCAGCTCGACGCGGTCCTGGACCTGGAGGTCCCCGAGGACGAGGTCGTGAAGCGGATCGCGGGTCGTCGCACCTGCCGCAACGACAGCGCGCACGTCTTCCACGTGCTCTACAACACCCCGAAGACCGAGGACGTCTGCGACGTCTGCGGCGGCGAGCTCTACCAGCGTCCGGACGACTCCGAGGAGACCGTCCGCAAGCGGCTGGAGGTCTACCACACGCAGACCGAGCCGATCATCGACTACTACCGGGCGCAGAACCTGGTCGTGACGATCACGGCGCTCGGCAAGGTGGACGAGGTCACCGCGAAGGCGATGGCGGCGCTCAAGAAGTAACCCCGGTTCGTCCGATACGGCCGCGGTGCCCCTCAGGGGCGCCGCGGCCGTATCGTTGTTCTGTTCCCCTTACCCGATGGAAAGGCCGCGGCCACGATGGTGCAGATCAAGACCCCCGAGCAGATCGCGAAGATGCGCGAGGCGGGCCTGGTCGTCGCCGCCATTCACGCGGCGACCCGCGAGGTCGCCGTGCCCGGCGCGACCACCCGTGACCTGGACGAGGTCGCGCGGAAGGTCATCGCCGAGCACGGGGCGAAGTCGAACTTCCTGGGGTACGGGGGATTCCCCGCGACGATCTGCACCTCGGTGAACGAGGTCGTCGTCCACGGGATCCCCGACGAGAAGACCGTCCTCAAGGACGGCGACATCATCTCCATCGACTGCGGCGCGATCGTGGACGGCTGGCACGGCGACGCCGCGTACACGGCCTTCGTGGGCACCGGGCACGCGCCGGAGCTGATCGAGCTCTCCCGGGTGACCGAGGAGTCGATGTGGGCCGGTATCGCCGCCATGAAGCCCGGCAACCGTCTGGTGGACGTCTCCCGGGCGATCGAGACGTACATCAAGCGGCAGCCGCGGCCGGCGGTCGGCGACCACAGCCTCGGCCGGTACGGGATCATCGAGGACTACGGCGGCCACGGCATCGGCACCGAGATGCACATGGACCCGCACCTGCTGAACTACGTCTCCCGCAAGCGCGGCAAGGGCCCCAAGCTGGTGCCCGGCTTCTGCCTGGCGATCGAGCCGATGGTCTCCCTCGGCACGCCGGCGACCGAGGTCCTGAAGGACGACTGGACGGTCATCACCACGGACGGCACCTGGTCCTCCCACTGGGAGCACTCGGTCGCGCTCACGGAGGACGGCCCCCTGGTCCTGACGGCGGTCGACGGCGGCAGGGCGAAGCTGGCGGAGCTGGGCGTCACGGCCGCTCCGGACCCGCTGGCTCCGTAGGGACTAAGGATCAGTCCGGATGGGCAGACTTCCCGATTCGTCTTTTCCTGGGGCCTGTCGTAGACTGATGCGTCGGCTCTCGTGTACCCGTGTGTCCGCATGCGGCGGCGAGAGTCGATCAAGGTAGCCGATTCGAAGGGCGAAGCGTGGCCAAGAAGCAAGGTGCCATCGAAATCGAGGGCACCGTGATCGAGTCCCTCCCGAACGCCATGTTCAAGGTGGAACTTCAGAACGGTCACAAGGTCCTCGCGCACATCTCCGGCAAGATGCGGATGCACTACATCCGAATCCTTCCGGACGACCGGGTCGTGGTGGAGCTCTCTCCTTACGACCTGACGCGTGGCCGGATCGTCTACCGGTACAAGTAGATCTTGCCCGCACCCCGCCTCCGTGCGCGGTGGTGGCACTGACCCGGAGAACCTGACATCCCATGAAGGTCAAGCCGAGCGTCAAGAAGATCTGCGACAAGTGCAAGGTGATCCGCCGTCACGGTCGGGTCATGGTCATCTGCGACAACCTGCGCCACAAGCAGCGCCAGGGCTGACGCACGCCGACCGACCTGCACCTTCGCAGTTCTTCGCGCGACGCAGTAGCAACACGTACATACGCAGAGCCCGTCGGGCCGTGTTCCACGGCTGACGGCACCTCCGGCGGGGGCCGGGGACCCGGACGTACCACCTCTCTGAATCCAGAGAGGTCGGCGGCCGGGAGCGGTTCTGCAGCAGACCCCCGAGAACACAGGAGCCATTGAATGGCACGCGTTTCCGGTGTTGACATCCCGCGCGAAAAGCGTGTGGTGGTCGCACTCACCTACGTCTTCGGTATCGGACGTACCCGGTCCGAGGAGATCCTCGCCGCGACCGGCGTGAACCCGTCCACCCGTGTCCGCGAGCTTGCCGAGGAAGACCTCGTCAAGATCCGCGAGTACGTGGACGCCAACCTCCAGACCGAGGGTGACCTCCGCCGCGAGATCGCCGCCGACATCCGCCGCAAGGTCGAGATCGGCTGCTACCAGGGTCTTCGCCACCGTCGTGGCCTGCCCGTCCGCGGTCAGCGCACCAGCACGAACGCTCGTACCCGCAAGGGCCCGCGTCGCGCCATCGCCGGCAAGAAGAAGCCGGGCAAGAAGTAGTCCTCAGCGGACGCTTTATCAAGCGGTCTTCGCTTGTAGGACCGACCACCTCCCGTAGGAGATATAGATGCCCCCCAAGGGTCGTCAGGGCGCTGCCAAGAAGGTGCGCCGCAAGGAAAAGAAGAACGTCGCTCACGGCCACGCGCACATCAAGAGCACGTTCAACAACACGATCGTCTCGATCACGGACCCCTCGGGCAACGTGATCTCCTGGGCCTCCGCCGGCCACGTCGGCTTCAAGGGCTCGCGCAAGTCGACTCCGTTCGCCGCGCAGATGGCCGCCGAGTCGGCCGCCCGCCGCGCGCAGGAGCACGGCATGCGCAAGGTCGACGTCTTCGTCAAGGGTCCCGGCTCCGGCCGTGAGACCGCGATCCGCTCCCTCCAGGCCACGGGCCTCGAGGTCGGTTCGATCCAGGACGTCACCCCCACGCCGCACAACGGCTGCCGTCCCCCCAAGCGCCGCCGCGTCTGACGCACTGGCTGCTTGACACGGGCTTTCGGGCGGTACGGCTCCTCGGAGGCGTGCCGCCCGTACCCTTGCAGTACGCACTACGCAGTACTCCGTCGGGCGTCAAATAGTGGGCGTCCACGACTGAAGGATTGAAGACATGCTTATCGCTCAGCGTCCTTCGCTGACCGAAGAGGTCGTCGACGAGTTCCGCTCCCGGTTCGTCATCGAGCCGCTGGAGCCGGGCTTCGGCTACACCCTCGGCAACTCCCTCCGCCGTACCCTCCTCTCCTCGATCCCGGGTGCCGCTGTCACCAGCATCCGCGTCGACGGCGTCCTGCACGAGTTCACCACCGTGCCGGGTGTCAAGGAGGACGTCACCGACCTCATCCTCAACATCAAGCAGCTGGTCGTCTCCTCGGAGCACGACGAGCCGGTCGTGATGTACCTGCGCAAGCAGGGCCCGGGTCTGGTCACCGCCGCCGACATCGCGCCCCCGGCCGGTGTCGAGGTGCACAACCCCGACCTCGTCCTCGCCACGCTCAACGGCAAGGGCAAGCTGGAGATGGAGCTGACGGTCGAGCGCGGCCGCGGTTACGTCTCCGCCGTGCAGAACAAGCAGGCGGGCCAGGAGATCGGCCGCATCCCGGTCGACTCCATCTACTCTCCGGTGCTCAAGGTCACGTACAAGGTCGAGGCGACCCGTGTCGAGCAGCGCACCGACTTCGACAAGCTGATCGTCGACGTCGAGACCAAGCAGGCCATGCGTCCGCGTGACGCCATGGCGTCGGCCGGCAAGACCCTGGTCGAGCTGTTCGGTCTGGCGCGCGAGCTCAACATCGACGCCGAGGGCATCGACATGGGCCCGTCCCCGACGGACGCCGCCCTCGCCGCCGACCTGGCGCTGCCGATCGAGGAGCTCGAGCTCACCGTTCGTTCGTACAACTGCCTCAAGCGCGAGGGCATCCACTCCGTGGGTGAACTCGTTGCGCGCTCCGAGGCCGACCTGCTCGACATCCGCAACTTCGGTGCGAAGTCGATCGACGAGGTCAAGGCGAAGCTGGCCGGCATGGGCCTGGCCCTGAAGGACAGCCCGCCCGGATTCGACCCGACCGCCGCCGCCGACGCCTTCGGCGCCGACGACGACGTGGACGCGGGCTTCGTCGAGACCGAGCAGTACTAGTCGATCGTCTGCGGGCCGGTTTCGGCCGGTCGCGCCCACGCGGCGTCAGCCGCAGATCGATACCTCCCCGCGCCCCTCACGGGGCGTGGGTCTCCGACGGGTGACCGCCCGCTCGGACACTGACACCGGTACCTCATACGGCCGGTGCAGATCACAAGGAGAAACACCATGCCGCGTCCCGCGAAGGGTGCCCGCCTCGGCGGTTCCGCCGCGCACGAGAAGCTGCTCCTCGCCAACCTGGCGAAGTCGCTCTTCGAGCACGGCCGCATCACCACGACCGAGGCCAAGGCCCGCCGCCTGCGTCCGGTCGCCGAGCGCCTGATCACCAAGGCGAAGAAGGGCGACATCCACAACCGTCGCCTGGTGCTGCAGTCGATCACCGACAAGGGCATCGTCCACACGCTCTTCACCGAGATCGCGCCGCGCTACTCCGAGCGCCCGGGTGGCTACACCCGTATCACCAAGATCGGCAACCGTCGTGGCGACAACGCCCCGATGGCCGTGATCGAGCTGGTCGAGGGCGAGATCGCCAAGAAGGCGACCGTCGCCGAGGCCGAGGCCGCCACCAAGCGCGCCGTCAAGGAGGCCGACGAGGCCACCACGACCGAGGCCACCGAGGAAGAGTCGAAGGACGCGTAAGCGTTTTTCCGACGTTTCTCGTGTGCGGGCCCGTACCCCTGGGGTGCGGGCCCGCTCCCGTGTGTTTGAAAGGATCTCCGCGTGAGCGATGACGTGCAGGACGGTTTCGTACGGGTACGCCTCGACCTCTCGTACGACGGCAAGGACTTCTCCGGCTGGGCCAAGCAGGCCCAGGGCCGACGGACCGTGCAGGGGGACATCGAGGACGCCCTGCGGACCGTGACCCGGTCCCAGGAGACGTACGAGCTGACCGTGGCAGGCCGGACCGACTCCGGGGTCCACGCCCGCGGGCAGGTCGCCCATGTCGACCTGCCCGTCGAGCTGTGGGCCGAGCATCGCGACAAGCTGCTCAGGCGGCTCGCCGGGCGGCTCTCCCACGACGTACGGGTGTGGAGGGTGGAGGAGGCCCCCGCGGGCTTCAACGCGCGCTTCTCCGCCGTCTGGCGCCGTTACGCCTACCGCGTCACCGACAACCCCGGCGGGGTCGACCCGCTGCAGCGCGGGCACGTCCTCTGGCACGACTGGGCCCTCGACATGGACGCCATGAACGAGGCCGCCGCCGCGCTCGTCGGCGAGCACGACTTCGCCGCGTACTGCAAGCGGCGCGAGGGCGCGACCACCATCCGCACCCTCCAGGAGCTGCGCTGGGAGCGGCGTCCCGACGGGGTGATGGAAGCCACCGTGAAGGCCGACGCCTTCTGCCACAACATGGTCCGCTCGCTGGTCGGTGCCCTGCTGTTCGTCGGGGACGGGCACCGGCCGGTGGACTGGCCCGGCAAGGTGCTCGCGGCCGGGGTGCGGGACTCCGCCGTGCATGTCGTACGGCCGCACGGCCTCACCCTCGAAGAGGTCGGCTACCCGGCCGACGAGCTCCTGGCCGCCCGCAATCTGGAGGCCAGGAACAAGCGGTCACTCCCCGGGAGCGCCGGCTGCTGCTGAGGCCTGGGCCTTGCCGCGGGCGTAGATCTGGTTGAAGGCGAAGGTGCCGAGGTCGTCGCTGGCCTGGAAGACCGGCCGGTGGGCCTTGGTGACCTTCTTGCCGTCGGTGAAGCCGGCCTGGGTGAAGTACGCGTAGCGGCCGACCGAGTTCGAGCGGCGCAGGCAGACCGTGGCGCGGCAGAACTCCTTGACGCCCGCGCCGGCCAGCGGGGCGATACCGCCCGTGGCCTGGTTCTTCGCCTGGAGCGCGGCGGCCTCCGACGGGAAGACGGCGACACCGACGGTGATCGCCACGCCGTCCTTCACATAGGTGGCGCGGAGCACCCGCTGGCAGCCGTTCTTCTTGAGGACGGCGCCGAGGCCGCCCTGGGTGACGGCCGCGCAGTCCGTCGTCGCGGAGGTCGCGCCCTTCTTGTACGGGCGCTTGTCCATCGTCAGCTTCCTGCCCGGGAACAGGCCCTCGGCGGTGAGGGGGGCCCTGTCCTTCTTCGGGTCCGTGATGTAGTCCTTCGGGTTCGGCGGGGGCGGCGGCGCCACCGAGGAGAAGGTCGGCTCGGGGGTCGGCGAGCCGGTGGGGGAGACCGTGCCGGTGGGCACCGCGCTGTTCTTGGCCTCGTCGTTCTTCTTGCCGGTGGCCACCACGGCGGTCGCCACGATCGCGCCGACGACGAGGGCGGCCACGGCTCCGCCGCCGATCATCAGCCAGCGCCTGCGCCGGTTACGGGAGGCCGAGGCGTCGGCCAGGGCGCCCCAGTCCGGGGTCGGCCCGCCGCCCTGGGCGCCCGGGAACGGGTCCGGCTGCCCGCCGCCGTACCCCGGCTGCTGCCCGTATCCCTGCGGTCCCTGCGGCTGTCCGTACCCCTGCTGTCCCTGCTGCTGCGGCTCGTGCGGCCACTGCGGTCCCCCAAAGCTCATGCCGCGCATCCTAAACCGGTTGGGCCAGGCCGACGCGGGCGGCGACAATGCACCTCATGGGACATGTCGAGGCCGCGCATCTTGAGTACTACCTTCCCGACGGGAGGGTCCTGCTCGGGGACGTCTCCTTCCGGGTGGGTGAAGGGGCCGTCGTCGCCCTCGTCGGGGCCAACGGCGCCGGCAAGACCACACTGCTCCGGCTGATCTCCGGGGAGCTCCAGCCGCACGGCGGCAGCGTCACCGTCAGCGGCGGCCTCGGTGTGATGCCGCAGTTCGTCGGCTCGGTACGGGACGAGTCCACCGTCCGCGACCTGCTGGTGTCGGTGGCCCAGCCCCGGATCCGGGAGGCCGCGAAGGCCGTCGACGAGGCCGAGCACCTGATCATGACGGTCGACGACGAGGCCGCGCAGATGAGGTACGCGCAGGCCCTCAGCGACTGGGCCGAGGTCCAGGGGTACGAGGCCGAGACCGTCTGGGACATGTGCACCATGGCCGCGCTCGGCGTTCCGTACGAGAAGGCGCAGTTCCGGCAGGTCAGGACGCTCTCCGGTGGTGAGCAGAAGCGGCTGGTCCTGGAGTCGCTGCTGCGCGGCTCCGACGAGGTGCTGCTCCTCGACGAGCCGGACAACTACCTCGACGTCCCGGGGAAGCGGTGGCTGGAGGAGCGGCTGCGGGAGACCCGTAAGACCGTGTTGTTCATCTCGCACGACCGGGAGCTGCTGTCCCGGGGCGCGCAGAAGATCGTGGCGGTCGAGCCCGGTCCGGCCGGCTCGGACGTCTGGGTGCACGGCGGCGGCTTCGACACCTTCCACGAGGCGCGGCGGGAGCGGTTCGCCCGCTTCGAGGAGCTGAAGCGGCGCTGGGAGGAGAAGCACGCCCAGCTGAAGAGGCTCGTCGTCAACCTGCGGCAGGCGGCGTCGGTCAGCCACGACATGGCCTCCCGGTACGCGGCGGCGCAGACCCGGCTCAGGAAGTTCGAGGAGGCGGGGCCGCCGCCCGAGCCGCCGCGCGAGCAGGACATCCGGATGCGGCTGCGCGGCGGGCGGACCGGCGTGCGGGCCGTGACCTGCGAGAACCTTCAGCTGACCGGTCTGATGAAGCCGTTCTCGCTCGAGATCTTCTACGGGGAGCGGGTC
This sequence comes from Streptomyces sp. NPDC016459, assembly GCF_040632845.1. Lineage (NCBI taxonomy): Bacteria > Bacillati > Actinomycetota > Actinomycetes > Kitasatosporales > Streptomycetaceae > Streptomyces > Streptomyces sp. NPDC016459. The sequence continues at coordinate 202,318 of NZ_JBEYCR010000002.1, forward strand.
GCCGTCCTCGGTTCGAACGGCTCGGGCAAGTCCCATTTCCTGAGGCTGCTCGCGGGGGACCCGTCGGTCGCCCACACCGGTGACTGGAAGCTGGGCGCCCGGGTGGTGCCGGGGCACTTCGCGCAGACCCACGCCCACCCGGAGCTGGCCGGGCGGCCGCTCGTCGACATCCTGTGGACGGAGCACGCCAAGGACCGGGGCGGGGCGATGTCGGTGCTGCGCCGGTACGAGCTGGAGCGGCAGGGCGACCAGCCCTTCGACAAGCTCTCCGGCGGGCAGCAGGCCCGTTTCCAGATCCTGCTCCTGGAACTGGCGGGCACGACGGCGCTGCTGCTCGACGAGCCGACGGACAACCTCGACCTGGAGTCGGCCGAGGCCCTGCAGGACGGGCTCGAGTCGTACGACGGGACGGTGCTGGCCGTGACCCACGACCGGTGGTTCGCGAAGAGCTTCGACCGCTATCTGGTCTTCGGCTCGGACGGGGTCGTACGGGAGACGAGTGAGCCCGTGTGGGACGAGCGGCGGGTCGAGCGGGCGCGGTGACCGGGGGCGGTCGTGGGAACTCGGGCTCGGGCCACGGTCGGCGGACGGAGTCCGGCGCAGCCGGGCGAAGCCGGGGAGGCCCTCAGGGGCCGAGCGGTGCGAGCGCGGCGTGGGGAATAGGTCGAGCGGCGGGTCGAGCGGGCACGGTGACCGGGGGCGGTCGTGGGCACTCGACCTCGGGCCACGGTCGGCGGACGGAGTCCGGAGCAGCCGGGCGAAGCCGGGGAGGCCCTCAGGAGCCGAGCGGTGCGAGCGCGGCGTGGGGTGGAGGTCGAGCGGGGGCGCTGACCTGGTGTCCTGCGGCGTTTTGACCCCTCGGGGGTGGCGCGGGTACTGTTGCGGTTTGTTATGCGTATTGGCTTCGTCGTTCTCACGCGAAGGGCCCTTACGCAGGTTCCCTGGAGCAGTTACCAGTGGCTCGCATACGGGCGTGTTCCCGGCAGTGCAGGCCCAAGCTGCATGATCGCTTCAGGTGTGTCTGGACTCCATCCACTGAAGAAGCGAAGGCTACGAAGTGCGTACGTACAGCCCCAAGCCCGGCGATGTCACTCGCCAGTGGCACATCATCGACGCGCAGGACGTTGTCCTGGGCCGTCTGGCGACCACGGCTGCGAACCTCCTCCGAGGCAAGCACAAGCCGGTCTACGCCCCCCACATGGACATGGGCGACTTCGTCATCATCATCAATGCTGACAAGGTCCACCTGTCCGGCAACAAGAAGACCCAGAAGCTGGCTTACCGCCACTCCGGCTTCCCGGGTGGTCTGCGCTCCGTCCGTTACGACGAGCTGCTCTCCAAGAACCCCGAGAAGGCCGTCGAGAAGGCCATCAAGGGCATGATCCCCAAGAACACCCTGGGCCGTCAGATGATCTCGAAGCTGAAGGTCTACGCGGGCGAGAACCACCCGCACGCTGCTCAGCAGCCGGTCCCGTTCGAGATCACCCAGGTCGCGCAGTAGTTCCGGCCACACCCCCTAAGAACGAAAGAAATCTGAGGAGAATCGTGGCCGAGACCACCCCCGAAACCCCCGTCGACGAGTTCGAGGGCGTTGAGGAGTACACGACCGAGACCGAGCTCGTCGAGGGTGAGTACACCTCCGAGTCGCTCGCGTCCCGCTTCGGCGACCCGCAGCCGGCCGCCGGCCTGGGCCGTCGCAAGAACGCCATCGCCCGCGTCCGGATCGTCCCGGGCACCGGCAAGTGGAAGATCAACGGTCGCACCCTTGAGGACTACTTCCCCAACAAGGTGCACCAGCAGGAAGTCAACGAGCCCTTCAAGGTGCTCGAGCTCGACAACCGCTACGACATCATCGCCCGCATCGCGGGTGGCGGCGTCTCCGGTCAGGCCGGCGCCCTGCGTCTCGGCGTGGCCCGTGCGCTGAACGAGGCGGACGTCGAGAACAACCGCCCGGCGCTGAAGAAGGCCGGCTTCCTCTCCCGCGACGACCGTGCGGTCGAGCGCAAGAAGGCCGGTCTCAAGAAGGCCCGTAAGGCCCCGCAGTACAGCAAGCGTTAATCGCCTGCTCGGTCTGCTCTCGTACGCCTCGGCGGCACTGCCCGTGCCGTCGGGGCGTGCGTTTTTTCATAACCTTTTGCACCTTTCATCTTTCAGTTCTTTCATCGGCTTGGGCACGTATTCTCGGAGGACAGCTGTGGGACGACTCTTCGGTACGGACGGCGTACGCGGTGTGGCCAACGCGGACCTGACGGCGGAGCTCGCGCTCGGCCTGTCGGTCGCGGCGGCGCACGTGCTCGCCGAGGCGGGCACCTTCGCGGGGCATCGGCCGGTCGCCGTGGTCGGACGTGACCCCCGCGCCTCCGGGGAGTTCCTCGAGGCCGCCGTCGTGGCGGGGCTCGCCAGTGCCGGCGTCGACGTGCTGCGCGTCGGCGTGCTGCCGACCCCGGCCGTGGCCCACCTCACCGGCGTCCTCGGCGCCGACCTCGGCGTGATGCTCTCCGCCAGCCACAACGCCATGCCCGACAACGGCATCAAGTTCTTCGCACGCGGCGGCCACAAGCTCGCCGACGAGCTGGAGGACCGGATCGAGTCCCTGTACGAGGAGCACCGCACGGGCGCTCCCTGGGAGCGTCCGACCGGTGCCGGCGTCGGCCGGGTCCGTGACTACGAGCAGGGCTTCGACACGTACGTCGCCCACCTCATCGCCGTCCTCCCCAACCGTCTCGACGGTCTGAAGGTCGTCCTCGACGAGGCCCACGGCGCCGCCGCCCGCGTCTCGCCCGAGGCGTTCTCCCGGGCCGGCGCCGAGGTCGTCACCATCGGTGCCGAGCCGGACGGCCTCAACATCAACGACGGCTGCGGCTCCACCCACCTGGAGCTGCTCAAGGCCGCCGTCGTCCAGCACGGCGCCGACCTCGGCATCGCCCACGACGGCGACGCCGACCGCTGCCTCGCCGTGGACGCGGCGGGCAACGAGGTCGACGGCGACCAGATCCTGGCCGTGCTCGCCCTCGCCATGCGCGAGGCCGGGACGCTGCGCGGCGACGCCGTCGTCGCGACCGTCATGTCCAACCTGGGCTTCAAGCTCGCCATGGAACGCGAGGGCCTGAACCTCGTCCAGACCGCGGTCGGCGACCGCTACGTGCTGGAGTCCATGAAGGAGCACGGTTACGCGCTCGGCGGCGAGCAGTCGGGACACGTCATCGTCCTCGACCACGCCACCACCGGCGACGGCACCCTCACCGGCCTCATGCTGGCCGCCCGGGTCGCCGCCACCGGCAAGTCGCTCGCGGACCTCGCCGCGGTGATGGAGCGGCTGCCGCAGATCCTCATCAACGTGAAGGACGTCGACAAGTCGCGCGTCTCCACCTCCGGCGACCTGGCCGCCGCCGTCGTCGAGGCCGAGCGCGAGCTCGGCTCCACCGGCCGCGTGCTGCTCCGCTCCTCCGGCACCGAGCCGCTGGTCCGCGTCATGGTCGAGGCCGCGGACATCGAGCAGGCCCGCGCGGTCGCGCAGCGACTCGCGGACGTCGTGAAGTCGGCACTGGGCTAGGCTTTCTGAGGCATCGTCATGCACAGGAGGGCCCCCACCGGCACGGTGGGGGCCCTCCGTCGCGCACGGGGGACTCCGGAGTGGGCGCTCAGGCCTGCGGCGTGCGACGCCACTGGCCGCGCTGGGTGCGCCACAGCAGCTTCTGCGCGTACAGCGTGAGGATCCCGGCCAGCATGATTCCGAAGAGGTTGAGCAGGAGCTGCTCGATCGACCCCCACATCTGGCCCACCTCGCCGTAGCTCAGCGCCACGGCCGCGTTCGCGGCCGCCGGGACCGTCGTCACCGAGATCGCCACCCCCACCAGGGCGCCGGACTTCGCGGACGTCAGCGAGAGCATGCCGGCCGCGCCCGCGAGCAGCGCCACGACGAACGAGAACGGGTCGGGCTGCCAGATGAAACTGGTGTTGGGGCGTTCCGCGTCCAGGCGTTCCCTGGTGAACAGGTCGAACGCGTCCATCCCCAGACTGAACAGGGTCGTCACCGCGATCGCCGCCGCGAAGCCGACGAGCAGCGCGATCAGCGACCGCGCCGCCAGCTTCGGAGCGCGCCGCACCACCGCCGTACACACGCCGGCGAGCGGGCCGAACTCCGGGCCGACCGCCATCGCGCCCACGATCAGGACCGCGTTGTCCAGGACGACACCGCAGGCCGCGATCATCGTCGCCAGGACCATGAACGCGCAGTACGTGACCGAGAGCGACGACTCCTCGTGGGTCGCCTCCGTCAGCTGCTCCCAGAGCACGGCGTCCGCACCCTCGCCCGGCGCCTCCTTCTCGGCCGCGTCCGCACGCGTGGAGAGGGACAGATCGATGTCGCCGACGGCGATCGAGCCGTCCTGATGGATCCCCAGCTCGCGCAGCCCGTTGAGGAGTTCGTCGCCCGCCTCACGGGCCACGTCGCACATCACGACGTCACCCGCGGGGTCCCGGGCCGCGCCGGGCAGCACCACCAGGTGCGTGGTGCCGACCGTCGACTCGATCAGCTTGACCGCGGCGGGGGTGCTTTCGGGCGGGACGATCATCCGGAGATGCAGCATGCGGAAGAGCTTACGGACGGCCGGGGCGTACGGAAGGTCAGAGCTTGCGGAGGCTCAACCGCTGCACCTTGTGGTCGGAGCCCTTGCGGACCACCAGGGTCGCCCGGCCGCGGGTCGGGGCCACGTTCTCCAGGAGGTTCACCTTGTTGATGGTGCGCCACATGGTGCGGGCGTAGTCGAGGGCCTCGTCCTCGGAGACCTGCGTGTACCGCTGGAAGTACGAGGACGGGTTCTGGAACGCGGTGTCGCGCAGCTTGCGGAAGCGGTTCAGGTACCAGCGCTCGATGTCCTCGGGGCGCGCGTCCACGTACACCGAGAAGTCGAAGTAGTCGGCGAGACCGACCCGGGTCCGCCCGTCCTTGCCGGGGAGCGCCGGCTGGAGGACGTTCAGCCCCTCCACGATCAGGATGTCAGGGCGGCGGACGACGAGCCGCTCTCCGGGCACGCGGTCGTAGATCAGGTGCGAATAGACCGGTGCCGTGACCTCCTCCTTGCCCGCCTTGATGTCCGCGACGAACCGGGTCAGGGCCCGGCGGTCGTACGACTCGGGGAATCCCTTACGGGCCATCAGACCCCGCGCCTTCAACTCCTCCATCGGGTAGAGGAAGGCGTCCGTGGTCACCAGCTCCACGCGCGGGTGCTCCGGCCAGCGGGCGAGCAGGGCCTGCAGGAGCCGGGAGACCGTCGACTTGCCGACGGCCACCGACCCGGCGACCCCTATGACGAAGGGGGTGCCGCGCTGCTCCGCGTTCTCGCCGAGGAAGGTGTTGAGGGCGCCGCGCAGACCGCTGGTGGCCTGCACGTACAGGTTGAGCAGCCGGGACAGTGGCAGATAGATGTCCCGTACCTCGTCGAGGTCGATGACGTCCCCGAGTCCGCGGAGCCGCTCCACCTCGTCGGCGGTGAGCGGCAGCGGCGTCTTGTCCCGCAGGTCGCTCCACTCGGCCCGGGTCAGGTCGACGTAGGGGGTCGCCTCGGAGGGGCGCCGGGGGGAGGAGCCGTTGCCGGGGGCGCCGTTGGCGGGGGGGCCGTTGCCGTGGGCGGGGCCGGTCCCGTCGGGGCTTCGTGGCGGCGAAGTGATCACCCCGCCATTGTCGGGGGTCAGGGGCCGGTCGTGGGTCTCCGCGGGTCGTGGGGTGGGTCACGCGGAAACCTCGTTGTCGGCCCCACCTCCGGGGCGATCATGCTGGTGCCGCGTGGGCTCCTGTCCCTCACGCGGGGGAGCCGTCCCCGCACGGCACGAGGAACACCGAAGAGAACAGAGAGCCGCCACGCATGCGTACGTCCAACGGGCAGGGCGCCCAGGGTCCGGCGCCGGGTGCTTCCGGCGGGCGGAGGGTCCGGCGCCGGTCCCCGACGCGTACCCGTCGAACTCCGCTGACTCCGGCCCTCCGGGCGCCATCCGCCCTACGCTTCCGTCATGTGTGGAATCGTGGGATACGTCGGCGGGCAGTCGGCGCTTGATGTGGTGGTCGCGGGCCTCAAGAGGCTCGAATACCGGGGTTACGACTCGGCAGGGGTCGCGGTGCTCTCCGACGGAGGGCTCGCCTCGGCCAAGAAGGCGGGCAAGCTCCTCAATCTGGAGAAGGAGCTGGTGGAACGGCCGCTGGCCGGCGGGTCCTTGGGCATCGGACACACCCGTTGGGCCACCCACGGCGGGCCGACCGACGCCAACGCGCACCCGCACCTGGACAACGCGGGACGGGTCGCCGTCGTCCACAACGGCATCATCGAGAACTTCGCCGCCCTGCGCGAAGAGCTCGCGGACCGCGGCCACGACCTGCTCTCCGAGACGGACACGGAGGTCGTCGCGCACCTCCTCGCCGAGGAGTTCTCCTCGGTCGGCGACCTCGCCGAGGCCATGCGGCTCGTCTGCCGACGGCTCGACGGGGCGTTCACCCTGGTCGCCGTGCACGCCGACCAGCCGGACGTGGTCGTCGGCGCCCGCCGGAACTCGCCGCTCGTCGTCGGCGTCGGCGAGGGCGAGAACTTCCTCGCCTCCGACGTGTCCGCCTTCATCGCCCACACCCGCTCCGCCGTCGAACTCGGCCAGGACCAGGTCGTCGAGCTGACCAGGGACGGCGTCACCGTCACCGACTTCGACGGCACACCCGCCGACGTACGGGCCTACCACGTGGACTGGGACGCCTCCGCCGCCGAGAAGGGCGGCTACGACCACTTCATGCTCAAGGAGATCGCCGAGCAGCCCAAGGCCGTCGCCGACACCCTCCTCGGCCGCATCGACGGCACGGGACGGCTCACCCTCGACGAGGTGCGCATCCCCGCCCACGTGCTCCGCGAGGCCGACAAGGTCGTCATCATCGCCTGCGGCACCGCCTTCCACGCCGGACTCATCGCCAAGTACGCCATCGAGCACTGGACCCGCATCCCCTGCGAGGTCGAACTCGCCAGCGAGTTCCGCTACCGCGACCCGATCCTCGACCGGCGCACCCTCGTCATCGCCATCTCCCAGTCCGGCGAGACCATGGACACCCTGATGGCGCTCCGGCACGCCCGTGAGCAGGGCGCGAAGGTCCTCGCCGTCTGCAACACCAACGGCTCGACCATCCCCCGCGAGTCGGACGCCGTGCTCTACACCCACGCCGGGCCCGAGGTCGCCGTCGCGTCCACGAAGGCCTTCCTCACCCAGCTCGTCGCCTGCTACCTCCTCGCGCTGTACCTGGGGCAGGTGCGCGGCACCAAGTGGGGCGACGAGATCCACGCCGTCGTCCGGGAGCTCGCCCGGATCGGCGACGAGGTCGAACGGGTCCTCGCGACGATGGAGCCGGTCCGCGCCCTCGCCCGCTCCCTCGCCCACAAGGACACCGTCCTCTTCCTCGGCCGCCACGTGGGATACCCCGTCGCCCTCGAAGGCGCCCTGAAGCTCAAGGAACTCGCGTACATGCACGCCGAGGGCTTCGCCGCCGGCGAGCTCAAGCACGGGCCGATCGCGCTCATCGAGGAGGACCTGCCGGTGGTCGTCGTCGTGCCCTCGCCCAAGGGCCGATCCGTCCTGCACGACAAGATCGTCTCCAACATCCAGGAGATCCGGGCACGCGGGGCGCGGACCATCGTCATCGCGGAGGAGGGCGACGACGCCGTCGTCCCGTACGCCGACCACCTCATCCGGATCCCGGCCACGCCTACGCTGCTCCAGCCGCTGGTCTCCACGGTGCCGCTCCAGGTCTTCGCCTGCGAGCTCGCCACCGCGCGGGGCAACGAGGTGGACCAGCCGCGCAACCTGGCCAAATCCGTGACCGTGGAGTGAGTGGGAAATGATCATTGGGGTGGGGATCGACGTGGCGGAGATCGACCGTTTCGCCGCGTCGATCGAACGGACGCCGGGGCTGCTCCAGCGCCTCTTCGTCGAACGGGAGCTGCTGCTCCCCAGCGGTGAACGGCGCGGGCCCGCGTCCCTCGCGGTGCGGTTCGCCGCGAAGGAGGCGCTCGCGAAGGCGCTTGGCGCGCCGGGCGGGCTGCACTGGACGGACGCCGAGGTGTACGTCGAGGGCACCGGCCGGCCACGGCTCCGGGTGCGCGGGACGGTGGCGGCGCGGGCGGCGGAGCTGGGCGTGAAGAACTGGCACGTCTCGCTCAGCCATGACGCGGGGGTGGCGTCGGCGGTGGTCATCGCGGAGGCGTGACGGGGTGCGCGGGCGGGGGGTGTGGGAGTGTCGAGCCGGGCCCGGGGCGGGTGGTGTGGGGGCGTCGACCCGCGTCCCCGGGGCGGCGGGTGGTCGCGGGGGGCGTCGACCCGCTTCCCCCCGGCAGCCGCCTGACGACTGCGGCAGACTGCTGACCATGCGAACCGCTCACCGCGTGGAGACCGTACGGGCCGCCGAGGCCGCTCTCATGGCCCGGCTGCCCGAGGGCGCCCTCATGGGGCGGGCCGCCGCCGGACTCGCCGCCGCCTGCTGCTCGCTCCTCGGCAAGGGGAGGGTGTACGGGGCGAGGGTCGTCCTCCTCGTCGGCAGCGGCGACAACGGCGGCGACGCCCTGTACGCCGGCGCCCGGCTCGCCCGGCGCGGCGCCGGGGTCACCGCCGTCCTGCTCGGCGCCCACGCCCACGAGGGCGGGCTCGCGGCCCTCGCGGCGGCGGGCGGCCGGGTCGCGGACGATCCGTTCGAGCCGCTCGCCGTCGCCGACCTCGTCCTCGACGGCATCACCGGCATCGGCGGGCGGGGCGGCCTCCGGCCCGACGCCGTACCCGTCGCCAGGGCCGCGCGCGGCTCCGACGCCGTCGTCGTCGCCGTCGACCTGCCGAGCGGCGTCGACGCGGACACGGGCGAGGTGCCGGGGGAGGCGCTGCGGGCGGACGTGACGGTCACCTTCGGCACGTACAAGCCGGGGCTGCTCGTCGACCCCGGACGGGAGCACGCGGGCGCGCTGCGGCTCGTCGCCATCGGACTCGGCGACGAACTGCCGGGCGTGCCCGACGTGGAGGCGCTCCAGCACCAGGACGTGGCGCGACTGCTGCCCGTGCCCGGCGCGGGGAGCGACAAGTACCGGCGCGGCGTCCTCGGTGTGGTCGCCGGTTCCGCCCGCTACCCCGGGGCGGCGGTCCTCACCGTCGCGGGGGCGCTGCGAGGCGGGGCGGGGGCCGTGCGGTACGTCGGGCCCGCCGCCGACGCGGTGATCGCCCGGCACCCGGAGACCCTCGTCCACGCGGGGCCGCCGGCCGCCGCGGGGCGGGTCCAGGCGTGGGTGGTCGGCCCCGGGCTCGGCGACGAACCAGGTGTGGCGGAGGTCCTCGCCTCGGACGTTCCGGTCCTCGTGGACGCGGACGGACTGCGGGGCCTGGACCCCGCTCTGGTACGGGGCCGCCCGGCGCCGACGCTCCTCACCCCGCACGCGGGAGAGGCGGCGGCGCTGCTCGGCGTGGCCCGTGAGGAGGTGGAGGCGGGGCGGCTCGCGGCGGTACGGGAACTGACGGGGCGGTTCGGGGCGACGGTGCTGCTCAAGGGCTCGACGACGCTGGTGTACGGGCCGGAGGGCGGCCCCGTACGGGTGAACCCCACCGGGACCGGCTGGCTGGCCACGGCGGGCAGCGGTGACGTCCTCTCCGGCCTTGCGGGCTCCCTCCTGGCGGCGGGCCTGCCCCCCGTGGACGCGGCCTCGTGCGCGGCGTACCTCCACGGCCTGGCGGCCCGACGGGCCTCGGAGGGCCGGGGACCGGTGACGGCGTCGGAGGTGGCGGGGGCCCTGGGCGGGGCGTGGCGGGACGTGAGCGCGACCGGGTAGTCCCCTGAGGGCTGGGACCCCCAACCCCACCCCTTCCCGAAACCTGCCGGGGGCGGGCGGACAAGCTTCCCCGGGGACTCCGACCCCGTGCCCGGCGGGACGGGCGGGCCGTGCCGCAGGGGACTCCGTCCCCGAGCCCGGGCGGCGCCCGCTTCGCGGCGCCGGGGCCGGGCGGGCCGTCCCACGGGTGCCTCCGCCCCGGGCCTTCCTGCCCTCCGAAGCAGGCGGGGCGTTCGTCTCGCGGCGCCTGTCCGGCGCCGCGCCGTCCCCGACGGCCCGGCACGGGGCGGCCGGGAGTCGGCACCTGAGAGACTGGGCGCGATGACTGAGACACCGCCGCCCCGCAGAGCCCGTGCCGAGATCGACCTCGGCGCGTTGCGTGCGAACGTCCGCACGCTGCGCGCCCGTGTCGGCCCCCATGTCCGGATGATGGCCGTGGTGAAGGCCGACGCGTACGGGCACGGTGCGGTGCGCTGCGCCCGTGCCGCCCTGGACGCGGGTGCGGACTGGCTGGGGACGGCCACTCCGCAGGAGGCGCTAGCGCTGCGTGCCGCCGGGATCACCGGTGTGCCGCTCATGTGCTGGCTGTGGGCGCCGGGGGATCCGTGGGACCGGGGTATCGAGGCCGGGCTCGACATGTCGGTGAGCGGGATGTGGGCGCTGGCGGAGGTGCTGGAGGCGGCCCGCCGTACCGGGGGGATCGCCCGTATCCAGCTCAAGGCGGACACCGGGCTCGGGCGCAACGGCTGCCAGCCCGCCGACTGGCCGGAGCTGGTGGAGGCCGCGTTGAAGGCGGAGGCCGACGGTCTCGTCAAGGTCACCGGTCTCTGGTCGCACCTGGCCTGCGCCGACGAGCCCCACCACCCTTCGATCGCCGCCCAGCTCGATGTCTTCCGTTCGATGCTCGACCACGCCGAGCGGGCGGGTGTCGTGCCCGAGGTGCGGCACATCGCCAACTCGCCCGCGACCCTGACCCTTCCCGAGGCGCACTTCGACATGGTCCGGCCCGGCATCGCGGTGTACGGCATCTCGCCGAGCCCGGATCTGGGGACCTCCGCCGAGCTGGGGCTGAGGCCGGTGATGTCGCTGAAGGGGAGCGTCGCGCTGGTCAAGCGGGTCCCGGCCGGGCACGGGGTCAGTTACGGGCACCACTACGTCACGGAGACGGAGACGACCCTGGGGCTGGTGCCGCTCGGGTACGCCGACGGTGTCCCGCGGCATGCTTCGGGCCGTGGCCCGGTGCTCGTCGGCGGCACGGTGCGCAGGGTCGCGGGGCGGGTCGCCATGGACCAGTTCGTCGTGGATCTGGGCGGGGAGGAGCCCGGGGCGGGCACCGAGGCCGTGCTCTTCGGCCCGGGCGACCGGGGCGAGCCGACCGCGGAGGACTGGGCGGTGGCCGCCGACACCATCGCGTACGAGATCGTCACCCGGATCGGCGCGCGCGTCCCGCGCGTGTACCTGGGCGAGTAGGGGGCCGACGTGGGCGAGGCGACCGGTACCAGCAGCTGGCGGCGCGCCGGGTTCGCCGGCGCCGCGATCGGCGTCCTGGCCGCCGGCGCGGCCGCCGGGGTCGCCGTCGAGCGGCTCACCGTGAGCCGTTCCGTACGCCAGAAGGCGCGGCTCGCCCTCGACTCCACCGGCCCGTACGGCGGGGTGCGCGGGACTCCGGGCCGGGCCCTCGCCGACGACTCGACCGTCCTGTACTACGAGGTGGACGAGGTCGAGGCGGACGCACCGCCCGCCCGCCGCCGCAGGCTCTTCGGGCGCAAGGAGCCCGCGCCCGTCACCGTCGTCTTCAGCCACGGCTACTGCCTCAACCAGGACTCCTGGCACTTCCAGCGGGCGGCGCTGCGCGGTCTCGTCCGTACCGTCTTCTGGGACCAGCGCGGTCACGGCCGTTCCGGCCAGGGCGTCTCCCAGTCCGGTCCCGCCGCCGTGCCGGTGGCCATCGACCAGCTGGGCCGCGATCTGAAGGCCGTCCTGGACGCCGCCGCGCCGGAGGGTCCGGTCGTCCTCGTCGGGCACTCGATGGGCGGCATGACGATCATGGCGCTGGCCGACCGGTACCCGGAGTTCGTCCGGGACCGGGTCGTGGGCGCCGCTTTCGTCGGCACCTCGGCCGGGAAGCTGGCGGAGGTGTCGTACGGCCTGCCGATCGCCGGCGTCAACGCCGTCCGCCGGGTCCTGCCGGGGGTGCTGCGGGCGCTCGGCGCCCAGGCTGAGCTGGTGGAGCGGGGCCGCAGGGCGACCGTGGACCTGTTCGCCGGGCTGATCAAGAAGTACTCGTTCGCGTCGAGGGACGTGGATCCGGCGGTCGCCCGCTTCGCGGAGCGGATGATCGAGTCGACCCCGATCGACGTGGTCGCCGCGTTCTACCCGGCCTTCGCCGAGCACGACAAGACGGCCGCCCTGCCCGTCTTCCGTGACGTGCCGGTGCTCGCGCTCGCCGGGGACAACGACCTGGTGACGCCCAGTTCCCACACCGAGGCCATCGCGGACCTGCTCCCGGACGCGGAACTCGTCATCGTCCCGGACGGCGGCCATCTGGTGATGCTGGAGCACCCGGAGGTGGTCACCGACCGCCTCGCGGACCTGCTCGTACGGGCGGGAGCCGTCCCGGAGGCGGCGGCGACGACCGGCACGGCGGAACCGGACCCGCGCAACGGATAAATTGGCGGGTATGGAAGCAGCGCACCCGCCCGTCTCCGGCGCCACCCTCTCCGTCGACTCCCCCCAGCAGATGCAGGAGCTCGGCCGCAGCCTCGCGAAGATCCTCCGTCCCGGCGACCTCGTCATGCTCACCGGCGAGCTCGGCGCCGGGAAGACCACCCTGACCAGGGGCCTCGGCGAGGGGCTCGGGGTGCGGGGCGCCGTCACCTCCCCGACCTTCGTCATCGCCCGCGTCCATCCGTCCCTGGTCGGCGGCCCGGCCCTGGTGCACGTGGACGCGTACCGCCTCGGCGGCGGGCTCGACGAGATGGAGGACCTCGATCTGGACGTCTCCCTGCCCGAGTCGGTGATCGTCGTCGAGTGGGGTGACGGCAAGGTCGAGGAGCTGACCGACGACCGGCTGCACCTCCTGATCCACCGGGTGACCGGCGACACCGACGACGACCGGCGCACGGTCGTACTGCGCGGGATCGGCCCGCGCTGGGCCGACGAGGACCTGGGCGCGCTCTGACCGATCCGGACGGCCGGGTACGTAGATTCCGACAACGTGTCGGGAAGGTGTTGCGCCGTTCGTACGTGCCGTGGTCACATGGAGGCACAGACTGGTTAGGGGAACCTAACCTACGGGAGGCATGCATGGTGAAGCCCGAGCGCGCGGAACACACCGGGGACAACGTCTCGATGAGTGACCTGCTGGCGTCCTGCGCGGCCGCCCGCACCCTCTCCACGCCGCCTCGGGACCGGCAGCCGCAGCAGGAGGCGGGGGACCGGCGGGACGAGCCCGCCGACATGCGGCACGAGGCCGCCTGAGACGCCCGTAACCCGGGCGTACGGCCGGGCAGCCACCGCCCCGCTGCGTGCCGGCGGCGCTACGGGCTCAGGCGACGACGACGACCTTCGCGCCGATCACCGCGAACATCCACAGCGCGTCCCCGTCGGCCCGCTTCATCCGGATGCCGCCCGTCTTCTTCGTCGGGTCCGGGCTCGGCGTCGAGCCGTCGACCGCCGCACTGAAGCCGATCGCCACGTCCTGGGCCGTCGCGAACCGCACCACGTGTTCGATCTGCACGCCGTCCGAGCCCCGGACCGAGCCCGAACGCGAGGTCACGGCGTACGCCCCGGGGGCCGGATCCACCGTGCTGGGCATCACCGTGAACGTACGGGTCGCCTTGCCCTTCCCGTCGACCAACCACACCCTGCGGTCGGTGAGCGAGTAGACGACCCGCTCACCGGTGCCCGAGTCCGCCGGTACGGCGAGGGGGTTCGCGGCCGGCTGCCGGGGGCCACCGCTCGGCGAGATCGACGGGGCGGCGGTGCTCGTGCTCGGCGTCCGGGGCTTCTGCGCCAGATCGGCGGGGACGTTGGCCGAGGCCTGGTACGCGAGGAAGGCGACCGCGGCGACCGCCGCCGCCGTGAGCCCGGCCACGAATCCCGAGCTGCTCCGTGCCACCGTGCCCACCTCTCGTACGAACGTATCGAAGGGTGACGGTAGCAGCCGGGGGAGCGGGGGGCCGGGCACCGTGCCCGGGAGCCGTAGGCTGTTCGCGTGCTGTTGCTCGCCTTGGATACCGCCACCCCCGCCGTCACCGTCGCCCTCCACGACGGCGAGGCCGTCATCGCCTCGTCGAGCCAGGTCGACGCCCGCCGCCACGGGGAGCTGCTGCTGCCCGCCGTCGACCGGGTCCTCAAGGAGGCCGGGCTGACGCTCGACGCGGTCACCGGCCTCGTCGTCGGTGTCGGCCCCGGCCCCTACACCGGCCTCCGCGTCGGCCTCGTCACGGCCGCGGCCTTCTCCTCCGCCCTCGGAGTGCCGGTCCACGGACTGTGCACCCTCGACGGCCTCGCGTACGCCTCCGGGATCGACGGGCCCTTCGCCGTCGCCACGGACGCGCGGCGCAAGGAGGTCTACTGGGCGCGCTACGACGACTCCCGTACGCGGGTGACCGACGCGGCCGTCGACCGGCCCGCCGACATCGCCGAGCGGCTCGCCGGCCTGCCCGTCGTCGGTGCGGGCGCCCGCCTCTACCCCGACGCCTTCCCCGACGCCCGCGACCCCGAGCACCAGTCGGCGGCGGCGCTCGCCGCGCTCGCCGCGGAGAAGCTGGCGGCCGGCGGGGACGGGTTCCTCGACCCGCTGCCGATGTACCTGCGCCGCCCCGACGCGCAGGTGCCGAAGAACTACAAGGTGGTCACACCCCAGTGACCGGGGCCGTGGAGCTGCGCGAGATGCGCTGGTGGGACATCCCGCCGGTGCTGACCCTCGAGGACGAGCTGTTCCCCGAGGACGCCTGGTCGGCGGGGATGTTCTGGTCGGAGCTCGCGCACGCGCGCGGACCGCGGGCCAGCCGCCGCTACCTCGTCGCCGAGGACGGGGACGGGCGGCTCGTCGGGTACGCCGGGCTCGCCGCGGCCGGCGGACTCGGCGACGTGCAGACCATCGCCGTCGCCCGCGACCAGTGGGGCACCGGCCTCGGCGCCCGGCTCCTCACCGACCTGCTGCAGCACGCCACCGCCTTCGAGTGCGACGAGGTCCTCCTCGAAGTGCGCGTGGACAACACCCGGGCCCAGAAGCTCTACGAGCGCTTCGGCTTCGAGCCCATCGGTTTCCGGCGCGGCTACTACCAGCCCGGGAACGTGGACGCGCTCGTGATGCGACTGACCGTTCAAGGAACCGAGACCGAGATCTGATGTCCGTACCGACCCATGGCTGGAATGACTGATGGCTGCTGACGAACCGCTCGTACTCGGCATCGAGACCTCCTGTGACGAGACCGGCGTCGGCATCGTCCACGGGACCACGCTCCTCGCCGACGCCGTCGCGTCCAGCGTCGACACCCACGCCCGCTTCGGCGGCGTCGTGCCCGAGATCGCCTCCCGCGCGCATCTGGAGGCGATGGTCCCGACGATCGAGCGGGCCCTGAAGACGGCCGGGATCTCCGCCAAGGACCTCGACGGGGTCGCCGTCACCGCGGGCCCCGGTCTCGCGGGCGCGCTGCTCGTCGGCGTCTCGGCCGCCAAGGCCTACGCGTACGCCCTCGGCAAGCCCCTCTACGGCGTCAACCACCTCGCCTCGCACATCTGCGTCGACCAGCTGGAGCACGGCAAGCTGCCCGAGCCGACGATGGCCCTGCTCGTCTCGGGCGGCCACTCCTCGCTGCTGCTCTCCGCCGACATCACCTCCGACGTGCGCCCCCTCGGCGCCACCATCGACGACGCGGCGGGGGAGGCCTTCGACAAGATCGCCCGCGTGCTCGACCTCGGCTTCCCCGGCGGACCCGTCATCGACCGGCTCGCCAAGGAGGGCGACCCGGCCGCCATCGCGTTCCCGCGCGGCCTGAGCGGCTCGCGGGACCCCGCGTACGACTTCTCCTTCTCCGGCCTCAAGACCGCCGTGGCCCGCTGGATCGAGGCCAAGCGGGCGGCCGGCGAGGACGTGCCGGTACGGGACGTGGCCGCGTCCTTCCAGGAGGCCGTCGTCGACGTGCTCACCCGCAAGGCCGTCCGGGCCTGCAAGGACGAGGGTGTCGACCACCTGATGATCGGGGGCGGTGTCGCCGCCAACTCGCGTCTGCGTGCCCTCGCCGAGGAGCGCTGCGAGCGGGCCGGCATCCGGCTGCGGGTGCCGCGCCCCGGCCTGTGCACGGACAACGGCGCCATGGTCGCGGCCCTCGGCTCGGAGATGGTGGCCCGCAACCGGCCGGCCTCCGACCTGGAACTCTCCGCGGACTCCTCGCTTCCGGTGACGGACCCGCACGTGCCGGGGGCGTCCCACGACCACGATCATGTGCACGAGGTCAGCAAGGAGAACCTGTACTCGTGACCACCGTGACGCTCATGTGGGAGGCGCGGGCCGCCCAGGGCCGGGGCGCCGAACTCCTGGAGTGGGCCAGGGCCCAGGTCCTCGCCCGCGAGCCGCAGCGCCGGGAGATCCTCCGCGCGCCCCAGGACCGGGTCCTCGTCCTCACCTGGTGGGAGGCGGCGGCCTTCGACGCGGAGCTGCCCGAGCTGCCGGAGCCGGACGCGGAGCTGATCGCCCGTCCGGTCCACCGCTGGCGTTTCGAATCGGTGGAATAGTCGATTCCCGGGCAACCTTTCGACCGGTGCGGGCATCCCACCACGTGTGAAGAAGAAGATCGCGCTGTGGGCCGCCCTCACCGCCGTCGCCCTGCTGGTGACCGGCTGCGCGGCGGAGGAGCCCGACGCACCCGCCCCGAGGGCGCCGTCGGCGCGCGGGGACGGCCCGTCGGCGGGGACGGGTGCCGGGGACAAGGCGCCCGACGCCCCTGACCGGGCCGCCGCGTACCGCAAGTGGGGGCTCAAGCCCTTCGCGGCGCCGCCCGCCCCGCCCGCGACCAAGCCGGTCGTCCGGCCGCCCGGCGGTCCGGTCCCCGTCATCAGCGACATCCCCACCACCGAGAAGATCGTCTTCATCACGATCGACGACGGGGCGGAGAAGGACCCCGAGTTCGTCACGATGATGAAGGACCTCGGGGTCCCGGTCACGATGTTCCTCACGGACGCGGCCATCCGCGGCGACTACGCGTACTTCGCCCCGCTCGTCGCCCAGGGCCACGGGCTCGCCAACCACACCCTGACCCATCCGAACCTGCGCACCCTGTCCCAGGACGCCCAGCGCCGTGAGATCTGCGGTCAGCGGACGAAGCTGGCGAAACGGTTCGGCACGGCCCCGCGCCTCTTCCGCCCGCCCTACGGCAACTGGAACGAGGCCACGCGCGCGGCGGCGGCGGAGTGCGGCGTGGACGCGATCGTACTGTGGCGGGAGTCCATGCAGATCAAGAACATGCAGTACCAGCGCGGCGACCGGAAGCTCCACCCCGGCGACATCATCCTGGCCCACTTCCGGGGCCCGGCCGAGCTCAAGGGCCGCACCATGACGGAGATGACGGCCACCATGCTGCGCCGCATCCAGGAACAGGGCTTCACGGTGGCGCGCCTGGAGGACTACGTCTAGGACGCACCCGGCCCGGGACGCCCCGGAGATTTCTCCGGGCGTGGTGTCGATGCGGGCCCGGCCCGTTCGACGTATGTGTGGACGGCGGGGAACGGCCCCGCCACCGCACACCCGAGGAGTCGTCATGCCCCGCTTCCTGTCCCTCGTCCGCATCGAGGAGAACACCATCGACATGGAGAGCGCCGACCCCGGCTTCGAGGAGCGCATGGGCGCGCTCTTCGAGGAGATCGGCAAGGCCGGCGCCATGGTGGACACGGCCGGGCTCAGGCCGACCGCCGAAGCCACCCGGATCACCTGGTCGGACGGGAAGCTGTCGTACACCGACGGACCGTTCACCGAGACCAAGGAGGTCGTCGGCGGCTACGCCATGCTCCAGTGCAAGGACATGGCGGAGGCCGTCGAGTGGGGGAGGCGCTTCCTGGCCGTCCACCCGCCGCAGTGGAAGGTCGGCCTGGAGGTCCGCGAGGTCGAGGAGATGCCGGAAGGCTGACCTCCGGTGTGCTGTCATGTGAGGTGTGACGCCGGACAGCACGCTGGAGACGGTCTTCCGCATGGAGTCGGCGCGGATCGTCGCCACGGCGGCGCGGATCGTCAGGGACGTCGGCATCGCCGAGGAGATCGCCCAGGACGCCCTCGTCGCCGCGCTGGAGCAGTGGCCGCTGACAGGGGTCCCGGAGCGGCCGGGAGCCTGGCTGACGGCCACCGCCAAGCACCGCGCCGTCGACCTCGTGCGGCGGCGCGAGACGTACGCGCGGAAGCTCGCCGAGGTGGGCAGGACGCTCACCGAGGAGTCGTACGACCCCGAGCCCCCGGGCCCCGGTGACATCGACGACGACGTGCTGCGGCTGATCTTCACCGCCTGCCACCCGGTGCTCTCCGCCGAGGCGCGGGCCGCGCTGACCCTGCGGCTCGTCGGAGGGCTCCGCACGGCCGAGATCGCCCGCGCCTTCCTCGTACCGGAGGCGACCCTCGCGGCGCGGATCACGCGCGCCAAACGGACGCTCGCCAAGGCGGGCGTCGACTTCGAGGTGCCGTACGGGGAGGACCGGGCGGCGCGGCTCGGTTCCGTCCTCGAAGTGATCTACCTGATCTTCAACGAGGGGTACGCGGCGACCGCGGGCGACGACCTGCTGCGGCCGGGCCTCTGCGAGGACGCGCTACGGCTCGCGCGGACCCTCGCCGCCCTCGCGCCCCGGGAGGGCGAAGCGCAGGGTTTGGCGGCCCTTCTGGAGCTCCAGGCATCCCGGACGGCGGCCAGGACCGGGCCCGACGGGCAGCCGGTGCTGCTCGCAGCGCAGGACCGGCGGCGCTGGAACCGGCTGCTCGTCCTGCGCGGGTTCGCCGCCCTGGAGCGGGCCGGTGACGGGCGGACGTACGGGCCGTACGCCCTCCAGGCCGCCATCGCCGCCTGCCACGCGCGGGCCCCCTCGTACGACGAGACCGACTGGGCGACCATCGCCGCGCTGTACGGGCGGCTGGGCGTCCTCGCCCCGTCCCCGGTCGTCGAGCTGAACCGCGCGGTCGCCGTGTCGATGGCCGAGGGCCCCGCGGCGGCCCTCCCGCTCGTCGACGCCCTCGCCGCCGCGCCCGGCCTGGCCGGATACCACCTGCTGCCGAGCGTGCGGGGCGACCTGCTGGCCCGGCTCGGGCGTGAGGCGGAGGCGCGGGCGGAGTTCGAGCGGGCGGTGGCCCTCACCCGCAACGAGAGCGAGCGGGCGCTGCTGCGGGCGAAGGCACGGGCGCTCGGGGGCGCGTAGGGCGGCGCCCGGCCGGGGTCACCGACGGGCGGCCGGGTGGCCGATCAGCATCGTCGGGGCGCCGGCCACCCTCGTGAGCAGGACCGTCGCCGCGTTAGGGCCCTTCGGCCTCACCCTGCGGCGGATCTCCTCGGGCTCCACCGCGGAGCCGCGCTTCTTCACCGTCAGGGTGCCGACCTCCCGTTCCCGCAGCAGGGCCTTCAGCTTCTTCAGGTTGAACGGGAGTTCGTCGGTGATCTCGTAGGCGGCGGCGTACGGGGTGGGGACGAGCGCGTCCGCCGTGACGTACGCGATGGTCGCGTCGATCAGGCCGCCGCCCACCTCCTCCGCCACCTCGGCGACCAGGTGCGCGCGGATGACGGCGCCGTCCGGCTCGTAGAGGTAGCGGCCGACCGGGCGGACCGCCGGGTCGGGCAGGCCCCGGCCGGCGAGGGCCGCGCCCGAGGGCAGCAGGGTGGCCCGGCGGGCGCCCGGCTCCGTACCGAACCAGAGGACCGCCTCCTTGACGTCCCCGCCGTCCGAGATCCACTCGGCCTCGGCCTCCTCGGGCACCGCCTCGTGCGGGATGCCCGGGGCCACCTTCAGGGCCGCGTGCGGGGCCCTGCGGGCCGCCTCGACCGCCCAGGACAGCGGCGGGGAGTACGCCTCCGGGTCGAAGACGCGGCCCCGGCCGCCGCGCCGCGCCGGGTCGACGAAGACCGCGTCGTAGGGCGCGGTGTCGATGTCGGTGACGTCCGCGCACCGCACCTCGATCAGCTCCGCGAGGCCGAGCGCCTCGGCGTTGGCGCGGGCGGCCTCGGCGGTCAGCGGGTCGCGGTCGACGGCGAGGACGGAGATCCCGGCGCGGGCCAGGGCGATCGCGTCGCCGCCGATCCCCGAGCAGAGGTCGGCGACGCTGCGGACGCCGAGCGCCTTGAGCCGGGCCGCCCGGTGGGTGCCGACCGAGGCGCGGGTCGACTGCTCGACGCCGTTCGGGGTGAAGTACATCCGGTACGCGTCCTCCGCGCCGAACTTGGCGACCGCCCGCTGCCGCAGCCGTGCCTGCCCGATCGCCGCCGTGACCAGCTCCGCGGAGTGGTCGCGGCGCAGCCGGGAGGCGACCGCCAGTTCCCGGGCGGGGTCGTAGTCGCGCAGGGCGCTGAGGAGGGTCTGACCCTCGGGGCCGAGCAGGGGGGCGAAGGAGGCGAGGTCGGTCACCCGTCCCATTGTGGGCCCTGGGGCGCTGTGGGCCGGCCGGGGGACGCGGGGTGCGGTACGGCGGTGTCGTGGCCGGGAACGGGCGTCCGCGCTGACAGGATGCGGCGCGATACGACTCGTACGACAAAAGGAAAATATGATGACAAAAGGTGTGCGCCGTTCGTCCCGGGTGCTCGGGGCCGCCCTCGTCGTCGCCGCCCTCGCCTCCGCCGCCACGGCCTGCGGGGACGGCACCGAGCAGGCCAAGGGCGCCCCCGCCCCCGCCGCCGGCCAGCAGGCCCAGGGGCAGAAGGCGTCCGGCGCGATCGAGGCGTACGTCGAGAAGGTCCGCGCGCAGCGTGCCGCCCGGGCGGTCGCCGCGAGGAAGTGGGGCCTCGCCCGCACCCCGCTCGACGCGCCCGCCCCGCCCGCCGTGAAGCCGCGGATCACCACCCGCAAGGGCTTCGAGACGGCGGGCGAAGGCCTGCCCCCCGTCTTCACCACCGTGCCGACCAAACAGAAGATCGTCTTCCTGACGATCGACGACGGCGCCGAGAAGGATCCCGCCCTGCTGCGGATGATGAACGAGCTCCGGATCCCCTACAGCGCCTTCATCAGCGACTACGTCGTCAAGGACGACTACGGGTACTTCGCCCGGATGCAGAAGTCCCAGGAGGGCGGCGTCTCCCTGCACAACCACACCCTCAACCACCGGTACCTGCCGGGGCTGTCGTACAGCCAGCAGAAGCGCGAGATCTGCGGCATGCAGGACGTCATCGAGAAACGATTCGGCAAGCGGCCCCCGCTCTTCCGCCCGCCGTACGGCAACTACAACGAGGACACCCTGCGCGCCGCCAAGTCCTGCGGCGTCAAGGCGGTCCCGCTGTGGGCGTCCGAGGCGTTCCCCGACCACATGGAGTGGCGCGAGTGGGACCGGGACCTGCACCCCGGCGACATCGTGCTCACCCACTTCCGGGGCAAGGACGACTGGAAGGGGACCATGCCCGACATGATCCGCCGGGTGATGAACGTGATCACGGCCAAGGGGTACGCGGTCGCCAAGCTGGAGGACTACGTATGAGCCGGGCGCCGTCCCGGACGCGGCGGCCGGTGGCCGGAGCGGTGCTGGCCGGTGCGCTCCTCGCCGCCACCGGATGCGCCTCGGCCGTGGACCCGCTCGAACGGCTCGGGCGGAAGGCGGCGGAACGGGTGGGACCGGCGCAGACGCGGGACGCGACGACGGTCGCGGAGCGCGGCGATACGGTGGTCCGAGTCTCGAACTCGCGTGCGGAACCCTGAGGTCAGGGGCGCCGTTCCCGTGCCGGATCCGAAGCGCCACATCGCGCGTCACTGGCACTCCGCTTGACCGAGTGCTAACCGCGGTCATAGTCTCGGCTCTGGCACTCCCCACCGGAGAGTGCCAACACAGCGACGGGCAGGTCCGGCACCCGCGACGACGGATCCACCTGGTCGCCACCTCAGACAGTCAACCCCGTTATCTCCGAAGGGGGAGGTCGGATCGTGACGACCACCAGCTCCAAGGTTGCCATCAAGCCGCTCGAGGACCGCATCGTGGTCCAGCCGCTCGACGCCGAGCAGACCACCGCCTCTGGCCTGGTCATCCCGGACACCGCCAAGGAGAAGCCCCAGGAGGGCGTCGTCCTTGCCGTGGGCCCGGGCCGCTTCGAGAACGGCGAGCGCCTGCCGCTCGACGTCCAGACCGGCGACATCGTGCTGTACAGCAAGTACGGCGGCACCGAGGTGAAGTACAACGGCGAGGAGTACCTCGTCCTCTCGGCTCGCGACGTGCTCGCGATCGTCGAGAAGTAATTCACCGAAGTACCGAAGTACCGACGTACGAGCACTGAACCAGATGCTCAGAGCTGCGCCCCGAGGCCCCTTCCAGGCGCCCCGGGGCGCGGTTCGTTCCACCCTATTCCGAGAGGGCTGAACCGCTTCCATGGCGAAGATCCTGAAGTTCGACGAGGACGCCCGTCGCGCCCTTGAGCGCGGCGTCAACAAGCTTGCCGACACGGTGAAGGTGACGATCGGCCCCAGGGGCCGCAACGTCGTCATCGACAAGAAGTTCGGCGCCCCCACCATCACCAACGACGGTGTCACGATCGCCCGCGAGGTCGAGCTCGACGACCCGTTCGAGAACCTCGGCGCCCAGCTGGTGAAGGAGGTGGCGACCAAGACCAACGACATCGCGGGTGACGGCACCACCACCGCCACCGTGCTGGCCCAGGCCCTGGTCCGCGAGGGTCTGCGCAACGTCGCCGCCGGCGCCTCCCCGGCCGCCCTGAAGAAGGGCATCGACGCCGCCGTCAAGGCCGTCTCCGAGGAGCTCCTCGCCACCGCGCGCCCGATCGAGGACAAGTCCGACATCGCCGCCGTCGCCGCGCTCTCCGCGCAGGACCAGCAGGTCGGCGAGCTCATCGCCGAGGCGATGGACAAGGTCGGCAAGGACGGTGTCATCACCGTCGAGGAGTCCAACACCTTCGGCCTGGAGCTCGACTTCACCGAGGGCATGGCCTTCGACAAGGGCTACCTGTCCCCGTACATGGTCACCGACCAGGAGCGTATGGAGGCCGTCCTCGACGACCCGTACATCCTGATCAACCAGGGCAAGATCTCCTCGATCCAGGACCTGCTGCCCATCCTGGAGAAGGTCATCCAGGCCGGCGCCAGCAAGCCGCTCCTGATCATCGCCGAGGACGTCGAGGGCGAGGCCCTGTCGACCCTGGTCGTGAACAAGATCCGTGGCACCTTCAACGCCGTGGCCGTCAAGGCCCCCGGCTTCGGCGACCGCCGCAAGGCGATGCTCGGCGACATGGCCACCCTCACCGGTGCCACCGTCATCGCCGAGGAGGTCGGCCTCAAGCTCGACCAGGCCGGTCTCGACGTGCTCGGCACCGCCCGCCGCGTGACCATCACCAAGGACGACACCGTCATCGTCGACGGTGGCGGCAAGTCGGAGGACGTGCACGGCCGCGTCAACCAGATCAAGGCCGAGATCGAGTCCACGGACTCCGACTGGGACCGCGAGAAGCTCCAGGAGCGCCTCGCGAAGCTGGCCGGCGGCGTGTGCGTGATCAAGGTCGGCGCCGCCACCGAGGTGGAGCTGAAGGAGAAGAAGCACCGTCTGGAGGACGCCATCTCCGCGACCCGCGCCGCGGTCGAGGAGGGCATCGTCTCCGGTGGTGGCTCCGCGCTCGTCCACGCCGTCAAGGTCCTCGAGGGCAACCTCGGCAAGACCGGTGACGAGGCCACGGGTGTCGCGGTCGTCCGCCGCGCCGCCGTCGAGCCGCTGCGCTGGATCGCCGAGAACGCCGGCCTCGAGGGCTACGTCATCACCTCGAAGGTGGCGGAGCTCGACAAGGGCCAGGGCTTCAACGCCGCGACCGGCGAGTACGGCGACCTGGTCAAGGCCGGCGTCATCGACCCGGTGAAGGTGACGCGCTCCGCTCTGGAGAACGCCGCCTCGATCGCCTCCCTCCTCCTCACCACCGAGACCCTCGTGGTGGAGAAGAAGGAAGAGGAGCCGGCGGACCACGGCCACGGTCACGGCCACTCGCACTGAGGCCGACCGGTGATCGCTGATCACCGAGGCTCGTAGCTGATCACCGAGGCCCGGTGCCCCCGTCGCGGGGGCACCGGGCCTCGGTGTCTCCTTCTCCCGTGCCTACGCCGCCACGGCTTCCTACGCCTCCACGGCGCCGAGCTGCCCCATCAGGCCGAGCAGGTCGTACTGCCACCATCCCTCCGCGATCTTCCCGTCCTCCCGGAAGCGGTGGATGACCGTTCCGGTCATGGCCACCTCCATGCCGGTGGGCTGCAGCCCCATGAAGTCCCCGGTGTGACTGCCCTTCCAGGTCCAGCGGGTGCAGACCCGGTCGCCCTCGGCGATCTGGTCGTCGACGGTGAAGGCGAAGTCGAAGCCCTGCCGCCACATCTCCACCACGCGCCGGACCGCGTCCATGCCGATGGCGTCCTGCTCGTCGGTCGGATCGTGGTCGTGGTACCCCTCCGCGAGCACCTGGTCGAGCAGCGCCAGCTCCGGCTCGCCGGCGATCATCTCCAGGAGGCGACGGGCACTGGACTTGTACAGCGCCTCGTCCCGCACCACGTCCAGATCGGTGAAGGTCGGCATCTCGTCGCAGAGCGCGACCATCTCCCGGAAGATCCGGTCGGTCTCGGGGAGCTGCGAGTTGCGCATGGCCACGTCGTACGACGGGAACTCGACGATCTCCACGACGTGAGAGGCGTCCGAGCGGTCCTTGCCGACGATGCTGTGGGTGGCGGTCCGCTTGCCCTTGGTCTGATCGACCCACTGATCCATGAGGCGGTTCAGGTCGTCGACCCGGCTGGTCCTGCAGTCGATGATTTGCACGAAGCTCATGACGCCTCCCGAACCAGGTGGGATCTCTCCAGTCTAGGGGGGGTCCACGCGGCGGGCAGGGGGAGACGCCTGCCCCGCCCCCCTACGCCGACCGCTGGAGGTCCGACGCCCGTACCTCCTCGGCGAAGGGTTCGCCGCGGGCGTACCGGGCCACCTCCTCGATCGCCTGGTCCGCCATCCGGTGCAGTTCGTTGCCCAGGGAGCCCGCCACGTGGGGGGTGAGGAGGACGTTCGGGAGGGTGTAGAGGGGGGAGTCGGGGGGCGGGAGCTCCGGGTCCGTCACGTCCAGGGTGGCGTGGAGACGGCCCGTGAGGAGGTGGGGGAGGAGGGCCTGTTCGTCGATCAGGGAGCCTCGGGAGGTGTTAACGAGGGTCGCTCCGTCCGGCATCGCGGCGAGCTGGGGCGCGCCGATCATGCGGTACGTGGACGGGAGCTGGGGCGCGTGGACGGAGACGACCGAGCTGCGGGCGCACAACTCGTGAAGGTCCGTCACCAGTTCCACGCCGGGAGGCGGGACCTCCACGTACGGGTCGTACAGCAGGACGTCGATGTCGAAGGGGCGCAGGAGGTCGATGACCCTGCGGCCGATGCGGGAGGCGCCGACCACGCCGACCGTACGGCGGTAGTTGCCCCAGTCGGCGGACTCGGTGAGCCAGGCGTGGTCGGCGCGGAGTTCCGCGTACCGCCGGGCCGAGCCGAGGACCCGTTTCCCGGCGAGGAGGATCGCGGCGAGCGTGTACTCGGCGACCGGCAGCGCGTTGGCGGCGGCGGCCGAGGTGACGCGCAGGCCCCGGGTCCAGCAGGCGTCGGTGATGTGGTGCTTGACCGAGCCGGCGGCGTGGACGACGGCCCGAAGGCGCGGCGCGCGGTCGAGGACCTCGTCGGTGAGCGGGGTCGCTCCCCAGCAGGTGAGGAGGACCTCGGCCTCCGCGAGGGCGGCGGCGACGCGGGGATCCGGGGTGGTCAGGTCGGCGGCCACCAGGTCGGGGTCGGTGCGGGCGAGGGACGCGAGGCGGGTGCGGTGGGCGTCGGTGAGGAGGCGTTCGGCGACGCCCGGGCCCATCGCGAGCAGCAGCGCGGGGCGGTTGTCAGTGGTCGGGTGCATCGTTGTACCTGTGCTCCTCACTTGACGCTGCCGGCCGTCAGACCGGCCTTCCAGTGGCGCTGGAGGGAGACGAAGGCGACGACGAGGGGGACGACGGCGAGCAGCGACCCGGTGACGACGAGGGGGTAGAAGCCGGGTTCCGCGTGGGCGTTGCTGTTCCACGCGTACAGGCCGAGGCTCAGCGGGTAGAGCTTCTGGTCCGACAGCATCACCAGGGGGAGGAAGAAGTTGTTCCAGACGGCGGTGAACTGGAAGAGGAAGACGGTCACGAAGCCGGGCATCACCATGCGCAGACCGATGGACCAGAAGACGCGCAGTTCGCCTGCCCCGTCGATACGGGCGGCCTCCAGGGCCTCGTCGGGGATGTAGCCGGCGCAGAAGACCCGGGACAGGTAGACGCCGAAGGGGTTGACGAGGACGGGGATCAGGACGGCCCCGTAGGTGTTGACGACGCCGACCTCGCTGGCCAGGAGGTACATCGGCAGGGCGAGCGCGGTGGTGGGGACGAGCACGCCGACGAGGACGAGGCCGAAGAGCTTCTCCTTGCCCCGGAAGTCGTAGACGTGGAAGGCGTATCCGGCGGCGACGCTGACGAGCGAGCAGGCGAGGGCGCCGATCCCCGCGTAGAGGAGGCTGTTGAGGTACCAGTGGAAGTAGATGCCGTCGTCGTGCTCGGCGAGCCGGGAGAGGTTGCCGTCCAGGTCGAAGCCCTCGAAGGAGAAGGCGTTTCCGGCGAGGAGTCCGCCGGCGTCCTTGGTGGCGGCGGTGAGCAGCCAGACGAGCGGGAAGAGCATGTAGACGACGCCGAGGAGAAGGGCGCCGTTGACGGCGGCCCGGGAGAGCCAGACGGAGGGGGTACGCGGCTCGGTCACGCGCGCTTCCCCTTCCGGCCGGTCAGCCGCGTCACGGCGAAGGAGAGCAGCGCCGCCGTCAGGGCGAGGAGTACGGAGGCGGCCGCGGCGAGTCCGTAGTCGTTGCGGTCGAAGGCCGCGGTGTAGGCGTACATGTTCGGCGTCCAGGTGGAGGTGACGGCGGAGCCGGTGCCCTTGTTGAGGATCAGCGGCTCGGTGAAGAGCTGGAGGGAACCGATGACCGTGAAGAGGCCGACCATCGCGAGGGAGGCCTTGACCAGCGGGATCTTGACGGAGAACGCGATGCGCCACGCGCCCGCCCCGTCGACGGTGGCCGCTTCGAGGACGGACCGGTCGATGGCCTGGAGGGCCGCGTAGAAGATGACCATGTTGTAGCCGAGCCACTCCCACAGGGCGATGTTGACGACGGAGGGGAGGGCGCCTTCGGGGGAGAAGAAGTCGAAGCCGACGCCTCCGGCCTCCATCGCCTGGACGACCGGGCTGAGTTGCGGCGTGTAGAGGTAGACCCAGATCAGGGCGGCGATGATGCCGGGGACGGCGTGCGGCAGGAAGAGCGCGAGCTGGAAGAAGCGGCGGGCGCGGGCGAGTGCCGAGTCGAGCAGGAGGGCGAGGCCGAGGGCCCCGGTGAGCAGCAGCGGGATGTAGAGCAGGCAGTAGCCGAGCAGGACGCCGAAGCCCTCGCGGAAGGCCCGGTCACCCAGCGCCGCGGTGTAGTTGTCGAGGCCGGTGAAGACGGTCTCGGCGCCGCCGAAGCCCAGTCCGGACTGCTTCTCGGTGAAGAGGCTGAGCCAGACCGCGTATCCGATCGGCACCACCATCACCGCGGTGAACAGCAGGAAGAAGGGGGTCAGCAGGATCGTGGCGGCGCGGGTGCGGGCCTCCACGCGGTCAGCCCTCGACCTTCAGGCCGCGCTTGGTGAGCTCGGCGACGGTGGCGTCGTGACCGGCCTTGACGGCGTCGGCGATGCCGGGGCCGCCTTGGGTGATCTTGCCGAAGTGGTCCTTGATCGTGGTGTTGGTGGTGCCGGTGGTCGGACCCCAGGCCCAGTCGGGGCGGATGGAGGCGCCCGCGGCCTCGAACAGGGCGTAGATGTCCTGGCCGCCGTAGTAGCTCGCGTCGAAGGCCTTCTTGGCGACGGGGCGCAGCGCGGTGGCGGCCGGGAACGCGGAGGAGGTGCCGGAGGCGATCCGGGCCCTGACGCCGTCCTCTGTGGTGGACATCCACTCGGCGAAGGTGACGGCCGCCGCCTTCTTGTCGCTGTCCTTGGTGACGGCGAAGGATGTGCCGCCGAGCATGCCGCTGGCGGGCTTGCCGTCCCAGCTGGGCATGGGGGCGACGGCCCACTTGCCGTCCTGCTCGGGCAGGGTGCCCTTGAGGACGCCCGCGCCCCAGGAGGCGCCGAGGTAGCCGATGGTGGTGCCGTTCTTGAGGGAGCCGGTCCACTCGGGGCTGAAGGAGGCGTTCTTGTGGACGAGTCCGGCGTCGAGGAGGCCCTGCCAGTAGGCGGTGACCTTCGTGGTGGCCGCGTCGGTGGTGTCGATCTTCCAGGTGTCGTTCTCGGCCTTGAACCACTGGGCGCCGGCCTGCCAGGCCATGGCCTCGAAGGTGGTGGGGTCGTCGGGGAAGAAGGTGGCGATACGGGCCTTGGCGTCGGCCTTCCTGACCTGCTCGGCGGCCTTCTTGAACGCGTCCCAGGTGGTGGGGACCTGGACCTTGTACTTCGCGAAGAGGTCCTTGCGGTAGAAGAAGGCCTGCGGGGCGGCGTCGAAGGGGACGGCCCAGGTCCTGCCGCCGAGGGTGGTGAGTTCGACGGTCTGCGGGAGCAGTGCGGCGCGGTCGGCCTCGGTGAACTCGCCGCCGATGTCCTGGAGGGCGCCGGAGCTGACGAACTCGGGGAGTGAGGAGTACTCGACGGAGACGAGGTCGGGGGCGTTTCCGGCCTTCACGGCGTTGGAGATCTTGGCGTAGCCGCCGGCGGTGCCGGAGGGGATCTCCTCGAACGTCACCTGGATGTCGGTGTGGGAGGCGTTGAAGGCGTCGACGACGTCCTTGGAGCCCTTGGCCCAGCCCCAGAAGGTGAGGGTCACGGGCCCGTCGGCCTTGTTCGTGGTGTCGTCACCGCCGCCGCAGGCCGTGAGCACGGCGAGGGCGGTGACGGTGCCGGCTATGACACGGGACGTTCTGCTCCAACTACGGGTCACGGCACGGCTCCTGAGGGCAGGCGGCGGAGGTTGTGGCCGTGATCCTGTGACCGTTCATGACCGAAGTCAAGAGCGAAAGATTGATTGATCGAAAATAGATCACATGGAGGGTGCGGAGTGCGCCCCGCAGGAGTCCCGCACCAGCAGCCTCGGCAACAGGCCCAGATGGCGCCGCGCCGCGTCCTCGTCGGCGCCCTCGGTGAGCCGCTCCACCAGCAGCTCGGTGGCGTGCCGGCCCACCTGCCGCTTGGGCGGGGCGACCGCCGTCAGCGGTGTGTCGGCGAGGGCGGCGACCTCGTCGTCGTACGCGATCAGGGCCAGGTCCTGCGGCACCCGGACGCCCAGCTCGGAGAGGCGCTGCACGATCTCGATCGCGTCCACGTCGTTGTGGACCAGGGCCGCGCCCGCGAGGCCCGAGCCGACCGCCTCGTGCAGGGCCCGCACGGCCCGCTCGAAGCCCTCCGGGTCCGCTTCCGCCGGTACGGAGTCGATGACGGGCCGCGGTTCCTCGAGGCCCAGCGTGCTCAGCGCCTCGGCGTATCCGGCGCGCACCGCGAGGGCGGTCGGGGAGTCGCCGCGCGCCACGAGCAGCGGCGTCGCGTGCCCGAGGGCGAGCAGGTGGCGCAGGGCGAGCAGGACGCCGTGCCCGTGGTCGGACACCACCCGGTCCAGGCCGTCGAGCGGGCTGCCCGGTACGGCCCGGCGCTCCAGGAGGACGGCCGGTACGGGGAGTTCGGCCAGCCAGTCCCCGTACGCGAGACGGTCCTCGGGGCCCCGCCAGCCCGGGGCGACGAGCACCCCCTCCGCGCCGGCCGCGAGCAGTCCCTCGGTGCGGGCCCTGTCCTCCTCCGGCCGGTAGTCCGAGACGCGGAGCACCAGCCGGGCGCCGGCGCGGGCGGCCGCCTCGTGCGCCCCCCGGATGACCTCGGCGAAGTAGTACGTGGCCGAGGGGGCGAGCAGGCCGATGACCAGGCCCTCAGCGGGGCGTCCTGGGGTCGGGCCGCCCTGCCGCCGGGGCCAGGACACCTGGCCGTGCACCCGGTCGAGGAGGCCCCGGCCGGAGAGGAGTTCGACGTCGCGGCGGGCGGTGACGGGGGAGACCCCGAGCCGTTCGGCCAGGTCGGCGACGCGGGCGGTGCCGCGCTCGCGCACCAGGGCCAGCAGTCGGTCGTGTCGTTCGGCAGCACTCTCGCGCACGGCGCAGTTCCCCCTCGCGGTGGTCGTGGTGTACCGACCCTAGTTCACATCCGACCCCGAATGATCGAAAGCTGAGAATTTCGATCATTCGATCCCGAACCCCTGACGTGCTGGGGCCGCACCCGCCCCCGGCGTCCGGGTCCTCACCGCCACCCCCACCCACCGCCGCGCCGAGGTACGCGCCCACCTCGTCCTCGACGCCCCGGGAGGGACCCCATGTACGGGCTGGACGCGGGCTCCGTCCATGGGGTCACTTCGGGCCGTACTTGCGGCCCGCCTTCGAGGAGACCCCGCCCAGCAGACCGCGCGGCGCCAGCTTCACCACACCCATCAGGGCCTTGTAGCGGGGGTCCGGGATCGACAGGGTCTTCCCCCGCGCCAGGTCCGACAGCGCCGCCGTCACCAGCTTGTCCGCGTCGAGCCACATCCAGCCCGGGATGTTCTCCGTGCCCATCCCGGCCCGCTCGTGGAACTCGGTCCTGACGAAGCCGGGGCAGAGCGCCATCAGGCGTACCCCACTGCCCGCGAGGTCCCGCGCCGCGCCCTGGGTGAACTGCACGACCCAGGCCTTCGACGCCCCGTACGTGCCCCGGGGTACGAAGGCGGCCACCGAGGCGACGTTCACCACCCCGCCCCGCCCTCGCGCCTTCATCGAGGCGGCTGCGGCCGACGTCAGCCGCAGCACCGCCTCGCAGTGCACCCTGAGCATCGTCAACTCGTCGGCCATGGACACTTCGAGGAAGCGGCCCTTGTTGCCGAAGCCCGCGTTGTTCACGAGCAGGTCCACCGGCTGCCTGGGGTCCGAGAGCCGGGCCTCGACGGCGGCGATGCCCTTCTCCTCGGAGAGGTCCGCCGCGAGCACCTCGGCCTCGACGCCGTGCCGGTCGTGCAGCTCCGTCGCCTGCTCGCGGAGCCGCTTCACGTCCCGGGCCACGAGCACCACGTCGTGACCGTCCGCCGCGAGTCTCCGTGCGAAGGCGGCGCCGATGCCCGCGGTGGCGCCCGTAATCAGTGCAGTCGTCATACGGGCACGTTAGTGCCCCCTCACGGCGCCTCCGCGCGGGCGTACTTGTCCGCGTACTGACGTGCGAGATCGAGGAGTCCCGACTCCATCCATTCGGCGGCGACCAAGGTGCCGGGCAGCAGGGCCCGTTCGGCGGTCGCGGCCCGGTGGAGCAGGGCGACGGTGATGTCGTGCTCGGGCCGGTGGACGACCGTGACCGGGTCGCCGGCGCGGATCTCGCCCGGCACGATCACCCGCAGCAGCGCGCCGGGACCGGCCTGTGACCGCGTGAACCGCCGGACCCAGCCCTTCTCCCGCAGGAAGCCCGCGAACGTACGGCAGGGGATGCGGCCACCCGTGACCTCCAGGACGACGTCGTCGCCGATCCGCCAGCGCTCACCGATCAGCGCCCCGTTCACGTCGACGTCCCGGGTGGTGAGGTTCTCGCCGAACGAGCCGTTGGCGAGCTCCCGGCCGAGCTCCCGCTCCCACAGGTCCATGTCCTCGCGGGCGAAGGCGTACGCCGCCCGGTCGTCGCCGCCGTGGAACCGCAGGTCGCAGACCGTGTCCCCGGCCAGCCCGCTCCTCCCGACGCCGGGCGCACCGGGGGACTCGATCCGCACGGGCCCCTCGACCGGACGCTTGTCGATGGCGGTGAGGCCGGAGGCGGCTTCGGTGTAGTCCACGGTCCTGGCGCGGCCCACATTCACACTCAGCAAGGTCATGTGGGCACTTTACGGGCACCGTCTCAAAGTCATGGGTGAACAAGCGCGACTTCACCCAAGACTCGCTTATGCTGGAACGCATGATCGAGGCACGCCATCTCCGCGTCCTGCGCGCCGTCGCCGCCACCGGCTCCTTCTCGGCCGCCGCGCGCGAACTCGGCTGCACCCAGCCCGCCGTCAGCCAGCAGATGAAGGCCCTCGAAGCCTCCGCCGGCACGCCGCTGCTGATCCGCACCGGCCGCGAGACGCGCCTGACCCAGGCCGGGGAGGCCCTCGTCCGCCACGCCTCCGGCATCCTCGCCGGCCTTACCGCCGCCGAGGAGGAGGTCGCCGCCATCGCCGGGCTCAGGGCCGGCCGGGTCCGTCTCGTGTCCTTCCCCAGCGGCAGTTCCACCCTCGTCCCCACCGCGCTCGCCGCCCTGCGGGCCGCGCACCCCGGCACCCGTGTCTCGCTCGTCGAGGCCGAACCGCCGCGCTCGATCGAGATGCTCCGCGACGGCGACTGCGACGTGGCCCTCGCCTTCCGGTACGGAGCCGGCCAGGCCGAATGGGACGACCTGGTCGTCCGGCCGATCCTCGCCGACCGTCTGGTGGGCCTGGTCCCCGAGGGGCACCGGCTCGCCGACGCGGAGTCGGTGGGCATCGCGGAACTCGCGGAGGAGTCCTGGATCGCGGGCTGTCCGCGCTGCCGCCGTCAGCTCGTGGACGTCTGCGAGGAGGCGGGCTTCACCCCTCGTATCGACTTCGCCACCGACGACTACCCGGCCGTGGTGGGCCTCGTCGGCGCGGGCCTCGGCGTGGCCGTCCTGCCGGAGCTGGCCATCGAGTCCGTACGGCCCAAGGGGGCGCGGACCGTGGCCGTGGAGCCCGCCGTGGAGCGGGAGATCGTGGCCCTGACGCTGCCCGACCTCGCCATGGTCCCGGCCGTGGCCGCCACGCTCGACGAGCTGAGCCGCGCCGCCACGCGCGCGTAGGGAACGCGCGACGCGCGCGTGAGCGCGGTCCGAAGTGGGCGCGTCCCTTCTGTTCGGCTAGCTGAAAAAACGTTCCTTCACATACGCTCCACGATCGGCCGGCCCCCGGCCGACGCCGATGTCGTCATGGATGTCACGGAGGACGCGCCCGGCGCCGTCGTCGGCGCCGCGGTGATCAGGCGATTGCGCGCGCGTCCCATGAGCTCTTCGCGTTCGTCCTCGGTGAGGCCGCCCCATACGCCGTAGGGCTCCCGTACGGCGAGTGCGTGTGCCGCGCACTCCGCGCGTACCGGGCACCGCATGCAGACCTCTTTCGCCGAGTTCTCACGCGCACTCCGTGCCGCGCCGCGCTCTCCCTCCGGGTGGAAGAACAGGGAGCTGTCGACCCCGCGGCAGGCCGCGAGGAGTTGCCAGTCCCACAGATCGGCGTTGGGTCCGGGAAGGCGGGAGAAATCTGCCATTGCGCTAGTCCCCTTGAAACCGTGTCGAACGGATAGGTGGGCGGGTGGATGGCTGATGCCCGGGGCTCCTCGTGTTCCCGCGGGTCCGGGTCGGTACACCTACTGTCTAAGTAGATGTAAATATGACTCATTGCGAATCTAGCCACAGACACTGCGAAAAGGGAAGAAATCCCGCTAAATGGGGCAGTCCGCCTCGATCAGGGACAGAAGGCTCGCGTCGCTCTCCTCCGCGCACGGCCCCTCACGTAGAGTGCCGAAGGCTGCCGTCCGACCCGTAACTCTTTCGAGTGACCGTCGTTGAGTGTGCGGAGGCGGTTGAAGGAACAAGCGCTCGGGCAGGTGTCCGAGAGCGTCAATCGCACAGGTGACGATTACGTACAGCCCTGGAGGCTCAAGGTGACGCGCAACAGCTGCGAGAGCCGCGGAGGTCACGCATGACATCCGTCCTCGTCTGCGACGACTCCCCGCTTGCCCGAGAGGCGCTCCGCCGCGCGGTCGCGACCGTGCCCGGCGTCGAGCGCGTGACCACCGCGGCCAACGGCGAGGAAGTCCTCCGCCGCTGGGGCGCGGACCGCTCGGACCTGATTCTGATGGACGTGCGCATGCCCGGTCTGGGCGGCGTGGAGACCGTCCGCCGGCTGCTCTCCGCGGACCCCGGCGCCCGCATCATCATGCTCACGGTCGCCGAGGACCTCGACGGCGTCGCCCTCGCGGTCGCCGCCGGCGCCCGTGGCTATCTCCACAAGGACGCCTCGCGCGCCGAACTGCGGGCCACCGTCACCCAGGCGCTGGCCGACCCCACCTGGCGGCTCGCCCCGCGGCGGCTCCGTTCGGCCGAGATGGGCGCCGCGCCCACCCTCACCGCGCGCGAGATCCAGGTCCTCGAAGGCATGAGCCACGGCCGGTCCAACGCGGAGATCGGGCGCGAGCTCTTCCTCTCCGAGGACACCGTCAAGACCCATGCCCGACGTCTCTTCAAGAAGCTGGGCGCCTCGGACCGGGCGCACGCGGTCGCCCTCGGATTCCGCTGGGGCCTGGTCCGCTGAATCGCAGGTCACCGGCCATATCCCCGTCCTCGTCCGCGTCCGTCGTGGGGTGGACGGGGTGGGCTTGTGTCACTTCCCCGCCGTATGCCGCATCCTTGAGATGTGGAGTTCCTCGGGGACGAGTCGATCGAGCGGGAGGGGAGGGCGCGGGAGATGAGTTCCGGCGCACCTGCTCATAACGCTTCGGTGCACAACTACGGAGGCGGTGCCGCGAACGCGAAAGCGTCGGGGCACCATGGAGCGATGCGCGACGACGAGACCGCGGTGTCCCCCATGCCCTCCGGGCGCGGGGAGATCGGCGCGCTCGTCCACCGTGCCGTCGACGGCGACGCCCAGGCCACGCACGACCTGCTCGCGCGTGTCCACCCGCTCGCCCTGCGGTACTGCCGCACCCGTCTCAACAGGCTGCCGGGCGACGCCCGGCACTTCGTCGAGGACCTGGCCCAGGAGGTCTGCGTCGCCGTCCTCATGGCGCTGCCCCGCTACAAGGACACGGGCAGGCCCTTCGAGGCCTTCGTCTTCGCCATCGCGGGACACAAGGTCGCCGACCTCCAGCGGGCCGCCATGCGGCACCCGGGGTCCACGGCCGTCCCCTCCGACGAGATGCCCGAGCGGCCCGACGACTCCCTCGGCCCCGAGGAGCGCGCGCTCCTGAGCGACGACGCCGAGTGGGCCAAGAAGCTGCTCGCCAACCTGCCGGAGAACCAGCGCGAACTGCTCGTGCTCCGCGTCGCGGTCGGCCTCACCGCCGAGGAGACCGGGCAGATGCTCGGCATGTCCCCCGGTGCCGTCCGGGTCGCCCAGCACCGTGCGCTCAGCAGGCTCAGGGCGCTGGCCGAGCAGTAAGCCTCGGTGGGCCCCGTCATCCCTTTCGTACACGTGCGAACGTCCAAAGCTTCCCGCTGATCTTGCTCGTGGAATGAGACACCGCTTCGGCCCGTTAGCATGGACGTCCCGCACCGATCAAGGCCATTTGGGAAGGTGTCATGACTGCCAACGTCGACGGAGTGCCCGAGAAATTCGCGACACTCGGGCTGACCTACGACGACGTGCTGCTGCTGCCGGGCGCGTCCGACATGGCGCCCGACCAGATCGACACCGCCTCGTACATCTCCAAGAACGTGCGGGTGAACATCCCGCTGCTCTCCGCCGCGATGGACAAGGTCACCGAGTCCCGCATGGCGATCGCCATGGCGCGACAGGGCGGTGTCGGAGTCCTGCACCGCAACCTCTCCATCGCCGACCAGGCCAACCAGGTCGACCTGGTCAAGCGCTCCGAGTCCGGCATGGTCACCGACCCGATCACGGTCCACCCGGACGCGACGCTGGGCGAGGCCGACGCGATCTGCGCCAAGTTCCGCATCAGCGGCGTCCCGGTCACCGACCAGGCCGGCAAGCTCCTCGGCATCGTCACCAACCGGGACATGGCCTTCGAGTCGGACCGCAGCCGCCAGGTGCGCGAGGTCATGACCCCGATGCCGCTGGTCACCGGCAAGGTCGGCATCTCCGGCGTGGACGCCATGGAGCTGCTCCGCCGCCACAAGATCGAGAAGCTGCCGCTGGTCGACGACACCGGCATCCTCAAGGGCCTCATCACGGTCAAGGACTTCGTCAAGGCCGAGAAGTACCCGAACGCCGCCAAGGACAAGGAAGGCCGCCTGCTCGTCGGCGCGGCCGTCGGTGTCGCCGGTGACGCGTTCGAGCGTGCCCAGGCCCTGATCGAGGCGGGCGTCGACTTCATCGTCGTCGACACCGCCCACGGCCACTCCCGTCTGGTCGGCGAGATGGTCGCCAAGATCAAGTCGAACTCCTCGGTCGACGTCATCGGCGGCAACATCGCCACCCGCGACGGCGCCCAGGCGCTGATCGACGCCGGTGTCGACGGCATCAAGGTCGGCGTGGGCCCCGGCTCCATCTGCACCACCCGCGTGGTCGCCGGCATCGGCGTCCCGCAGGTCACCGCGATCTACGAGGCCTCCCTCGCCGCCAGGGCGGCGGGCGTCCCGGTCATCGGCGACGGCGGTCTGCAGTACTCCGGCGACATCGCGAAAGCACTGGTCGCCGGTGCCGACACGGTGATGCTCGGCTCGCTGCTCGCGGGCTGCGAGGAGTCCCCGGGCGAGCTGCAGTTCATCAACGGCAAGCAGTTCAAGTCGTACCGCGGCATGGGCTCGCTCGGCGCCATGCAGTCCCGTGGCGAGCAGCGCTCCTTCTCCAAGGACCGCTACTTCCAGGAGGGCGTGGCCTCCGACGAGAAGCTCGTGCCCGAGGGCATCGAGGGCCAGGTGCCCTACCGCGGCCCGCTCTCGGCCGTCGTCCACCAGCTGGTGGGCGGTCTGCGCCAGTCGATGTTCTACGTCGGCGGCCGCACGGTTCCGGAGCTCCAGGCGAACGGCCGCTTCGTCCGCATCACCTCGGCGGGTCTCAAGGAGAGCCACCCGCACGACATCCAGATGACGGTCGAGGCGCCGAACTACAGCAGGAAGTAACACAGCGCGACGCGTGGGGGCGGTTCCGGCATGTGGCCGGAACCGCCCCCCACGCTTGTGTCGGGGATACTGGTAGGCGCAGACGTAGAGGGAAAGGCCACACATCGTGACTGAGATCGAGATCGGGCGCGGCAAGCGCGGCCGCAGGGCGTACGCGTTCGACGACATCGCCATCGTCCCGAGCCGGCGCACCCGGGACCCGAAGGAGGTCTCGATCGCCTGGCAGATCGACGCCTACCGGTTCGAGCTGCCGTTCCTGGCCGCGCCGATGGATTCGATCGTCTCGCCGCAGACGGCCATCCGCATCGGCGAGCTGGGCGGCCTGGGCGTCCTCAACCTGGAGGGCCTCTGGACCCGGTACGAGGACCCGCAGCCGCTGCTGGACGAGATCGCCGAGATGGACGAGGCGACCGCGACCCGCCGTCTGCAGGAGATCTACGCGGCCCCGATCAAGGAAGAGCTGATCGGGCAGCGCATCAAGGAGGTGCGCGACTCCGGTGTCGTCACCGCCGCCGCGCTCTCCCCGCAGCGCACCGCGCAGTTCTCGAAGGCCGTCGTCGACGCCGGTGTGGACATCTTCGTCATCCGCGGTACGACGGTCTCCGCCGAGCACGTCTCGGGCGCGGCCGAGCCGCTGAACCTGAAGCAGTTCATCTACGAGCTCGACGTCCCGGTCATCGTCGGCGGCTGCGCCACCTACACCGCGGCCCTGCACCTGATGCGCACCGGCGCGGCGGGTGTCCTCGTCGGCTTCGGCGGCGGCGCGGCGCACACCACGCGCAACGTGCTCGGCATCCAGGTCCCGATGGCGACCGCGGTCGCCGACGTGGCCGCGGCCCGCCGTGACTACATGGACGAGTCCGGCGGCCGGTACGTGCACGTCATCGCCGACGGTGGTGTCGGCTGGTCCGGCGACCTGCCGAAGGCCATCGCCTGCGGCGCCGACTCGGTCATGATCGGCTCCCCGCTGGCCCGCGCCACGGACGCGCCCGGCAAGGGCCACCACTGGGGCATGGAGGCCGTCCACGAGGACGTGCCGCGCGGCAAGCTGGTCGACCTGGGCATCGTCGGCACCACCGAGGAGATCCTCGCCGGCCCGTCGCACATCCCGGACGGCTCGATGAACTTCTTCGGCGCCCTGCGCCGCTCGATGGCGACGACGGGCTACAGCGAGCTCAAGGAGTTCCAGCGCGTCGAGGTCACGGTCGCGGACGCCCAGCACAAGCGCTGACACCCGTCCCTTACGCGAAGGGGCCCCGCACCGACCGTGGTGCGGGGCCCCTTTCGTGCGCTATCCGGCACTTTGCGCGGGCTCTCGCGTGGTCCTCGCGTGGTCCTCACGTGCTCC
This sequence comes from Streptomyces sp. NPDC016459, assembly GCF_040632845.1. Classification (NCBI taxonomy): domain Bacteria; kingdom Bacillati; phylum Actinomycetota; class Actinomycetes; order Kitasatosporales; family Streptomycetaceae; genus Streptomyces; species Streptomyces sp. NPDC016459. Next base: position 240,547 of record NZ_JBEYCR010000002.1, read on the forward strand.
TCACCTGCTCAGAGGCGGTGGGCCGCGCCGGCCGGGGTGGCTCCTCTGGTGTCGAGCAGGAGTTGGGCCTTGACCGAGAGGCCCTGGAGGTCGTAGGTGCGGTGGTGCTGGAGCAGGACCGTCAGGTCGGCGTGGGCGGCGGCCTCGTAGAGGGAGTCGGCGCGGGGGACGGGCAGGTCGCGGACGCGCCAGTCGGGGACGAGCGGGTCGTGGTAGCTGACGGCCGCGCCCAGGTCCATGAGGCGGCGGGCGATCTCGTCGGCGGGGGAGCCCTGGCGGTCGGACAGGTCCGGCTTGTACGTGATGCCCAGGAGGAGGATCCGGGCACCGCGGGCCGACTTGCCGTGCTCGTTGAGCAGGGTGGCGGCGCGCTGGACGACGTACCGCGGCATGCGTTCGTTGACCTGGCCGGCGAGTTCGACGAGGCGGAGCGGGCGGTGCGCTCCTACGGTGTCGACGGGGGCACCGTGGCCGCCGACGCCCGGGCCCGGCCGGAAGGCCTGGAAGCCGAAGGGTTTGGTCTCGGCGCAGCGGATGACGTCCCACAGGTCGACGCCGAGTTCGTGGCAGAGCACCGACATCTCGTTGACCAGGGCGATGTTGACGTGCCGGAAGTTGGTCTCCAGGAGCTTGACCGTCTCCGCCTCCCGGGGGCCACGCGCGCGTACCACCTTGTCGGTGAGCCGGCCGTAGAAGGCGGCCGCGGATTCGGTGCAGGCCGGGGTGAGGCCGCCGATGACCTTGGGGGTGCCGGCGAAGCCGTGGGTACGGCTGCCGGGGTCGAGGCGGCCGGGGGAGTACGCGAGGTGGAAGTCGCGTCCTGCACGCAGGCCCGAGCCCGTTTCCAGGAGGTCGCGGAGCAGGCCTTCGGTGGTCCCTGGCGGGACCGGCGACTCGAGGAGGACGGTGGTGTGGGGGCGCAGCCGCGCCGCGAGCACGCGCGCGGAGTCGGTGACGGCGGTGAGGTCGAGCGCGCGGTCGGGGCCGAGGGGGGTCGGCGCGCAGAGGACGGCGGTGCGGACCCGGCCGAGCTCGGTGGGGTCGGCGGTCGGCCGGAAGCCGCCGGAGAGCATCCGACGGATCTCGGGGACGGTGAGCGAGCCGTCGACGGGGGAGCGGCCTGCGGTGAGCTCGGCGACGGGGCGTGGGTCGGTGTCGTAGCCGATGGTGCCGATGCCTGCGGCGGTGGCGGCCTGGGCGAGGGGGAGTCCGTGGTGGCCGAGGCCGATGACGGCGAGATCAGCGGGCATGGGGGTGGGCCGTCCTTCCCAGTAGCCGGAGGGGACGCGAGGCGCAAGCCCGGTGGACAGAACGGGTCGAGCGCAATGTCAGACTAGGCGTAAATATGACCGATATGCGGCATTGTGCGGTCGAAGGTCGCCGAGTGTTATCCACAGGTCGGCCGTGAGGCGGTGGCTGAAGTCGCGGGGGCGGGACAGAATCGAGCTGTGAGCCGGACCACACGGGCCCGGTTCGCGGCACGTGTGCGCGGGGCTGGTGTGCGTACGGCGTGTGCGGGACAGACGGGGGACGACGGGAGGCGGCAGCCATGAGGACAGCGACACTGGGACCCGCAGAGCGCGCCGAAGCGCTGGCGGCGATGGCGGAGCGCGAGCTGGACGTACTGGTCGTCGGCGCCGGAGTGGTCGGCGCGGGGACGGCACTCGACGCCGTCACGAGAGGCCTCTCCACCGGCCTCGTCGAGGCGCGCGACTGGGCCTCCGGCACGTCGAGCCGGTCGAGCAAACTCATCCACGGCGGCCTGCGCTACCTGGAGATGCTGGACTTCGCCCTGGTCAGGGAGGCCCTCAAGGAGCGCGGCCTGCTCCTGGGGCGGCTCGCGCCCCATCTGGTGAAGCCGGTCCCGTTCCTCTACCCGCTCCAGCACAAGGGCTGGGAGCGGTTCTACGCGGGCTCCGGCGTCGCGCTGTACGACGCGATGTCCCTCTCCTCGGGCCACGGCCGGGGGCTCCCCGTCCACCGGCACCTCTCCCGAAGCGGCGCCCTGCGGGTCGCCCCCTGCCTCAAGAAGGACGCCCTGGTCGGCGCCCTCCAGTACTACGACGCCCAGATGGACGACGCGCGCTTCGTCACCACCCTCGTCCGCACCGCGGCCTCCTACGGCGCCCTGGCCGCGAGCAGGGCCCGTGTCACCGGCTTCCTGCGCGAGGGGGAGCGGGTCGTCGGCGCCCGCGTCCAGGACGTCGAGGCCGGCGTGGCGTACGAGATCCGCGCCCGCCAGATCGTCAACGCCACCGGCGTGTGGACCGACGACACCCAGGCCCTCATCGGGGAGCGCGGCCAGTTCCACGTCCGCGCCTCCAAGGGCATCCACCTCGTCGTCCCCAAGGACCGCATCCACTCCACCACCGGCCTCATCCTGCGCACCGAGAAGTCCGTGCTCTTCGTGATCCCATGGGGCCGTCACTGGATCGTCGGCACCACCGACACCGAATGGGACCTCGACAAGGCCCACCCGGCCGCGTCCAGCGCGGACATCGACTACCTCCTGGAGCATGTGAACACGGTGCTCGGCACCCCGCTCACCCGCGACGACGTCGAAGGCGTCTACGCGGGCCTGCGGCCCCTGCTCGCCGGCGAGTCGGACGCCACGAGCAAGCTCTCGCGCGAACACACCGTCGCCCACCCGGTCCCCGGCCTGGTCGTGGTGGCCGGCGGCAAGTACACGACGTACCGCGTCATGGCCAAGGACGCCGTCGACGAGGCGGTGCACGCCCTCGATCAGCGTGTCGCCCCCTGCGTCACCGAGGACACCCCGTTGCTCGGCGCCGAGGGGTACCGGGCCCTGTGGAACGCGCGGGCCAGGATCGCCGCGCGGACCGGCCTCCATGTCGTCCGGGTCGAGCATCTCCTCAACCGCTACGGCTCCATGACGGAGGAGATCCTCGACCTGATCGCCGAGGACCCGGCACTCGGCGAGCCGCTAGCGGCAGCCGACGACTACCTGCGCGCAGAAATCGTCTACGCGGCCTCGCACGAGGGCGCGCGCCACCTCGACGACGTCCTGACCCGGCGGACCCGGATCTCCATCGAGACCTTCGACCGCGGCACGCTCAGCGCCCGCGAGTGCGCGGAGCTCATGGGCCCGGTCCTCGACTGGGACGAGCACCAGATCGAGAAGGAGGTCGAGCACTACCGGAAGCGGGTCGAGGCGGAGCGGGAGTCGCAGCGGCAGCCCGACGACCTGACGGCGGACGCCGCCCGGCTCGGGGCGCCGGACATCGTGCCGATCTGACAGGACCTCGGGCGCACGCGTCGGGTGGGAACCTGGGGGCGTGCGGGGGCGTCGTCAATCCCGGAGTACGGACCCGGGGGCGCCGCCCGTCCCGAGGTGAGGGACAATGGCCTCTCTTCCAGGGCGGGTTACCGCATCGGGCGGAAAGCGGCAGACGCGGCGGAGATCAGGGATCGCAGAGGGGACGCATGTCGGAGGCGGAGCAGTCGCGGGACAAGGCGAAGGACCCCGGGCGGGACGCCGCCGCGGGGGCCGCCACCGAGGGCGACCGAGGAGCGGTCCCGGCCGCGCGTGAACCGGTGCGGGACACGGTGCGGGACGCGAAGGACCCGCAGGTCAGGCGGGGTGCGGGCGAGGCCGGCAACCCGGCGGGCACCGGCAACACGGCAGGCACTGGCGAGGCGCAGGGCGCGCGGGGTTCGGAGGACGCTGTGGGAGCTGCGGGCTCGGACGGTTCGGGCGGCGTGGGCGGTGCGGCTGGTTCGGGCGGTCCGGCTGGTTCGGGTGCCTCGGGCGGTTCGGGTGACGCGGGTCGTCCGGCTGGTGCGGGCGGCTCGGGTGGCTCGGTCGGTTCGGGTGGTTCGGCCGGTTCGGTCGGTGCGGGCGGTTCGACGGGCGCGGCTGACGGCGCGGGCTCTGACGGCGTGTCGTCTGACGGCGCGGCGGGTTCGGGCGGGAGCCGGGGCGAGGACACCGGTGCGGCGGGGAGGCTGCGCGGGACCGAGCCGTCGACCGGACGCGCCGGGTTCGGCGCGGGCGACGGTGACGGCGAGAGCGGCCGCCGGCCGGCGCCGGGCACCGCGCGCGGCGCCGGCGGCGACAGGCCGCGCAAGGCCCCGGCCGGAGAGGGCCGCCTCCTGGCGGGCCGTTACCGCCTCGGCGTGGTCCTCGGACGCGGCGGCATGGGCACCGTGTGGCGCGCGGTCGACGAGACCCTCGGCCGTACCGTCGCCGTGAAGGAACTCCGCTTCCCCACCAGCATCGACGAGGACGAGAAGCGCCGCCTCATCACCCGGACCCTGCGCGAGGCGAAGGCCATCGCCCGGATCCGCAACAACGGCGCCGTGACCGTGTACGACGTCGTCGACGAGGACGACCGCCCGTGGATCGTCATGGAGCTGATCGAGGGCAAGTCCCTCGCGGACGCCGTCCGCGAGGACGGCACGCTCACGCCCCTGCGCGCCGCCGAGGTCGGCCTGGCCATCCTCGACGTGCTGCGTTCGGCACACCGCGAGGGCATCCTGCACCGCGACGTGAAGCCGTCCAACGTCCTGATCGCCGATGACGGCCGGGTCGTCCTCACCGACTTCGGCATCGCCCAGGTGGAGGGTGACCCCTCGATCACCTCCACCGGCATGCTCGTCGGCGCCCCCTCGTACATCTCGCCGGAGCGCGCCCGCGGCCACAAGCCCGGCCCCGCGGCCGACATGTGGTCGCTCGGCGGGCTCCTGTACGCGGCGGTCGAGGGCAGCCCGCCGTACGACAAGGGCTCCGCCATCGCCACCCTCACGGCGGTGATGACCGAGTCGGTCGACCCGCCGAAGAACGCCGGACCCGAGCTCGAGAAGGTCATCTACGGTCTCCTCGCCAAGGACCCGGCGCAGCGGCTCGACGACGCCGGCGCGCGCGTCCTGCTGCGTGCCGTGCTCGACGCGCCCACGGTGGCGACGCCCGAGACCTCCCCCGAGGCCACCATGGTCGTACCGCTGCCGCCGCGTCCCGAGCGGACGCCGGTGGTCCCGGCCGCCGACCGGGGCGGCGCGCCCGACGCGGCCGCCGACCGGATGCGGGGCGCCCTGAAGTCCGTGCGCAACGCGGCGGCCTCCGTGAAGGCCGATCCCGCGGCGGGTGCGCGGTCGAGGACGGGCGCCGGTGCGCGTACGAGTGCGGGCGACCCCGCACGGCGCGGAGGGGGCCGCCCGGTCGCGGCCCGCGCTCCGCTGACCGATGTCGTACCGCGCCGCACGCTGGTGATCATCGCCGCCGTCGTCGTCATCGCCCTGCTCGGAACGATCTTCGCGGTCTCCCTCAGCGGTGGCGGGGACGAGAACAACCAGGGCAAGGAGACCGGCGGAACCACGGCTTCGGCCGGCGCCTCGGCCGGCGGTGACGCCTCCGGCGGATCCGGCGGCTCCGACGGTGGCAAGGGCCAGACGCCCGGCGGCCCCGGCCAGCAGGGCGGCGCGCAGCCCGGAGACAACGGCGCCACGGGATCCACGGGGACCAACGGCGCGACGGGTTCCACCGGAGGGTCGAACGGCAACGGCGTCACGCCGTCCGGCAAGCCCGGCGGAGGCACGGGCGCGCAGCTCCCCGCGGGCTACAGCCTCGTCACCAACGAGCGCTGGCACTTCTCCATGGCGATGCCGTCGACCTTCACGGTGCGCGCCATACCGGGCTACAGCGGCGGCGGGATATTCAGCGAGAGCGGAGGCTTCCCGCGCGTCCAGGTCGACTTCAACGCCAGCCCGAAGGACGACGCCGCGGCCGCCTGGGAGCTGGGCAAGATAGGTGTCTCCGCCACCAGCAAGGGCTACAAGCACGTCGGCATCAGGACGGTCTCGTACAAGGGCTACCCGACCGTCGCCGACTGGGAGTTCGAGCGCGTCCAGCAGGGCATGCGCGTCCATGTGCTCAACCGCGGCTTCAAGGTGGACGCCAAGCACGGCTACTCCATCATGATCAGCTGCAAGGCGGAGGAGTGGAATGGTGCGGAGTGCCGGACGCTGCGGGAGACGGCGTTCGCCACGTTCAGCCCCAAGGACTGACCGGCGCACGTATCGTGAGAGTTCGAGGACCGTTCGCAGCCGAAAAGAACCGTTAACTGCGCGGTGCCGGACCGGAATTGTCGGACTCGCGTGATCCCGCCCGATCCTGAGGGATCCGCGGGCCCACGCGGGACAGTGTGCGCGCGTGGGGAGGCGTCATGGACGACTACGCGGGAAGGGTGCTCGCGGACCGCTACCGCCTGCCGGTGCCACCGGCGGGCGCGGACGTGTACGACCCGACCGAGACGCGCGCCTTCGACACGTACAGCGGGCAGGAGGTCCTGGTCCGCCAGGTGCCGCTGCCGGAGTTCGTCGACGCCGAGGTGGTCGACGACGAGGGCGACCGGGCAGGTCCCCACGGCGGCGGCGGGGGGCGGGCGACCCGCCGTCCGGCCGAGCCCGTCGTCCGCCGGGCGATCGAGGCGGCCCAGGCCGCCGCGCAGATCCCCGACCACCCTCTCCTCGACCAGGTCTTCGATGTCTTCGCGGAGGCTGGCTCGCTGTGGATAGTGAGCGAACGCGTGGCGGCCAGACCGCTGTCCGCGCTCCTCGCCGAGCGTCCCCTGAACCCCTACCGTGCCGCCGAGATCGGCGCCGACGTCCTCACCGCCCTGCGCGCGCTCCACGCCCACGGCTGGGTCCACCGGAACATCACCTCCCGGACCGTACTCGTCTGCGACGACGGCCGTGTGGTCCTCACGGGCCTCGCGGTAGGCGCCGCGGAGGAGGCGCTCTGCGGGTACGCGCCGGTGCCGGAGGACCAGGGAGCGGAGCCGGGGCCGCATACGACGGACGAGCGGATCGCCTACGGGGCGGACGAGACCGAGGTACCGGGGGAGGACCAGGACTACGGCCACGGCGTCGACACGTACGGCCCGGACGCCTACCCCGCCGAGCCGTACGGCCCTGACACGTACGACCTGGACGACGCGCACGGTCCTGATACGCACGGTCCTGATGCGTACCACCCCGAGTCCTACGCCCCCGAGTCCTACGCCCCTGAGCCCTCAGGCCCCGATACCTACGGCCCGGACACCTACGCAGCCGAGTCGTACGGCCGTGACGCGTATGGCCGTGACACGTACGGTCCGGACACCTACGGCCCGGACGCCTCCCCGGCCGAGTCGTACCGCCCCGACACCTACGGCCCCGAGTCGTATGGTCCCGACATCTACGGCCCCGAGTCGTACGGGCCCGACACCTACGCCGCCGACTCGTACGGTCCCGACGCGTACGACCCCGACCCCGCCGGCCCCGGCGACGCCCACCCCGACCCCGACGCGCCCGAGCCCGACGGTCTCCGGGCAGGCGACAGCGAGCCCCCCTACGGTGCCGACCCCTACGGGCGGTCCGTGCCGCACACCGCCGAGACGTCCCCCACCTCCGAGACGCAGCCCGCCGCCGCGCCGCCCACCGCCGACGTGCGGGCCGCACGGGCCGGGGCCATCGCCGCCTACCGGGCTGGCGCCCGCGCTGCGGCCAGGCTAAGTGAGACCGGGGCGCTCCCCGTCCAGCGCCCCGCGCCCCCGGAGCCGCCCGAGCCGCCCCCCGCACCGACCGCGCAGGCGGCCGGCGCGCCCGAGCCGCAGTGGTGGGCGCGGGTGGCGGACGAGGACGACGAGGACGACGGCGAGGAGCCGTACGGGGGTGGCCCACAGGCGGACCCGCCGCCGCGGGTGATGCTGGCCGGCAGCTGGAGCGACGGCCCGCACGCGTCCCGGGACGCTTCAGGGCCCATCCCCGCCGGGGGCGGTGGTGGTTCGGGTCGCGACCGCGGTCCCGTGCTGCCCGGTTCGGGCCGTCCGGCGCTGCCCGCCGGGTACCGGGCGGCGACACCCGACCCCGCGCGGCTCCCGGTCACCGTCGGCGGCCGGGAGGAAGCTCCGGTCACCGCTCGTGCCACCGTCCCCGCGCAGCCCGACCGCGGCCCCACGACCCGGCTCGCCGCCGAGCGGGCCCGCCAGACCCGTATCGCGGTCGTCGGCGCCGTCACCGAGCGCTGGGCGCCCGAGCAGGCCGGGCCCGTCCACGAGAACTGGCGGCTGGCCCCGCCGATCGGGCCCGCCACCGACCTGTGGGCGCTCGGCGCGCTCCTCTACCGGGCCGTCCAGGGCCACGCCCCCTACCCCGAGGACAGCGCCGCCGAGCTCGTCCAGCTGGTCTGCGCCGAACCGCCCGCCTTCGCCGAGGAGTGCGGTCCCCTCCGCCCGGTCGTGGAGTCGCTGCTGCGCCAGGACCCGACGGAGCGGCCCGACTTCGAGGAGCTGCGCGGCTGGCTGCGTTCCCTCGTGCGTTCGGCGCCGGAGCCGGAGGCCGGTGCCGGAGTCGTACCGCCGCCGTCCTTCGACGGGAAGCGGCTGCCGATCCTGCGCCGACGCGGCGAGCTGGTGCGCCGCCGGCGCGGGGGAGCGGGGGCGGGCCGCCACCGCCACAAGCGCGGCAAGGACCCGCGTCCGGCCCACCGCGAGGACGCTCACCCGCACGAGCGTGGCCCCGGCCCCGTACCGGCCGACGTCCGTGGGGAGTTCCGCGAGTCCGCACGCGAGTCCTCCCGCGAACCGTTCCATGAGCCGTATCAGGAGTCGTTCCCCGAGGAGATTCCGCAGCGCGCCCCCCAGTCGCCCCGCGGCCCGCGTCCGTCGTCCTCCCGGCCCCCCGGCTCCCCGCGCGCCCTCGGCCGTACGCTCCTGCTCCTCGTCCTCCTCCTGCTCGGCGGCGCCGTCGCGTACGCCGTCCTCTTCCTGCCCGGCGAGGGGGAGACGCCCACCGGACCGACCACTGGGGCGACCACCGGGGCCGGCCGGACGCCGGCCACCACCGCGCCGAAGCCGACGAGCCGTCCGTCCGCGAGCACGGCGTCGCCGTCCGCCGCGCCGCGCACCACCCCGCCCGCCGCGGACCCCTCGGCTCCCGCGTTGGCCGCCGGGTACGCGCTGAGCCAGGACCCGGAGGGGTTCCGGATCGGGGTGCCGAACGGATGGCGACGCAACCCGATCAACGACGCCGGGCAAGTGCGCTTCGTCGGCGGCGACTTCACGATGATCGTGGTGCCCGGCCGGGACAGCGTCCGTGACAACGGCTCCGATCCGCTGGAGTACCAGAGCACGCGGGAACGCGAACTGGAGCCGTGGCGGACGTCGAGCTGGTCGCGGGTGGAGAAGGCCCGGCGGGTGGACATCGGGCGGACTCCGACGGCCGAGGGCCAGTACGTCTGGCTGGACGGCACGGGCCGCGAGGTGTTCGTGCGCAATCTCGCCCGGATCGACGGCGGGCGGTACTACGTCGTGCTCGTCATCGGCCCCGACAGTGAGCGCGACAAGGTCTCGGAGATCTTCGGGGAGGCCACCAAGGCGTTCCGGCCGGGGCGCTGAACCGGCCGAGCAGGGGTCGAGCCTCGGCGGAGCAGGCGCGGAGGCCCGGCCGGGGCGCCGGTCCGAGCGACGGAACGCCACCAGCCCCCGGTCACAGTGCTGTTCCTATGAGCGCCCCGAGGTTCCGCCGCCCGTGCCCCCCTCCGTAACCTGGCATCCGAAGGAACGGGCGGGGGCAAGTGGAACATTCTCAGAGCACAGGATCGGGGCTGTTGCTGGCCGGTCGCTACCGGTTGGGCGAGTCCATCGGGCGCGGCGGCATGGGCAAGGTCTGGCGCGCCCACGACGAGGTGCTGCACCGCGTGGTGGCCGTCAAGGAGTTGACGGCGGGCCGGTTCGTGGCGGAGGCCGACCGGCTCGTCCTGCACGCCCGTACGCAGAAGGAGGCACGGGCCGCCGCGCGGATCACGCACCCGGGTGTGGTGACCGTCCACGACGTCCTGGAGCACGACGACCGGCCGTGGATCGTGATGCAGTACGTCGACGGGCCCTCGCTCGCCGACGCCGCCAAGGAGGCGGGCCCGATCGAGCCCCGCGAGGCCGCCAGGATCGGGCTGCACGTCCTTGGCGCGCTGCGCGCCGCGCACGCGGCCGGGGTGCTGCACAGGGACGTCAAGCCGGGCAACGTGCTCCTCGCGCGCGACGGGCGCGTCCTGATCACCGACTTCGGGATCGCGGCGATCGAGGGGGACTCGACGATCACCCGTACCGGTGAACTCGTCGGCTCCATCGACTATCTGGCGCCCGAGCGGGTAAGGGGCGGCGACCCGGGCCCCGCCTCCGACCTCTGGTCCCTCGGCGCGACCCTGTACACGGCGGTGGAGGGCACGTCGCCGTTCCGCCGCACCTCCCCGATCAGCACCATGCAGGCCGTGGTGACCGAGGAGCCACCGCATCCGGGGAAGGCGGGTCCGCTGGCGCCCGTCATCGTGGCCCTGCTGCGCAAGGACCCGGCGCACCGTCCGCGCGCCGACGAGGCCGAGCGGATGCTGCTCGACGCGATGGAGGGGCGTACGCCGGAGGCGGCGCAGGCGTACGTGCCGACGCAGCGCGTGGGCAGGGAGCCGCTGGACACGGGGGGCGACCGGCCCGGCTCCCCCTTCGGAGCCGACCCGGTCGATCCGGGGGTGGAGGCCGGCGGGGCGCACCCGACGGGTCCCGCCTCCCGGCCGCCTTCCCCGGGCACGACACGGTTGTCGGCCCCGGGCGGGACGAGGCCGTCGACCCCCGGTACGACCGCGCAATGGCCCCACCAGCCGCACCAGTCCCATCAGACCCATCAGCCCCATCAGACCCACCAGTCGCCCGGGGCCCACCAGTCACACGGAACCCACCCCACCCCGGTGCCGTCCTCCCCGGCACCCGCCCGGGGCCGCTGGCGTACCGCCGTCCTCGCCGCCCTGCTCGCCGGGCTCGTCGCGGGCGGTGCCGTCTTCGCCGCGATGAACTACGCGGACGGCGACCGGCACGGCGTGGGCGACGGCGGGCGGACGGCGACCACCGGCCCCGCCTCCGCCACCCAGGGTGCAGCGCACGACGTGCCGCCCGGCTGGCACCGCGTCGACGACCCGGCCGGTTTCAGCCTCCTCGTACCGGACGGCTGGAAGCGGCAGACGGAGGGCGACCAGATCGACTACACGCCGGACAACGGCCGCCACCGCATCCGGATCAGCATCGACCCGAGCCCCGATTTCGAGAACCCGTACATGCACGCGCTCGACCTGGAGCGCGTCCTGGAGAACCGGATGGACTACACCCGGGTCAGGCTCGGCCAGGTCACCTACCGCGACCAGGTCCGCTCCGCCCAGTGGGAGTTCACCTGGACCGAGAGGAAGGACTTCCCCGGGCCGCGGCACGCGATCGACCTCATGTACTACGAGGACGACGGCACGGAGTACGCCCTCTACATGTCCTCGCCGGAGTCGAGCTGGGAGACCACCCGCGAGCAGTTCGACATCGTGCTCCAGCACTGGCGGGCGCCGGGCGACTGAGCCCTCGGGGAAATCTCCGGGGAGGGCTTCCGTCAGACGTAAGCCCCTGATCAGGGCTTATGTGCCAGTGATCGCTGGCGCGATGTGCGCGCCCGGTGAAAACGCGTTACCGACGGGTACCCAAAGGGCGGCACGCCGCTTACGCTCGCCCTCATGACGGACTCGCAGGCCCCCGCCGCCCTCTCGGTTCCCGACGCCCCCGCAGCGAAGGCCGGACCGGCCGCGCCCGCCGGTGCCACCAACCCGGTCGCGCCCGCGCCCGCCGGCGCGCGTACCGCCGCCGACGTCGTGACGCCCGAGGTGGTCGCCCGGCTCGTCCGGGGTGTCGTCGGCTCCGGCCGCACCGCCAACCACACCCCGTTCACCGGGGAGAAGCTGACGGACCTGCCCGAGTCCACCCCTGGGGACGTCGCCGAGGCCTTCACGCGCGCCCGTGTCGCCCAGGCCGCCTGGGCCGCCACCCCGGTCAGAAGCCGCGCCGCCGTCCTCCTCCGCTTCCACGACCTCGTCCTCCAGCGCCAGTCCGAGGTCCTCGACCTCATCCAGCTGGAGACGGGCAAGGCGCGCCTGCACGCCCACGAGGAGGTGCAGGCGGTGGCCGTCGCCGCCCGCCACTACGGCCGCAAGGCCTCCTCGTACCTGCGTCCCCGTCGCCACACGGGAGTCGTCCCGGCCCTCACCAAGGTCACCGAGCTGCGCCAGCCGCGCGGGGTCGTCGGCCAGATCGCCCCCTGGAACTACCCGCTCGAACTCTCCGTCGGCGACGCGCTCCCCGCCTTTGTCTCGGGCAACGCCGTCGTCATGAAGCCCGACACGGAGACCGCGCTGACCGCGCTGTGGGCTCGTGACCTGCTGATCGAGGCCGGACTCCCCGCCGAGGTCTTCCAGGTCGTCCTCGGCGAGGGCCCGGTCGTGGGCCCCGAGGTCGTCCGGCACGCCGACTACGTCTCCTTCACCGGCTCCACCCGCACCGGCCGCGAGGTCGCCAAGGGCGCCGCCGCCCGGCTCGTCGGCGTCTCCCTCGAACTCGGCGGCAAGAACGCGATGCTCGTCCTCGAGGACGCCGACGTCGAGAAGGCCGCCGCCGGCGCCGTCCGCGCCTGCTTCTCCTCCGCCGGCCAGCTCTGCATCTCCATCGAGCGCCTGTACGTGCACGAGTCGGTCGCCGACGACTTCCTCGCCCGTTTCGCCGCCCGTACCAAGGCCATGCGGCTCGGGAGCTCCCTCGCGTACGGGGCCGACATGGGCTCCCTCGTCGGCGAACGGCAGCTGGAGACGGTCACGAAGCACGTCGAGGAGGCCGTCGCCAAGGGCGCCACGCTCGTCGCCGGCGGCGTCGCACGCCCCGACATCGGCCCCCTGTTCTACGAGCCGACCATCCTCGACGGCGTCGAGGCGCCGATGGCGGTCTGCACCGAGGAGACATTCGGCCCGGTCGTCTCGATCTACCGCTTCCGTGACGAGGACGAGGTCATCGCCCTCGCCAACGCCACTCCGTACGGCCTGAACTCGTCCGTCTGGACGAAGGACTCGCGCCGGGGCCACGCCGTCGCGGCCCGCCTGCGCACCGGCACCGTCAACATCAACGAGGGGTACGCCCCCGCCTACGGCAGCGTGCAGTCCCCGATGGGCGGCATGAAGGACTCCGGGCTCGGCCGACGCCACGGCTCCGAGGGCATCCTCAAGTACACCGAGGCCCAGACCGTCGCCCAGCAACGGCTCATCCCGCTCGCGCCCTCCTTCGGGATGGACGACGAGAAGTACGCCGCGTTCATGAGCGTGTCCCTGAAGGCGATGAAGGCCCTGCGCCTGCGCTGACGCCCTTTCCTTTTCACACCTTTTCGTACGAGGAGAGCCATGACCGCGGTACCCCCTACCCAAAATCAGGAGCAGACGCAGGACGCCGCGTACGACTACGACGTCCTCGTCGTCGGCTCCGGCTTCGGCGGTTCGGTCACGGCCCTCCGTCTCACCGAGAAGGGTTACCGGGTCGGCGTCCTCGAGGCCGGGCGCCGCTTCACCCGCGCGACGCTGCCGAAGAACTCCTGGGACGTGAAGAACTTCCTGTGGGCCCCCGCGCTCGGTCTCTACGGCATCCAGCGCATCCACCTGCTCGGCAACGTCATGGTGCTCGCGGGCGCCGGCGTCGGCGGCGGCTCCCTCAACTACGCCAACACCCTCTACGAACCGCTGAAACCGTTCTTCGACGACCCGCAGTGGAAGGACATCACGGACTGGCAGGACGAGCTGCGGCCGTACTACGACCAGGCGAAGCGGATGCTCGGAGTCCGCCTCAATCCGACGATGACTCCCTCGGACGTCCACCTGAAGTCCACCGCGCAGTCCATGGGCATCGGCGACACCTTCCACATGGCCCCGGTCGGCGTCTTCTTCGGGGACGGGCAGGACGCGGACGGTACGGCGAGGGCGAAGCCCGGCGGGGAGGTCGCCGACCCCTACTTCGGCGGCGCGGGCCCGACCCGGCGCGCGTGCAGCGAGTGCGGCGAGTGCATGACCGGATGTCGCCACGGCGCCAAGAACACCCTCAACGAGAACTACCTCCACCTCGCCGAGAAGGCGGGTGCCGCCGTCCACCCCATGACCACGGTCGTCGCCGTCACCGAGGACTCCCGGGGCGGCTTCGCCGTCAAGACCCTGCCCACCGACCAGCGCAGGAAGGGCAGGGGGCGGACGTTCACCGCCCGCCGGGTGGTGATCGCGGCCGGCACGTACGGCACCCAGACCCTGCTGCACCGGATGAAGGACAGCGGACTGCTGCCCCGGATCTCGCCCCGGCTCGGGGAACTCACGCGCACCAACTCCGAGGGTCTCGTCGGCGCCCAGACCACCGACCGTCGCTATCGCAAGAAGTTCGGCAGCGCCTTCGGCAAGGAGAAGCCCGACTTCACCCGGGGCGTCGCCATCACCTCCTCGATCCACCCCGACGCCCACACCCACATCGAGCCGGTGCGGTACGGCAGGGGCTCCAACTCGATGGGCAGCCTGACCGTCCTCCAGGTGCCCTACGGGGCCCACCGGGTACGCAACTGGTTCCTCAACCTGGTCAGGCACCCCGCGCTCGCCGCCCGCTCCCTCTCCAACTGGCACTGGTCGGAGCGGACCATCATCGGCCTGGTCATGCAGTCCCTCGACAACTCCCTGACGACCTACCGCAAGCCCGGCGGGCTCGGAAAGGGCCTGCTCACCGCCCGCCAGGGGCACGGGGCGCCCAACCCCGTCCAGATCCCGGAGGCCACCCGGGCCGCCACCCTCCTCGCCGAGGAGATCAACGGCTTCGCCGGCTCCAACATCGGCGAACTCATGGGCACCCCGCTCACCGCCCACTTCCTGGGCGGCTGCCCGATCGGCGCCGACGCTGAGTCCGGCGTCATCGACCCGTACCACCGGCTCTACGGCCACCCGGGGATCTCCGTCGTCGACGGGGCGGCCGTCTCCGCCAACCTCGGCGTCAACCCGTCCCTGACGATCACCGCGCAGGCCGAGCGGGCCATGTCCTTCTGGCCCAACAAGGGCGAGGAGGACACCCGGCCACCGCAGGGCGAGGCGTACGTACGGCTCATGGCGGTCGAGCCGAAGTCCCCCGCTGTCCCGGCCGAGGCCTTCGGCGCCCTGCGGCTGCCGTTCCTCGGCCTGCCGACGGTCCCGCCGAAGAGCGTGTGAGGCGGCGGGCACCGTAGGAGACGGCCGGGCCCAAGCACAGGAAAGGGCGCTGCACCCCCCTCCGAGTGCAGCGCCCCAACCAGCTTTTTGGTGTTGCCGCATAGATGACCCGTGACCGACGGGATTGGTTGTAGCGATTGCACAGGAACTTTGTGTGACGCGCGTCACATTCCGTTCGGGGTGGTCCGCGCAGGCAAGAGCCCCGTGCCCGCGATTCCGCTCGCGACGGCACGGGGCCCTTGGGGTCGGCACCGGTGTCAGGGCAGCGGCGGTGCCGAACGGGGCGGCGCCGGGGGGTCGCGCCGCGTGGGGGAGGGAACGAAGGGGACCGGGAGGTGGAGAGGACGGGAGGATCGAGGGGTCGGCCGTTGCGGTCGGGCCCGGGCGTCCCCGGGACCGACCGCACTTGATGGGTGACCGGGCCGCTGTCCCCTGCTGCCCGGTCACAAGCGCTGGTGCGAGGTCCCACGACGTACCGGAGTACGCCACACGCCCCAGCGAAGCCACGCGTGGTTTCTTACGGGCCCGCCCCTGGCTGGCACGGACACCCGGACCAACGAAGCCGCGCCGGAGCCGGTCACGCGCCGTACGGGTGAGAGCGGGCCCGAACTCAGATGCGGGCACCCACTCGGATACGGGCACCCACTCAGACGCGCCCCCGGCACAGCTCCAGCATCGTCATCGCCAGCGCCGTGCCCGGCTTTCCCAGCGCATCCCGGTAGTGGCCGAGCACCTCCATCTCGCGCGCCAGGTTCACCCGGCGGCCGCCGGAGGAGATCCGGGCCTCCTGGATCACGGCCGAGACGGCCATCCGTTCCTGGATCAGTCCGATGATCCGGTCGTCGAGCGCGTCGATGCGCTCACGCGAGTCGCCGATCAGCGCCGCCGCCTCGTCGGTGCGGGCGCCGGTCCTCTCGGTCGCGGTCAGCACGATCGGGGCGGTCATGGCGGTCATGGGGGTGATGGCGGTCATGGCGGGGCTCCTCGTGGTGTCGGACGCCCCGGACCGATCCGGCCCGGAAACAGCAGAACGCCCCGGGCCTTGTCGGCCCGGGGCGCCTGGGAAGTCGCTTGTCAGTTGCTCAAGCAGCACGACCATGGCAGCCGGTGGGCCGGTTGCCATAGGTAAAGACGAAGGTCGTGAGCGTGCGCATGGCGACAGTATGAACCCCGCGGCCGAGCCGGAGCCACACGGGGTTCGGATGGTGAGACGAACAGCTTCTACCGGCGCGCCGGTAGAATCGACAAATAACCCCCTGTCGGGGGACCCTCCCTACCGCCGGAAGGCCGCCGTAGTGTCATCAGCGACTCCCGCTGCCGCGCCCGACGTCTCCAACCCGGACGTAGTCCTCGTTGTCGACTTCGGCGCCCAGTACGCCCAGCTCATCGCCCGCCGTGTCCGTGAGGCCCGGGTCTACAGCGAGATCGTCCCGTCCACCATGCCGGTGGCCGAGATGCTGGCCAAGAACCCGAAGGCGATCATCCTCTCCGGCGGCCCGTCCTCCGTGTACGCGGAGGGCGCCCCCCGGCTCGACCGCGCGATCTTCGAGGCGGGCGTCCCCGTCTTCGGCATGTGCTACGGCTTCCAGCTGATGGCGACGACCCTCGGCGGCACCGTCGACAACACCGGCGCCCGCGAGTACGGCCGGACCCAGCTGCACGTCTCCAGGGCCGGCTCCACCCTCTTCGAGGGCACCCCGGTCGAGCAGTCCGTGTGGATGTCCCACGGCGACGCCTGCTCCGCCGCCCCCGAGGGCTTCTCCGTCACCGCGTCCACCGACGTCGTGCCGGTCGCCGCCTTCGAGAACGACGAGAAGAAGCTGTACGGCGTCCAGTACCACCCCGAGGTACTGCACTCCACGCACGGCCAGCAGATCCTGGAGCACTTCCTCTACCGCGGCGCCGGCATCGAGCCGAACTGGACCACGGGCAACGTGATCGAGGAGCAGGTCGCGGCCATCCGCGCCCAGGTCGGGAAGAAGCGCGCGATCTGCGGTCTCTCCGGCGGCGTCGACTCCGCCGTGGCCGCCGCGCTCGTGCAGAAGGCCATCGGCTCGCAGCTCACCTGTGTGTACGTCGACCACGGTCTGATGCGCAAGGATGAGACCGAGCAGGTCGAGAAGGACTTCGTCGCCGCCACCGGCGTCCAGCTGAAGGTCGTCGACGCGCAGGAGCGCTTCCTGGCCGCCCTCGCCGGGGTCTCCGACCCCGAGACCAAGCGGAAGATCATCGGCCGCGAGTTCATCCGCGTCTTCGAGCAGGCCCAGGCCGAGATCGTCGCCGAGTCGGCGGGCACCGGTGAGGACGTCGCCTTCCTCGTCCAGGGCACGCTCTACCCGGACATCGTCGAGTCCGGCGGCGGCACCGGCACCGCCAACATCAAGTCCCACCACAACGTGGGCGGCCTCCCCGAGGACCTGGAGTTCGAGCTCGTCGAGCCGCTGCGCCAGCTCTTCAAGGACGAGGTCCGCATGGTCGGCCAGGAGCTCGGCCTGCCCGAGGAGATCGTCCAGCGCCAGCCGTTCCCCGGCCCCGGCCTCGGCATCCGCATCGTCGGCGAGGTCACCAAGGAGCGCCTGGACCTGCTGCGCGAGGCCGACGCCATCGCCCGCGAGGAGCTCACGGCGGCCGGCCTCGACCGCGAGATCTGGCAGTGCCCGGTCGTCCTCCTCGCCGACGTCCGCTCCGTGGGCGTCCAGGGCGACGGCCGCACCTACGGCCACCCGATCGTGCTGCG
Source organism: Streptomyces sp. NPDC016459 (assembly GCF_040632845.1). Taxonomy (NCBI): domain Bacteria; kingdom Bacillati; phylum Actinomycetota; class Actinomycetes; order Kitasatosporales; family Streptomycetaceae; genus Streptomyces; species Streptomyces sp. NPDC016459. Next base: position 258,351 of record NZ_JBEYCR010000002.1, read on the forward strand.
CCCCGTCTCCTCCGAGGACGCCATGACGGCCGACTGGTCGCGGCTGCCGTACGACGTGCTCGCCAAGATCTCCACCCGCATCACCAACGAGGTCGCGGACGTCAACCGTGTCGTCCTCGACGTCACCAGCAAGCCGCCGGGCACCATCGAGTGGGAGTAGTCGCTCCCGCAGGCGCCTGAGGCCGCCGCCCCGGTACTCCGGGGCGGCGGCTTCGTCGTGTCCGGGCTCTGGTGAATCGCCCGGCCGGGCGTTACCTTCCGGCGCATGAGCGGATACCCGATCCCGTCCCCCTCGACCGGCTCCGCTACGCCATGCCGCCCGTCCACGCGACGGCCGATGAGGGACGCGTCCACCGCAGGCAGCGGCTCGCGGGCGCCCTCAGGCTCTTCGGACGGCTCGGGTACGAGGAGGGCGTCTCGGGCCACATCACCGACCGCGACCCCGAGCACCCCGACTGCGCGCAGGATCGGCCACGCGGAGCCCGACCTCCTGTCGTCACACCATCGCTTCACCCTTCTGTACGTCAATGGGATGACGCGGCAATCACTCTCCGGAGGGGCGCACGCGGGAGGCGCGGAAGCCGCCGGTGCGACACAATTCCGTTGAGTCGACGGCTGGTTGACCTCCGGGCCGCACCGGTACGCGCCGTGAAGTGAGCTCGGCAAGCGAGCCCGGCGAGTGAGTTCGGCAAACGAGCTCGGGAAGTGAGCACCGTGGCGGTTCAAGACGCGAGACAGTACGGCGAGCACGCGACGGCCTGTACCGGCTGCGCCCACTGCGGACGGGCCGGCCACCGGCGCGCCGTCGCGGCCTTCCTCGCCCGGCGCGACGAACTCGCCGCCGGACACGGCGTCCCCGCAGCGGTCGCCCACTCCCCGGTCGCCGCCCGCCAGTGGGTCTCCGACGAGCTCGCCCAGTCCGCCCGCGCCGTGACCGTACGCGGCCGGGGGGCCGACGCGGCCTGGCTCGACCGGGTACGGCGCGGGGGTCTCGGCGCCGCCTGGGGCGCTGTCCTCGCCCTCCTCCTCGGCCAGGCCCTCACCGCGATCGGGACCGGCTGGACCGCCACCCGCACGGCCGGCCTCTGCACCGCCCTGCTCCTCGCCCTTCTCTTCAGCGCCGCCGCCCACGCCCACCGCTCCCGCGGCGGCCTCCTCGCCCCCCTGACCGGTGAGGACAACCGGCTCTCCACCACCCGGGCCGTCGCCGCCGTCTGGCTCCTCCTCCTCGGCTACACCCTCCTCTTCCTGGCGGGCGTGTCCCTGCTGACGCCCGACGCGGTCGCCTTCGGCCTGGCCCGGGGCGCCGGTCTGCTGACCGTCCTCGCCCTGGTGTCGGCCGTCGCCGTCACCGCCCGCCTCGTCGTCTCGGTGCGCATCGCGGCCCGCCGTCTCCAGAAGGTCCCCGCCGACCGCCCGCGCGCCGCCGACCTGCTCTGCGACGACGGCGGCAGGGCGAGCCTCGCCGACGTCCAGTACCTCCTCGTCTCCGGTGCCGTCCTGGTCCTGACGGTTGTCGCACTCGGCCGCCACCCCACCGGGCTCCCCGAGGTGCCCTGGTCCCTCGTGCTCCTCATCGGCGTCTCGGCGGCCTGGCACCTCGCCGCCAAGTGCACCGAGGGCGTCCGCCCCACGATCCACTCCGTGGTCCGGTCCCGTGAGGCGGGCGACCTCGACGCCCCGATCCGCACCGGCGACGACATCGAGATCCGCGGCTGCGGCTTCGTCCCGCCCGGCGCCGGCGCCCCCGACCCGCTGACCCGGCTCGTGGTCCGCATCGGCCCGGTCCACGCCCACGTGCCGCTGGTCCCGGTCCCCGGCGGCTTCGCCAACCCCACCGACACCGCCCTGACCGTCCCCCTCCCCGCGGACGTGGAACCCGGCCGCGTGGAGGTCTCGGTCGTGACCGCGGCGGGCGTCGAGACCAACCGGGTCACCATCGACGTCGTGGACTGAGCGCCCGGCCCTCTTCCCGTATCCCCGAAGCGCAGGTACGAGGAGAATCGTTGCGCGAGCAGCCCTACGGGGCAGGGAGAGGTGGTCGGCGATGACGGGACAGGCGAACCGGGCGAACGACACGGGTGACGGCTCGGACGGCTCGGGCGGTGGCGGCCCGGACGGCTCGGGCGGCGGTGGCCCGGACGGCTCGGGCGGTGGCAGTCCGGACGGCGCTGGTGGTGGCAGTCCGGACGGCGCTGGTGGTGGCGGTCCGGACCGTGTGGGTCTTGGCTCGGGGGACACGGATGCCGTCGGCCGTCCGGTGCGGGGAGGCACCCGCCTCGCCGGACGGAGGAGCGCCCTCGATCGGTGGAAGGCGGTCGCCTCCCGTCACGCCCTCCTTCCGCTCCGGCTCTTCCTCGGCATCACCTTCGTCTACGCCGGGCTGGACAAGCTCACCGACTCCGCCTTCCTGGCCGACACCGGCAGCGGCTCCCTCGGCGAGACGATGCGCGGCGTCCGGGACACCTCGGCCGTCCCCGCCCTGGTCGACGTCGCCCTCAGGAACCCCACCGGCTTCGGCTACGCCATCTCGCTCGGGGAGCTCGCCGTCGGGATCGCAACCCTGCTCGGTCTCTTCGCGCGCCTGGCGGCGCTCGGGGGCGCGCTGATCTCGCTGAGCCTCTGGCTGACCGTGAGCTGGCAGGTGCAGCCGTACTACCTCGGCAACGACCTCGCCTATCTGATGGCCTGGCTTCCGCTGCTGCTTGCCGGGGCGTCCGTGCTCTCGCTGGACCGGCTCCTCGCCGAACGGCGTCGTATGCGATAGGCGACCCAGCTCGCGAGGCCGGCCGTCCCGAGACCGCCGCAGAGCACCGGGATCACCACGTACCACGGGGTCGTCCAGCTCCCGGCGGCGTCCCCCGCGTACACGGCGGCCAGGGCGAGGGCGGTGAGGCCGACGAGCAGCCTGCCGGGGCGGAACTCATGAAGCAGCACGGGTGACCTCCACCTGTCCGATGCCGACCTCCAGCGAGAGGTCCAGGGTGCCCGCCGGGATGGTTCCGGCCGGCGGGTTGATCGTGCGGGTCTCGTCGCGGTCGGGCGCGATGTCGATGTCGTTGGGCGGCTGGCCGGGCAGCTGCAGATCACCGAGTCCCACCTCGGCGTGCAGCTTCACCACCGCGTTCTCCGGGACGATCACCCTGAGCTGTCCGGCACCCACCTCGGCCGCCGTCGTGACGGTCGTGCCGGCCGGGACCGGGAGCCGGGACAGATCGAGCGTGCCGACCCCGGTGCCCACCTCGTAGCGGGGCTGCACGGCGGTGACGGACGTCGGCTCCCATGTCGAGCGGACCCACTCCGTGGAGATCCGGTCGGGCAGGGCCGTGGCCAGCGCGAGCAGGCCCGCCGTGAGCACGGTGTGGAAGATCGTGCCGAACCCGGTCCTGCCGAGGAAACTGCTGACGACCAGGCCGAGACCGAACACCGCGAGCGCGGCGACCAGACCGGTCTGCAGGCTCGTGCCGAGCGGCTCGGTCCCCCAGGACATCGAGGTGCCGACCACGGCGGCGACCAGGGCCAGCAGGTACACGAGACCGCCTATGGAGAGCGGGCTCCGTCGCACCGAGGGCTTGGGGCGCCCGGGGGCGCAGGGGCCGGGACCCCACTGGCTGCCGGGCTTCGGCACCTCGCCGCCCACCCGGCCGTCGTCGTCCAGGATGCCGTGCGGCCCCCACAGGTAACCGACGGCCACCTTGCCCGTCGAGCCGTCCTTGACTATCGGGTCCTTCCACCACGAGGGGAACTCGACCAGCGGCGGCGCCTTGGTCTCGGGCGGGGCCTCGGCGACCACGAGGGCGGCCGCGGCCGACTCCACCCGGCCCTCGGGCTCCACCGCGCCCACCTGCCGGCGCCGTGACCAGACCGCCGCCGCGCCCACCGCGAACGACACCAGCAGGGCCGACCCCAGCATGGACCCGCTGTGCAGCATCGACAGGAAGATCCCGCAGCCCACCAGGGCCATCAGCACCGCCGCGAGGGAGACACCCGACACCCGGCCGGTCAGCAGCCTGCGCCCCTCGCTCTCCTCGCCCGCGAGCGGGATCAGCAGCCAGGCGAAGCCGTAGAAGATCAGCCCGAGACCGCCCGGCACCGTCAGCACGCCCACCGCGACCCGGAAGATCACCGGATCGAGGTCGAAGTGCCGGCCGAGACCGCCGCAGACACCGCCCACGACCTTGCTGCCGCGCGAGCGCCGCAGTGGCGTGGCGGTGACGGCCTCCGCCGTCGGCGGGGCCTCGTGCTGCGAAGGCATCGAACTCGTCATGCCTCCATGGTGACGGCCCGTGACGCCGAGCGGCACCGGGTCCGACCCTGGCCCGACCCTGATATTCGGTCCCCCTCCCTCCCCGAGGCGGTACCAGGGGCGATCTCAGGGCAGACCCTGATGTCCCGGGCCGAGCGGACGTGTGACGATCGGTGCATGTCCGCAGCCGCTCGTGTCACCGACACCGACGAACCGCCCGTGCGCAGGCTCTACCGGAGCGCCGACGGGCGGTGGCTCGGCGGTGTCGCCCGCGGCCTCGCCGGACACCTCGGCCTGCCGGTCGTCTGGGTGCGAGTGATCTTCATGGTCCTCTTCATCACGGACGGCCTGGGACTCCTGCTCTACGCGGCCTTCTGGATCGTCGTCCCCCTCGGCGTCGGCGGACGGACCGCTCCGCGCCCCGTCTTCGAGACCACCCCGGACGGGCGCCGCAGACTGCGCAAGCCCGACCGGGGCCAGATCTTCGCCCTGATCGCCCTCGCGATCGGCGGCGCGGTCCTCGTCGGCAACATCGACATCGGCAGCCAGACCGGGCGGTACGTCTGGCCCGGGATACTGATCTGCGTCGGCGTCGTCCTGGTCTGGCGCCAGGCGGACAACGCCCGCCGGGCGAGCTGGACCGACGCGGGACGCCGGGGGCGCGCCTTCCACCTCGTCCGCGGCTTCGTGGGTGTCGCACTGGTCGGTACGGGCATCGCCGTCTTCATGGTGGTCCGCGGCTCCGTCGCCCAGCTCGGCACGGCCCTCACCGCCGCCGTCGCCGTGCTCACCGGGATAGCCCTGCTCGCCGGCCCGTGGCTGATCCGGATGTCGCAGGACCTCACGGAGGAGCGGACCATGCGCATCCGCGCCCAGGAGCGTGCCGAGGTCGCCGCCCACGTCCATGACTCCGTGCTGCACACCCTCACCCTGATCCAGCGCAACGCCGACGACGCGGGCGAGGTCCGCCGCCTGGCCCGCGCCCAGGAGCGGGAACTGCGGAACTGGCTGTACAAGCCCGAGGGGACCGGCAGGGACGAGGAGCCCGCGACCCTCGCCGAGGCGGTCAAGAAGGCCGCCGCCGAGGTCGAGGACAAGCACGGGGTCCCCCTCGAAGTGGTCGTCGTCGGTGACTGCCCGCTCGACGACGGGCTGGTCGCGCAGATGCAGGCCGCGCGTGAGGCGATGGTGAACGCCGCCAAGTACGGTGGCGAGGGCGGGGCCGTCCAGGTGTACGCGGAGGTGGAGGGCCGCACGGTCTTCGTCTCCGTGCGTGACCGGGGGCCGGGATTCGACCTGGACGCGGTGCCCGAGGACAGGATGGGCGTACGAGAATCGATCATCGGCCGGATGCAGCGCAACGGCGGCACCGCCCGGTTGCGGTCCGTGCCTGGCGGGGGCACCGAAGTGGAGCTTGAGATGGAGAGGGCGGACGGATGAGCGACGAGACCGGGGCAGCGACCGGGACCGAGGCGGGGGCGGCGGGAACGGAGCGCCGGGTGCGGGTGGTGCTCGTCGACGACCACCGGATGTTCCGTACGGGCGTGCAGGCCGAGATCGGCCGGACCGAGGTCACCGGCGTCGAGGTGGTCGGCGAGGCAGCCGACGTCGACCAGGCGGTCACCGTCATCACGGCCACCCGCCCCGAGGTCGTCCTGCTCGACGTGCACCTTCCGGGTGGCGGCGGGGTGGAGGTGTTGCGGCGCTGCGCGAGCCTGATGGGCACCCCGGAGGACCCGGTCCGCTTCCTGGCCCTGTCGGTCTCGGACGCGGCCGAGGACGTGATCGGGGTGATCCGGGGTGGCGCCCGGGGGTACGTCACCAAGACGATCACCGGTGCCGATCTGGTGGACTCGATCTTCCGGGTGCAGGAGGGCGACGCCGTCTTCTCGCCCCGGCTCGCCGGGTTCGTCCTGGACGCCTTCGCCTCGACGGACGCCCCGCCGGTGGACGAGGACCTGGACCGGCTGACCCAGCGGGAGCGGGAGGTGCTGCGGCTGATCGCCCGGGGATACGCGTACAAGGAGATCGCCAAGCAGCTCTACATCTCGGTGAAGACGGTCGAGTCCCACGTCTCGGCGGTGCTGCGGAAGCTCCAGCTCTCCAACCGGCACGAGCTGACCCGCTGGGCCACCGCCCGCCGCCTGGTCTGAGCCCCCCGGGGGGCGAACCGGTCGGAGTGGTTCCGTACCTCATCCCACCCGGGTCGCTCCGGCGAAGGGCATCTCGTCGATCGGGGCGACCCGGATCGGGGCGCCCGGTCGGGGAGCGTGGATCATCTGGCCGCCGCCGACGTAGAGCCCGACGTGACTGATCCCGGAGTAGAAGAAGACCAGGTCACCGGGGGCGAGCTGGGAGCGGGAGACACGCGCGCCGGCGTTGATCTGGGTGTACGTGGTGCGGGGCAGGGACACTCCGGCCGCGCGCCAGGCCGCCTGGGTGAGGCCCGAGCAGTCGTACCCGGAGGGGCCCGTCGCCCCCCACACGTACGGCTTGCCGAGCTGGGCGCGGGCGAAGGAGATGGCCTGGGCTGCCCGTGCGTTCGGGGCGGTCACCGGCCCGCGTTCGCCCTCCGAGGAGCGGTCGGCCCGCACCGGGGCGGAGCCGCCGGAGGCGGTTGTGCCGTGCGCGCCGCTGTTCCGCGCCGAGGTGCCGTTGCCCGTCGGGGCGCCGGAGCCGTCCCGGCCGGCCGCGGCGGCCTCGTACCGGGCCCGTTCCTCCGCCGTCAGGCGGGCGAGCAGGGTCCGCGCCGACCGGAGCTTGCCGACCACGGCCGCCTTCTGCCGCCGCAGTTCCGCCTCGTGCCCCCGCAGGACGGTCAGGCGCCCCTCCGCCTCCGCGCGCAGCTGCCGGACGGCGGCGAGTTCGCGGCGTACGGCGGTGATCGTGGCGGCCTGTCGGTCCCCGGCCTTCTCGGCGAGCGCGGCCCGCTCCAGATACTCGTCGGGGTCGGAGGTGAGGGCGAGCTGTACCGCGGGATCGAGGCCTCCGGACCGGTACTGGGCGGCGGCCACGGCTCCGAGTCCGGCCCGCGCGGTGTTGAGCCGCTGGGTTCTGCGGGCGGCCTCGTCACGGAGCCGGTCGAACGAGGCGCGGGCTTCGTCCGCCTTCTCCTCGGCACCGTTGTACCGCTCCGTCGCGACCTCGGCCTCCTGGTAGAGCCGGTCGACCTTCGCCTTGACCTGGGCGGTGGTGGGCCCCGGCTCCGCGTGCCCGGACCCCGCGAAGAGCGTCGAGGTCGCGGCGGAGGCGAGGGCGAGGGTGGCGGCGGTGCGGACCGCCTGGCCACCGAGGGGCGACTGCTTGGGTTTTCGGTGTGCTGCCACGAAGGCGGGTCACATCCTCTGCTTGGGGGAACGGGCCCGCCGGGCCGACGGCGGGCCGCACAGGGGAGACGGACCGCCGCCGGGTTTTCTCGGCGGGGGCGACCGACGACCGCCGGAGCGCCGGCGGCGGTGGGGAGTCGGCCACCTGGTGGAGGACGCTAAACCGGGGGTCACGCCCGGACGACGAGTTGACCGGTATTGGCGCTAGTTGACGGGCTGGGGACCGGTCTCTTTCGCTTGCGAGGAGAGACCGGAGGCGTTCCTGCGGTGGACCGACCGAAGTACGGGAGCGGATGGACCCGGCCCCGGGGCGGTGCTAAGGCCCCGGTTAGGCTCCGCCTCATGGACGTACTCATCAATGTCTTCGTCGCCCTGCACATCATCGGTATCGCCTCCCTGCTGGGCGGATTCCTGACCCAGATGAAGGCGATGGGAGCCGGTACGGCCCGCTTCAGCCCCGCGATGCTGCACGGCGCGCTCGTCATGCTGATCACGGGCGTGGCGCTCGTCGGCCTGAACCAGGCGGACGACCAGACCGTGAACAACATCAAGATCGGCGTCAAGCTTGCGGTGCTCGTCGTCATCCTCGGCCTCGTCTACGTCAAGCGGGACGAGGAGAGGGTCGACAAGGGCCTCTTCGCCGCCGTCGGCGCCCTGACCACGGCGAACATCTTCATCGCGACCCTCTGGACGTGACGAGCGGCACCCCCGGCGGGGCGACGGCCCCCTCGGGTGTGACCGGTTCCGCAGCCCCGCGAGGAAGGCGGGTCCCGAAGGCGGGCCCGGATGTCGGTGGGGCGTCCTAGACTCGTGAGGCGATGAGCAGCCTCTTTGACGACAGCTTCCTGGCCGGTCTCCAGAACCACTCCTCACAGGAGCCCCCGCCCCACCCCGAGGACCACGAGCTCGGCTCCCCGGCCGGGGAGGAGGTCCCGCACGACCTCTTCGGGGAGCACTTCGACGTGCCCCCGCCCGCCCGGGACGCGTACTACCGCGACGGCGCCCCCCGCCCCGTCGTGGACGCCGCCGCGCTCCTGGACGGGCTGAACGAGGAGCAGCGCGCGGCCGTCGTCCACACCGACACCCCGCTGCTCATCGTCGCGGGCGCCGGCTCCGGCAAGACCCGGGTGCTCACCCACCGCATCGCCCACCTCCTGGGCACGCGCCATGTGCACCCCGGCCAGATACTGGCGATCACCTTCACCAACAAGGCCGCCGGCGAGATGAAGGAGCGCGTCGAGCAGCTCGTCGGACCGCGGGCGAACGCGATGTGGGTCATGACCTTCCACAGCGCCTGCGTCCGCATCCTGCGCCGCGAGTCGAAGAGGCTTGGGTTCACCTCCTCCTTCTCGATCTACGACGCCGCCGACTCCAAGCGGCTGATGTCCCTGGTCTGCCGTGACCTGGACCTCGACCCCAAGAAGTTTCCGCCGAAGTCGTTCAGCGCCAAGATCTCGAACCTCAAGAACGAGCTGATCGACGAGGAGACCTTCGCCGACCAGGCCGTCGACGGCTTCGAGAAGACGCTCGCCGAGGCGTACCGGATGTACCAGGCGCGGCTGCGCGAGGCCAACGCCCTGGACTTCGACGACATCATCATGACGACGGTCCACCTGCTCCAGGCGTTCCCCGACGTCGCCGAGCACTACCGCCGCCGCTTCCGCCACGTCCTCGTCGACGAGTACCAGGACACCAACCACGCCCAGTACACCCTCGTACGGGAGCTCGTCGGCACCGGCTACGAGGACCTCGGCCCGGCCGAGCTGTGCGTCGTCGGCGACGCCGACCAGTCGATCTACGCCTTCCGCGGCGCGACCATCCGCAACATCCTCCAGTTCGAGGAGGACTACCCGGACGCGACCACGATCCTCCTGGAGCAGAACTACCGCTCCACGCAGACGATCCTCTCCGCCGCCAACGCCGTCATCGAGCGCAACGAGTCCCGCCGCCCCAAGAACCTGTGGACGAACGCGGGCGCGGGCGAGCGGATCACGGGCTACGTGGCCGACACCGAGCACGACGAGGCCCAGTTCGTCGCCGACGAGATCGACCGGCTGACGGACGCGGGCGAGGCCAAGGCCGGGGACGTCGCCGTCTTCTACCGGACCAACGCCCAGTCCCGTGTCTTCGAGGAGATCTTCATCCGCGTCGGCCTGCCCTACAAGGTCGTCGGCGGCGTGCGCTTCTACGAGCGCAAGGAGGTCCGGGACGTCCTCGCCTACCTGCGCGTCCTCGCCAACCCCGAGGACAACGTCCCGCTGCGCCGCATCCTGAACGTGCCCAAGCGGGGCATCGGCGAGCGCGCCGAGGCGATGATCGACGCCCTTTCGCTCCGCGAGAAGATCACCTTCCCGCAGGCGCTCAAGCGGGTCGACGAGGCGTACGGGATGGCCGCCCGCTCGGCCAACGCCGTCAAGCGCTTCAACGCCCTGATGGACGAGCTGCGGACCGTCGTCGAGTCCGGCGCCGGCCCCGCCGTCGTCCTGGAGGCCGTCCTGGAGCGCACGGGTTATCTGGCCGAGCTCCAGGCCTCGACCGATCCGCAGGACGAGACCCGTATCGAGAACCTCCAGGAACTCGCGGCCGTCGCCCTCGAGTTCGAGCAGGAGCGCGGCGAGGAGCCGGCGACCCTCGCGGAGTTCCTGGAGAAGGTCGCGCTCGTCGCCGACTCCGACCAGATCCCGGACGAGGACGAGGAGGGCAGGGGCGTCATCACCCTGATGACGCTGCACACCGCCAAGGGCCTCGAGTTCCCGGTCGTGTTCCTCACCGGCATGGAGGACGGCGTCTTCCCGCACATGCGCGCCCTCGGGCAGGCGAAGGAGCTGGAGGAGGAGCGGCGCCTGGCGTACGTCGGGATCACGCGCGCGCGTGAGCGGCTCTACCTGACGCGCTCGTCGATGCGCAGCGCCTGGGGCCAGCCCTCGTACAACCCGGCCTCGCGGTTCCTGGAGGAGATCCCGACCGCCTATCTGGACTGGAAGCGGACCGGTCCGATGGCGAAGCCCGCCGGGCCGACGTCGGGGATCACCTCCTCGCTCTCCTCATCCCGTTCGCGCTCCGGGCCCTCGGGCTTCGCCACCCGGCGCGCCGGGGAGAAGCCGGTGATCTCCCTCCAGGTCGGCGACCGGGTCACGCACGACCAGTTCGGCCTCGGCACGGTCATGACGGTGACGGGTGTGGGCGCCGACGCCCAGGCGACGATCGACTTCGGCGACGAGAAGCCGAAGCGGCTGCTGCTGCGGTACGCGCCGGTCGAGAAGCTGTAGCGCGTCGAGCGCCGGCGAGCGATGCTCCGGCGCGTACGGGAGAGGGCCCCGGCCGAAGCCGGGGCCCTCTCCCCTGTACGTACGGGACGGTGCGGGGTCAGTTGGTCGGGTCGAGACCGTGGCTGCGCAGCCAGTCCAGGGGGTCGATCGCGTAACCGCCACCCGGCCGGACCTCGAAGTGGAGGTGCGGGCCGGTGGAGTTGCCGGAGTCGCCGGAGTACGCGATGACGTCACCGGCCTTCACGGAACCGGAGCGGTACTTGGCGCTGCTGAGGTGGCAGTACCAGGTCTCGGTGCCGTCCGGGGCGGTCACGATCACCATGTTGCCGTAGGCGCTGTTGAGCTGGGTGCGGACGGTGCCGTCCGTGGCGGCGCGCACGGGCGTGCCGGTCTGCACGGGGAAGTCGATGCCGGTGTGCACGGACATCCAGTTGACGCCGGACTGGCCGAAGCGCGCGCTGAGCTGGTGGAGTTCCACCGGCAGGCTGTACTTGGGCCGCATCGCCTCCTTGCGGGCGGCCTCCTCCTCGCGCTTCTTCTTCTCGGCGTCCTGGCGGGCCTTGAGGTCGATGCGCTCCTGGGTACGGCTGGCGCGTTCGCCGAAGTCGCGGGCGTCGGCGCTGAGCGCGGCGAGCTGGGTGTCGAGCGCGCTGTTCGCGGCGACGTGCTGCGCGGAGGCCGCGTCGGCGGCGGCGAGGGAGGTCGTGTCGTCCTTCTGACCGCCGTCGGTGCCGGTGGTGGAGAGTCCGCTGACGGAGGCGGCGGCGATGCCGGCCACTCCCATGACACAGGCGGAGGGGACGGCGATCGTCAGCAGGGCGGAACGCTTGGCGGGAGTGCGGCGGCGGCCGCGGCCGCCACCGGAGGAGCGGCGCACGGAACGGCCGGCGGCGGGGGAGTCCGTACGGATCTCGACGGGGGGCTCGTCGTCGAGATCGGCCGATCGGTCGTCGGCGGGGGCGGCGGAGTCGTACGCGGCTTCGGTGCCGTCGTCGTCCGCGAGGTCCTCGGCGCCGGGGGTCTCAGCGGAGTGTTCGGTGTGGCCGGCGGGGTGTTCGGCGTAGGGGTACTCCGCCTCGTCGGCGTCCGACCGGGGCTCGGGGACGTACGCGAAGGCGAACTCCGCGGTGTGCTCGGTCGGCGGCACGTACTGGCGCGGGACGACCGGCTCGGCCTCCGGGGCCGTCCGGTTCCACGCGGTCGCGTCGAAGGCGCCGGTGTCGGTCGCGAAGGCGGGGGCGGCCCACTGGCCGGTGGCGTCGTAAGCCTCGTGACCGTAGGTGCCCTGGGCGGCGTAGGCGCCGGAGTGGACGGTCTCGTACGGGGCGGTGTGCTGGGCCTCGGTCCAGGCGGAGGCGTCCCACTGGCCGGTGGTGTCGTACGAGGGGGTGGCCCGGGTGGCGTCGTACGGCCCGGTCGTCGTGGCGTACGTGCCGGTGGCCGCGTAGGCGTCGGTGGTGTTCCACTGCCCGGTGGTGTCCCACTGGCCGGTCGTGTCGTACTGCCCGGTCGAGTCGTACGGCGCGGTGGCGCCGTACCGGCCGGTCGTGTCGTACTGCGTGGTGCCGTGCTGCCCCGGCGTCCCGTACGCGGCGGAGGTGTCGTACCCGCCGAGGTCCCACTGGCCGCTGTGGTCGGCCGGGGTGTCGGCGTAGGCGCCGAACAGGGGATCCGTGGCGAAGGTGCCGGTGGGGTGTGCGCCGTCTCCGACGTACCCGGCGTGGGGGTGCTGGTCGTTCACCAACGTCTCTCTCGCCTCGGCAGCAGGACCAGTCCGGGGCGACCCGACGAGGGGTGTCCCGGGGGTAAGCAGTGGCGCGACTGTACCCGGCGGTATGCGCAACCGACAATCTTCGAAGGGGTTTGCGGCCGCAGGAAACGGGCAATCGACCGTGTTTCGCCAGCTCACGGGCAGAGCTTTGGCCTTGTGTTCGACGGACGTTCGAAGAACGGAGTCGGAGTGTCACGCCACGGAGCTGGCGCCGGGCTCCTCCGCGCCGGCCGCCCGGCCCTCCGGCCCACCCGCGTCGAGGGCCTCCAGGACCCCGGCGGCCACCGTCGGGTGCACCGGCAGCGCGAGATGGCCGATCCCGCTGACCCGGACGTTGTGCACGAGGAGATCGGTGTGATCGAGACGGGCCGTCTCCACCGGCACCATCACCTGGTCGAGATCGCTCCAGAAGCTGACGAACCGCGTCCGGCAGCCCGGCGCGGGCCCGGCGAGCTCCCGCAGCACCTCCGAACCGGGCCGCATCTGCCGCACCAGCGGGTGGGCGTCGGCGAGCGGGGCCACGGTGGTGCCCGCGTGCGGGGTGCCGAGCATGACCAGGGTGCGCACCCGGCTGTCACCACCGAGACGCTGTACGTAATAACGGGCGATGAGTCCGCCCAGGCTGTGCCCGACGATGTCGACCTCGGCGTGCCCCGTACGGGCGCGGATCTCGTCCACCCGTCGGCCGAGCACCTCGGCGGCGGTCCGCAGGTCGCAGGTGAGCGGGGAGTAGTTGAGCGACTCGACACAGTCACGGCCGTGCCGGGTCAGCGCGCGGCGCAGCAGGACGAAGACCGAGCGGTTGTCCATGTACCCGTGCAGGAGGATCACCGGGCGGCGGCCCGGGGCGATCGTCTTCGGCGGAGGGGACGGCGCGAGGCGCTCGGCCAATACCCCGGACGGGTACAGGACGAGATGTCCGGTGAGGATCGCGAGCTCCAGGGCCGTGGCCCGCATCAGGGCGGTGACCTTGGTGAACTCCATGGCCGACCTCCCGAACGGTGCGCGGGGCCGGACGGAACGCCCGGTGCGCCGTGCCTCCGCGCCGCACGGACGGCGGCGCGGAGGCACGGCGGACCTCATCGCGGCTCCCTTCGCGGTGGGCCCCGCTTGCGGCTGGTGGGCCCCGGTGAGGGCCCGAAAGCGGGGAACGCCGCGGAGCGAACATGTCCCACGTGTGATTTCCCCCTCGCTCGCCTCCGCGAAACAGTCGGGTACGGGATGCTGGAGATAACGTTCGTTCACGTCCCCGGCAATCAGGCGCGGGGGTCGCATGTGGAGGCAGTCATGGGTGTGAGCGGTCCGATCCGCGTGGTGGTCGCCAAGCCGGGTCTCGACGGTCATGATCGCGGGGCCAAGGTGATCGCGCGGGCACTCCGCGACGCCGGCATGGAGGTCATCTACACCGGACTCCACCAGACGCCGGAGCAGATCGTCGACACCGCGATCCAGGAGGACGCCGACGCGATCGGCCTCTCGATCCTCTCCGGGGCGCACAACACGCTGTTCGTGAAGGTCCTGGAGCTGCTCAAGGACCGCGACGCGGAGGACATCAAGGTCTTCGGCGGCGGCATCATCCCGGACGCGGACATCGCGCCGCTCAAGGACAAGGGCGTGGCCGAGATCTTCACGCCGGGCGCGACGACGACGGCGATCGTCGACTGGGTCAACGCGAACGTCCGCGTGGCCGCGTAACGCGGTCCGCACGTCACGCGTCACCCGGCACCCGGCACGCGTCACCCGGCACCCGTCACGTCGGCTTGCCGCAAGGGCCCTCCCCGCCCCGGGAGGGCCTTTCGCCGGGTCAGGGGTGCGGCGGTACGGCGGGCGGGCGCGGCTCCGGGACTTCCCGTGGTTCCGTGAGTTCGGCTCTCATCGCCGCGCGCAGGCGAAGCGTGGAGACCAGCCGCTGGAAGGCCTCGGACCAGTAGCCGCCCGCGCCGGGAGCGATGTCCTCCGCCTCGTCAGGGCGGGCCGTCAGCGCTTCCAGCTGCAGTGCCGCCTCCGGGGCGAGGCAGCGTTCCGCGAGGCCCATCACCCCGCTGAAGCTCCAGGGGTAACTGCCCGCGTCACGCGCGATGTCGAGGGCGTCGATCACGGCCCCGCCGAGCGGCTCCGCCCACGGCACCTCGCAGACACCGAGCAGCTGGAACGCCTCCGACAGACCGTGGGCCGCGATGAACGAGGCGACCCACAGCGCCCGCTCGGCCGGGGGCAGCGTCGACAGGAGCTGGGCCCGCTCGGCAAGCGACGAGGTGCCGGGACCCGTCGCGGGCGGGGTCGCGGGGGAGCCGAGCAGCGCGCGCGACCAGGCGGCGTCCCGCTGCCGCACGGCCGCACGGCACCAGGCCGCGTGCAGCTCACCCTGCCAGTCGTCGGCGACCGGGAGCGTCACGATCTCCTCCGGGCCGCGCCCCCCGAACCTGGGCGGCCAGCAGGACAGCGGAGCGGCCTCGACGAGCTGGCCGAGCCACCAGGACCGCTCGCCCCGCCCCGCCGGAGGCGTCGCAGTGAGACCGTCCCGCTGCATGGCCGTGTCGCACTCGTGCGGGGCCTCCACGGTGATCGTCGGCGACTGCGCCGTCCGGTCGAGGCCGACGCACGAGACCGCCCGGCCCGCCATCCGGCCCGCGAGGGCGGAGTTCGGCAGGGCGGAGAGCAGCTCGGCGGCGGTGGCGCGGACGTTGCGGCTGCGGTCGCCGAGTGCCGCCTCCAGGAACGGTTCGTCCGCGTCGGAGAGTCCGGTCCGCAGCGAGTCGAGGAACATCAGTCGGTCCTCCGCCCGCTCGGCGGACCACGTGGACGCGAGGAGGGCGCGTCCGGCCACCGGGTCGGCCGTCCGTACGACGGCGAGCAGGGTGACCCGCTCCGCGAACAGGCCCTCGTCCCACAGCGCCCGCACGCCCTCCTGGTCGTCGGGGGCCGGGAGGGAACCGCCCGCGCCCGCACCCCGGAGGGCGAACCTCCAGTCAGGGTTGAGCCGGGCGAGCCACAGCCCGCGCGGCCCGGCGAGACGGAGGGCCTGAGGCCGCAGGTCGGTGCGGGCCCGGGCGGCGTCGAGGAGGGCGGGCAGGGCGGCGGCGGGCGCCCTGTACCCCCGCTCGCCGGCCATGGCCAGCCACTGCGGGAGCAGTTCGGCCAGGTCGGGAGCTGCCCCGCGCCGCCCGGCGGGCGAGGGCGCGGTCCGGCCGGCGAGCAACTGGTCGAGCCGGCGCCGGGCCGCCTCGGGCAGCGGTTCGCGCGGGTCCTCGGGGGCGGGCTCCGGCGGCGGGGCGGCGGGCCCGGGGCGCAGCCCGGCCCTGCGCCGTACGGTGTGCAGCGCGGCGGCGTCGAGCAGGGCGCCCGGCAGGTCCGGGCCGGCCACCCCGGAGAGTGCGGTGGGCGCCCTCCGGTCCGTACCGAGCAGCGCGGAGGTGACGAGCTCCTCCCAGGCGCCGTCCGCGCTGCCACCTTCGATGTCGATGTCGCTGCCCCTGCTGTCGCCGCTGTCGTCGCCGCTGCCGTCGCCAAGGCCGCTGTCCCTGCTGCTGCCACTGCCGTTGTCAGCGCCGATGTCGCCGTCGCCGTGGCGGCCGGTGCCACCGCCGCCGATGTCGCCGTCGCGGCCGACGGTGAGAACGGGGGTCGTGTCCTTCTGCACCGGTCCTCCGGGCGGGTTGTGGGCCGTGGGCGGGGTCATATGAGCGGGACCGTCTCCCCCGGGGACTCCGGGGACCAGGCGGCGAGCGGGGTGAATCCCCGGTGCCCGCACTCCCCGAAGACAGTGACCGGGCCGCCGCCGGACAGGGCGACGAGGCGCCAGAGCGAGGAGCGGGACTGGGCGACGGGCGTCAGCGGCAGGGCCTCCCGGCCGTCCGCGTCGGCGAGCTGCCAGCCGTACTCCGCGCGCGCGGGCACGACCTCGCGCAGCGTCACGGGCCAGGAGTCCAGCCAGGGGTCCTCGCTCAGCGCACGGCCGTACGCGTCGAGGGCCTCGCCCACCGGGCCGCCCGGCGGCGGGGACGCGGGGCCGGTGACCGGGACGAACTCCTCACCCGGCTCCGCCCGCAGCCGACCGGAGCCCGCGTGCGGGGTGACCTCACCGTCGAGCACCTTGCCGACCGGGAGTGCCAGTTGAGGAGGCCGGCCCGCCGCGCCGAAGGAGAGCAGCAGCGCCGTCCGCCCGCTCGTCGTGCCGTGCAGCCAGATGCGCCGGGTCGTCAGCCGGGCGTCGGCCGCGTCGTACTGCGCGAGGACGAGCCAGTGGTCGCGCACCGGGGCGCCGGCGGCCGGGGCGGGGAGGCCGACCCGGGTCCGTACGGTCGTCGCGAAGGGGGCGGGCAGCCGGTCGGCGGCCAGCCAGGCGCGGTCGAGGAGGTGGGTCAGCGCACACTCCTCCAGGAGCCGCACCGGCCAGCCGGGCCCCGAACCCGGTAGGGATCCCAACTCCCTGACCCGTCCGGCGAGTCCCGGCGCCTGGGCGTCGATCATGCGGGCTGCCGTCTCCTCCCACCACCCGTACCCGGTGTGCTCGGCCGTGGCGAGACCGCCGCGCAGCAGATCGGTGAGCCGCTGCTCCAACTCCTGTGCGCCCGAGGTGATCCGTGCGGCTCTGCGCTCCGCCCTGCGGCGGGCCGCCTCGGGGTCCGCCGGGCCTTCGGGGGTGTCGCGCCCGGCGGGTCGGGCCGTGCCCCGGGGGCGGTCGCGCCGCGCGGTGAGCCAGGGCGCGGCCCAGTCGGGCACGGCGGAGTCCTCGAAGGGCGCCCCGTCCGCCGCCTGGAGCAGCAACAGGCCGAGCGCGTGCTTGCAGGGGAACTTGCGGCTCGGGCAACTGCACGTGTATGCCGGGCCCGTGGTGTCGACGACCGTCCGGTACGGCGAGCTGCCGCTGCCCTTGCACAGGCCCCACACCGCGCCCCCGTCGCAGCCCGTGCCGGACCACGGCCCGGCCGTGCCGAGCCTGCTTCCCGCTCTGCGCGAGGCGTCGTCAGGAGCCAGTGCCAGCACCTGCTCGGCCGTCATGCGCACCCCCATGGCATTCATGTCCCCGACGGTAGAGGCCACCACTGACAACGCGGCTGGCCTGGGGAGTTACGGGGTGCGTGGTGCGGGCAGGCAATTTGACTTTACTGTTCCTTTACGGTTCCCTGCCCGGACCGATCGATCCGATTACGCGTCCAGGGGGACCCCCATGAAGCGCACCGCCCGCACCGCCGTCTCGGCCCTCGCCCTCGCCGGCCTCGCACTCGGCCTCGGCGCCTGTTCGGAGGCCGCACAGAAGGCCGCCGACCAGGTCGACAAGTCAGTGACGGAGTCCTACGAGGTCACCTACGAGGTCACGGGCACGGGAATCGAGTCCATCGAATACCACGCCGGCGACGGCACCGCGATGGAGCCGAAGGTCGAGTCGGAGAAGAAGCCGACCACGCCGTGGAAGAAGACGGTGAAGCTCCGGGGCATCATGCCGGCGGCCGTCATGCCGGTCTCCCTCACCCCCGCCGACCTCACCTGCAAGGTCATCTACCAGGGCAAGGTCATCAAGGAGGCCAAGGCCGAGCAGGCGATGGCGGGCGGCTGCGTCGCCGTCTCCCCGGTCGCGGGCTGACCCCCGGTCGCGGGGGTGACCCCTGGTCACCCCCGGCCGCTCCGCGGTGAGCTGACCCTTCCTCACCTTGTCGAGCGCCTCCGACCAGCGCGGACATCCCGTTGTCAGTGGCATGGTGCACGGTGGATCACACAGCAGGTCGAACGATCTGGAGGGGGATCCATGCCCGTGCCCGAAACCATCGCGCAGCCCGGTTCCGGTGTCGAGACGGACACCGGACCGGGGCAGCCGACCGCCGTGACCGAGGTCCTGCGGCCGCACGCGGAGCACGCCTTCGCCGACGAACTCACCGCTCTCGGCGCGGCCGACGACCGGCCCCGCCCCGCCCGCTGGCGCCTCTCGCCGTGGGCGGTCGCCACCTACCTCCTCGGCGGCACCCTCCGCGACGGCACGGTGATCACACCCAAGTACGTGGGCCCGCGCCGCATCGTGGAAGTCGCCGTCACCACCCTCGCCACCGACCGGGCGCTGCTCCTCCTCGGCGTGCCCGGCACCGCCAAGACCTGGGTCTCCGAGCACCTCGCCGCCGCCGTCAGCGGAGACTCCACCCTCCTCGTCCAGGGCACCGCCGGCACCCCCGAGGAGGCCGTCCGCTACGGCTGGAACTACGCCCGGCTCCTCGCCCACGGCCCCAGCCGGGACGCCCTCGTGCCGAGCCCCGTGATGCGGGCGATGTCGCAGGGCATGACCGCCCGGATCGAAGAGCTCACCCGGATGCCCG
The DNA here is from genome assembly GCF_040632845.1 of Streptomyces sp. NPDC016459. NCBI lineage: Bacteria > Bacillati > Actinomycetota > Actinomycetes > Kitasatosporales > Streptomycetaceae > Streptomyces > Streptomyces sp. NPDC016459. The sequence goes on from NZ_JBEYCR010000002.1 coordinate 277,268, forward strand.
CCGACGTCCAGGACACGCTCATCACGATCCTGTCCGAGAAGACCCTCCCCGTGCCCGAGCTGGGCCAGGAGGTGCAGGCCGTCCCCGGTTTCAACCTGATCGCCACGGCCAACGACCGCGACCGCGGTGTCAACGAACTCTCCAGCGCGCTCCGCCGGCGCTTCAACACGGTCGTCCTGCCGCTGCCCGCGACCCCCGAGGCGGAGGTCGACATCGTCGCCCGCCGCGTCGAGCAGCTCGGGCGGTCCCTGGAGCTGCCGGCCGCCCCCGACGGCGTCGACGAGATCCGCCGGGTCGTCACCGTCTTCCGCGAGCTGCGCGACGGGGTCACCACCGACGGCCGTACCAGGGTCAAGTCCCCCTCGGGGACGCTCTCGACCGCCGAGGCCATCTCCGTCGTCACGGGCGGCCTCGCCCTCGCCGCACACTTCGGCGACGGCGTCCTGCGCCCCTCGGACATCGCGGCCGGCATCCTCGGCGCGGTCGTCCGGGACCCCGCGGCCGACCGCGTCGTCTGGCAGGAGTACCTGGAGACGGTGGTCAGGGAGAGAGACGGCTGGAAGGACTTCTACCGCGCCTGCCGCGAGGTGAGCGTATGACGCCCGCCACCACGGCCCGGCGCGGCGGACCGCTCCTCCTCGGGGTACGGCACCACGGGCCCGGGTCGGCGCGGGGTGTGCGGGCCGCCCTGGACGCCGAGCAGCCGGCCGTGGTGCTCGTCGAGGGTCCCGCCGAGGCCGACGCCCTCGTGACCCTCGCGGGGGACCCCGACATGCGGCCGCCCGTCGCGCTGCTCGCGCACGCCGTGGACGACCCGGGGCGGGCCGCGTTCTGGCCGATGGCCGAGTTCTCGCCCGAGTGGGTCGCGATCCGCTGGGCCCTCGACCGGGGTGCCGCCGTCCGGTTCGTCGACCTGCCCGCCGCACACACCCTCGCCGCCTCCGATCCCACCTGGGACGACAGCGAGGACGAGGTCGCCGGCGACCCGCGGATCGACCCGGTCGCCGAACTCGCCGCGGCCGCGGGGGCGGCCGGGCAGGAGGGCGCCGAGCGTTGGTGGGAGGACGTCGTCGAACTGCGCGGTGACGGCGACCCCACCGCCCCGTTCGAGGCCCTCGCCGAGGCCATGGGCGCCCTCCGCGACGCGTACGGACACGGCGGTCACCCCCGCGACCTCGTCCGCGAGGCGCACATGCGGATCCAGCTCCGCGTCGCGCGCAAGGAGTTCGGGGACGCCGTCGCCGTCGTCTGCGGCGCCTGGCACGTCCCCGCCCTCACCGTGAGGACGACCGTCGCCGCCGACCGGGCCCTGCTCAGGGGCCTGCCCAAGGTGAGGACCGAGACGACCTGGGTCCCCTGGACCCACCGCAGGCTCGCCCGCCGCTCGGGATACGGAGCGGGGATCGACTCGCCCGGCTGGTACGCGCACCTCTTCACCGCCCCCGACCGGCCCGTCGAGCGCTGGATGACCAAGGTCGCCGGACTCCTCAGGGCCGAGGACCACCCCGTCTCCTCCGCCCACGTCATCGAGGCCGTCCGGCTCGCCGACACCCTCGCCGCCCTGCGCGGCCGGCCCCGGCCCGGCCTCGACGAGACGACCGACGCCGTCCGCGCCGTCCTCTGCGAAGGCTCCGACGTGCCGCTCGCCCTCGTCAGGGACCGCCTCGTCATCGGCGACGTCCTCGGTGAGGTCCCCGCCGGCGCACCCGCCGTCCCGCTGCAACGCGACCTGACCCGCCGCCAGCGCACCCTGCGCCTCAAGCCCGAGGCCGCCGAGCGCGCGCTCGAACTCGACCTCCGCAAGGAGACGGACGGCAACCGCAGCCGGCTGCTGCACCGGCTGCGGCTCCTCGGCGTCCACTGGGGCGAACCGGCCGAGGGACGCGCCGGCACCGGCACCTTCCGGGAGACCTGGCGGCTGCGCTGGCAGCCCGAGCTGCACGTCCAGGTGGCGGAGGCCGGCGTCTGGGGCACCACCGTCGAGACCGCCGCCACCGCCAGAGCCCGCTCACGGGCCCTGGCGTCGACCGCCCTCTCCGACATCACCGGTCTGGCCGAGCAGTGCCTCCTCGCCGGGCTCACCGACGCGCTGCCCCTCGTGATGCGGGCGCTCGCCGACCGGGCCGCGCTCGACACCGACGTCACCCACCTCGCCCAGGCTCTCCCGGCCCTCGCCCGTTCCCTGCGCTACGGCGACGTCCGGGGCACCGACACAGCGGCCCTCGCGGAGGTCGCCACCGGCCTCGCGGAACGGATCTGCGTCGGCCTGCCGCCCGCCTGCGCCGGCCTCGACACCGACGCGGCCGCCGCCATGCGCGAGCGGATCGACGCGGTCCACCAGGCCATCGGCCTGCTGCCGGGCGCGGCTTCGACGGCCGACCGCTGGGCCGGCGTCCTGCGCCGGCTCGCCGACCGCGACCGGATCCCCGGCCTCCTGAGGGGCCGCGCCGCCCGGCTCCTCCTGGACGAGGGCCGGATCCCCGACGCCGAGGCCGCCCTGCTCATGGGCCGCGCCCTCTCCCCAGGCACCCCGCCGCCCGACGCCGCCGCCTGGATCGACGGCTTCGTCGGCGGCGCCTCCGGCGGCGGACTGCTCCTCGTCCACGACGAGCGGCTCCTCGGCCTGGTCGACACCTGGCTCACCGGCGTACCGGCCGAAGCGTTCACCGACGTCCTGCCGCTGCTGCGCCGCACCTTCTCCGCGTACGAGCCGGGAGTGCGCCGCACCCTCGGGGAGCTGGTCGCCCGGGGCCCCGGGACCGGCGGCGCCGGACACACCACACCCGGCGTCCCCGGCTTCGCCCCCACCTCCGACCCGGACCGGGCGGACGCCGTCCTTCCCCTCCTCCACCTCGTCCTCGGCCCGGAGGTCATGGCATGAGCACCGACGTGAACCGGCGGACCCCGGCGGACGACGAGCGGGTGCGCCGCTGGCGTCTCGTCCTGGGCGGCGGCGAGGCCGACGGCACCGGCCGCGTGCTCACCGGCACCGACGCCGCCATGGACGGAGCCCTCACCGCGCTCTACGGCCGCACGAGCCGGACCGACCCCGCCGGGCAGGACCGCACCGGGCGGGACCGTACCGGCCGGGACCGCTCGGCCGGACTCGGCGCATCGGCGCCGTCCGTCGTCCGCTGGCTCGGCGACATCCGGACGTACTTCCCCAGCTCCGTCGTCCAGGTCATGCAGCGCGACGCGATCGACCGCCTCGGCCTGGCGACCCTCCTCCTGGAGCCGGAGATGCTGGATGCCGTCGAGGCGGACGTGCACCTGGTCGGCACCCTGCTCTCCCTTCACAAGGCCATGCCCGAGACGACCAGGGAGACCGCGCGGGCCGTCGTGCGCAAGGTCGTCGACGACCTGGAGAAGCGCCTCGCCACCCGCACCCGCGCGACCCTCACCGGCGCCCTCGACCGCTCCGCCCGGATCAGCCGGCCCCGCCACCGGGACATCGACTGGGACCGCACGATCCGCGCCAACCTCACGCACTACCTGCCCGAGCACGGCACGGTCGTCCCCGAGCGGCTCATCGGGCACGGGCGCGCCTCCCGGGGGGTACGGAAGGAGGTCGTGCTCTGCGTCGACCAGTCCGGCTCCATGGCCGCCTCCGTCGTCCACGCCTCCGTCTTCGGGGCGGTGCTCGCCTCCATGCGGTCGATCGCCACGCGGCTCGTCGTCTTCGACACCGCCGTCGTGGACCTGACCGACCGGCTCGACGACCCCGTCGACGTCCTCTTCGGCACCCAGCTCGGCGGCGGCACCGACATCAACCGCGCTCTCGCCCACTGCCAGTCGAAGATCACCCGCCCGGCCGACACCGTCGTCGTCCTCATCAGCGACCTGTACGAGGGGGGCATCCGCGACGAGATGCTGAAGCGGGTAGCGGCGATGAAGGCCTCGGGCGTCCAGTTCGTCGCGCTGCTCGCCCTCTCCGACGAGGGCGCCCCGGCCTACGACCGCGACCACGCGGCGGCGCTCGGCGCACTCGGCGTCCCGGCCTTCGCCTGCACGCCCGACCTCTTCCCCGAGGTCATGGCGGCGGCCCTGGAGAAGCGCCCCCTGCCGATACCCGCCGACTGACGCGGGGCCGGGTCCTGGCGACGACTCCCGCGGTGCGGAATCCGTCGCCCGAGGACGACCCGCACGGGTGCCGCGCCCCGACTGAGGCCCACATCACACCCGCGTACGAAGGCACCTCACCCCTTCGCGCCGCGCACGGTGAGGTGCCGAAAGGTCAAGCGCCGCCTACGGCGAGCACCGCACGTCCCCACCCCTCGACCCCTACCGAGGGCCTCCTGGCCCCTACGATCTGTGACCCGTATCACCGCTCGGTAGTGACCTGCGATTTAGGGACCCACGTCCCACGGCGATAACCTGCGAGACGGACATGCCGCGTCCACGGACACCGTGTACGCCTCCCTTGTGACAGATGCAGTCACGTTGCCCTCCGCGGCACGCCCACGCAGAAAACGAACCGCGATCATCAGAAAAGGGACGGACGCGCGTGGACCTGTTCGAGTACCAGGCGAGGGACCTCTTCGCCAAGCACGGTGTACCGGTGCTGGCCGGTGAAGTCATCGACACGCCTGAGGCGGCGCGCGAGGCCACCGAGCGTCTTGGCGGCAAGTCGGTCGTCAAGGCGCAGGTGAAGGTCGGTGGCCGAGGCAAGGCCGGCGGCGTCAAGCTGGCCGCGACCCCGGACGAGGCGGTCGCCCGGGCGACCGACATCCTCGGCATGGACATCAAGGGCCACACGGTCCACAAGGTGATGATCGCCGAGCTGTCCCCGGAGATCGAGGCGGAGTACTACGTCTCGTACCTCCTCGACCGCACCAACCGCACCTTCCTCGCCATGGCGTCGGTGCAGGGCGGCATGGACATCGAGGAGGTCGCGGAGAAGACCCCCGAGGCCCTCGCGAAGGTCCCGGTCAACGCCGTCGAAGGCGTGAACATCGAGAAGGCCCGCGAGATCGTGGCCCTGGCGAAGTTCCCGGCCGATGTGGCCGAGGGTGTCGCCGAGGCCCTGGTGACCCTGTGGGACACCTTCGTCGCCGAGGACGCGCTCCTCGTCGAGGTCAACCCGCTGGTGAAGACCAAGGACGGCCGCATCCTGGCCCTGGACGGCAAGGTGTCTCTCGACGAGAACGCCGACTTCCGTCAGCCCGGGCACGAGGCGCTCGAGGACAAGGCCGCAGCCAACCCGCTCGAGGCTGCCGCCAAGGCCAAGAACCTCAACTACGTCAAGCTCGAGGGCGAGGTCGGCATCATCGGTAACGGTGCCGGTCTGGTCATGTCGACCCTGGACGTCGTCGCGTACGCCGGTGAGAACCACGGCGGCGTGAAGCCGGCCAACTTCCTCGACATCGGTGGCGGCGCCTCCGCCGAGGTCATGGCGAACGGCCTGGAGATCATCCTCGGCGACCCGGACGTCAAGTCCGTGTTCGTCAACGTCTTCGGTGGCATCACCGCCTGTGACGAGGTCGCCAACGGCATCGTCCAGGCCCTGGAGCTCCTCGCCTCCAAGGGCGAAGAGGTCACCAAGCCGCTGGTCGTGCGCCTCGACGGCAACAACGCGGAGCTGGGTCGCAAGATCCTGTCGGACGCGAACCACCCGCTCGTGCAGCGCGTGGACACCATGGACGGCGCGGCCGACAAGGCCGCCGAGCTCGCGGCTGCGAAGTAAGGGACGAGGTCAGAACACCATGGCTATCTTCCTGACCAAGGACAGCAAGGTCATCGTCCAGGGCATGACCGGTGCCACGGGCATGAAGCACACCAAGCTCATGCTGGGTGACGGCACCAACATCGTCGGCGGCGTGAACCCGCGCAAGGCCGGCACGTCCGTCGACTTCGACGGCACCGAGGTCCCGGTCTTCGGCTCCGTCGCCGAGGCGATGAAGGAGACCGGCGCCAACGTCTCGGTCCTCTTCGTCCCGCCGGCCTTCGCGAAGGCCGCCGTGGTCGAGGCGATCGACGCCGAGATCCCGCTGGCCGTCGTCATCACCGAGGGCATCGCCGTCCACGACTCCGCCGCCTTCTGGGCGTACGCGCAGTCGAAGGGCAACAAGACCCGCATCATCGGCCCGAACTGCCCCGGTCTCATCACCCCGGGCCAGTCCAACGCCGGCATCATCCCGGGCGACATCACGAAGCCGGGCCGCATCGGCCTGGTCTCGAAGTCCGGCACGCTGACGTACCAGATGATGTACGAGCTCCGTGACATCGGCTTCTCGTCCGCCGTCGGCATCGGTGGCGACCCGGTCATCGGCACCACGCACATCGACGCCCTCGCGGCGTTCGAGGCGGACCCCGACACCGACCTGATCGTCATGATCGGGGAGATCGGCGGCGACGCCGAGGAGCGTGCGGCCGACTTCATCAAGGCCAACGTCACCAAGCCGGTCGTCGGCTACGTCGCGGGCTTCACCGCGCCCGAGGGCAAGACCATGGGCCACGCCGGCGCCATCGTCTCCGGCTCCTCCGGCACCGCCCAGGCGAAGAAGGAGGCCCTTGAGGCCGCGGGCGTCAAGGTCGGCAAGACGCCGACCGAGACGGCCAAGCTGGCGCGCGCCATCCTCGCGGGCTGACTCCCGCGACAGGCGACAGCTGTACGAGAGGGCCCCGCCCCCGCCCGGTCACCCGGACGGAGGGCGGGGCCCTCTCGCGTACGGCGGCTCCTACTCGGCCGAAGGGATGAGCCGCTCGGGTCCCGGGTTCGGCTCGGCGCGCAGCCGGTCGCGCAGTTCCAGGTCCTCCGGGCGGAGCTGCTGCGGGCCGCCGCGCACGGGAACGCCGTTGACGGTCTCGCCGGGGGCGTACACCGGGATGTACCGGGTCGGCGCCGTGACCGCCGTGACGCCGGTGACCCCGATGAGGACCGCGGTCACGCCGAGCACCGCGCGGGTCCAGGTGCGGGTCCGCCGTTCGCTGCCCGTCCGGACCGAGCGGGCCACCGGAAGAGTGGCCGTCGGCGCCTCGGTGACCAGCGCGCCGAGTTGCCGGTGCAGGGCCTCGGGTTCGGCGAGCTCGGGGATCCGCCGCCCGAGGACCGTACGGGCGTGCAGCAGCCGGTTGGCGGCGGCGGGGGTGCTCGCCTCCGTCTCGGCCGCCGTCTCCGGCAGGTCGAGGCCGAGCCCTTCGTAGAGCAGGACGGTACGGCGGTACGGCGGCGGCAGTTCGAGGAGCGCGCTCAGCAGCGCCCTGCGGTTCGCGTCGGTCGGCGGGGCGTCCGGGTGCCTGTGCGCGCGGCGCAGCCGGTGCCAGGGGGAGAGGGCGTACTCGTACGCGGTCGCCCGCACCCAGCCCACCGGGTCCGCGTCGACGGCGACCTCGGGCCAGCGCTGCCAGGCGCGGTGGAAGGCGTACTCGACGGCCTCGCGGGACAGCCGGCGGCGGCCGGTCAGCAGGTACGTCTGGTGGACGAGGCCGGGTGCGGTGTGCGCGTACAGCTCGTCGAAGGCCTCCTCCGGTGTGAGGCTCGACACGGCGGCCGACTGCTCGGGCTCCGGGGCCGGAGCCTGCGTCGCCACTGGTTTCAGACGCTCCTGCGGCCTCGTGGTGCCCTTGCGCGGGCCCTTCGGCGGCTTGGCGGCCTGCTTGGCGGCGGTCCTGGGCCGGGTGGACGCCGACGCCGGCGTCCGAGCCGAAGCCGGAGCCGGAGCCGGAGCCGTGACCGGAGCCGTGACCGGAGCCGGAGCCCGAGCCGTGGCCGAAGCCGCAGCCGTGGCTGGAGCCGTGGCCAGGGGAGACGGCGTGTGCGACCGGGCCTCCGGCCGGGCCTGGGTCTGCGGCCGGTCCCGGGTCTCCGGTTCGACCTGCGCCTGCGCCTCCGCGGGTGCCTGTACCTGTGCTTGGGCCGTCGTCGTCCGGGGCGGCGAGGGCGCGCCGGTCGGCTCGGGTGAGCCGAGCAGCTTCGCGTACGCCTCGCGCTTGCGGCCCCGTGGCGACGAGCGCCCGGTCTCCCACGCTCTGACCGTGGCCCTGGTGACGCCCATGGCCTCGGCGACCTGCTCCTCGCTCAGGGCGAGGGCCTCGCGCAACCTGCGCCGCTCCTTCGGGGTCGGCAGGGTGACGGAGGATGCGGAATGCGCGCTGCTCGGGCTCATCGGCGTCGACCTCCCGCAGAGCTGCTGTGGGCGGAAAAGTACATAAACGTATCTTGAGCGACACAACGGAGGTTTGCCTGTTACGCGGCGAAAGCGCGTGTCGTTGGGAGCATGGCCCCGTGACCCATGTGACCGAGCACCCCCTGGTTCAGGGCGGCCGTTCCGCCGCGCTCGCCGCCGCCTGCGTCCGGGGCGGGGTCGCCGCCGGACTCGGCCTCGGCGCGCTCGCGGTCCTGGTGGTCGCGGGCTGGATCAGCTCCCCGTACCCCGACAGCGGCCCCGGGGACACCCTCCACCTGGCGGCCGGGCTCTGGCTGCTCGCCCACGGCGTGGACCTGGTCCGTACGGACACCCTGTCCGGCCTGCCCGCGCCCCTCGGCGTCGTCCCGCTGCTCCTGACCGCCCTGCCCGTCTGGCTCCTCCACCGGGCCGCCCGCGACACCCTCGAAGCCCGCCACACCCTCGACACGGATGACACGGCCGACCGGTCGCGGCCCTCCGCGAGCGCCGCCGTCGCCGCCGTGGCCGGGGGGTATCTGCTGGTCGCCGGGGTGGTCGTGGTCTACGGCGAGAGCGGTCCGCTGCCCGCCGACCTGATCACGGCCGGGTTCTGGCTGCCCGCCGTCGTCGTGGGCGCGGCGGGCGCGGGGGTCTGGACGGCACTGGGCCGCCCGTGGCCCCGACAGCGCCAGGCGGCCGCCGCGCTGCGAGCGGCGGGGCTGGGGCTCGTGACGCTGCTCGGCGGCGGCGCGGTGGCGGCGGCGGTGTCGCTGGCCTGGCACGCGGGCGAGGCGCAGGCCGCGTACGCGGGCATCGCGGGGGAGTGGTCCGGGCGGCTGGCGGTGCTGCTGCTCGTCCTCGCGCTGCTGCCGAACATGGCCGTGTGGGGGGCCGCGTACGGCCTCGGGCCGGGCTTCACCCTCGGTACGGGCGCGCTCGCGACCCCGCTGGGCCTCGACGGGGATCCGGCGGTGCCGCCCTTCCCGCTCCTGGCCGCGTTGCCCGCCGAGGGGCGGGGCGACTGGATCCACTGGGCGGTGGCGGCGGCCCCGCTGGCTGCGGCCCTGGTCCAGGGCCATCGGGTGGGCCGCTCGGCGAGGATCTGGGCGGCCCGGGACACGGCGCTCACGGCGCTGGGCGTGGCCTGGGCGTGCGGGACGGCGGTGGCGGTCCTTGCGGCGGCCGCGGGTGGCCCGCTCGGCAGCGGCCGGCTCTCGGCGTTCGGCCCGGTGTGGTGGCAGGCCGGGGCGGCGACGGTCCTGTGGGGTGCCTGCGTGGGTGTGCCGGTGGCCTTGGGCGTACGGGCCTGGGGCCGCCGCGCCCTCCGCCCGAAGCCCCTGCCGGTGCCGGTGCCCTCGGGGGGTGTACGGGCCCGGGTCCGCCGTACCCTCCGCCCGAAGCCCCTGCCGGTGACGGAACCGTCGGGGGGTGTACGGGTCTGGGCCCGCCGTACCCTCCGGTCGAAGCCCCTGCCCCCGCCGGTGCCCTACGCCCCGTCCGGTTCGGGAGCGCCGGGCGCGGGTGCCGCCCCGGCGGCGTCGAACGGCCCGACGGCCGGTCTCGGCCCCGCGTCCGGGCTCGGCCGCCTCTCCGGGCGTCTCACCGGCCCCCTCCGCCTCGGCCGCCCCGCTCGGCCCGCCGGGGACGGCGGGCCGAAGCCCGGTCCGGGACGGACCGAGACCGCCGGTCCGGGCTCTGGCCCCGTACCCCCGTCCGTTCCCGACCCGTCGACCGCGGAAGATACGCGACCGGGCGTCCCTCCGGGACCCGCCCGGCCCGCTCCGGCCTCGGGCCCCCCGCCCACGGCGGCCCCCACCGCCCGGTCCGGCTCCGAGCTGGGGCTCGATGACGACCCCTACGGCGACTCCGCGTTCGAGCCGTACGACTACCTCCCGGCAGCCTGGGAATCCACCCCGCCCCCGGACGGCTACCGCTAGGACCTGCCCTACTCCCGCACCCCGAAGCCCGCGCGCAGCGGCTTCGGGAGGAGGTCGTTGCAGGCCAGCTCGCCGGCGTGGGTGAGGGCGTCGTCGCGGCACTCGTAGAAGTCGCTGTAGACGAGCTGCATGGTGAAGCCGACCGCGACGATCATCAGGGCCACGCTCGCCGCGACCAGACCGCTGATCGCGGCCGTGCGCATCGAGCGGAGCGGGGCCGCCGTGGCGCCCTGCCCCGACGGCCGTCCCGAGGGCTGGGACGTCGGCGTGGGCGCCGGCTGTGATGTCGGCGACGCCTCCCTCACCGGCTTCTGCTTGTCGCGCAGGGAGCTGATCGCCCAGTAGAGACCCAGGGCGCCGAGGAGCAGCGCCAGTTCCGGGATCTCGAAGATGGCGAAGAAGAAGGCCCACATGCCCGCGAGGATCGCGTACCGCGCGCGCCGCTGCGCCGGGTCCTTCGGGTCCCAGCGGGGCCCCTGGCGGCCGCCCTGGCCACCGCCGCCCTGACCTGGCCCGCCCTCCGGGCCGCCCTGGTCGCCTCCCTGGCGCTCGGGCCCCCGGCCGAAGCCGTCGTCGGAGCGGCCCGGCTGGCGCGGGCTCCAGCGGCCGTCGGACGGCCCCGGCGAGTCCGGGGCCCCGGACGCTTCGTCGCCCGAACCCTCCGGTCGCCGCGGCTGCCACGGCTGATCCGGCCGGCCCTCGGGCGGCGGTGCGAACGGGTTGTTGTCGTCCGTGGACTGGCGTTCCGGCATCTGCTGAACGTCTTCCCTCTGTCGTCAGGACCACGGCCGCACCCGTGGTCTCCGCTGCTGTCTCGTCCGCCGCTGTCTGCCGATCGTGCAGATCGTCAGGCGTCGGACCCTGACGCTACCGCCCTGCTCCGCCCCCGTCCCGTGGGGGCCGCCCGGTGTGCCGGTATCGTTGCTGACGGTCGAGCCATTCGTAGGGTTCCCCGTATCGAGCGGCACGATTCGTTCGTACGACCGCACAAACACCACGGAAAGAGTGACCCAGTGGCTGCCGCCCGCCTCGTCGTCCTGGTCTCCGGTTCCGGTACCAATCTGCAGGCCCTCCTCGACGGCATCGCCGCGGACCCCGGATTCGGCGCGGAGATCGTCGCCGTCGGTGCCGACCGCGACGGCATCGCCGGTCTGGAGCGCGCCGAGCGCGCGGGGCTGCCCACCTTCGTCTGCCGGGTCAAGGACCACGCCACCCGCGGGGAGTGGGACCGGGCGCTGGCCGAGGCGACCGCCGCGTACGAGCCGGATCTCGTCGTCTCGGCCGGGTTCATGAAGATCGTCGGCAAGGAGTTCCTCGCCCGCTTCGGCGGCCGGGTCGTCAACACCCACCCGGCCCTGCTGCCCAGTTTTCCCGGTGCCCACGGGGTGCGTGACGCCCTCGCCTACGGCGCGAAGGTCACCGGGTGCACCGTCCACTTCGTCGACGACGGTGTCGACACCGGCCCGATCATCGCCCAGGGCGTGGTCGAGGTGCGGGAGACGGACGATGAAGCCGCTCTGCACGAGCGCATCAAGGAAGTCGAGCGCTCGCTGCTCGTCGACGTCGTGGGGCGTCTCGCCCGGCACGGCTACCGCATTGAGGGACGAAAGGTTCATGTCGGTGAACACGGACACCGTTAAGCCCATCCGCCGCGCGCTGGTCAGCGTCTACGACAAGACGGGGCTCGAAGAGCTGGCCCGCGGTCTGCACGAGGCCGGTGTCGAGCTCGTCTCCACCGGCTCCACGGCCGGGAAGATCGCCGCTGCCGGGGTGCCGGTCACCAAGGTCGAGGAGCTGACCGGCTTCCCCGAGTGCCTGGACGGCCGCGTCAAGACCCTCCACCCGCGCGTGCACGCCGGCATCCTCGCCGACCTGCGCCTGGAGTCGCACCGCGAGCAGCTCGCCGAGCTGGGCGTGGAGCCCTTCGACCTGGTGGTCGTGAACCTGTACCCGTTCCGGGAGACGGTCGCCTCCGGCGCCACCCCGGACGAGTGTGTCGAGCAGATCGACATCGGCGGCCCGTCCATGGTCCGCGCCGCGGCCAAGAACCACCCGTCGGTCGCCATCGTGACCAGCCCCGGGCGGTACGCCGACGTGCTCGCCGCCGTCAAGGCCGGCGGCTTCGACCTGACCGCCCGCAAGCGGCTCGCCGCCGAGGCCTTCCAGCACACCGCCGCGTACGACGTGGCCGTCGCCTCCTGGTTCGCGGCGGACTACGCCGCCGCCGACGAGTCCGGCTTCCCCGACTTCCTGGGCGCCACCTACGAGCGGAACAACGTCCTGCGCTACGGCGAGAACCCGCACCAGGGGGCCGCGCTCTACGTCGACGGCACGGGCGGCCTCGCGGAGGCCGAGCAGCTGCACGGCAAGGAGATGTCGTACAACAACTACACGGACACCGACGCCGCGCGCCGGGCCGCGTACGACCACACCGAGCCCTGCGTCGCGATCATCAAGCACGCCAACCCGTGCGGCATCGCGATCGGCGCCGACGTCGCCGAGGCCCACCGCAAGGCGCACGCCTGCGACCCGCTGTCCGCGTTCGGCGGCGTCATCGCCGTCAACCGCCCGGTGTCGGTCGAGCTGGCCGAGCAGGTCGCGGAGATCTTCACCGAGGTCATCGTCGCCCCCGGCTACGAGGACGGCGCGGTCGAGATCCTCGCCAGGAAGAAGAACATCCGCGTCCTGCGCGCCGAGGGCGCCCCGGCCAACCCGGTCGAGGTCAAGCCGATCGACGGTGGCGCGCTGCTCCAGGTCACCGACCGCCTCCAGGCCGAGGGTGACGACCCGGCGAACTGGACCCTGGCGACCGGCGAGGCCCTGTCCGCCGCCGAACTCGCCGAGCTCGCCTTCGCCTGGAAGGCCTGCCGCGCGGTGAAGTCCAACGCGATCCTGCTCTCCAAGGACGGCGCCTCGGTCGGCGTCGGCATGGGCCAGGTCAACCGCGTCGACTCCGCGAAGCTCGCCGTCGAGCGCGCGGGCGAGGAGCGGGCGGCCGGCGCCTACGCCGCCTCGGACGCCTTCTTCCCCTTCCCCGACGGCCTGGAGATCCTCACCGCGGCCGGCGTGAAGGCGGTCGTGCAGCCCGGCGGCTCGATGCGGGACGAGCTGGTCGTGGAGGCCGCGAAGAAGGCCGGCGTGACGATGTACTTCACGGGTACGCGCCACTTCTTCCACTGAGCCGTACGGACAGGGGACGGCCCGCCGGTACCCGGGAGGTACCGGCGGGCCGCCGCCTTTCGCGGCCCGCGGCGCCGATCCGCCGATCGGGTGGACTCTGGTCTAATGGGTTGCTCTTTTGTCGACCACCGGTAGTGGGGGCGTGGTGTTGGACGTACAGAACAGGTCCGCCGAGGAGGCCGCCACCGGCACTCCGGGCGCCACCGGCACTCCGGACGCCACCGCGACCGAGGCGCCCGACGGCCTCTCCCCGGCCCCGCTCCGCCCGTACCTGATCCTCGCGGCCGTCCTGTGCGGTCTGTACTTCCTCTATTCCTGGGTGCAGTACACGCACTTCCGCACCCCGTCGTGGGACCTCGGGATCTTCGGGCAGTCCGTCCGGGCGTACGCCGAGTTCCGCGCCCCCGTCGTCGACATCAAGGGCCCCGGCTTCCACATACTCGGCGACCACTTCAGCCCCGTCACCGCGCTGCTCGCACCGCTCTACTGGATCTGGCCCTCGCCGGTCGCACTGCTCTTCGGCCAGGCCGCGCTGTTCGCCTCCGGCGCCGTCGTCGTGGGCCGCACCACCCAGCAGGTCCTCGGCAGCCGGGCCGCGGGCATCGGGCTCGCCGTCGCGTACGGGCTCTCCTGGGGGCTCCAGGAGGCGGTCAAGTCCGACTTCCACGAGATCGCCTTCGCCGTCCCGATGCTCGCCCTGACCTGCCGGGCCCTGATCCTCGGGCGCTGGATCGCGGCCGTCGCCTGGTCCGCACCCCTCGTTCTGGTCAAGGAGGACATGGGCCTCACCGTCTCCATGGTGGGCGTGGTCCTCTTCGTGAAGGGACAGAAGCGGCTCGGCGCGGCCCTGGCCGGCTTCGGCGCGGCGGCCTTCGCCCTGACCGTCCTGGTCCTGATCCCGGCGGCGAGCCGGGTCGGCGAGTACGACTACTGGTCCAAGATCGAGAAGACCGGGGAGGGCACCGAGACCTCCTTCGGCCAGGTCGTCGGTGACGCCCTCACCTCCGGCGAGCGCTGGGAGATGGTGCTCTTCCTGCTCGCGATCACCGGCTTCCTCGCCCTGCGCTCTCCGCTGGTCCTGCTCGTCCTGCCCACGCTCGGCTGGCGCTTCCTCTCCCAGGACGCCAACCACTGGGGCATGCACTGGCACTACAGCGCGATCCTCATGCCGGTCGTCTTCCTGGCCCTGGTGGACGGCGTCCGCTCGGTGCGCACCTCCCCGCGCGCGTGGCTCGTCTCGTACGGGAAGGTCGTCGTCCCGGTCGCGACGGCGGTGGCGCTCGTCCTCGCCGCGAACCTGCCGCTGCGGGAGCTCCTGACGTCGGAGACGTACCGGACGGACACCCGGACCGAGCAGGCGCGGGCGGCGGTGGCCGCGGTGCCGGAGGGTGCGAGCGTGGAGGCGGACGTCTCGCTCCTCGCGCACCTCACGGCGGACCACCGGGTCTACTGGGTGGGCACGTCGAAGGGCGCCACCCCGGACTACCTCGCGTATGACCTGCGCGGCTGGTCGCAGCAGGGGTCGGACCCGCTGCAGCTGGCTTCGCAACTGCATCCGGAGGCGACGTACGAGATCACGTACCGCTCGGACGGCTTCGCCGTCCTCAGGCGGGTGTGACGCGGGAACGACCGGGGGCCTGGCTCCGTACGGAACCAGGCCCCCGGTCGTTCGGGCTCAGTACTGCTGCTTGTTGCGGTTGAACCAGGCCGCGCCGTCCGACTTCGCCAGGAAGACGATGATCAGGATGCCGAGGACCAGGCTCACGAGGCCGAGGGGCAGCGAGAAGATGCTGAACAGCACGGTGACCGAGGCGTAGACGATGGTGCCGATCCGGACGCCGTTGCCGCCGGAGCGGAACTTGGCGGCCAGCAGCATGCCGACGACGCCGATGATCAGCGAGATGACGCCGATGGCGATCAGGACGCCCTGGCCGAAGTCGGCGAAGGCCTGGGCGTCGGCGGACGAGGCGCCCGACTTCTCCAGCTCGCTGTCGATCGCGAAGGACATGCCGATCACGACGAGGGCGCCGAGGACGTTGAAGGCGCCGAGGATCCACATCATCACGCGCGCGGCCTTCACACCGCCCGACATCTCCGTGACCGCGCCCGGGTAGCCACCGCCGCCGTACGGGGAGACCGGCGGAGCGGCCGGGTAGCCGTACCCGCCCTGCTGCGGCGGCACGCCCTGGGGGGCCTGCTGCGGGTAGCCGTAACCGGGCTGCTGGCCCTGGCCCTGGCCCTGTCCCTGCGGCTGGCCGTAGGGGTTGTTCGGGTCACCGAAGCTCATCGCGGGTTTCCTCCGTGAAATTTCTCTGTGCGGGGACGACGCGGCCCGCGCGGAGGACTCTTCACGGTATGTGAGCGGACTCCCCCCGGCACTTTCCGCGGTACTTCGCGGATCATCGTGGTCGCAACGTCGACTTCTTGTCCAGTCGATACCTACGGGAGTTGTGCAAGTGCAACCTGCCCTTCCGCGCCGCCGCCCCCTCGTCGCGAGCGAATTGGAACAAGGCGGGGGTCATCCGGGAGGATGTCCCCATGAGCGCCCAGATTCTCGATGGCAAGGCCACCGCAGCCGCGATCAAGTCCGATCTGACCGTCCGTGTGGCGGCCCTCAAGGAGAAGGGCGTCACACCGGGACTCGGCACCGTCCTGGTCGGCGACGACCCGGCCAGCCAGAAGTACGTGGCCGGGAAGCACCGGGACTGCGCGCAGGTCGGTCTCGCCTCGATCCAGCGCACGCTGCCCGCCACCGCCACCCAGGACGAGATCGAGGCGGTCGTACGCGAGTTCAACGAGGACCCGGCCTGCACGGGTTACATCGTCCAGCTCCCGCTGCCCAAGGGCATCGACGAGAACCGCATCCTGGAGCTGATGGACCCGTCCAAGGACGCGGACGGACTGCACCCCACCAACCTCGGCCGGCTCGTCCTCAACGAGCCCGCCCCGCTGCCCTGCACGCCGAACGGCGTCATCACGCTGCTGCGCGCGCACGGCGTGGAGATCAACGGCGCCGAGGTCGTGGTCGTCGGACGCGGTGTCACCATCGGGCGCCCGATGCCCCTGCTGCTGACCCGCCGCTCCGAGAACGCGACCGTGACCCAGTGCCACACCGGCACCCGGGACCTCTCGGCGCACCTGCGGAACGCCGACATCATCGTCGCCGCGGCCGGCGTGCCGCACCTGATCAAGCCCGAGGACGTGAAGCCCGGCGCGGCCGTCCTCGACGTCGGCGTCTCGCGCAACGCCGAGGGCCAGATCCTCGGTGACGTGCACCCGGGCGTCGCCGAGGTGGCCGCCTGGATCTCCCCGAACCCCGGCGGCGTGGGCCCGATGACCCGCGCGCAGCTCCTCGTCAACGTCGTCGAGGCCGCCGAGCGCGCGGCCGCGGCGCTCTGAGGTGACCTCGGGGACCCCCGGGACACCCGGGAACCCTGACGGGGCGGGATCGGCGGACTCACCGGGGACGGCGCACTCCCCCGGGGCGGCGGACTCAAACGGGGCGGCGGACTCGACGGGGGCGGGCATGGCCGGGACCGGAGCGGGAGCCGGAGCTGGTGCCGGAGCCGGGACCGCTGCCGCCGCTGCCTCCTCTTCCGCCGCTGCCGGGGGTCCGCGTCGGCGGCCTCCCACCGTCACGACCGGGACCGCGCGACCCGAGGGCGGCGGCCGGGCGGCCCCCGGCGACGCCCCGGCGCCGGCCCGTCAGTGGCCGCTGCTCACCGTGCTCGGCCTCGCCGGGCTCGGGCTGCTCGTGGTGGGCACGGACGCGTTCCCGCACGCCTTCAGGATCGGGGCGATCCTGATCGGGGCCGCGCTCCTCGTGGGGGCCGCGATGCGCCGGGTGCTGCCGTCCGTGGGCATGCTGGCCGTACGGTCCCGCTTCACGGACATGATCACGTACGGGGTGATGGGCAGCCTGATCGTGCTGCTCGCGCTCATGGTGCAGCCGGAGCCCTGGCTGCAGATCCCGTTCCTGGAGGACATCCTCCATCTCACGGTCACCTAGTCCGGTCGGACCGAGGCGCGGCGCCCGCCCTCTCCCCCGTGGGAGGGCGGGCGCCGCTGTGATCAAGGGTCATGTACGTGCCAAGGTGGTTCAAGGTCCGTCGGCCCGCTGTGGCACGGAAGTGACCATTCCGCTACCTCGGCTCCGCATCCGGGGCGCGCACCGCCCCCGGACCTGCCATCCTTCGGAAGTCGGGAGCCGAGGAGCACGGGACAAGGGGGGCCGCACATGCCTGGCTGGAAGGCGCTGCCGGACGAACTCGACCCGGAGGTGCGCGCGTTCACGGAACGGCTCCGTCGCCTGATCGACCGCAGCGGCCTCGGCGTCACGGCCGTCGCCGAGCGCACCGGTCACGAACGCGCCGCCTGGGACTCCTACCTGAACGCCCGACTCCCCGCGCCCCGCAGTGCGGTCGTGGCGCTCGCCGAGGTGACCGGAACCGATCCGGCGGACCTCACGGCCCACGCGGAGCGCGCGGACCGGGCCCGGGGCGACCACACCCTGCAGATCCGCCGCCTCGACCTGCCGGGCCCGGCGGCGTCCACGCCCCCGCCCGGGCCGGCGACGGCTTCGACCCCGAGCGGACCCCGCACCGCCGCAACCGTCCCCGGCTCCCGGCGGCGGATCGTCCTGCTCTACGGCGCCGGGATCCTCGGTGCCCTGCTCGTCGTCACCGCCGCCCTGCTCCTCGTCGATCTGGGCGGCTCTGACGGCGAGGGCGACCGGGCGGCGACAGCACCCCCCACGACCGCCCCGCCCGTCACCCGGCCCGCCACCCTCCCCCCGGGGGTGCGGTGCGTGGGGCCCGACTGCACCGGCCAGGACCCGGAGGCGATGGGCTGCGGCGGGGACCTCGCCACCACCGTCGCCCGCGCGCGCGTGGGCACCGCCCAGGTCGAGGTCCGCCACAGCCGTACGTGCGCGGCGGCGTGGGCCCGGATCACCGGGGCCGCCCCCGGGGACACCGTGACCGTCGAGGCCGGGGACACCCTGCGGCGCGCCACCGTCGCGGCGGGCGCCGACACGGCGACGGTGGACACCGACGCGTACACCCCGATGGTCGCCGTCGGTCCGGACGGCGACGCGCGGGCCTGCGGGGCGCTCGTGAACGGGCGTCAGGGCTGCACCACGAACTGACGGTCCCCATGGCCTCGGACGGGTGGCAGTGAGCCGGACCACAAGGGAGTGGGGGTTCGCGGGGCCCCGGGTCGGATAGCCTGACCGCTGGAATCTCTTCACGTCGAGACACCGATCGATCACAGCGATCGATCGTCGATCGTCGATCACGAAGGGACGTCCGGTACCCGGGGCAGGGACCCCCCACCGCCAGCTGTCTTACGGAGATCGCCATGACCCGCACTCCCGTGAATGTCACCGTGACCGGCGCGGCCGGCCAGATCGGCTACGCGCTGCTCTTCCGCATCGCCTCCGGCCACCTGCTCGGCGCGGACGTGCCGGTCAAGCTGCGCCTCCTCGAGATCCCGCAGGGCGTCAAGGCCGCCGAGGGCACCGCCATGGAGCTCGACGACTGCGCGTTCCCGCTGCTCAAGGGCATCGACATCTTCGACGACCCGAGCCAGGGCTTCGAGGGCGCCAACGTCGCGCTGCTCGTCGGCGCCCGCCCGCGTACCAAGGGCATGGAGCGCGGTGACCTGCTCGCCGCCAACGGCGGCATCTTCAAGCCGCAGGGCAAGGCCATCAACGACCACGCCGCGGACGACATCAAGGTCCTCGTCGTCGGCAACCCGGCCAACACCAACGCCCTGATCGCCCAGGCCGCCGCCCCGGACGTGCCGGCCGAGCGCTTCACCGCGATGACCCGCCTCGACCACAACCGCGCGCTCTCGCAGCTCGCCGCCAAGACCGGCGCCTCGGTCGAGGACATCAAGCGCCTCACCATCTGGGGCAACCACTCGGCGACCCAGTACCCGGACATCTTCCACGCGGAGATCGCCGGCAAGAACGCCGCCGAGGTCGTCAACGACGAGGCGTGGCTGGCCGACACCTTCATCCCGACCGTCGCCAAGCGCGGCGCCGCGATCATCGAGGCCCGTGGCGCGTCCTCCGCCGCCTCCGCCGCGAACGCCGCCATCGACCACGTCCACACCTGGGTCAACGGCACCGCCGCGGGTGACTGGACCTCCATGGGCATCCCGTCGGACGGCTCGTACGGCGTCCCGGAGGGTCTCATCTCCTCCTTCCCCGTCACCTGCACCGACGGCAGGTACGAGATCGTCCAGGGCCTGGAGATCAACGACTTCTCCCGTGGCCGCATCGACGCCTCCGTGGCGGAGCTCGCCGAGGAGCGCGACGCGGTGCGCGAGCTCGGCCTCATCTGAGCCGGTCTCACCTGAGCCCGGCTCCTCCGGGTCGACTCACCTGAGTCCGGCTCCTCCGAGTCCGGCTCCACACACTCGGTGCCCCCGGGCCGTACGACCGACCGTACGGCCCGGGGGCGCCGTTTTTCCTGCCGACAGGGCACCCCGAACTCCCTTATGCTGACCCACCGATTCGCGGCCGACCGGGCCGCGGACACGGACGGTCACACCATCGGGGGAGTCTTGACGACGTCGTCCATTCCGCAGCAGCCCGCCGGCCCGCCCCACGTGCCGCCGGCCGTCGACCCGCGCCGGTTACCGGCCTCCAGTGAGGCGACCCGGCTGCTCTGCGCCGGCACGTACCTCGACGACGGGTTCCGAGACGCGGTCATCGACCAGCTGTACGTCCACGAGGAGCGCTTCGCCGCCCCCTCCCTCGGCTACGACGCGGGCCGCGTCCTCGCCCACGCCCTGCGCGCCCGCCGCGTCGAACTCGGCTGGGCCGTCGGCATCCTGGCCCTCTGGATCATCGCGATCCCGCTCACCAAGGGCCTGGTCGCCCTCCTCATCGCCCCCTTCCTGGTCCTCGGCCTCGCCCGCTGGGTCCGCGGCCGGTCCGCCACCGCCCCCGTCTACCGGGTCGTCCCCGCCTTCGTACTGCGCTGGTACGGGCGGATCATGCTCTTCCAGTCCGCCCTGTTGCTGTTCCTCCTCGCCCTGGGCGACGACGACGACTCCGGGGGCGAGTTCCTCGGAAACATCGACGAGTTCTCCGAGACCGGCGAGTTCCTCGACCTCGCGGTGAGCCTCACCGCCCAGGAGATGTGGGGCATCGGCCCCCTGGAGGTGTGGATCACCGTCGCCGTGCCGCTCCTCGTGGCCTGGGCCGTGGCCACCCAGCGCGGCCAGTTCGCCCGCGCGCTCACCCAGGAGCTGTCCCGGGAGCGCTTCCCCGACCTGCGGTCCGACCCGGCCGAGCAGGCCGAGGGCGCCCGTTCCCGACGCCTGCGCGACCGGATCCGGGTCGAACAGCACGCGCGGCTCGTCATGTACGGGACCGACGACCCGTTCTGCGGCGCCGGCGAGCCGTACGAGCCCTGGTCCCTCTCCGTCGAGCTGCGTCCCCGCAAGGACCTGGAGGGCTCGGCGCCCGAACCGCTCGACAACAGCGCCGTCATGCGGCACGTCGTCCCGCTCGTGGAGGCGCTGCGCGTCCCTTCGCCGCACGGCTCGCCGCAGATCCGGGCGGCCGTACGGGACCGGCTGCGCGAACTCGAGATCGACGAGGTCGTCTTCCTGCCGGTCGACGGGCTGCCGGCCCGCGCCGCCGCTCCGTACACCCCGGAGGGTTTCGAGACGCACCGCTCCGGCGCCGTCGAGGAGGGCGGCGAGAGCCGTCGGCACTTCCTGCGCATCCGGGTCGGCGGCTGGGGCGAGGAGATCGTCACCACCGTCTTCGTCCGCGTCCACACCCAGGGCGGGATGCTGATGCTGGAGGTGGCACCGCATGTGCTGCGGCCGGTGAAGCCGCTCTTCCGGTACGCCGACCGGATCGCCCACCGCTACCGCCACAACCACCACTTCGGCAAGGCCGTGTGGGCCCTGGGCCAGACCCCGCGCTCCGCAGGGCACGCCCTGGTCACCGTCGGGCGTTCCCTCGGCCACGGCTGGCGGCTGCTCACCGCGGGACACGCCAACGCGCTGCCCGAGGGCCCCGAGGTCTCGGTCCGTGAGCTCGGCTCCGACGACGAGGCCTCGCTGTTCCAGGAGATGGACGTCAGCCGCTATCTGAAGAGCGTGCAGGACCGGGTCGCGAACGGCGTGACGGTCGCGCTCCGCGAAGCCGGATACGAGACCGCCGAGTTCGAGCAGAAGATCGTGCACGTCGCCGAGGGCGGCACGTTCATCGAGAACACCAGGGGCAACGTCACCCTCGGCAACCACAACACCGTCACCAGCAAGACCTTCACCACCGCGACGACCGGAGGCAACCGTGGCTGAGACCGGGAACGGCACCCCTGACGACCGCGCCCGTGGCGGCGTCCACGTCACCAACACCGGGGGCAACGTCACCATCGGCGACCACAACACCGTCACGCACACGGTGCACGGCGGGCAGCCGCCCCGTGACCCCCGGCAGGAGGCGCTCCTCCAGGCCATCCGACGCCTCCGCGCCGACCTCGGAGGCATCGTGCCCTCCGAGCAGACGGCCGCGCTCGACGCCGAACTCTCCGACGCCGAGGACGAGATCGAGGGCACGGGACGGGCCGACGCGGGACGCCTGACCCGCCTGCGCCAGGCCCTCACGGACGCCGGCGCGGTGACCGGGATCCTCGCCTCGGGAGTGACCGTGGGACAGGCCGTCGGCACCCTGCTAGGAGGGTGAGATGAGCGGTTACGGGGGCGGGAGCGGGGGCGTGGCCCGCTGGAACGACGAGACGCAGAGCTGGGAGAGCGGCGGAGCGACGCCCGGCCCCGGGTACGGGAACGGGGGCGGTCCGGTGGCCCCGCTGCCGCCGCCTCCGCCGGAGTACGCGCCGGGGGGTGACCGGGAGTCCGCGGTGGGACGGACCCCGGAGCCCGTGCCGGGGTCCGGGGCGGGGTCCGGGGCGGGAGCGGGACCCGAGGGCGACTCGAAGTCCGACGCGGGACCGGCGCCGGAGTACGCGCCGGAGTACGCCCCGGAGCCCCCTGCGGGCCCTGCGCCGGAGTACGCCCCGGAGCCCGCTGCGGGTCCCGCGCCGGCGTACGCTCCCGCGCACGACGCCGGGACCGTCCCCGCGCACGTCTCCGTCTATCTGCCGGAGTCGGGCGGGTGGCAGCACCCCGTCTCCGGCCCGGTCGCCCCGACGGATCGGCCACGCGCGCGGGTGGCGGTCGCGGCCGCGGTCGCGGGAGCCGTCCTGGTGGCGGGCTCCGTCGGCGGTTGGTTGCTCTGGGGCAGGGGCGACGCGGAGCCCCCGGCGGCGAGCGGCCCACCCGCTGCCGTCCCGACGGCCCCGGAGACCACAAACCCCACCTCCCACACACCGTCACCCTCCGACACATCCGCCCCTCCCGGGGACGGGGGCGACGTGCCGCCGCCCGGCTACCGCGCCGTCGAGGACCTCAAGGGCTTCACGCTCGCCGTCCCCGACGGCTGGGACCGCACCGAGTCCGAACAGGGCGTCTTCTACAACGCGCCGGACCGCCGCAGCCTGCTCCAGGTCT
Organism: Streptomyces sp. NPDC016459; assembly: GCF_040632845.1. NCBI lineage: Bacteria > Bacillati > Actinomycetota > Actinomycetes > Kitasatosporales > Streptomycetaceae > Streptomyces > Streptomyces sp. NPDC016459. Next base: position 300,027 of record NZ_JBEYCR010000002.1, read on the forward strand.
TCGTGGTCACCGAGACCGGTCTGACGCCGTACGAGGCCCTGCGGGGGGCCTCGGAGGACGGCCGGGCCAACAAACCCGGCTACCAGGAGATCAGCCTCGAACGGGTCACGGGGGAGGTGGACGCTCCGGCCGACTCCGTGGAGCTGGTGTACGCGTACGACCGGGACGACGGCAGCCGCAGAAAGGTCGTCGACCGGGCCTTCACGGCCGAGGACGGCACCCACTACGCGATCCTGGCCGCCGGCCCGGAGAGCGCGTGGCCGAAACAGCGAGAAGTCCTGCGCGTGGCCCTGGACTTCTTCCGCCCGGACGCGCACTGACCTGACCGGACGCCGGGGCCGCCCCGCCCAGGTCCCCGGGCCCCCGCCCAGGTCCCGGGGGCCGACCACCGGGCTCGGGCCGGGCGGCCACCGGACTCGGGAGGGCCGCCCCTCCCCGGCCCCACCGGGCCCGGGAGGCCCGCCCTGCCCAGGTCCCGGGAGGCCCGCCCACCAGGCCCGCTCACAGCGCCCCCGCGTCCCTCAGCCTCCTCGCCAGCGCCGTCAGGTGGTCCCGGGCGTGCAGGAGCAGGCCGTCGCCGAAGGTGATGCGGGTCGCGCCCAGGCGGCCGAGTTCCGCGAAGGGCGGGGCGTCCGGGCCCGCCAGGGCGTTGAGGGGGAGGTAGCCGAGGGCCGAGCGCAGGGCCGGGAGGTCGGCGGGCGGGGCCGCGATCGGGTAGACGCAGTCCGCGCCCGCCTCCGCGTACAGCCGGGCCCGTGCGATCGCCGCCGCCGTCGGGTCGGCCGTCCCGCGGATGTACACGTCCACGCGCGCGTTGACGAAGAGTCCGGGTCCCGCCGCGGCCCGTACGTCCGCCAGATACTCGGCGTGCGCCCCCGCGTCCTTGAGGGCGCGGTCCTCGCCGGTGTCCTCCAGGTTCACCCCGACGGCCCCCGACTCCCGGACACGCTCCACGAGTTCCGCCGGGGCCAGCCCGTAACCGCCCTCCAGGTCCGCCGTGACCGGTACGGAGACCGCGCGGACGATCCGGGCCACGGCGGCGAACATCTCCGCCGCCGGCGTCGCCCCGTCCTCGTACCCGAGGGAGGCGGCCACCCCGGCGCTCGGCGTGGCGAGTGCCGGGAACCCGGCCGCCTCGAAGGCGCGGGCGCTCACCGCGTCCCACGGGCCGGGCAGCACCAGCGGATCGCCGGCCGCCCGGTCCCGGTGGAGGGCGCGCAGGGCCCCGGCCGTCGCGGGCCCGCTCACGCGGAGCGGGGGGTGTAGTTGCCGGGCGTCATGCGGGTGGTGACGGCGATCCGGTTCCAGGCGTTGATGACGACGATCGCGCCGATGACCCGGGCGAGTTCGGCCTCGTCGAAGTGGGCGGCGGCGTGGGCGTACACCTCGTCGGGGACGGACCCGTCGGTGAGGACGGTGACGGATTCGGTCAGCGCGAGGGCCGCGAGCTCCCGCTCGGTGTAGAAGTGCCGGGACTCCCGCCAGGCGGAGAGCTGCACGATCCGCTCGACGGTCTCGCCCTCCGCGAGCGCGTCCTTGCTGTGCATGTCGATGCAGAACGCACAGCGGTTGACCTGGGAGGCCCGGATCTTGATCAGGTGGTAGAGCGTCGGATCGACGTCCTGCGCGGCGGCCGCCTCCAGGCGCCGCATGGCCCGGTAGAACTCGGGCACGTGCTCGGCGAACGGGAGGCGCGGCGCGTGCTCGTGGGCGTACGCGGTGGGGGCGGCGGTCTCGGCGAGGGTGGTGGCTCTCGTGGTCATGCCTTCACCGTACGAGCCCGGTGGCACAGGAGTATGGTCCATTTCCATGGCAGGCGAGTGGGCCACTTTCGGCGCCGATCTTCATCTGGAACTCCGCGGTCCACGCCTGCGGGCAGGCCTCACGGACGCCCTGCGGGAGGCCGTACGCAGCGGGCGTCTGACGGCGGGCACCCGCCTGCCGTCCTCCCGGTCGCTCGCCGCCGACCTCGGCGTGGCCCGCAACACCGTCGCCGACGCCTACGCCGAACTCGTCGCCGAGGGCTGGCTGACGGCCCGCCAGGGCTCCGGCACCCGGGTCGCCCGCCGCGCCGAACCCCGTACGGCGGCGCGACCGTCCCGAGTGTCCGCCCCCGTGCTCGCCCTGCCCCGCCCCTCCGCGCCCGCACACGACCTGAAGCCCGGCAGCCCCGACCTCGCGTCCTTCCCGCGCGCCGCATGGCTCAAGGCGTACCGGCGGGCGCTCACCGCCGCCCCCAACGAGGCCTTCGGGTACGGGGATCCGCGCGGCCGGATCGAACTGCGCACCGCCCTCGCCGAGTACCTCGCCCGCGCGCGGGGCGTGCACGCCCGGCCCGAGCAGATCGTCGTCTGCGCGGGCTTCGTGCACGGGCTGATGCTGCTCGGCCAGGTGCTGCGGGGCCGGGGCGTACGGGAGGTGGCGGTCGAGTCGTACGGGCTCGCCCTCCACGCCGGTCTCCTCACGGGGGCGGGACTCGGCACCCCGGTCCTGCCCTTCGACGAACGCGGCACCCGCGTAGAGGACCTGGCCGTGCGGGGTCCTGTCGGGGCCGTCCTCATGACGGCGGCCCACCAGTTCCCGCTGGGCGGCGCCCTGCCCCCGGACCGGAGGACGGCGGTCGTCGACTGGGCGCGGGCCTCGGGCGGCTTCGTCCTGGAGGACGACTACGACGGGGAGTTCCGCTACGACCGACAGCGGGTGGGCGCGCTCCAGGGCCTCGACCCCGAGCGCGTCGTCCACCTCGGCACCGCGAGCAAGTCCCTCGCCCCCGGGCTGCGGCTCGCGTGGATGGTGCTGCCGGAGAGCCTGGTCGGCGAGGTGGTGGCGGCGAAGGGTGCCGTGGACCGGGCGTCCGGCGCGCCGGACCAGCTGGCGTTCGCGGAGTTCCTGGGTTCGGGGGCGTACGACCGGCACGTACGGGCGATGCGGCTGCGCTACCGGCGCCGCCGCGACCAGCTGGTGGCGGCGGTGGCCGCGCACTCGCCCGGGATCCGGGTCAGCGGGATCGCGGCGGGCCTCCATGCCGTCCTGGCCCTTCCGCCCGGCACCGAGCAGGCGGTCCTGCGGGCCGCGGCCTGGCACGGGCTCGCCGTCCAGGGCGTCAACCAGTTCCGCCGCCCGACGGTCCCCGCGACTCTGGACGGCCTCGTCGTCGGCTACGCCACACCGCCGGACAGCGCCTGGCAGAGCGCCCTGACCACGCTCGTACGCGTGCTTCCCGAATGACCGTCAATGGCCGGCGCCCCATGTGTACGAGGGTGGTGCGCGGGGCGCTCGCGCCGACCGAGGTTCGGGTGGCGCGAGCGTCGTCCTGTGCGGCCAGCCCTCGTCCTCGCCCTCGGGGAGCGCGGCCGGGGCGCCGGAGGGCCCCAGGGGCGGATACCGGCAGGTGCTCGCCGACCGCCCCTACCTGCTCCTCACCACCGCCAACTTCCTGATCGCCTTCGGCTACACCACCCAGGCCATCGCCCTGCCGATCTTCCTCACCCGCGACGTCGGCATCCCCGACGCCCTGGCCGGAGCCGTGTTCGCCCTCAACACCGTCCTGGTCGCCACACTCGGCGTCCCCGTCGCCCGCTTCACCCTGCGCGGCAGACGCACCCGCACGGCCGCGGCCGGAGCGGTCGTCTTCGCGCTCTCCTTCGCCGCCTTCGCGGTGCTTCCCCTGCTGACCGGCGGTACCGGCGCCCTCGTCGCCGTCCTGGCGGTCGCGGTGCTCTACACCGCCGGTGAACTCGTCCACTCCGCACCGTCGCAGAGCCTGGCGATCCAGGCCGCCCCCGATCACCTGCGGGGGCGCTACCTGTCGGTCCACCAGCTGTCCTGGTCGGTCTGCCGCACCATCGCGCCCGTACTCCTGGGCTTCCTGCTCGATGCCGGGCGGTGGCACGTGTGGACGGTCCTCACCGGCGCCGCCATCCTGCTCCGCGCCGAACGCGTACTGCCGCCCCATGTCGTCGGCAGCACACGGAAAGCCCCCGCCGCCAACCCCGCTCGGGAGGTCAGGACCTGACGGCCGTCTCCGGGGGCTCGCCGAAACGGGCCAGGGTCAGGGAACCCGCCACCGCCACCGCGAAGCCGACGACCGCGAGCCAGCCGAGGCCCTCGCGGGTGCGGTCCCCGAGCCAGACCACTCCCACCACCGCCGGTCCGATCGTCTCGCCGAGCACCATGCCCGCCGTCGCCGTGGTCACCGAGCCGCGCTGGAGCGCCGAGGTCAGAAGGAGGAACGCCGCCGCGCCGCCCACGAGCAGCGCGTACCCGGCGGGGTCGGCGAAGTCGATGCCGTCGACCAGCCGCACCCCCACCTCCACCACCCCGAAGCCGAAGCCCGCCCCCAGGCCGAGGACCAGCGCCCGCGGCCGGTCCGGCAGCCGGCCGCCCACCACCCCGAGCAGCAGCACGCCGAAGGCGGTCGCGAGCAGCGCCCACCGGAGCGCCTCCGAACCGTCCCGGTGCCCCTCCTCCCCGGCGGCGAGCGCCAGCAGGGCGAGGCCGGCGCAGACCACGGCCACGGCCGTCCACTCCACCCGGCTCAGCCGCACCGCCAGCAGCCGGGAGGCGACCACCGCGGTGACCGCCAGGCTCGCGGCGAGGGCCGCGCCCACCGCGTAGATGGGCAGTGTCCGCAGGGCGACGACCTCCAGGGCGAAGCCCAGACCGTCCAGGCCGAGACCGGCGACGTACCGCCACTGCCGCAGCGCCCGCCACATCAGCGCGACGTCGACGCCGCCGCCCGTCCCGGGGGTCGCGGCGCGGGCGGCCACCGCCTGGAGGACCGAGGCCGTGCCGAAGCAGACGGACGAGGCGAGCGCACACAGCATCCCGAGAAGCACGGAACGACTCTAGGTGGGTCGTCCCGGGACAACCCACCTGGAGAGGTCCGGCCGGAAACGACCGGCCTAGACTGTGCGGTCGCGACAGTCGTGCACGCGACAAGCGTGGCCGGGGAGGTCGCGACCGTGAAGGGGAGGGCGACGGACATGCGCAGACTGAGGTCGAGCACGGTGGTGCTCGGCGGGATGGGCGTGCTCGCGGCGACGATCACCGCGTGCGGTTCCGAGCCGGACAAGCGGTGCGTGGACCCGCTGACCCGGGAGGAACTGCCCCGCTACCAGTGCGAGAGCGTCGGTGGCCGCGATGACGACGACGACAGCACGACCCACCGGGGCTCCTACTACTACGGCGGTTCCCTCCGCGACAACCGCGTGAGCGGCGGCAGCTTCGACAAGAAGGCCGTCGACACCGGGGGCTTCGGCTGCTCCGGTTCCGGCGGCGGCTGAGAAGGGCCCGGCACATGCAACGGCACACCATCGAGCCCCGGCCCGGCTGGCAGGAGACGGTGGAGGAGCAGGGGCTCGTCTACCCGCTGACCCGCTACCCGGACGGAACGCTGCGCCCGTACTGGGACGAGAGCGCGTACTACTCCTTCACCCTGCCCGAGGTCGAGGCCCTGGAGGAGGTCGTCGAGGAGCTGCACGCGATGTGCCTGGCGGCGGCCGCGCACATCGTCGAGCGGGAACGGTTCGCCGAGCTCGGGATCACCGACCCGAAGCTCGTCGCCCTTGTCGCCGAGTCCTGGCACCGCCGTGCCGAACTCCCCTCCCTCTACGGCCGGTTCGACCTGCACTACGACGGTACGGGCCCGGCCAAGATGCTGGAGTACAACGCCGACACCCCCACCTCGCTCGTGGAGGCCGCCAGCCCGCAGTGGTTCTGGATGGAGGAGCGGTTCCCCGGCGCCGACCAGTGGAACTCCCTCCACGAAAGGCTCGTCGACGCCTGGAAGCGCCAGGCGCCCCTGCTGCCCCCGGGCCCCGTCCACTTCGTCCACTCCGACGGCGACGAACTCGGCGAGGACCTGATGACGGTCGCGTACCTGCGCGAGACCGCCCAGCAGGCAGGACTCGACACCGAGGCGCTCTCCGTCGAACGGATCGGCTGGGACCGGCTCTCGCGCCGCTTCGTGGACGACCGGCTCCGCTTCATCCGCAGCTGCTTCAAGCTCTACCCGTGGGAGTGGCTCACCACCGACCGCTTCGGCCGGCACGTCCTCGACACCCTCGACAACGGCGGCGGCACCGGCACCACCTGCTGGATCGAGCCCGTCTGGAAGATGCTGCTCTCCAACAAGGCGCTCCTCGCGATCCTGTGGGAGCTGTACCCCGGCCACCCGAACCTGCTGCCCGCCTACCTCGACGGGCCGCGTGAACTCGCCTCCACCACCGGCTGGGTGGCCAAGCCGCTGCTCGGCCGTGAGGGCGCGGGCGTCACCCTCCACGACGCCGGCACGGAACCGTTCGTACGGGACGGGGAGCCCTGCTGCTACCAGGAACTGGCCCCGCTGCCCGACTTCGACGGCAACCGGGTGGTGCTCGGAGCGTGGGTCGTCGAGAACGAGGCGGCGGGGCTCGGGATACGGGAGTCGGCGGGACTCGTCACCGACGAGTACGCCCGCTTCCTCCCGCACGTGATCCTCTGATCCCTCCCCGGAGGGGCCGCCCCCGCCGCCGCACCGGCGGGGCGGACGGGCGGATCAGTCCGATCAGTCCGACAGCACGCCCCTCAGCTGTTCGAGACCCCAGTCCAGGTCCTCCTTCGAGATCACCAGCGGGGGTGCGATCCGGATCGTCGAGCCGTGGGTGTCCTTCACCAGGACACCCCGCTCCATCAGCTTCTCCGAGATCTCCCGGCCCGTGCCCCGCGACGGCACGACGTCCACCCCGGCCCACAGCCCACGCCCGCGCACCGCCTCCACCGCCCCGGCGCCCACCAGCAGCCCCAGCTCCGCGTGGAGGTGGTCGCCCAGCTCCGCCGCCCGCTCCTGGAACTCGCCCGTCCGCAGCATCGCGATCACCTCCAGGGCCACCGCGCACGCCAGCGGGTTCCCGCCGAACGTCGACCCGTGCTCACCCGGCCGGAACACCCCGAGCACGTCCCGGTCGGCGACCACCGCCGACACCGGCACCACCCCGCCGCCCAGCGCCTTCCCCAGGACGTACATGTCCGGCACCACACCCTCGTGCTCGCACGCGAACGTCCGCCCCGTCCGGCCGAGGCCCGACTGGATCTCGTCCGCCACGAACAGCACGTTCCGCCGGCGCGTCAGCTCCCGCACCCCCGCCAGATAGCCGGCCGGCGGGACCAGGACCCCCGCCTCGCCCTGGATCGGTTCGATCAGCACGGCCACCGTGTTCTCGGTGACCGCCGCCTCCATCGCCGTCAGATCCCCGTACGGCACGATCTCGAACCCCGGCGTGTACGGACCGTAGTGGTCCCGGGCCTCGTGGTCCGTGGAGAAGCTGACGATCGTCGTCGTCCTGCCGTGGAAGTTGTTCGCCGCGACCACGATCTTCGCGTGCCCGTCCGGCACGCCCTTCACCTCGTACCCCCACTTCCTGGCGGTCTTCACGGCCGTCTCGACCGCCTCCGCGCCGGTGTTCATCGGCAGCACCGCCTCCTTGCCGCACAACTCGGCGAGCTGCGTGCAGAAGTCGGCGAACCGGTCGTGGTGGAAGGCGCGCGAGGTCAGCGTCACCCGCTCCAGCTGGGCCTTCGCCGCGTCGATCAGACGCCGGTTGCCGTGCCCGAAGTTGAGCGCCGAGTACCCGGCGAGCAGGTCGAGGTAGCGGCGCCCCTCGACATCGGTCATCCAGGCGCCGTCCGCCGAAGCGACGACGACCGGCAGGGGGTGGTAGTTGTGAGCGCTGTGCGCCTCCGCCGAAGCGATCGCGTCTTGTGTGCCCGACACGGGATCTCCGTTCGTCCTGCGGCTCGCGGGATGGCCCCGCCGAGGGGATGTGGCCCCTGTTTCTATCGTCGCTCGCGCACCGGGCGGGGAAACCTCGCACACGGCGCGCCCTGCGCGGGTGTCGTGTCGGTCAGGCCGGGCTCGCGTGGTCCCCGATCCGGCCCGACCGGCAGGAACCCCCGCTACTCTGAGAACACGCACGGCGACTGGCGCACGGGGAAGCGACCCCGGGGGAGCCGTGCGCGGCAACCACACGGGACGCCGCCCGCCTGGGCGTCACGGGACCTTGTCCCGCGTGGCGCCGCGCCTCCCACGCAGCGCCCCGGGACCCACCGACGCCCCGGAGGATCCCGCATGTACGTCCCGCAGCATCCCGCGCTCGCCGCCGCCGACCCCGAGCTCGCCGCCCTCGTCGACGCCGAGGAACGGCTCCAGGGGGAGACCCTGCGCCTCATCCCCAGCGAGAACTACGTCTCCGCCGCCGTCCTCGAAGCCTCCGGCACCGTCCTCCAGAACAAGTACAGCGAGGGCTACCCCGGCCGCCGCTACTACGAGGGCCAGCAGAACATCGACCAGGTCGAGACCCTCGCCGTCGAGCGCGCCAAGGCCGTCTTCGGCGTCGAGCACGCCAACGTCCAGCCCTACTCCGGCTCCCCGGCCAACCTCGCCGTGTACCTCGCCTTCGCCGAGCCCGGTGACACCGTCATGGGCATGGCCCTGCCGATGGGCGGCCACCTCACCCACGGCTGGGGCGTCTCCGCCACCGGCAGGTGGTTCCGCGGCGTCCAGTACGGCGTCCGCCACGCCGCGACCTCCGAGGGCGGCGGCCTCATCGACTTCGACGAGGTCCGCGACCTCGCCCTCAAGGAACGCCCGAAGGTGATCTTCTGCGGCGGCACCGCGCTGCCCCGCACGATCGACTTCGCCGCCTTCGGTGAGATCGCCCGTGAGGTCGGTGCCGTGCTCGTCGCCGACATCGCCCATATCGCCGGCCTCATCGCGGGCGGCGCCCACCCGTCCCCCGTCCCGCACGTGGACGTGATCTCCACGACCACCCACAAGACCCTGCGCGGCCCGCGCGGCGCCATGCTCATGTCCCGCGAGGAGCACGCCAAGGCTCTCGACAAGGCCGTCTTCCCCGGCCTCCAGGGCGGCCCGCACAACCAGACCACCGCCGCCATCGCCGTAGCCCTCCGCGAGGCCTCCCAGCCCTCCTTCCGCGACTACGCCCACGCCGTCGTCGCCAACGCCAGGGCCCTCGCCGAGGCGCTCCTCGCCCGCGGCTTCGACCTGGTCTCCGGCGGCACCGACAACCATCTGATCCTGATGGACCTGACCCCCAAGCAGGTCCCGGGCAAGATCGCCGCGAAGGCCCTCGACCGGGCGGGCATCGTCGTCAACCACAACACCGTCCCCTACGACCCCCGGAAGCCGTTCGACCCCTCCGGCATCCGCATCGGCACCCCCTCCCTCACCTCGCGCGGCCTGACTCCTGAGCACATGGACCAGGTCGCCGACTGGATCGACCGCGGCGTCACGGCGGCCGGCGCGGGCGACGAGGGCGCCCTCCGCACCCTCCGCGCCGAGGTCGCCGAGCTGATGAGCGCGCACCCGGCCCCGGGTCTCCCCGTCTGACCGCGCCAGGGACCGGACCGGGAGTCATCCGCCGGGGCCCAGGGACTCCGCCGCCCGGCGGGCCTCCTCCCGGCCCGGTATGCCCTCCAGCCGGAAGGTGCGCGCGCCCCCGCTCCTCGTCCAGAGGAGCGTGGGGCCCGCCGTGCGGACCTCATGGGTCCAGGCCGTGCCCGCACCGTCCGTCAGCGGGACCGTCAGGAGGTGCGGGGCCGCGAACCAGTAGCCCTGCGCGCCGTCCGGGAGGTCGACCCACTCCGGTCGCGTCCTGACCTGCTTGGCGAAGCCGATGTCCAGGCGGGCCGGGAACTCGTCCAGCCGGACCGTCCGCCCCCCGTCGCGCCAGCACAGGCTGATCACCGCCCGGCCCCGCTCGGCCGACCCCGTCACCGTGACCGCGTCCGGCGCGCCGAGCGCCCCCGGTATCAGGGGCTCGAAGCCCGCCCTGCGCCCGGCCTCCGCCAACGGCACCGGCTCCGCGCACCCGGGCACCGGCACCGAGCCTCCGCCCGGGACCCGGCGCCCCTCCGGGTCGTACCGCACGGCGACCCCGCCGAAGCCGAACCAGTCCACCACCGCCGCCCGCACCGGCGGAGTCAGCACCAGGACGATCAACACCCCGGTGAGGCCCGCGACCAGCGCCCGCCACCGCTCGCGCGCCCACGCCCACGCCGAGGCCCACGTCGACGTCCACCGCCGTCGCCGGCCCGGCCCGGGCAGCCACCCCGGCACCCCCTCGGGCGTCGGTGTCGGCACCCGCTCGGCGAGGAGCTGTGCGAGCACCCGCTCGGCCATCGTCCCGCCGTCCACGTCCGGCACCCGCAGCCGCCGTCCCAGCTCCCGCAGCTCGTCCGGCAGCTCCTCGTCAGCCACGCCCCTCGCCTCCTTCCCGGCCCTCGCCCAGCTCCAGTCCCAGTTTCCGCAGCGCCCGGCTCAGCCGGGACTTCACCGTCCCCTTCGGCCAGCCCAGCGCCTGCGCCGTCTCCGCCTCGTCCAGCTCCAGGAGATAGCGGTGGATCACCACCTGACGGTGGTCCTCGCCGAGACCGTCCAGGGCGTCGAGGAGCCGCCGGCTCCGCTCCCTCTGCTCGGCCGCGACCGCCGGGTCCGCCGACTCCGGTATCCGCGGCTCGCCGCCGAGCAGGTCCGCCTCCCGGTCCGCGACGGCACGCCGCCGACCCGCCGCCCGCACTGTGTTCCTGGTCTCATTGACGACGATCCGCAACAGCCACGGCCGGAACGCCGCCCCCTCCTGGAACCGCCCCAGCGAGCGGTACGCCTTGAAGAAGGCCTGCTGCACCACGTCCTCGGCCTCCGCGCCGGCGCCGCACGCCACCGCCGCTCGCAGAGCGACCGCCGTATGCGCGCGAACCAGCGCCGCGTACGCCTCCGGCTCTCCGGCGCGTACCCGTGCGATCACCGCGGCCTCGTCGGCGACCAGGCCCCCCTCCCGCGTCCTCACACTCTTGATACACCGGCAGTCCGGGATCGGTTCCCACACCTGAGAGAATGATGTGCATGGCCTCTGAAAGCCCGCCCGTCGCCCACCTCCACCTCCAGGGGAATGGCTCCGCCGTGCAGCATCGACCGCGTGTGCTCTCCGGAATCCAGCCCACCGCAGGCTCGTTCCACCTCGGCAACTACCTCGGCGCCGTGCGCCAGTGGGTCGCCCTCCAGGAGACCCACGACGCCTTCTACATGGTCGTCGACCTGCACGCGATCACGATTCCCCAGGACCCCGCCGCGCTGCGCGCCAACACCCGGCTCGCCGCCGCCCAGCTGCTCGCCGCCGGTCTCGACCCGGAGCGCTGCACCCTCTTCGTCCAGAGCCACGTCCCCGAGCACGCGCAGCTCGGCTGGGTCATGAACTGCCTCACGGGCTTCGGCGAGGCCTCCCGCATGACGCAGTTCAAGGACAAGTCGGCCAAGCAGGGCGCCGACCGCGCCACCGTCGGCCTCTTCACGTACCCGATCCTCCAGGTCGCGGACATCCTGCTCTACCAGGCCAATGAGGTCCCGGTCGGTGAGGACCAGCGCCAGCACATCGAGCTGACCCGTGACCTCGCGGAGCGCTTCAACGGCCGCTTCGGCGAGACCTTCACGATCCCCAAGCCGTACATCCTCAGGGAGACGGCGAAGATCTACGACCTCCAGGACCCGGCGGTCAAGATGAGCAAGTCGGCGTCCACGCCGAAGGGCCTCATCAACCTCCTGGACGACCCGAAGGCCACCGCGAAGAAGGTCAAGAGCGCGGTCACCGACACCGACACGGTGATCCGGTTCGACCCGGAGAACAAGGCGGGCGTCTCCAACCTGCTCACGATCATGTCCACGCTCACCTCCACGTCCGTCGAGGACCTGGTCAAGAGCTACGAGGGCAAGATGTACGGCGCACTGAAGACGGACCTCGCCGAGGTCATGGTGGACTTCGTCACGCCGTTCAGGGCCCGCACCCAGGAATACCTGGACGACCCCGAGACGCTGGACTCGGTCCTGGCCAAGGGCGCGGAGAAGGCCCGCGCGGTCGCCGCGGAGACGCTGGCGCAGACATACGAGCGGATGGGTTTCCTGCCCGCCAAGCACTGAGGCGGAGGACCCTGGCCACAAGGGTGGTACAGGACGCACACTGGCGGCTGAACCACCGCACACCAGTCGACGGACGACGGAGGAGAACGACGTGGGGACCGTAACGCTCGGCGTTTCGATCGCGGTCCCGGAGCCCTACGGCAGCCTGCTCCAGGAGCGGCGCGCCGGCTTCGGGGACCCGGCCGCGTACGGCATCCCCACGCACATCACCCTCGTCCCGCCGACCGAGGTCCCCGAGGAGCGGCTGCCGGAGATCGAGGAGTACCTCACCGGTGTCGCCGCCGGCCACCAGCCCTTCCCGGTGCGCCTCCAGGGCACCGGGACCTTCCGGCCGCTCTCCCCGGTCGTCTACGTGAAGGTGAAGGAGGGCCACTCCCTCTGCCACCGGCTCCAGCACCTGATCCGGGACGAGTCGGGGCCGCTGGTGCGCGAGCTCCAGTTCCCGTACCACCCGCACGTCACCGTGGCGCACGGCATCTCCGAGGAGGGGATGGACCGGGCGTTCGAGGAGCTCGCCGGCTACGAGGCGGCGTGGATCTGCCGCTCCTTCGCGCTGTACGAGCAGGGCCCGGACGGGGTGTGGCGGAAGCTGTACGACTACCTGTTCGGCAGCGGTCGCCCGGTCTCGGCCGTCCCCACCCAGGGCGGCAACCCGGTCGACACACCGTCGGGGTCCTCGACGGCCTGACCGCTGGGGAACCCCGCGCCCCAGGGTCCCGCCGCCTCACACCGGCAGACGCCGGAACAGCGGCCTCGGCACATGCCGTACCGCCGCCATCACCATCCGCAGCGTCCCCGGCACCCACACCGTCTCCGAGCGGCGCCGCAGACCCAGCTCGACGGCGGTCGCGACCGCCTCGGGGGTGGTCGCGAGCGGTGTCTCCGCGAGCCCGGCCGTCATCTTCGAGCGGACGAAGCCGGGCCGTACGACCATGACGTGCACACCGGTGCCGTGCAGCGCGTCCCCGAGCCCCTGGGCGAAGGCGTCGAGGCCGGCCTTCGAGGACCCGTAGATGAAGTCGGCGCGACGGGCCCGTTCGCCCGCCACCGAGGAGAGCACCACCAGCGAGCCGTGCCCCTGCGCCTGGAGCGCGCCCGCGCAGACGAGGCCTGCCGAGACGGCGCCGGTGTAGTTGGTCTGGGCGACGCGGACGGCGGCGACCGGGTCGGACTCGTCCCGCGCCTGGTCGCCGAGGACCCCGAAGGCGAGGAGCACCATGTCGATGTCGTCCTCGGTGAAGATCTTGCCGAGCCGCTCCTCGTGGGACTCGGTGTCGAGCGCGTCGAACGGGACGGTCCGCACGTCCGCGCCGAGCGCGCGCAGCGAGTCGGCGGCGGCGGTGAGCGCGGGGGAGGGACGTCCGGCGAGCCAGACGGTACGGGTACGCCGGGCGATCAGCCGGCGGGCGGTGGCGAGCCCGATCTCGGAGGTGCCGCCGAGGACGAGCAGGGACTGCGGGGCGCCGAAGGCGTCCTTCATGGGGTCTCCTCAGATTCCGAGACGGCGGGAGAGGTCCGAGGTGAAGACGGACCGCGGGTCGAGCGCGGCGCGCAGGGCCCGGAACTCGTCGAACCGCGGGTACATAGCGGCCGCCGTCTCCGGCCGTACCCGGGAGTCCTCGGCGAGCTGGACCCGGCCGCCCGCGCCCGCGACCTCCTCGTCGAGCGCGTCCAGGAAGGCCCCGAGCCCGGGGAGGCCGGCCGGCAGGTCGAGGGCGAGCCCCCAGCCGGGGAGCGGGAACGACAGCGGACCGGGGCCGCCCGCGCCGAAGCGCCGGAGGACGGCGTGGAAGGAGGGGCAGCCGCGGTCCGCGATCCGCCGCACCACCCTCCGCAGGGTGTCCTCCTGCCCGTACGGGACGACGAAGCGGTACGGGACGAGCCCCGCGCGCCCGTGGAGCCGGTTCCAGTGCGGGACCCCGTCGAGGGGGTGGAAGAGGGCGGTGAGCGGCTGGAGCCGGCCGGTGCTTCCGCGAGGGGCCCCGCGGTACCGCAGCTCGTCGAGGAGCCCCGCGGCGGTGCGGCCGAGCAGCCCGCCGGGGACGTACGGCGGCGGGGCGGGCAGCCGTCCGGTCCGCAGGGCGAGCGGCGCGCGGCGGGCCCGGTGGCGGCGGGGCAGCACGTCGTACGGGGCGTGGTCGCCGCGTGTGAGGACGGCGCGGCCGGTGGCGGCGCCCCGGGAGCGCAGGTCGATCCGGGCGACGGAGTAGCGGTACCGGTGGTCGGTGGCGGCGAGCCGGTCCATCAGGTCGTCGAGGTCCCGGGCGCGCTCGGTGTCCAGGGTCATCAGCGAGGTCTCGACGGGCAGCAGCCGCAGGGTGACGGCGAGGATGACGCCGGTCAGGCCCAGACCGCCGGTGGTGGCGTCGAAGAGCGGGGTGCCGGGCAGCACGGTCCGGATCTCGCCGTCGGCGGTGAGGAGCCGGAGCGCGGTCACGTGCCGGCCGAAGGCGCCGGCGGCCCGGTGGTTCGCGCCGTGGACGTCGGCGGCGACGGCCCCGCCGACGGTGGCGTGCCGGGTCGCGGGGACGACCGGGACGAACCAGCCCAGCGGCAGCAGCGCGTCCATGAGCCGGTGCAGGCTGACGCCCGCCTCGCAGACGACGAGACCGGCGGCGGGGTCGACGGCCAGGATCCGGTCGAGGCCGGTCATGTCGAGGACGGTGCCGCCGGCGTTCTGGGCGGCGTCCCCGTACGCGCGGCCGAGGCCGCGGGCGATCGAGCCGCGGGCCCCACGGCCACGGACGGCTTCGGCGGCCTCGGCCTCGCCGCGGGGCCGGTGCACGCGCGCGAGGGTCGGGGCGGTGCGTCCCCAGCCGCTGAGCTCTTCGCAGTCGTCGTCAAGGACGTAGGTCTCGACAGCCATGGAGGTGACCGTATAGCCGCCTGTGTCCCTTATGTCGCTATGGCGTGGCGGTTCGTCGAAACGGGTGATTAGAGGAGAGTCGGGAAAGCATCCCCGAACAGCGCCGGGATCGGGGGTAAGGGTACGGAATGGACTGGCTGACCAAGCTCCCCGTCATCGGCCCGTGGGCCGCCCGCCTCATGCGGACCCACGCCTGGCGCGCGTACGAGACCCTCGACCAGGCCCACTGGAGCCGGCTCGCCGCCGCGATCACCTTCCTGTCCTTCCTGGCCCTCTTCCCGCTGATCACCGTGGCCGCCGCGATCGGCGCCGCGCTCCTCTCCGACCAGCAGCTCGCCCGGATCGAGGAGAAGATCGGCGACCAGGTCCCCGGCATCTCCGAGCAGCTCGACATCGGCGGGCTCGTCGCCAACGCCGGCACCATCGGCCTCGTCGCCGGCGCCCTCCTGCTCGTCACCGGCATCGGCTGGGTCGGCTCCATGCGGGACTGCCTGCGCGCGGTGTGGAAGCTCGACGACGTGGACGAGGGCAACCCGGTGCTGCTCAAGGGCAAGGACGCGCTCGTCCTGCTCGGCCTCGGCGGCGTCGCCCTCGGCTCGCTCGCCGCGTCCTGGCTCGGCTCCACCGCCGTCGGCTGGAGCGCCGACCGGGTCGGGGTCTCCGGCGACGGGGCGGGCGGCGTCCTCCTCCAGGGAGCGGCCGTCCTCGTCGCCGTCGCCGCCGACTTCCTGATCCTGCTGTACGTGCTGACGCTGCTGCCCGGCGTGCAGCCGCCCCGCCGCGCCCTCGTGGTGGCGGCGCTCATGGGGGCGGTCGGCTTCGAACTGCTCAAGCTGCTGCTCGGCGGCTACATGCGGGGCGTCGCGGCGAAGTCGATGTACGGGGCGTTCGGCGTTCCGGTCGCCCTGATGCTCTGGATCAACTTCACCGCGAAGCTGCTGCTGTTCTGCGCCGCCTGGACCGCTACGGATTCACGTCGGGATCCTGCTCCCGCCGTCGACGCAGCCCCGCCGGCGCAGCCAGCGGCCAGCGGCGGTTGACCAGGAAGACGGCACCGGCGAGGAGCAGGAACACCCCGCCCGCCACGGCGAGCGCGATCCCGACGCCGCCGGACCTCTCCGTGGCCGCCGCCTGCACGGTGTTCCCCGGGGCGTCCTCGCCGGGGCCCGCCGTGGCACCGTCGCCCGGGGCGGTCGTCCCCGTACGCACGGACCGCGGCGGCACCAGCTCGCCGACCGGGGTCACCTTCCCGGCGGCGGCGAAACCCCAGTCGAGCAGCCGGGCGGTCTCGCGGTAGACGGCGTGCTGCTCCTTCGACGACGGGTTCATCACGGTCACGAGCAGCACCCTGCCGCCCCGCTCGGCGACCCCCGTGAAGGTGGCACCCGCGTGCGTGGTGCTGCCGTTCTTGACCCCGGCGATGCCCTGGTACGGGGCGACGCCGAAGTCACCCGTGAGCAGCCGGTTGGTGTTCTGGATCTCGAAGGTCTCGCGCTTCTTGCCCGGCTTCTGCTCGCCGGGGAACACGGCCCGTGGGGTGGCGGCGTACTCCCGGAAGGCCGGCTTCTTCATGCCGTTGCGGGCGATGAGCGTCAGGTCGTACGCGGAGGAGACCTGGCCCGGGGCGTCGTAGCCGTCCGGGGACACCACATGGGTGTCCAGGGCCTGGAGCTCGGCCGCCTGTTCGTTCATGTCCTTCACGGTCTGGAGGAGGCCGTCGTTCATGTTGGTCAGGACGTGGACGGCGTCGTTGCCGGAGCGGAGGAAGACGCCCAGCCACAGTTCGTGGACGCTGTAGGTCTGCTTCTCCTTGATGCCGACGAGGCTGGAACCCGCTCCTATCCCGGCGAGGTCGGCGGTGGTGACGAGGTGGTTCCGCGTCTTGGGGAACTTCTCCAGGAGCGTGTCCGCGAAGAGCATCTTGAGGGTGGAGGCCGGGGCCAGCGGCCAGTGCGCGTTGTGCGCGGCGAGGACGTCGCCGTTCTCCGCGTCCGCGACGATCCAGGACCTGCCGGAGAGCTCCTTGGGCAGCACCGGGGCGCCGGGGCCCAGCTTCACCTGGGTCCCGGGCCTGCCGAGCAGGGGACCGCCGATCGAGGACATCGCGGCCGGTGGCTTGGGCTGCTTGTCCTTCCCCGGCACCGGTTCGGCGTGGGCGGGCCCGGCGGAGACGAGCGGCAGGAGTACAGCAGCGGCGACCGCCCAGGCGGTCCTCTTCGAAGCAGACACGGTCGTGAACGTACAGGTACGGAAGGGCGATCCGAACCCCGGCCGGCTCCGCGCCCCCGGTCGTCCACCCGGACGCGGGGCCCCTGAGGCACGCGGTGATACTGGGGGCATGAAGCTCAGCCGCCGCGTCTCCTGGTTCCTGCTCGCGTTCGGGGTCTGGAGCTGGTTCATCTGGATCACCTTCGTCAAGAATCTGGTGAAGGACGGGAGCGGCCTCGCCTTCGACGACGCGGGCGACCCGACGGCCTACTTCTGGGTCCATCTGCTGCTTGCCGTCACGTCCTTTGTTCTGGGGACGGTGATCGGGGTGCTCGGGTTGCGTGGCGTGCGTGCCGCGCGCCGCGCGAACGGTTGAGAAGAAGGGGTTCCGGGGCGTGATCGCCTTCCTGCTGGTCCTGATCGTGGTCCTCGCGCTGCTCGGCGCGGTCCACTGGTACGTGTGGCGGCGCCTGGTGCGTGACGTCACGAGGCGCGGCAGCCTGCCGCGCCGGCTGGGCACCGTCGCCGTCGTGGCGCTGCCCCTGCTCTCGTTCGCGGCCCTCGGCTCCGCCCGCGCCGGAGCGCCGTTCACGCTCCAGCAGGTGGTGGCCTGGCCGGGCTTCCTGTGGCTCGCCCTGCTCCTGTACGTGACCCTGGCCCTGGCCGTCGGGGAGGCCGTACGGCCCGTCCTGCGCGCCTGGCTCGCCCGCCGGGACGCGGCGGCCGTACCGGCGACGGCCGCGGCCCCGACGGCCGCCCCCGCACCGGTGCCGGTCCCGGAGCCCGTACCCGCCGCGGCACGCCCCGCCGAACCGGCCGAGCCCACCGCGACGACCGGCCCTGCGTCCGCCCCGGCGTCCCCCACCGATGTCTCCCGGCGTCTGTTCGTCTCCCGGGTCGTCGGCGGCGCCGCCGCGGCGGCGGCCGTCGGGACCGTGGGCTACGGCACGTACGGCGTGCTGCGCGGTCCCCGGATCAAGCGGGTCACCGTCCCGCTCGCGAAGGTGCCGCGCGCCGCGCACGGCTACCGGATCGCCGTCGTCTCCGACATCCACCTCGGACCGATCCTGGGCCGCGCCCACACCCAGCGCATCGTGGACGCGATCAACTCCACCCAGCCCGACCTGATCGCGGTCGTCGGCGACCTCGTCGACGGCACCGTGGAGAACCTCGGCCCCGCCGCCGAGCCGCTCGCCCGGCTCCGCGCCCGCCACGGCTCGTTCTTCGTGACCGGCAACCACGAGTACTTCTCGGGCGCCGACGCCTGGGTCGACCACGTCCGCGAACTGGGCCTGCGCCCGCTGCGCAACGAGCGCCTGGAGATCGCGGCCGGTTTCGACCTCGCGGGCGTCGACGACATCGCGGGGGAGAGCGAGGGCCGGGGTCCCGACTTCGCCCGGGCCCTCGGGGACCGCGACCGGGCCCGCGCCGCGGTCCTCCTCGCGCACCAGCCGGTCGTCGTCCACGACGCCGTACGCCACGGCGTGGACCTCCAGCTCTCCGGTCACACCCACGGCGGCCAGCTCTGGCCCGGCAACTACCTCGCCGAACTGGCCAACCCGACCGTCGCCGGGCTCGAACGGTACGGGGACACCCAGCTGTACGTCTCCCGGGGCGCGGGCGCCTGGGGACCCCCGGTGCGGGTCGGCGCGCCGTCCGACATCACCCTGGTCCAGCTCGCCTCGAAGCAGGCGTGACGGGAGCGGGACGCGTGACCGGGGCCGTGCTGATGACCCGGGCGGGACACGTGACCGGGGCGGGGCTCGTGAGCGGGGCCGGGCTCGTGACCGGGGCGGGGCTCGTGACCCGGCCAGGACTCACGAGGTCTTCGGCGGCTTCGCTCCGGTCTTCTTCGACGGCATGCCCGAGGCCGCCATTCCGGCCGCCGTCGGCATGAAGTCCGAGAGCAGCTCGTGCGTCTCCTTGACCAGGGGGCGCAGGACGCGGAAGCGGGAGAGCGCGATCGCCCGGGCGGTGACCGGCGCGAGCCGTTCCACCAGACGGCGGCTGTTTGCGGCGCCCTCCGAGCGGTCGTACACCCAGAACAGCACCAGGCCCATCTGCTGGAGCCAGAGCAACCGGGGGAGCGCCTCCGCCAGTTCCGGGTCGACCTTCACCGAGGCGCCGGAGACGACCCGCCGGTGCACCTCGATCGCCGCCTCGCGCGGGCCCTCCGACTCGGGCGAGAAGGGGCTGAGCGGACTGTCGGGGTCGGCCGCGTTCTTGAAGAACTGGGACGCGAACTCGTGGTACGGCCCCGCGATGTCCAGCCACCCGAGGTAGACCCCCCGGATCCGGGCCGTCAGGTCCTTCTCGGCGCCGGTCAGGATGGGCTCGACGGCCGCCTGGTGCTCCTCGGCGATCCGGTCGTAGAAGCCCTGGACGAGGTGCTCCTTGGACGAGAAGTAGTAGTACGCGTTGCCGACGGAGACCCCGGCCTCCTGGGCGATGGCCCGCATCGTCGTCTTGTCGTAACCGCGCTCCCTGAACAGCCGGAGCGCGGTCTCGAGGATGAGCGTGCGGGTCTGCTCGCTCTTCGGGGCCTTCTTCTCGGCGGCCGCCTTCTCGTCGCCCTTCTCGTCGGTCGACTTGCCGGCGGCCTTGCTCTCTTCCGTCACGTCCTTCACGGGGCGAGCCTAGCCGGGCGGACCGGGCACCTCGCAGTGCCCGTCCTCGCAGGCCGGTCCCTTGAGGGCCTCGCGCCACTTCGCCGCCGCGAGCACCGTCATCCGGGCGAAGGGCTGCCCCGCGGGGGTGGCGAGCCAGTGCGCTCTGGGCCGGTGGTCGGCGAGCGCCCAGAGGCAGACGATCCAGGCGGAGGTCTCCCGGTAGACCTGGCCCCGGTCCCCGACCACCGTGATCTCCCGCAGGGTGGCGGTGTGGTCGAGGTCGGGGAAGCGGCGCCTGGCTTCCTGCGATCCGGCCGGTACGAGGTCGAGCGGGACGAGCTGCCGCTGGCGCAGCAGCCAGTGCCTGAGGTGCACGCAGAGCGGGCAGTCGGCGTCGTAGAGGACGGTCAGTCGTCCGACGGGGATCGTCGGCGCGTTCGGGGCCGGCACGGTGGGTCAGCCCTGGGGTGCGGGCGGGGCCCAGGGGCCGGTCTTCGGGGCGGTGGTCCAGCCCTGCGGGCCGACGGGCGGGACCTGTTCGCGCTCCATGACACCGCGTCGGCGGATCTTGTTGAGGACGTAGACGTTCCCGAGGTGCATCACGCCGAGGACGAGGAGGACGACGCCGAGTTTCACGGAGAGCGCCTCGAAGAGCGAGCGGGCGTCGAGGACGGCGTCGTCCTGGCTCAGATAGAGGGCGACGAAGCCGAAGTTGACGAGGTAGAAGCCGACCACCAGGAGGTGGTTGACCGCCTCGGCGAGCTTCTCGTTGCCGTGGAGGACGTCCGCGAGGAAGATCCTTCCGTTGCGGCTGAGTGTGCGTGCGACCCAGACCGTCAGGGCCACGCTGATCAGCAGGTAGACGATGTACGCGATGACAGTGAGGTCCATGCCCCACCCCCCCTTGAACGCGTTCAAAAGCTGGCAGTCATGACTGTAGACCTCTCTTTGAACGTGTTCAAGTCGCTTGAGGGGGGGAATTCGGGGACCCGCGCGCGCCGCCCCCGCCCTGGGGGCGATAGGCGAATTTTCGGGTGGTTCGTCCTTCATGGACGTACGATCGGCCCATGGCGCACCCCGAGGAACCGCCCGCCCCGAGCGCACCGCCGGTGCCGCGCGACTGGACCGACGAGCACGTCGCCCGCTGGCAGTCCGTCCTGCCCGGCCTCGACCCCGTGGTCGAGGGGGCCGTCACCCGGATGAAGAAGCTCTCCGTCCATCTCCGCCGGGTCAGGGAGCAGTCGCTCGTCGACTTCGGCCTGGAGCGGCACGAGTTCGACACGCTCCACAAGATCGCCGGGCGCGGCGGCAGCGCCGCCCCCTCCGAACTGGCCCAGGACCTCGACCTGGTTCCCGCCTCCGTCTCGGGCCGTCTGGACGGACTGGAGAAGCGGGGACTCGTGCGCCGCACCCGGTCCACGGCCGGGCGGCGCCGGGTGCTCGTCGAACTCACCGACGCCGGCCGTGAGACCTGGCGCGGGGCGATGGAGGTCCTCGGACACGAGGAGTACCGGCTGCTCGGCGTCCTCGCCCCCGAGGAGCGAGCCCTCCTCAACGACCTGCTGCGGCGGGTCATGGTCGCGGCGGAGTCCACGGAGCCCGCCCGCCCCTGGCACGGCTGAGCCCGCCCGCCCCTGGCACGGCTGAGCCCCCCGGCCCTGGCACGGCTGAGCCCGCCGCCCCTGGCACGGCCGAGGCCGTGCGGTGGGTCACATGCTGAGCGACCGCGCGTAGTTGATCTGGCCCATCACCCAGTGGATGGTGTCCGGGCCCCGCGCCGGGATCATCGTCGAGTGATGCCGGCCACCGCTGGTCACCGTGACCTGGATGAAGCCGGTGGTCTGCTTCTCCTTCATCAGCAGGAACAGCAGGCCCAGCAGGCAGAAGACGAAGAAGACGACCGCCAGCACGATCCCGGCCGTCGAGATCTTCTCCTCGGTCCGCGACATGTCCATCGCGTTCCAGACGGCCCCCTTCAGGGGCATGGCCCCGGCGGGGGTGATGATCTGGTCGCCGACGACGGTGATGTCACCCAGGCTCAGCAGCGGCGCGCCCCCGGCGGGGACCGGCGGATAGGACAGCTGCGGCACCGGCACGCCCTCGGGGATCGTCGGCTGGTAGCCGCCCTGCGGGTACCCGTACCCGGGCGTCCCGGCCTGCTGGCCGGGGCCCCACTCGTACTCCTCCGACTTGTAAGGGTTCGGCTCGCTCATCAGTCCCCGTCCTCCGCAAAGAAAAAGCCCGCTCCTGCACGCCGCAGCGTACAGAAGCGGGCCTCGTCGGCCGAACGGGATGTCAGAAGCGACGCGTGATCAGCGCGCGCTTGACCTCCTGGATGGCCTTGGTGACCTCGATGCCACGCGGGCAGGCGTCCGTGCAGTTGAACGTCGTGCGGCAGCGCCACACGCCGTCCTTGTCGTTCAGGATCTCCAGGCGCTGCTCGCCCGCCTCGTCACGCGAGTCGAAGATGAAGCGGTGCGCGTTGACGATCGCGGCCGGACCGAAGTACTGGCCGTCGTTCCAGAAGACCGGGCAGGACGAGGTGCACGCGGCGCACAGGATGCACTTGGTGGTGTCGTCGAAGCGCTCACGGTCCTCGGCGGACTGCAGGCGCTCGCGCGTCGGCTCGTTGCCCTTGGTGACCAGGAACGGCATGACGTCCCGGTACGCCTGGAAGAACGGCTCCATGTCCACGACCAGGTCCTTGAGGACCGTCAGGCCCTTGATGGCCTCGACCGTGATGGGCTTCTCGGGGTTGATGTCCTTGATCAGCGTCTTGCAGGCGAGCCTGTTCTTGCCGTTGATCCGCATCGCGTCCGAGCCGCAGATGCCGTGCGCGCACGAGCGGCGGAAGGTCAGCGTGCCGTCGACGTCCCACTTGATCTTGTGGAGGGCGTCGAGCACACGCTCCTTCGGGTCGATGTCGATCTGGAAGTCCTCCCAGACCGACGCGTCCGACACCTCGGGGTTGAAGCGGCGGATCCGCATCGTGACCGTGATGTACGGGGAGGCGGCGGAGTCCTTCTCCACCCTGTCCAGTACGGGGGTAGCCATCAGTACTTACGCTCCATCGGCTGGTAGCGGGTCTGGACGACCGGCTTGTAGTCGAGACGGACGGTCTCGGAGCCGTCCTCGCCGACCTCGCGGTACGCCATGGTGTGGCGCATGAAGTTGACGTCGTCGCGGTTGGGGTAGTCCTCGCGGTAGTGACCGCCGCGGGACTCCTTGCGCGCCAGGGCCGAGACGGCCATGACCTCGGCCAGTTCGAGCAGGTTGCCCAGCTCCATGGCCTCCAGGAGGTCCGTGTTGAAGCGCTTGCCCTTGTCCTGGATGGACACGTTCTCGTAGCGCTCGCGCAGCTCGGCGATCTTCTCGACGGCCGTCTTGATGGTCTGCTCCGTGCGGAACACCATCACGTTGGCGTCCATCGTCTCCTGGAGCTCACGGCGCAGGTCGGCGACCCGCTCGTTGCCCGTGGAGTTGCGCAGCCGCTCGATCTGCGCGACGACGAGGGACTCCGGGTTCTCCGGCAGCTCGACGAAGTCGTGCTTGGCGGAGTACTCGGCGGCGGCGATGCCGGAGCGCTTGCCGAAGACGTTGATGTCGAGCAGCGAGTTGGTGCCGAGGCGGTTGGCGCCGTGCACCGACACGCAGGCGACCTCGCCGGCCGCGTACAGGCCCGGGACGACGGTGGTGTTGTCCATGAGGACCTCACCCTCGACGTTGGTCGGGATGCCGCCCATGGCGTAGTGCGCGGTGGGCTGGATCGGGATCGGGTCCGTGTACGGCTCGATGCCGAGGTACGTACGGGCGAACTCGGTGATGTCCGGGAGCTTGGCGTCCAGCTGCTCCGGCGGGAGGTGCGTCAGGTCCAGGTAGACGTGGTCGCCCTCGGGACCGCAGCCGCGGCCCTCGCGGATCTCCGTGTAGATGGAGCGGGAGACGACGTCACGGGACGCGAGGTCCTTCATGACCGGCGCGTACTTCTCCATGAAGCGCTCGCCGTCCTTGTTGCGGAGGATGCCGCCCTCACCGCGGGCGCCCTCCGTCAGCAGGATGCCCATGCGCCAGATGCCCGTCGGGTGGAACTGGAAGAACTCCATGTCCTCGAGGGGCAGACCGCGCCGGAAGCAGGCGGCCTGGCCGTCACCGGTCAGGGTGTGCGCGTTGGAGGTCACCTTGAAGAACTTGCCGGTGCCGCCGGACGCGTAGATCACGGCCTTGGCCTGGAAGATGTGGATCTCCCCGGTGGCCAGCTCGTACGCGACGACGCCGGCGGACTTCTTGACGCCGTCGACCTCGGTGATCAGCTGGTCCAGGACGTAGAACTCGTTGAAGAACTCCACGCCCTCCTTGACGCAGTTCTGGTACAGCGTCTGGAGGATCATGTGACCGGTGCGGTCCGCGGCGTAGCAGGACCGGCGGACCGGGGCCTCGCCGTGGTTGCGGGAGTGACCGCCGAAGCGGCGCTGGTCGATGGTGCCGTCCGGGGTCCGGTTGAACGGCAGGCCCATCTTCTCCAGGTCGAGGACGGCGTCGATGGCCTCCTTCGCCAGGATCTCGGCGGCGTCCTGGTCGACCAGGTAGTCACCGCCCTTGACCGTGTCGAAGGTGTGCCACTCCCAGTTGTCCTCCTCCACGTTGGCGAGCGCGGCGGCCATGCCGCCCTGCGCGGCGCCCGTGTGGGAGCGGGTGGGGTAGAGCTTCGTCAGCACGGCGGTGCGGCTGCGCTTCGTCGACTCGATGGCGGCGCGCATGCCGGCGCCACCGGCGCCGACGATGACGGTGTCGTACTTGTGGATCTTCATGACGTGGATTACCTCAGCCCCGTGCCTAGCGGATGTTCGGGTCGAAGGTGAAGATCACCAGCGTGCCCAGAAGGATGGTGAACACCGTGGCGGTGTACAGCAGGCCCTTGAGCCACAGGCGCGTGTTGGCCCGCTCCGCGTAGTCGTTGATGACGGTGCGGAGGCCGTTGGCGCCGTGCAGCATGGCGAGCCAGAGCATCAGCAGGTCCCAGACCTGCCAGAACGGGGACGCCCAGCGGCCGGCCACGAAGGCGAAGCCGATCTTGGAGACGCCGCCGTCCAGGAAGAGCTGGATCAGCAGGTGACCGAGGACCAGGACGACCAGGACGATGCCCGAGAGGCGCATGAAGAGCCATGCGGCCATCTCGAAGTTGCCCCGGGTCGCGCGCGGGGTCTTGCCGGTGCGCTTGCGGGGGGCCTCGATGTACGGCGCGGGGTTGTCCACGTCGTAGACGGTGCCGCCCTCGACGGGTCCGATCGCGGCGGAGGAGGTGTCAGCAGACATGAGTGGCGTCAGCTCCCGAACAGTTCACGTGCGGCGTGCCCGAGAATCGGGTACAGCGAGAAGGCCATCAGCACGACCCATACGCCCACGACGGTCCAGAGCATCTGCTTCTGGTAGCGCGGGCCCTTGGACCAGAAGTCCACGGCGATGACCCGGAGGCCGTTCAGCGCGTGGAAGAGGATGGCTGCGACGAGGCCGTACTCCAGAAGAGCGACGATCGGCGTCTTGTAGGTCGCGACGACCTCGTCGTACGCCTCGGGGGAGACGCGGACGAGAGCGGTGTCCAGCACGTGTACGAACAGGAAGAAGAAGATGAGGACGCCGGTGACTCGATGAGCCACCCAACTCCACATTCCTTCCCGGCCGCGGTACAGCGTTCCAGCCGGCACGGAAAAACCCTCCGGGAGCGGGGATCAGGGTCGGCCGGCTTCAGTGTCGGTCTGACCCGGCCGGGTACGGTCCACCGGCCCCGGTCATCGTAGCGACGAGTTGTCGGTTCGCTCGCGCGGGGTCCATAGGTGTGATCAAAGAGGCACGGACGGGCTATCGCGCACGCCGGAATCGCCGCATTCCGGACGGAATCACGAACCGGTGTGTCGGAGTGTGAGCGCCTCGGAGAACCGGAAGGCCAAACGGGCACGGGCGAGGCGACGCAGCTCCTCGGCCGCGATCACACGCTCCTCCTCCGGTTCGTTGCCGAGACGTGACCGGATACCGGCCAGTACCCGGTCGAGCCGCTCCCCGGGACGCACTCCGTCGAGGCTGATCACGAACGCGTGTCCGAAGCCGCTCTCGTACGCGGCGTGGGCGGCACGCAGCGCGGTCCGGGCCGCCGGCGGGGCGTCCGGGTGCGGCACCGCGGAGCACTCGGCGGCCAGGGCCTCGTCGAGGTCGGCCCGGGACAGGTCGTAACCGGCCTCGTCGGCGGCGGCGAGCAGCGCGTCCACGGTCGGGTACGGCCGGTGCGCCGCCACCCGTTCGGCCCAACGGTGACTGTGGCAGCAGGCGAGGAGTAGCGCCTGGGCCTCGGCGGGCGTGGCGGCGTTGAAACCGGCGAGCCCCCGGGGGGCTCCGTGGGGCGCGGGACCCCTGTGCTGCGCGGGCAGGGCGGTCACGGCGGGGGCGCCGACCGCGCCGGGGGTCGCGGCGGCGGTGGGAGGGGCGGGCGTGTCCGTGGAGCCCGCTTTCCGGCAGGGGAGGTGGGTGTCGCTGGTCAGCGTGGACTCCGGTACTCCGGGACGGATGGGGTGGACGTGACTCAACGTTACCGACGGGGCGAGGGAAGTGTCCGACGGATGCGCGAATTTCACCCGGAAGGGAGAGTTTCGGAACATGTGACGGATGATCGGGTTTCGTTCCCCCGATTGGCCGGACCGCCCGCCGTACGGGAGGATTCCGAATGATGCGGTACTCCATACGGGGGCCCCACCAGGGCCCCGCACTGATGGCGACCGCGGTGGCACTGGCCACCGTGGCGGCCTGTTCCCCCGGCGCTCCCACCGGAGCGCCCCCGCCCCCCACCCCGTCCGGCGGCACGTCCGCGAGCGCCGCGCCCACCAGCGCGCCGCCCAGCCCGACGCCCACGCCGACCCGGACCTACCCCCTGTCCACCGCGCCCCGCACCGTCCCCGCAGTGCGCGACCACGAGGCCGCCCGCGGTCCCGGCTGGAAACCCGCTCCGACGGCCGGGATCGTCGTCGCCGCCGGCAGCGAAGGACTCGCCGACGAGGCACGGCTGCTCGCGGGGGAACTGAAGATCTCGTACCGGGGAGCCGTCGCCGCCCGCGCCGGCGACGTCGAGCTCGCCCTCGGCGGCAAGGGCGCCCCCGAGTCGTACACGCTCACCACCCGCGACGACCGGGTCAGGATCAGCGGCCCCGACCAGGCGGGCGTCTTCTACGGCACCCGCACCCTCAAGCAGTCGGTGAAGGCCTCGGGCGCGATGCCCGAGGGCACCGTCACCGACGCCCCCGCGAAGCCCCAGCGCGGACTGAACCTCGACATCGCCCGCAAGTTCTTCACCGCGGAGTGGATCGAGGCCCGGCTCCGGGAGATGGCCGACCTCAAGCTCAACCAGTTCGGACTGCACTTCTCCGACGACCAGGGCTTCCGGATCGCCTCCGACTCCCACCCCGAGATCGTCTCGGCCGAGCACCTCACCAAGGCCGAGGTACGCCGGATCCTCGCCCTCGCGCAGACCCTCCACATCACGGTCGTGCCCGAGATCGACTCGCCAGGACACCTCGGAGCCGTCCTGCGCGCCCACCCGGACCTCCAGCTGCGCAACGTCCAGGGCACTCCGCGCCAGGGTGCGATCGACATCTCCAAGCCCGCCTCCGCCCGGCTCGTGGACGAGCTGCTGCGCGAGTACGCCGAACTCTTCCCCGGCGGCTGGTTCCACGTCGGCGCCGACGAGTACCAGGCCCTGACCGTCCGCTCCCCCGAGGCCTCCTATCCGCAGCTGGCCTCGGCGGCCCGGCAGAAGTACGGCGCCCAGGCGCGCGTCCAGGACCTGGCGGAGGGCTGGCTGAACGACCGCGCGGCGGTCGTCCGCGACACGGGCAAGGTCGCGAAGGCCTGGAACGACGGGTTCTTCCGGGGCGGGGTCGTCGACGCGCACAAGGGCATCGAGGTCGAGTACTGGACCGGCAAGGAGATCGGGGCCCGTCCCCCGGCCGAGTACCTGGCCGAGGGCCGCGAGGTCGTGAACCTCAACGACGAGTACCTCTACTACGTGCTCGGCGAGCCGAACCAGTTCACCTATCCGACCGGCCGCCGCATCTACGAGCAGTGGACACCGCTCGTCCTGCGCGGCACCACCCCCGTCCCCGCGCGGTACGACCCCCAGATCCTCGGGGCCCGCTTCGCGGTCTGGTGCGACCTCTCCCGGTCGCAGACGCAGGCACAGGTCGCGGACGGCATCCGGCTGCCGCTGACGGCGCTCGCCCAGAAGGTCTGGGACCCGGCGAAACCGACCCTGACCTGGGACCAGTTCCGGGCGCTGGCGACGAAGGTGCGCTGACGCACTCCATGGACGCGGTCGCCGAGGCCTACGTGACGGCGCCCTCCCGGGTCCTCGCGGGTTACGCCCTCCACCTCGGCGCCGCCGTTCTCACGATTCCCTCGTCCGGCGTCCGACCTCTATGCAGCACGCCAAAGCCACTGGCATGATTCCGGCCGCGCAGTGACGAAAAAGCGCCCCCCGGCGCAGTAGGGGAAGTACTGCGTCCGCATCGGGTGGCGAGGAGGCGTCCATGGCGTCGGGGAACGGCCGGAGCCTGCTGGAACTGATCGACGGGGCCGACGAGCGAGGCCTGGCCGCGGCCGGCCTCGCCTGCCTCGACCGCTGCCTCCCCCTGCTCGCCGGTGACCGGGGCGACGCCCTGCGGCCCGTCTGGGCCGCCGTCGCGCGCGGCGACGGGAACGCCTGGGGCGAGGCCGTCGCCAAGGCCCGCGTCGAACTGGACGCCGACGGTACGGCGGACGCCGCGGCCGTACGGGGGATGCTGGCCGCCGCCCCGGCGACCTGGACCGCCGGAGACCTCCGTGCCTGGGCCCACGCCTGCTCCGGCACCGCCCTCGCCCTGCACGGACGGTACGACGCCGCCGAGGTGCCCGACGGTCTCGTCGAGCGCTGCCGGGCCGGGGACACGGACGGCGCGGGCCCGCTGCTCGCCGGGGAGCTCCGCCGCCAGCAGGCCGTCCTCGAAACGGTCGCCCACGGCCCGACCGGTCTGCGCCGGGCACGAGAACTCTCCGTCGAGGGCGGCCGGGTGCTGCGCGCGGTCGTCTCACGCCGGGCCCGCACCGCCTGAGGAACCGGTCCGGCGTCCCATGCCGGGCCCGCACCGCCTGAGGAACCGGTCCGGCCGCTCATGCCGGGCCCGCACCGCCTGGGAGGCCGGTCCGGTCAGGACTCCGGCGCCTCGACCGTCGCCGACGCGATGATCTCGGCGATCTGCCGCTCCGCCGTGGTCTTGTCGAGTCCGAGGCCGGTGAGCACGCCGGTGCCGTCCTCGTGCTCCAGGAGGGCGAGCAGGATGTGCTCGGTGCCGACGTAGTTGTGGCCGAGGCGCAGCGCCTCGCGGAACGTCAGTTCCAGGACCTTCTTCGCCGCCGCGTCGTACGGGACGAGGGTGGGCGGCTCGTCGACGCCCGGCGGCAGGGTCGCGGCGGCGGCCTCGCGGACCTGGTCGAGGGTCACGCCCTGGGAGGTGATCCAGTACGCCGCGATCCCCTCGGGCTCGGCGAGCAGGCCGAGCGTCAGGTGGGCGGGGGTGATCTCGGCGTTCCCGACGGCCGTGGCCTCGTTCTGGGACGCCATGACCACGTTCCTGGCGCGGGGGGTGAAGCGGTTGAACCCGGCGTTCGGGTCCATCTTCTCCGCGTCCGGCTCCTTGGGCACGAAGCGCTTCTGGGCCGCCTGACGGGTCACGCCCATGCTGCGGCCGATGTCGGTCCAGGAGGCCCCGGAGCGACGGGCCTGGTCGACGAAGTGGCCGATGAGGTGGTCGGCGACATCGCCGAGGTGGTCCGCCGCGATGACGGCGCCGGAGAGCTGCTCCAGGGCGTCGGGGTGGACCTTCTTGATCGCGTCGATGAGTTCGTCGAGGCGGACGGGAACGGTCGGAACGACTGGATTCGTCATGAGTGCAACCCTAGGTTGACAGTCTTTCACTGTCAACCATCGGTTGACAGTGAAAGGGGTGTACTCCCCCCGGCGGAAAAGCGTGCGAAAAGGAGTCGAAACGGCCCCGGAAATGGGAGACGACCGGGGTCGCCACCCCCCACAGGAGAGACCCCGGTCGTCGTCCACGGACCCGCAGCACGGCTCCGTACTCCATTCAGCGCCAGGGATGCGTTTTCTGTCACACCGTCGCGCACCCGCGTCCGGACGCGCCCCGAGCGCTCCTCGCACGCCCTCGCCCGGAGGTTGCAAGTTGCACAAAGACCCCGGATCGCGTGGACGCGACGCCCGGCCACGACGTAGCGTGCAGATGCGCGAGGCGGCGTGGCGGTGACCAGCCGCGATGGAGCGACGACGCGACCACGCGACCGACGAACAGGGTTTGGGGAGTGCTGGGGGACGACGCGGAGCTGACGGCCGCGGTGCTCGCTGCGCAGGACGGGGACGAGAACGCCTTCCGTACTGTGTATCGCGCCGTGCATCCACGGTTGCTCGGCTACATACGCACACTGGTCGGCGACGCCGACGCCGAGGACGTCACCTCGGAGTCCTGGCTCCAGATCGCCCGCGACCTCGACCGGTTCGACGGCGACGCGGACCGCTTCCGCGGCTGGGCCGCGCGGATCGCCCGCAACCGCGCCCTCGACCACATACGGATGCGGGGCAGGCGCCCCGCGTCCGGCGCCGACGAGGACGAACTCACCGACAGGCCCGCCGCGTCCGACACGGCGGGCGAGGCCCTGGAGGCCCTCGCCACCGGACACACCATGCGGCTGATCGCCCAGCTTCCGCAGGACCAGGCCGAGGCCGTCGTCCTGCGCGTCGTCGTCGGTCTCGACGCCAAGAGCGCCGCCGACACGCTGGGGAAACGCCCCGGCGCCGTACGCACCGCCGCCCACCGCGGCCTGAAGAAGCTCGCCGAACTCCTCGGAGTCGACGGTGACACGGACGGGGCGGACGGCACCGCCGAGGCCGTCGCCGCCCTGGACGGTGTGCCTCCGCAACGCGTGCGCCCGCCGGGGTCCGTGCCCCCCCGCGGTGTGACGCAATCACGTCCCCGTACGCAGAAGGACATGTGATGGCCGACGAGCGGTACCAGTGGCTCGACCAGGAGTCCGCCGAGCGGCTGCTCCGCGGCGAGCCGGTCGACGCCGTCGACGACCACGCGCGCGCGGGGGCCGAGCGCCTCGCCCGGGCCCTCGACACGGCCCGTACTCCCGCCTTCCCCGCGGCCGGAAGCGGCGAACTGCCGGGCGAGGCCGCCGCGCTCGCCGCCTTCCGCGAGGCCACCGCCGAGCGCGCCTCCGCCCGCGCCGCCGCGACGGACGGAGCCCCGCACGCCCGCACCCTCCACGCCGACCTCGGACGGGTGCGGCTCACGCCGGTCTCCCCGCCGAGGCGCCGCTGGGGACGGTCCGTGCGGTACGGACTGGCCGCGGCGGTTGCCGCCGTCACCGTCGGAGGGGTCGCCGTCGCCGCCGGAACAGGTGTGCTGCCGCTGGTGGGTCCGGCGCCCGCCAGCTCCGTCACGGCGGAGGAGACCGTCGACACGCTCGTCTCCAAGGAACCCGGCATACGCGAGGATCCCGAGGCGCCCCCGACGAGGCCGGGCGCCGACGGTGAACCCACGCCCGGCGTGTCCCCCTCCGCCGGCACCGGCACCACCACCGCACCGCCCACCGGAGGCGCCGACGGCCACGGCACGGCCACCACGGGCCCCGGCACCCCGAAGCCCAGGAGCACGGCGGGTACGGGCAAGGACTCCGGCGGCACGGGAACGGACCCCGGCGGCACGGACGTCAGGCCCGGCGGTGCGACCTCCCTGGCGAAGACCGTCAAGGCCTGCCGGGACTACCGGACGGGAAGGCTCGACGCCACCGGCCGCAAGCAGCTCACGAACAACCTGCGCGGCGGCGAGAGCCTGCGACGCTACTGCGACCGGATCCTCGGCGGCGGTACGGGCGCGCCCGAGGGCGGGGCCAAGGACGAGACCAAGGACCCCAAGGGCGACTCCGGGGACGACAAGGACGACGCCGAGGGCCACCCCGAGGGCGGCTCGAAGGACGCCCCCAGGGGCGGCGGCGGGAACGACGGCCGGTCCGAGGACGGGTCGCACGGCGGACGGGACGACAAGGACGGCGGCTCCCGGGACAGCCGTGCCGGAACGGCCGCCGAGGACCGCCGCGGCACCGCCCGATCGGCCACGGACACCGTCCGGCTCTTCGCCGCGCCGCCCCTCGGGACCGCCGTCACCGCACGCGTTCCGCTCGCGGTGTAACACTTCCCGGCCGGTCGGCGCAGTATGGAGTGTGCCGACTGGTCATCGGCCGCGCAGAGAGCCGGGGTTCCCCCCGTACCTACGGCTCCGCGCACCCGGCGCGGGTGGGACACGTTCCCCCGGTCCCACCCGCGCCCTCTCTTCTCCCCTCCCGGGTCACCAGTGGACGACGACCTTGTCGCCGACCTTCACCTGGTCGAAGAGGGTCGTCAGCTTGGCCCGGTCCCGGACGTTGACGCAGCCGTGCGAGCCTCCGTCGTAGCCGCGGGCCGCGAAGTCCGACGAGTAGTGCACGGCCTGGCCGCGGCTGAAGTACATCGAGAGCGGCATCGGCGTGTGGTACAGCTTCGACCAGTCCTGACGGACCTTCCGCTCCACGGCGAAGGTGCCCTCCCGGGTCGGGGTGTTCTCCGAACCGAAACGGACGTCCATCGCCGAGACGACCTTGCCGTCGATCATCCAGGCCAGGGTCCGGCTCTCCTTGCTGATGCACAGCACCCGGCCGGTCATGCACCGCGCGTCGGGGGTGTCGAGCGTGTTCGTGGTGGCCGGCTTCAGCTCGTCGGCGGTCGGCCTCCGGCTCGCCCCGAGCAGCTTCTCCCAGGTCGCCGCGTCGACCGACCCCGTCCGGGGCAGGTCCCCCTTCCGCTGGAAGGCCTTGACCGAACCGGCCGTCTTCGTCCCGTAGAAGCCCGTGGGCGCCCTGTCGAAGTGCCCCAGCTGCCGCAGCCGCGCCTGGAGCTCGCGGACCTGCTCGCTCTCGTCCCCGTCGTCCATCAGGACCGCGGGCCCGGAGGACGGTGTCGCGGTCCCGGTGGGCGTGGCGGTCCCGGTCGGTGTCGCGGTCGCGGTGGGAGCGGGAGCGACGGTCGTCGGCGCCGTCGTCGGACTTGCCGAGCCGGAGCCGGAGCCGACGCCGGTTCCGCCTCCCGCGCCGACTGCCTGGGCCGTACAGCCGGTGGCGAGGGCCACCGCGGCCGCCGCCAGTACCGCTCTGCGTATGACGGAAGAAGACCGCATCATCAATTGCCCCCCGAGACGAATCGTGTGTACGTAGGGATGCGTTCCGCGCGTGTGCGGTTGCGCCGGCGGACCAGGGACCGCGCATGCTGTGAGGAAGGTCCCAGCGTGCTGCTCTCCACCCCCCGGACACCCGCCGCTACAGTCCGTCGCGAGGAGCCGTACCGCTGAGTAACCAGCCGGCACATCTATCGGGAAGGCACCACGCATGGCGCGCGAGTCGGAGTCGGGACTGCCCATCGAACCGGTCTACGGACCGGACGCCCTGGACGGCTGGGACCCGGCCGAGAAGCTGGGCGAGCCCGGCGCGTACCCCTTCACCCGGGGCGTGTACCCGTCGATGTACACCGGCCGGCCCTGGACCATGCGCCAGTACGCGGGCTTCGGCACCGCCGTCGAGTCCAACGCCCGCTACAAGCAGCTCATCGCCAACGGCACGACGGGCCTCTCCGTCGCCTTCGACCTGCCGACGCAGATGGGCCACGACTCGGACGCGCCGATCTCCTCGGGCGAGGTCGGCAAGGTCGGCGTCGCCATCGACTCGATCGACGACATGCGGATCCTGTTCGACGGGATCCCGCTCGACAAGGTCTCCACGTCGATGACCATCAACGCTCCCGGAGCCCTCCTTCTCCTCCTCTACCAGCTCGTCGGCGAGGAGCAGGGTGTGCCCGCCGACCAGCTGACCGGCACCATCCAGAACGACGTGCTCAAGGAGTACATCGCCCGCGGCACGTACATCTTCCCGCCGAAGCCCTCGCTGCGGCTGATCGCGGACATCTTCAGGTACTGCCGGACCGAGATCCCCAAGTGGAACACCATCTCGATCTCCGGCTACCACATGGCCGAGGCCGGAGCGTCGCCCGCGCAGGAGATCGCGTTCACCCTCGCGGACGGCATCGAGTACGTCCGCACCGCCGTCGCCGCGGGCATGGACGTGGACGACTTCGCGCCCCGGCTCTCCTTCTTCTTCGTGGCCCGCACGACGATCCTGGAGGAGGTCGCGAAGTTCCGTGCGGCCCGGCGGATCTGGGCGAGCGTCATGAAGGAGGAGTTCGGCGCGAAGAACCCCAAGTCGCTGATGCTCCGCTTCCACACCCAGACCGCGGGCGTGCAGCTCACCGCCCAGCAGCCCGAGGTCAACCTGGTGCGCGTCGCCGTCCAGGGCCTCGCGGCCGTCCTCGGCGGCACGCAGTCGCTGCACACCAACTCCTTCGACGAGGCCATCGCCCTGCCGACGGACAAGTCCGCCCGCCTCGCGCTGCGCACCCAGCAGGTCCTCGCGTACGAGACGGACGTCACCGCCACCGTCGACCCCTTCGCCGGCAGCTACGTCGTCGAGAAGATGACCGACGACGTCGAGGCCGCCGCCCTGGAGCTGATGGACCGGGTCGAGGACATGGGCGGCGCGGTCGCCGCGATCGAGCGAGGCTTCCAGAAGGGCGAGATCGAGCGCTCCGCCTACCGGATCGCCCAGGAGACCGACAGCGGCGAGCGGGTCGTCGTCGGCGTCAACCGCTACACGATCGACGTCGAGGAGCCCTACGAGCCGCTGCGCGTCGACCCGGCGATCGAGGCCCAGCAGGCCGAACGCCTCTCGCGACTGCGCGCCGAGCGCGACCAGGCGGCCGTGGACAGGGCGCTCACCGCCCTGAAGGAGGCGGCCGCGGGCACAGCCAACGTCCTGTACCCGATGAAGGACGCCCTCAGGGCCCGCGCCACCGTCGGCGAGGTCTGCAACGCGCTGCGGGAGGTCTGGGGCACCTACGTCCCGACCGACGCGTTCTAGGCCGCAGGGCGCTCACGACGCAGGTCACAGCGGAGTGTCGTACCCGTGTGCGACACTCCGCCTCATGCTGGGTGTCACCGATCTGCCGACCTATCTCGCCGGGCTCGTCCTCATCATTCTCCTCCCGGGGCCGAACTCGCTGTACGTGCTGTCCGTCGCCGCCCGCAAGGGCACCCGGACCGGATACAAGGCCGCTGCCGGGGTGTTCACCGGCGACACCATCCTCATGACCCTGGCCGCACTCGGCGCCGCCTCGCTGCTCCAGACCACCCCGCTCCTCTTCATGATCGTGAAGTACGCGGGCGCGGGCTACCTGGCCTGGATGGCGTACGGGATGCTGCGGGCGGCCTTGGCGATGTGGCGCGACCGGCGCGAGACGACGGAGCCCGAGCAGGCCACGACCGGCGGGCCGGTCGAGCGCCCGTACCGCCGCGCGCTCCTCATCAGCCTGCTCAACCCGAAGGCGATCCTCTTCCTCATCTCGTTCTTCGTGCAGTTCGTGGACCCCTCCTACGCCTACCCGGCGCTCTCCTTCCTGGTCCTCGGCGGTCTGCTCCAGCTCGGCAGCTTCCTCTACCTGACCACGCTCATCTTCGGCGGGACACGACTCGCCGCCACCTTCCGCCGCCGCAGGAGGCTCTCGGCGGGGGCGACCTCCGCCGCGGGCGCGCTCTTCCTCGGCTTCGCCGCGAAGCTCTCCCTCACCAGCGCCGCTTGACCCTCACACCGTGTGAGCCCGTTCCGTAGGGGCCGTCATGTACACCATCGGAGACTTCGCCCGGCACGGGCGGGTGTCGGTCCGCATGCTGCGCCACTACGACGCCATCGGACTGCTGCGCCCGGCCCACGTCGACCCGCACAGCGGCTACCGCTTCTACGAGGCGGACCAGCTCGCCCGGCTCAACCGCGTCATCGCGCTCAAGGACCTCGGCTTCACCCTCGAACAGGTGGGCGCCATCCTCGACGAGCGCCTCGGCGCGGACGAGCTGCGGGGCATGCTGCGACTGCGCCAGGCCGAGCTGGAAGCGGCCCTGGCGGAGGCGCGGGCCCGGCTCGCCCAGGTCGGCGCGCGGCTCCGAGCCATCGAGAGCGAGGGACGCATGTCCACCCAGGACGTCGTCGTCAAGAAGATCCCCGCCGTCCGCGTCGCCGAGCTGAGCGCGGTCGCCGCGAGCTTCGGGCCCCACGACATCGGCCCGGTCATCGGCCCCCTGTACGACGAGCTGTGCGGCCGCCTGCGGGCCGCGGGGGTCACCGGATACGGCCCGGGGATCGCCTACTACGAGGACGCGGGCAGGGGTGACGGCTCGGTCCTCGTGCACGCCGCCATGACCGTCCCCGAGGGCACGGCCGTGGAAGACGTCGAGGTGCACGTCCTGCCCGGCATCGAGGAGGCGGCGACCGTCGTCCACCGGGGCTCGATGGACACCATCCTGCCCACGGCCCAGACCCTGGCCCGCTGGATCGAGGCCAACGGCTACCGGTCGCGGCGCTACGCCCGCGAGCTGTACCTGGAGTGCCCCGAGGACCGCTCGCAGTGGGTCACGGAGCTCCAGGAGGCCATCGTCCGCGCCTGAGCGCTCACGCTCGCGGGCCCGGAACCCCCGCGGGCCCGGAACCCCTGAGGTCCCGGGCCCGCAGGCGTACCGCCACCGCTTCCAGTACCGCTACCGCTTCAGCGCCCTTCGCAGTCGCAGGGCCCGGCGGGCGAGCCTGCGGACCCGCGGATGGCGGGGGAGCGGCAGACCGCCGGGCAGGTCCAGGACGGTGAGGCGGCGGCGGGTGAAGTGGTGCCGGGTGCGCTCGGCGAGCGGCCCCGACAGATGCCGTACCGCCGGCTCCCGCAGCTCCGGCCGGATCTTCGGCTGCATCGCGAAACCGACCGCCGCGACCAGGTCGTTCAGCTCCGGCGTACCGACCTCGGCGGCACCGGCCTCCCCTTCCTCAAGGGGCGGTACGACGGCGTCCACGACGGTGAGCGGGATGCGGTTGCTGTTCTGGAACGGGGTGAGCCGCTCCAGGAGCGCGTCCGTGCCGACCCGGGCGACCGGCAGCCCGTAGAACGTCCGCGCGGTCAGCAGCGCCGTGGAGAAGCAGCCGACGACGAGCGCGGGCCGCAGCTCGCCGTAGAGCACCTCGGCGAGCACCGGCCGGTCCTCGACGGTCAGTTCGGCACCGAGCTCCTCCGCCTCGCGCACCAGCGTCCGCGACCAGGCGTCGGGCGCTGTCGGGTGCGGCTTGAAGACGAGCCGCCGGTGGCCCCTGGCGATCGCCCCCCGGACCATCCGCAGGTGCAGCTCCTCCTCCTCGGCGGCGGTCAGCAGGCTGAGCGCCGCCAGGTACTGGCCGAGGAGCAGGGCGGGCCGGTCCCGCTCCTCCCCGGCGCGCCCGGGGCCCGCGAGCTCCTCGACGACCTTGGTGAACGCCTCCGTCGGTACGGCCTCCGGTACGGCCCCGAACTCGGCGAGCAGCAGCGGCGACAGGCCGGTGACGAGGTCCAGGTGGAGCAGTCGGCCGACGCGCCCGCCGATCAGCGGGTCGATCTTGTTCCGGGTCGGCCCGTAGCTCATCAGACCGTCCGCGTACACCGTGATCGGCGCGTCGGGCAGCAGCTGGGCGATGGCGAGCGCGGGGGTCACCTGGAGGGACTCCAGGGCGAGTTCGACGCGATCGTCGCCGAGGTTCCAGAGCTTGCGCAGATGGCGCTGGAGGAGCGGCAGATCGCCGGGACGCGGGGTCCAGCCGCCCGGGTGGAGCGGGGAGATCGTCTCGTTCCAGGACAGCACGGAGTCGAAGCGGCCGCGCAGCCGGTCGAAGCCCTCGGCCGCGTCCAGGGGCGGGGTGGTCTCCGGCACGGCCGCGTTGTTGGTGACGAGGAGGATCCGGCGGTCGGCGGTGCCGAAGCAGCCGCTGTCCACGGCGGCGGCGAGCGTCACCGCCCCGTAGAGGGTGGAGGCGCAGAAGATCTGGGTGGTCCGGCGGGCGCTCACGCTGCCACCCCCGCGGAGGCGGCAGCGGCACCTGCGCCCGGACCCGCGCCCGGGGCCGGGGTCGGCGGTGGTGCCGGTCGGCGGCGGCGCAGCCTGCGCAGCATCGTCGCGCGGTCCCCTCCCATCGCCGTCAGGGCCTCGTCCAGGACCGCCTGCGGCATCCGCCGCAGCGCGCCCGCGCTCATCGCCTTCAGCTGACGGGCCACTTCCGGCTCGAATTTGTCGACGGAACCGATGTGATGGGAGATCACCGCGCAATAGGTGCGGACGGCCTTCGGAAGGAGGAGATCGGCGTCCATGTCTTTCGCCGTCTCCTCGATCACCTGGTCGAATGCGCGGATGAAATCCAATTGCCGTACGTCGCCGATCTGGGTGAGCGACGTGGCCACCCCGCGCCGGTAGAAGACGCCGAGTTCACCGATCGCGGCGAACGATTCAGCCTCCCGGTGCAGTTTCCAGATCCACGGCCGGTCCTCGGCCGTCCGCAGACCGTGCGGGAAGTGCAGCAGGCCGCGGTCCAGGAGCCGCCGGTGGTAGATCCCGGCCCAGGCGTACGGGTAGTCGACCGAGGTCGTCCGGTGCGCCGGCAGGATCGCGTCCCGCGGGTTCAGCACCTCGCCGCGCCGGGGGACCGGCGCACGGCGGATGCCGCGGTTCCGGCCGGTGACGGTGACGTGGTCGGTGCGCAGGAAGTCGCAGCCGAGGTCCTCGGCCGCCGCGACCAGGCGGGAGTAGTAGCCGGGGGCGAGCCAGTCGTCCCCGTCGAGGAAGGTGAGGTATTCGCCGCGGGCGGCGTCGAGGCCGGTGTTGCGGGCCGTGGCGAGGCCCTCGTTGTGCTCGTGCCTGATCAGGACGGCACCCGGGAGCTCGCGCGCGGCCCGTTCGAGGAGTTCCGGAGTCCCGTCCGACGAGCAGTCGTCGACGAGCAGGAACTCGAAGTCCTCCCGGGCGTTGGCCCGCAGGCTCGTGAGGGTGTCGGGGGCGTATGTCTGCACGTTGTAGAACGGCACGACGACGGAGAGCTTGACCACGCGGCCGACGCTAGGCGCCGCCCCGGCCTTCCCACCGACCGGTGGGCAGCCATGCGGTGAACACCAAGCGGCGGGCCGATTAACCGCCTTTCCTCGAAGGCGGATCCGGCCCCCGGAAGTCCGGATCCCGGCCCACTTCAACAGGCGGAGAGGCTCTGTTCACCGGTTGTTGTGGTCCAGTTGGGCCGAAAAGCGGAATGCCCTTCTAGCGTCCTCGGCGTGCAAGGAAGTAGCAGAGAAGCGATACGGGTCGCCGTACTCGCCGACTCCGACACCCGGTGGAAATGGGGCGCGCTCACCGCGCGCCGCATCACCACGGCGACCGCCGAACCCACCGGATTCGTCCTACGTGGACGGGCGACGCCCACCGCGCGGCAACTCGCGGAGACAGGGGTGTCCACGACCACCCCGAGCGAGGTGACGGGCGCGGAGTTCCTGCGTGCGGTACGGGACGCGGAGGCGCGCGGCGAGGGATACGACGTCGTCGTCCTCGCCCTCGTCGGCGGCACCGTCCGGGCCGTCCTCCAGGGCCTGGCCGATCTCTGCCTTGACCGGCGCCCGGTGATCGTCACCGGTTACGTCGGCGTCGTCTACGAGAAGCTCACCGACGGCCTGCTGCTGCGCCACGGCGCCGACGTCGTCCTCGCCAACTCCCGCCACGACGCGGAGCGCTTCCGCGCCGTGTACGAGGGGGTGGGCGCCGGAGCCGACTCGGTCGTCGAGGCCGCCCTGCCCTTCCTCGGCGGCGCCCCGTACGCACCCGAGACCGGCCGCGACACCCTGGTCTTCGCCGCCCAGCCGTCCGTGCCCGCCACCCGGACCGAACGCGCTTACGTGCTGCGGCGGTTGATCGCCCACGCCCGCCTCCACCCGGGCCGCGAGGTGCTCCTCAAGCTCCGCTCCAAGCCGGGCGAGCACACCACGCACCTGGAGGAGTTCCCGTTCCAGAAGCTGGTCCGCGAGCTCGACCCGCCCGCCAACTTCCGCCTGGTGTACGGACACATGGGCGAGGTCCTCGACCGTACCGACCTCCTGGTCACCGTCTCCTCCACGGCCGCGCTCGAAGCCCTGCACCGCCGCATCCCCACCGCGATCCTCACCGACCTCGGGGTCCGCGAGGCGCTCGGCAACCACCACTTCGTCGGCTCGGGCCTGCTGGCCTCCTTCGACCGGCTCGACAAGGGGCTCGCCCCGACGCCCGACGAGACCTGGCTGGCCCGGCAGGGCGTCGCGTCCGACGGAGGGTACGAGCGCGCCTTCGACGCGGCCCGCGACCGGGTCGCCGAGCTCCTGGCCCTGCCCGCGCCGCCCCCGATCACCCCCTACTACACCGCGGAGACGGCGCCCGGCTACCTGCCCGGGATCCTCGCCCGCCACCGCCTGGACGTCACCGCGCCGGAGACCCGCGAGAGCGGCCTGCGCCGGATCGTCCGCGAGGCCGCGCGGGGCGCGTACCGCCACGGCGTGCAACGCGTCGCACCCGTCATCCGCCGCCTGGGAGAACTCTGATGCCCGCCACCGCCCAGCCGCCCGCGAACCCGCCCGCGGGACGGACGGCGCCGCAGCCCGCGGCCGCGCAGCCCACCGAGACGGAGCCGACGGCCACGCAGCCCGCGGCCGCGCAGCCCACCGAGACGGAGCCGACGGCTACGCAGCCCGCGGCCGCGCAGCCCACCGCCATGGAGCCGACGGCTACGCAGCCCGCGGCCGCGCAGTCCACCGCCATGGAGCCGACGGCTACGCAGCCCGCGCCCGCGCAGTCCACCGCCATGGAGCCGACGGCTACGCAGCCCGCGCCCGCGCAGCCCACCGCCATGGAGCCGACGGCCACGCAGCCCGCGCCCGCGCAGTCCACCGTGGCGCCGCCCCCCGCCACCGTGCTCGCCGTGATCCCCGCGCGGGGAGGATCCAAGGGCGTCCCCGCCAAGAACCTCGCCCCGGTCGCCGGCGTCCCCCTGGTGTCCCGCGCCGTCCACGCCTGCCTCGGTGCCCGCCCCGTCACCCACGTCGTCGTCTCCACCGACGACGCCGGCATCGCGGCCGCCGCCCGCACCGCCGGGGCCGAGGCCGTGCGGCGGCCCGCCGAGATCGCGGGCGACACCGCCACCAGCGAGGCAGCCGTCCTGCACGCGATGGACGCCTTCGAGGCCACCCACGGCCGCCCGGCCGACGTCGTCCTCCTCGTCCAGTGCACGAGCCCGTTCCTCACCTCCGCCGAGGTCGCGGAGACCGCCGAGCGCATCACCTCCGGCGCCGCCGACACGGCCTTCACGGCGGCCCCCTCCCACGGCTTCCTCTGGCGCGACACGGTCGACGACGGCGCCACCGGCGTCAACCACGACAAGGCGCACCGCCCCCGCCGCCAGGACCGGGAGCCCGAGTACCTGGAGACCGGCGCCGTCTACGCCATGGACGCGGCCGGCTTCCGTACCCACCGGCACCGCTTCTTCGGCCGTACCGCGCTCGTCGTCACCGACCCCG
Organism: Streptomyces sp. NPDC016459; assembly: GCF_040632845.1. Lineage (NCBI taxonomy): Bacteria > Bacillati > Actinomycetota > Actinomycetes > Kitasatosporales > Streptomycetaceae > Streptomyces > Streptomyces sp. NPDC016459. Next base: position 341,270 of record NZ_JBEYCR010000002.1, read on the forward strand.
CCCGGGTCCTGGAGATCGACGACCCGCACGACCTGGCTCGGGCCCGTGCGATCGCGCCACTCTTCGAGGACTCCGACACCCCGGCCACCCCCGGCTTCGCCGACATCGACGCCGTGGTCCTCGACTTCGACGGCACCCAGACCGACGACCGGGTCCACCTCGACGCCGAGGGGCGTGAGTTCGTCTCCGCGCACCGCGGCGACGGCCTCGGCATCGCGGCCCTGCGCCGCGCCGGCCTGCCCGTCCTCATCCTCTCCACCGAGCAGAACGCCGTCGTCGCCGCCCGCGCCCGCAAGCTCAAGATCCCCGTCCTGCACGGCATCGACCGCAAGGACCGGGCGCTCAAGGAGTGGTGCGACGCCGAGGGCATCGACCCGCAGCGCGTGCTCTACGCCGGAAACGACGTCAACGACCTGCCCTGCTTCCACCTCGTCGGCTGGCCCGTCGCGGTGAGCAGCGCCCACGACTCCGTACGGGCCGCGGCCCGCGCGGTCACCGTCACCCCGGGCGGCTCAGGAGCGATCCGCGAGATCGCCGCCTGGCTCCTCGGACCCGAGCTCAACACCCCCGACGCGTAAGGAACAGCACCATGAACACCCGAATCCGCACCCTCGGCGACAAGACCGCGGGCCCCGGCCACTCCGTCTACATCACCGGCGAGATCGGCATCAACCACAACGGTGACCTCGACAACGCCTTCGCCCTCATCGACGTGGCCGCCGAGGCCGGCTGCGACGCCGTGAAGTTCCAGAAGCGCACTCCCGAGATCTGCACCCCGCGCGACCAGTGGGACATCGAGCGCGACACCCCCTGGGGCCGGATGACGTACATCGACTACCGCCACCGCGTCGAGTTCGACGAGACCCAGTACCGCGCCATCGACGAGCACTGCAGGAAGCGCGGCATCGACTGGTTCGCCTCCCCGTGGGACACCGAGGCCGTCGCCTTCCTGGAGAAGTTCGACGTCCCCGCCCACAAGGTCGCCTCCGCCTCCCTCACCGACGACGAGCTGCTGCGCGCCCTGCGCGCCACCGGCCGTACGGTCATCCTCTCCACCGGCATGTCGACGCCGAAGCAGATCCGGCACGCGGTCGAGGTCCTCGGCAGCGACAACATCCTGCTCTGCCACGCCACCTCGACCTACCCGGCCAAGGCCGAGGAGCTCAACCTCCGCGTCATCCAGACGCTCCAGGAGGAGTACCCGAACGTCCCGATCGGCTACTCCGGCCACGAGACGGGCCTGCAGACCACGCTGGCCGCCGTCGCCCTCGGTGCCACCTTCGTCGAGCGTCACATCACCCTCGACCGCGCCATGTGGGGCTCCGACCAGGCCGCCTCCGTCGAGCCGCAGGGCCTCCAGCGCCTGGTCCGCGACATCCGCACCATCGAGGCCGCCCTCGGCGACGGCGTCAAGAAGGTCTACGAGTCGGAGCTCGGCCCGATGAAGAAGCTCCGCCGGGTCCAGGGGCTCGTCGCCGCATGACCGGGCAGCTGGCGTTCGTCGAGAGCCCGGTCCAGCTTCTGAACGTCCTGGAATGGGCGCACACGCAGGCTTACGCCCCGGACGGCCGTCCGGCAGGGGCGGACCGGCCGGGCACGGCGGACGGCGCCCTCGCCGGGCCCGGCCTGCCGGTCCCGACGGCGCCGACGAGCGCGGCGCCCCCGACCGGCCCCGCGGACGCCACCCCGCCCCTCACGGTCGTCGTCCTGTCGCCGACCGACCCCATGTCGCGCGGCCAGCTGCGCCGGATGGCGCAGCTGGCCCGCGACGAGGGCCTCACCGTCCGCTGGCAGGAGGCCCGCGGCGGCCGCGGCTCGCTCGTCCGCACCCTGCGGGAGCTCGCCCGGCCGCTGCGCTCGGCGGAGCGGGTGATCATCGGGGACCCGTTCTCCCGGTACGTCCAGCTGCTCCTGACCCTGTTCGGCCCCCGGCACCTGACGGTGGTCGACGACGGCACCGCGACCATGGAGTTCGCCGCCCAGATCGGCCGGGGCGAGCGCCTGGTGCGCTGGCACCGCAAGGGCCGCCTCGGCCCGCGCGAGCTGGTCCTCGCCCCGGTGACCTCGCTCGCCCGGCGGCGCCTCGCCCCGGCCCCCGGCCGTACGGTCGAGATCTTCACCTCACTGCCCGTCGAGGCCCCCGAGGGCATCGAGGTCACCGAGAACTCCTTCGCCTGGACCCGCGCCCGGTTCGGCCCGCCGCTGCTCACCGGCGGCGCGGACCTGGTGGGTACCTCGCTCGTCGAGACGGGCGTGGTCGACGCCGACCACTACGACCGGGTGGTGGGGGAGTTGGCCCGCACCCACGGCGCCACCCGCTACTTCGCGCACCGCAGGGAGAGCGCCGAGAAGCTGCACCGCATCGCGGTCGAGACCGGTCTCCAGGTGGTCAGGCCCGAGCTGCCCCTGGAGTTGATCGCCCGGCGCGGCCCCGTCGGCCGTACGATTGTCAGCTTCCCGTCCACGGTCGTGCACACCCTGCCGCTCGCCCTCGCCGGGACCGGGGTGAAGGTCGCGGTCTGCGAGATCGCGCCGGAGTGGCTGCGGGAGAGCGCCTCACCGCGTGCCCAGGGCTTTCTGTCCGGGGTGGCCGGCACCGCGGCCCACGAGGTGGACCGCCTCACCGCACGGGCGGCGACGCCCTCCGACCGGCTCGGATTCGGGTGACCCTACCCACATGGAAAGGCCTTCATGCCTGGTGAACGGAGTTTCTTTCCCCTAACGGGTTGAACATTTGGTGATCAACGGGCAGTTGACCTGTCTGAAGGCCTACCCTTCAAAAGGTGAACCAGTTGACCTCCCGTGAGCCAGACTCCGTCACCCTGCCCGGAAAGCTGTCCGACACCCTGCGCGTCGAGCTGATCGGCTTCCGCAGAGACGTGCACATGCACCCGGAGCTGGGGAACCAGGAGTTCCGTACGACCGCCGCGCTGAAGGCCCGCCTCGAGGCGGCCGGCCTCGCGCCGAAGGTCCTTCCGGCCGGCACCGGGCTCATCTGCGACATCGGCGTCCCGGACCACCGCCGCCCCATGCTGGCGATCCGCGCCGACCTCGACGCGCTGCCCATCCCCGACGTCAAGACGGTCGCCTACGCCTCCACGGTGGCCAACCGCGCGCACGCCTGCGGACACGACGTCCACACCACCACCGTCCTCGGCGCCGGACTCGTCCTCGCCGAACTGGACCGGCAGGGCCTGCTGCCCAACGCCGTGCGGCTGATCTTCCAGCCCGCCGAGGAGGTCCTCCCCGGCGGCGCCGCCGACGCCGTCGCGGCCGGGGTCCTGGACGGAGTCGGCCGGATCATCGCCGTCCACTGCGACCCCCGGGTCGACGCCGGCAAGATCGGACTGCGCTCCGGCCCCATCACCTCCGCCTGCGACCGTCTCGAAGTCACCCTCGACGGGCCCGGCGGCCACACCGCACGCCCGCACCTCACCACCGACCTCGTCACCGCCGCCGCCCGGGTCGCCACCGACGTGCCCGCCGTCCTGGCCCGCCGCGTGGACGCCCGGTCGGGCCTCTCGGTCACCTGGGGACGCATCGAGTCCGGCCACGCGCCGAACGTCATCCCCCAGCACGCGGAGCTCTCCGGCACCGTCCGCTGCCTCGACCTGCCGACCTGGCGCGAGGCCCCCGACCTGGTGCACGCGGCGATCGACGAGATCGCGACCCTGCACCGCGCCAAGTCGACCGTGAACTACGTCCGCGGCGTCCCCCCGGTCGTCAACGACGCGGGCGTCACCGAACTGCTCCACGACGCCATGGCCGCCCGCCGCGGGACGCACGCGATCGAGGACACCGAGCAGAGCCTCGGCGGCGAGGACTTCTCCTGGTACCTGGAGCACGTCCCCGGCGCCATGGCCCGCCTCGGCGTCCGCACCCCCGGTGACACCCGCGTCCGCGACCTGCACGCCGGCGACTTCGACGTGGACGAGCGCTGCATCGAGACCGCGGTGGAGCTCTTCACCGCCGCGGCCCTCCTGGACGCCGCGCCGGGCGTCTGAACCCCGGCAGCCCCTCTCGGGGGCCCCTCCCCGGCCCGGCCGGGTGCCCCGACGAGGCCGTGACCCCGGCCGGACGGACCCGTCATCCGTCCGGCCGACCGCCGTCCCCCCATCGGCCCACAACCCGGCGTGGCGCGGCCCCGGCCCCCGTCCCGCCGTCCGTTCCCGGCGGTATAACCGGCCGTACCGGGCCGAACGCCCCCGGCCGGCTCGCCGGCCGGTACGCGACGATCCGATAACGACTCATGAACGGGTCTTTAACTGACATCTACGCGCGTTACGATCGCCGCGAAACCAGCGCCGGAAGAGGCGCTTTCGGTCAGTCTTGAAGGGACCCTCCTCTTGCGCCGGATCACCAGGATCACGACCGTGGGCATCGCCTCCGCGGCTCTCGCCCTCTCCGCCACCGCGTGTGGCAAGTCTTCGAACGACTCCGGCTCCGGGACGGACTCGAAGGCCGCCAAGGCCGCCATCGCGTACGACATCGGCGGCCGCGGCGACCAGTCCTTCAACGACGCCGCCTACGCCGGCCTGAAGAAGGCCGAGGACGAGCTCGACGTCAAGGGCTCCGAGGCCGAGCCCTCGGAGGGCGAGGGCGACGCCGACAAGGTGCAGCGCCTCACCGCGCTCGCCCGCGCCGGCAACAACCCGGTCATCGGCGTCGGCTTCGCCTACGCGCCGGCGATCGAGAAGGTCGCCAAGGCCTACCCGAAGACCACTTTCGGCCTCATCGACGACACGTCGAAGACCGGCCCGAACATCGCCAACCTCGTCTTCAACGAGGAGCAGGGCTCCTACCTGGCCGGCGTCGCCGCCGCCAAGGCGTCCAAGACCGGCACGGTCGGCTTCATCGGCGGGGTCGAGGTCCCGCTGATCAAGAAGTTCGAGGCGGGCTTCGCGCAGGGCGTCAAGGACACCAACCCCAAGGCGAAGGTGCTCGTCCAGTACCTGACCCAGCCGCCGAACTTCGACGGCTTCTCCAAGCCCGACCTCGGCAAGGCCGCCGCGCAGGGCCAGCTCGACAAGGGTGCCGACGTGATCTACGCCGCCGCCGGTCTGGCCGGTTCCGGCTCGATCGAGGCCGCCGCGACCGCCGGCAAGTGGGCCATCGGCGTCGACTCCGACCAGTACAACCAGGCGGGTCTCGCCTCCTACAAGGAGCACATCCTGACCTCGGTCACCAAGGACGTCTCCGACTCCGTCTTCAACCTGATCAAGTCGGTCAAGGACGGCAAGCCGCAGACCGGTGAGATCCGCTACGGCCTCGCCGCGGACGGCGTCGGCCTGGCCGACTCCAACCCGGCGTACAAGAAGATGACCGACGTCACCGCCGCCGTGGCGAAGGCGAAGAAGGACATCGTCGACGGCAAGATCACGGTCAAGACCGCTCCGTAAGGACCGCGGGTCACTGACTGAAGGGCCCGGCGACGGTGGGATCCCCACCGGGCCGGGCCCCCTTCCCGTACAGGTTTTCACGTTCCGGCAGCGCTACGCGTGTAGATGTCTCCCTGGCACGATAACTTCGCCCCGCCCTGCCCTCCCCGCTCCCACTCCTTCCGGCCAAGGAGAGTGCGTCATCAACGCGTCCAGCCCGCCCCCTGCCGTAGAACTGCACGGCATCACCAAGCGATTCCCCGGCGTCGTCGCCAACAGGGACATCGCCATCACGGTCCGCAAGGGCACCGTGCACGCCCTCATCGGCGAGAACGGAGCCGGCAAGTCGACCCTCATGAAGATCCTCTACGGCATGCAGAAGCCGGACGAGGGCACCATCGCCGTCGACGGCGAGCAGGTCACCTTCTCCAGCCCCGGTGACGCCATCGCGCGCGGCATCGGCATGGTGCACCAGCACTTCATGCTCGCCGACAACCTCACCGTCCTGGAGAACGTCGTCCTCGGCGGCGAGAAGCTCTACGGCATCGGCGCCAAGGCGCGGAGGAAGATCCAGGAGATCTCCGACGCGTACGGCCTCGGGGTCCGCCCCGACGCGCTCGTCGAGGACCTCGGTGTCGCCGACCGCCAGCGCGTGGAGATCCTCAAGGTCCTCTACCGCGGTGCCAAGATCCTCATCCTCGACGAGCCGACCGCCGTGCTCGTCCCGCAGGAGGTCGACGCGCTCTTCGACAACCTGCGCGAGCTCAAGTCCGAGGGCCTGACCGTCATCTTCATCTCGCACAAGCTGGGCGAGGTCCTGAAGGTCGCCGACGACATCACCGTCATCCGCAGGGGCACCACGGTCGGCACCGCCGACCCGAGGACCGCCACCACCAAGCAGCTCGCCGAGCTGATGGTCGGCAGCGAGCTCCCCTCGCCGGAGACCCGCGAGTCGACGGTCACGAACGTACCGATGCTCACGGTGGAGGGTTTGACCCTGGTCGAGGGCGGCGCCGCGACCCCCCTGACGACGGCCGCCCCGCCGGACCCGTCGCGCACGGCCGTCGTCCGTGAGGAGGCCGTCGCGGGCCGCAAGCTCCTCGACGACGTCTCCCTCACCATCCACAAGGGCGAGATCCTCGGCATCGCGGGCGTCGAGGGCAACGGCCAGACCGAGCTCATCGAGGCCCTCATGGGCATGGCGTCCCCCGACGCGGGCGTCATCTCCCTCGACGGCAAGGACATCTCCAAGGTCTCAGTGCGCAAGCGCCGCGAGGGCGGCATCGGCTACATCCCCGAGGACCGCCACCGCCACGGCCTGCTCCTCGAAGCCCCCCTCTGGGAGAACCGCATCCTCGGCCACGTCACCGAGGCGCCCAACTCCCGGCGTGGCGTCCTGGACCCGAAGGCGGCCCGCAAGGACACCGAGCGGATCGTGCGCGAGTACGACGTGCGCACCCCCGGCATCGACGTCACCGCGGCCTCCCTCTCCGGCGGCAACCAGCAGAAGCTGATCGTCGGCCGTGAGATGAGCCACGCCCCCAAGTTCCTGATCGCCGCCCACCCGACCCGCGGTGTGGACGTCGGCGCGCAGGCGCAGATCTGGGACGCGATCCGGGACGCGCGCCGCGAGGGCCTGGCGGTGCTGCTGATCTCCGCCGACCTCGACGAGCTGATCGGTCTCTCCGACACCCTCCGGGTCATGTACCGCGGCAGGCTCGTCGCCGACGCCGACCCCGCCACCATCACGCCCGAGGAGCTGGGCTCCGCCATGACCGGCGCGGCCAGCGGTCACCTCGAAGGCAACGAAGAGCAGCCCGGAGACGGTGACGCCCGATGATGAAGTTCGACAAGGACAAGCTGATCCTGGGCGCGGCGGGACCGGTGCTCGCGCTGGTCTCCTCGTTCGTGCTCACCGTGCTGGTGCTGCTCGCGACGGGCCTCGACCCGATCGAGCCGATCACGCTGATGATCGACAACGCGGCGTTCTCGGACATCCAGGTCCTGATCGTCAACCAGACAGGGATCTACTACCTGGCAGCCCTGGCCGTGGCCATCGGTTTCCGGATGAACCTGTTCAACATCGGTGTCGACGGTCAGTACCGGCTCGCCGCGATGGTCTCGGCCCTCGTGGGCGCGTCGGTCGAGCTGCCCGGCCCGCTGCACATCCTGCTCATCGTGCTCGTCGCGATGCTGACCGGTGCCTTCTGGTCCGGCATCGCCGGCATCCTGAAGACCACCCGGGGCGTCTCCGAGGTCGTCTCGACGATCATGCTGAACGCCATCGCGACCTCGCTGGTGGCCTGGCTGATCCTGCCGAAGAACTTCGGTGTCCAGCCGGAGGGCTCGAACAACCTCACCACCGGTGAGATCTCGGAGTCCGGCTGGTTCCCGGGCATCGACATGGGCGAGGGCAACGGGGTCATCTACGGCTTCACCTTCGTCGCGCTCGCGCTCGGCGTCGTCTACTGGTTCGTCCTCAACCGCACCCGCTTCGGCTTCGACCTGCGCGCCACCGGCGCCAGCGAGTCCGCCGCCCAGGCCAGCGGTGTCGACGCCAAGAAGATGATCCTCACCTCGATGCTGCTCTCGGGCGCCCTGGCCGGCCTCGCCGGCATGCCGACGCTGCTGGGCGAGTCCCACACGTACAGCCTCGACTTCCCCGTCGGTGTCGGCTTCACCGCCATCACCATCGCCCTGCTCGGCCGTAACCACCCGGTCGGCATCTTCTTCGCGGCCCTGCTCTTCGCGTTCCTCGACAAGGCCTCCTCGTCGCTGGACACCGAGGGCTACCCGAAGGAGATCACCAAGATCATGCAGGGCATCATCGTGATCGCGGTCGTCGTCTCCTACGAGCTCGTCCGCCGTTACGGCCTCCGCCGCCAGCAGCAGAAGGTCGGCGAGGAACTCGCCGCCGGCGGCGCCATCAAGACCGACAAGGAGGTCTCGGCATGAGCACCGGCACTGCCACCAAGCCGAGCGCCGCGCCCAAGGGCGGCGGACGCCGCAAGCTCACCCTGCCGTGGATCATGCTGATCGTCGCGGCCGGTCTCCTGCTCTTCTCGTTCGTCAGGGCCGTCTCCGGGGCCAACGACCTCACCTCCGTGGGTCAGGTCTCCGGCGCCCTCCAGCTCGCCGTCCCCATCGGCCTCGCCGGTCTGGGCGGTCTCTGGGCCGAGCGTGCGGGCGTCGTCAACATCGGCCTCGAGGGCATGATGGTGCTCGGCACCTGGTTCGGCGCCTGGGCCGGCTACCAGTGGGGCCCGTGGGTCGGCGTCCTGCTCGGCCTCCTCGGCGGCGCGCTCGGCGGCCTGCTGCACGCGATCATCACCGTGACGTTCAACGTGAACCACATCGTCTCCGGTGTGGCGATCAACATCCTCGCGGTCGGCTTCACCCAGTACCTGTCGAACTTCACGTTCGCCGAGGCCGAGGGGGGCTCCTCCAAGCAGTCCCCGCGCATCGAACAGATCACCAAGATCACGATCCCGGGGTTGTCCGACTGGCTGCAGGACCTCCAGGCGAAGCACTGGTTCCTGATCTCCGACCTGGCCGGGATCCTTGGCGGCCTCGTCACCAACCTGTCGCTGCTCACCGTCGTCGCCCTGCTGCTGATCCCGGCGACCTGGTGGCTGCTGTGGCGCACGGCCTTCGGCCTGCGGCTGCGCTCCTGCGGTGAGAACCCGGTCGCGGCCGAGTCCCTCGGCGTGAACGTCTACAAGTACAAGTACATCGCCGTCACCGTCTCCGGCGCCCTCGCCGGCCTCGGCGGCGCGTTCCTCGCGATCGTCGCCACCGGCATCTACCAGGAGGGCCAGACCGGCGGCCGCGGCTACATCGGTCTCGCCGCGATGATCTTCGGCAACTGGATGCCCGGCGGCATGGCGCTCGGCGCCGGCCTCTTCGGCTTCACCGACAGCCTCAAGCTGCGCGGCGGCGCCGAGAACGTCCACGCGCTGCTGCTGCTGGTCGCCGTCCTCCTGGTGCTCGCCGCCGCCTGGCAGCTCTACAAGAAGAAGTACGTGGCGGGCGTGGTCGCGGCCGCGTTCTCCGCCGTGTTCTTCCTCTGGTACGCGCTGACCGACGAGGTCCCGAGCCAGTTCGTCGACGCGGCCCCCTACGTCACCACCCTGCTCGTGCTCGCCCTGTCGGCGCAGCGCCTGCGCATGCCGAAGGCGGACGGTCTGCCGTACCGGAAGGGCCAGGGCAAGTGACCGGCGCCCTCCCGGAGCCCGCGCCCGGGCAGCCCGGCCGTCCCGAGGCCGGCCCAGCCGGGCCCGCGCTTCCGGAGGCGGACTGGGAGGCCCTGCGGGTCACGGCCCGCGAGGCCATGTCCCGCGCGTACGCCCCGTACTCGGGCTTCCCGGTCGGCGCGGCGGCCCGCGTCGACGACGGCCGGGTGGTCTCCGGCTGCAACGTCGAGAACGCCTCCTTCGGCCTCGGCCTGTGCGCCGAGTGCGGGCTCGTGTCGCAGCTCCAGGCGACCGGGGGCGGTCGGCTGACCCACTTCGTCTGCGTGGACGGCCGGGGCGAGTCCCTGGTGCCGTGCGGCCGGTGCCGTCAGCTCCTGTACGAGTTCGGGGGCTCCGAGCTCGTCCTGGAGACGCCCGCGGGGTTCCTGACGCTGGCGGAGATGCTCCCGCAGGCGTTCGGCCCGGCCCACCTGTCGAAGTAACACCTCGGAGCGGCCCTTCCGGCACGATGGAAGGGTCGCTCCCCCCTTCCCCCTCTATGCGCGTAGAAAGAGGAAACACCTCATGGACGTCATCTCCGTCATCCGCACGAAGCGGGACAAGGGCGAGCTGAGCCCGGAGCAGATCGACTGGGTCATCGACGCCTACACCCGCGGTGCGGTCGCCGACGAGCAGATGTCCGCCCTGGCCATGGCCATCCTGCTGAACGGCATGAACCGTGCGGAGATCGCCCGCTGGACCGCGGCGATGATCGCCAGCGGCGAGCGCATGAACTTCGACTCCCTCTCCCGCCCCACCGCCGACAAGCACTCCACCGGCGGCGTCGGCGACAAGATCACCCTGCCGCTCGCCCCGCTCGTCGCGGCCTGCGGCGCGGCCGTCCCGCAGCTCTCCGGCCGCGGCCTCGGCCACACCGGCGGCACGCTCGACAAGCTGGAGTCCATCCCCGGCTGGCGGGCGCTGCTCTCGAACGAGGAGATGCTGCACGTCCTCGACACCACGGGCGCCGTGATCTGCGCGGCGGGCGACGGCCTGGCCCCGGCGGACAAGAAGCTCTACGCGCTCCGCGACGTCACGGGCACGGTCGAGGCGATCCCGCTCATCGCGAGCTCGATCATGTCGAAGAAGATCGCCGAGGGCACGGGCTCGCTGGTCCTCGACGTCAAGGTCGGCACCGGCGCGTTCATGAAGAACATCGAGGACGCCCGTGAACTGGCCGCCACGATGGTCGGCCTGGGCACCGACAGCGGCGTCAAGACGGTGGCCCTGCTCACCGACATGTCCACCCCGCTCGGCCTCACCGCCGGCAACGCCCTGGAGGTCCGCGAGTCCGTCGAGGTCCTCGCGGGCGGCGGCCCGGCGGACGTCGTCGAGCTGACCATCGCGCTGGCCCGCGAGATGCTCGACGCCGCCGGCATCAAGGACGCGGACCCGGCGAAGGCGCTGGCCGACGGCTCGGCGATGGACCACTGGCGCCGGATGATCGCGGCCCAGGGCGGCGACCCGGACGCGACCCTCCCGGTGGCCCGCGAGCAGCACGTGGTCACCGCCCCCGCCGACGGCGTCCTCACCCGCCTCGACGCGTACGACATCGGCATCGCCGCCTGGCGCCTGGGCGCGGGCCGCGCCCGCAAGGAGGACCCGGTGCAGGCGGGCGCCGGTGTCGAGCTCCACGCCAAGCCGGGCGACACCGTCACGGCCGGCCAGCCGCTCCTGACCCTCCACACGGACACCCCGGAGAAGTTCGAGTACGCCCTGAAGTCCCTGGACACGGCCTGGGACATCGCCGCCCCGGGCACGTCGTTCACCCCGAGCCCGATCGTCCTGGACCGCATCGCGTAAGGGCCGCAGTCGCCCGTCGAACGGGACCGGTCGCCCCCCCCGGTCCCGCTCGGCGAGGAGAGGCGCCTGCCTCAGCCCAGCGGCGTCCCCAACAGCCCCGGCAGCTCCCGCATGTGCGCGAAGACGACCGTCCGGGGCCCCGCGAGCCGATCCGCGCGGGACAGCCCGCCGCAGTAGCCGAAGGCGCGCATCCCGGCGGCGCGGGCGGCCTGGATGCCGTAGGGGCTGTCCTCGACGACCGCGCAGTGCTCGGGCGGGACGCCCATGGTGGCCGCCGCGTGCAGGAAGAGGTCCGGTGCGGGCTTGCCCCGGGCGACGTCCCGGGCGCTGAACATCCGGCCCTCGAAGCGGTCGAGGAGGCCCACCCGCGTGAGGTTCCTCCGGATGCTCGCGTGGCTGCCGTTGGAGGCGAGGCAGTACGGGACGTGCAGCGTGTCCAGTACGTCGGCGACGCCCTCCACCGCCGTCAGTTCCGCGTCCAGGGCGTCCTCGTACCGCTGCCGGAACGGCGCGCCCCAACCGGGCTCCAGGGGGCGGCCGATCCTCTCCTCCAGGATCGAGGTGAGGAGTTCATGCGAGGAGCCGACGAAGTGCTCCACCATCTCCTCCTCGGTGAACTCCGCACCCAGGGTGGCGAACACCTCCCGGTCCACCCGGCAGTAGATCCGCTCGCTGTCCACCAGGACACCGTCGCAGTCGAAGATCACCAGCTCGACAGGCTCTTGAGTCATGATCCGGAGCCTAGCGACACGGCCACGCGATGAGTTCTCGTCCCGGCTCCGGTCCCACAGCACGTGGACACCAGTCAACCGCTTGTCGTGACCCTGCCCGCCCGCCCCAGCCGGGACGAGGTGGCGCGGCTCTGCGCCCGGCTCGGCGCCGCCCCGCCCGGTGACGTGGTCTGCGAGGTCGGCGCCCTCGCGTGCGCCGATCTCGCGGCCGTCGACGCCCTCGCCCGGTTGAGACTCGCGGCCGGCCGCCGGGGCCACCGCATCCGCTTCCACGGAGCAGGACCGGACCTACGGGCCCTGCTCCTTCTCACCGGCCTCGACGAGACACTGCCGACCTAGGGCGTGTGTCGGAAGTGCTTGAGGTTGGCTGACGTGAGTGCGCGGGGGCAGAGTTACCGATATGTCGGACCGGTTGAGCTGAAGGCTGCGGTCCGGCCTGGCAGCGGCGGGTGCCGGATCGGCTCGGCGGCTGACTTCGACGGCTGGATCGCTGGGCGATCGGCGGCAGAACTGACCGAACCGTTCACCTTCGTGGTCGGCATGGATGGTGTCCTTCGGCTGGCGCCGCGGCGGAGCGAGCACGTGGCCTGCGCCGGCGGGGACATGGTTCTGAGTGCCGGCGAGATCGGCTTCGTGCGTGAGGCGGACCGGTGGACCGTGGACGAGGTCAGCAACCAGTCCACCGGTTACTGCCCGGACGTGACCTCCTGGTCGGCAGTGGCGCGTGCTCTGGACCGTGTAGAACTTGGGCGGCCCTCCGGCTTCACCCACGAGGTGGTGTTCCGGCGGTGCCCTGACTGCCAGGAGCACAACATCGTGCGCGAGGACGACTTCGTCTGCGTCTTCTGCGGCAGCGATCTGCCGGAGACGTGGAACGTGGTTATCTTGGGCGGCCCGACGTCGTAAGGCACATGAGGCACGTGGCCCGTTGCTGACGTGTCTTCACAGTTCTCCGGGGCTATCGAGGCACGTTGGCCACATGCGGGGCTCAGGCTCTCGGGCACACGGACCTGAGCGGACGCCGCGAGGTGAGCCCCGCTCCGGCCCCTGTAGCCAGCCTCCTTGACGTTCGGCAGGGCACGGAGCCGCACGTAGGGATGCCCCACGGAACTGGTTCGGCCGACCGGCCGAAGTGCCGGTGAGCGCACCGGCACAGATCCTCACCGCTGCAGCTGCTACCCAGGACTTCTGTAGGTTGGCCATCGCGGACCCGCCGTCCGGGCCGGTCCTGAGGGCACTCGCTGATCGCATCCGTCCGAAGGAGCTGAGCGACCCTCTGACACCAGTTGCGGCTGAGGCCTCGTACCCGGCGCAACGCCCGCTACCGGGGCTGACCGCCCCCGTTGTCCTCGAACAGGTCTCGGGTACGGCGCAGCAGCGCCTCCCGTACGCGGTCCGGTGACAGGACCCGTAGCGTGGTGCCCAGGCCGAGGAGGTATGTGGCGAGCTGGTCAGCGTCGTTGCCGCCGATTTCGACAATGGTGGCATCGGGGCCGTCCGGGTGATGGGTGCCGATCGTCGGCGGGACCAGCCGCAGCGCCTGGTCCATGGGGTGCGCCAGCCGGACTGTCACATAGAGCGGGTACACGACGCCCGCGATGGATCGAGAGACGAGGAGCGCCGGGTCGGGCGGGTCGACGAGTTCGACGGCATGTCCGGTCGGCTGTACCCGTACCACCCGGTCGGCCCGGAATGTCCGCCACTGGTCCCGGGCCACGTCCCGGGCGACGAAGTACCAGCGGCGGCCTGTGTGTACCAGGCGGTAGGGGTCGATGTCCCGGACAGTGGCCTTCCCTGCATGGTCCCGGTACGACAGACGGGTGCGCTCGCCACGACGGCAGGCGGCGGCCAGTTCCAGCAGCACGCCGGGCGAGATCTGACGACCCTCGGGCCTGGGAGTGTGTACGAAGGTCGCATCCATTTCCCCCAGCCGGTCCGCGATCCGGGGCGGTAGGACCTGCCGTAGTTTCAACAGCGCCGACAGTGCGGCCTGGTCGCTGCCCAGGACGCCGCTGAGCGCGGCCTCTCGCAGCGCGACGGCCACGGCAAGCGCCTCCTCGTCGTCGAGGATCAGCGGTGGCACCCGGGTGCCACCGCCGAGGCGGTAGCCGCCCCAGGGCCCGGGGTCGGACTCGATGCCGTAGCCGAGTTCCCGCAGCCGGGCGATGTCCCGTCGGACCGTGCGGTCGGTGACCGCCATCCGCTCGGCCAGCTCGCGGCAGGTCCACGTCGGTCGAGTGGACAGTAGCGAGACCAGTCGCAGCAGGCGGGCGGAGGTGCTGATCACATCCCGAAGTGTTCCCCATGACCAGGACCGGAACTGTCCTGGTCCCGTCATAGCGTCCTCCCCATGAGTACCGAACCCACATCCGCGCCGGCGATCCGCTTGCTGTCCGTCGACTTCGATTGCCCGGACCCCGCCGAGTTGGCCCGCTTCTACGGCGCCGCGCTCGGCTTGCCCGTCGTCTACTCCAGCGACGACTTCATCCTGCTCGGCCGCGAGGGTTCACCCGGACTTGGCTTCATCCGGGTGGCCGACTACCGGCGTCCGACCTGGCCGGACCCGTCCCAGGGCAAGCAGGCTCACATCGAACTGGGCGTCGACGATCTGGACGCCGCCCACGCACGGATGCTGGCACTGGGCGCCATGGAACCCCCTGTCCAACCGCACCCCGATCAGCGGAGGGTCCTGCTAGACCCCGCAGGCCACCCCTTCTGCATCTCCACGCAGGACTGAGCATCACCGGTCGGCCGACGACCACTTCTTCCCCTCGGTAACAACGGCTCCAGCACCGCCCACTGCTCGTCCGTGAGATCTCCCCGACCCATGACCTGTGATCATTCACAGCCCAAGATCCACTTTCGACGGCCTAGGTGACCCGGCCGACCTGGGTGATAGGGGCGGCCTAGCCCTCCAGCCGCGCCGGCAGGTCGAAGAGCGGGAACCAGCGCTCGGTGTCCAGGAAGAAGTCCATCCCGGCGACCTTGCCGTCCCGCAGCTCCAGGACGATGAGCGCCCACGGGCCGTAGCCGCCGGCCGGGTCCGGGTGGTACTGCGCGAACGCCGGCGAGCCGTTCGCCACGGTCGGCACCAGCTTCGAGCCGGAGCAGACCTCGCCGACGCCCAGCATCCAGCCCACGATGTCGTCGTGGCCCCGGAGCCAGAGGTCGTACGGCGGCATGGACATGGTCGCGTCCTCGTGGAGGAGCGCGGTCAGCGCCTTCATGTCGTAGCCCTCGAAGGCGGCGACATAGCGCTCAAGGAGCGCCTTCTGCTCCTCGTCGAGCGGGTTCGCCGGGTCGGAGGTGGCCGGCGCCTGCTCGGCCAGGGTCGCCCGGGCCCGCTGGAGCGCGCTGTTGACCGAGGCGACGGTGGTGTCGAGGAGCTCCGCGACCTCGCTCGCCCTCCACGCGAGCACCTCGCGCAGGATGAGCACGGCCCGCTGCTTGGGCGGCAGGTGCTGGAGCGCGGCCACGAACGCGAGCCGTACGGTCTCCCGGGAGACGGCCGTCTCCGCGGGGTCGGCGACCGAGGGCAGCACCCGCCCGTCGGGAATCGGCTCCAGCCAGGTGATCTCGGGCTGCTTGACGAGCTGCGCCTGGGCGACCGGCGTCGGCGAGGTCAGGTCCATCGGCCGTGCCCTCCGGTTGCCCGCGTTCAGCGCGTCCAGGCAGACGTTGGTGGCGATCCGGTAGAGCCAGGACCGCAGCGAGGAGCGGCCCTCGAAGGAGTCGATCGCCTTCCAGGCCCGCACCATGGTGTCCTGCACCGCGTCCTCCGCCTCGAAGGACGATCCGAGCATCCGGTAGCAGTAACCAGTCAGCTCCCGGCGGTACTTGTCGAGTTCGTCGGTCGTCGCGGTCGCGGCGTCACTCATCGGGTCCACACCCCACTCAGCCCTCACCGGCACCCGTTCGGTGCCGGTGAGAGGGAAGCTACCGCAGCGGACTGACAGTCGGGTCAGGTTCCCGGCTTGCGTCCGTAGACGAAGACGTCGTCACCGTTCCTGAGCAGGTTCCAGTACGCCTTGGCATCGGCCGACCGCATGTTGACGCAGCCGCCGGACCCCGGCGGGTTCCACATGGACTTCGTGGTCGAGTGGAAGGCCTGCCCGCCGTCGAAGAACTGCGAGTACGGCATGGAGACGTGGTAGATCGTCGACCAGTGGTTGATGTTCCGCATGTAGATCTTCTTCGAGCCCGTGCGGGTCTCGGTGCCGTCCTTGCCCGTACGGACCGGCACGGGACCGTACGTGAGACGTGCGCCGTCCTGGATCCAGCTCAGCTGGCGGGTCAGGTCGACACAGGCGATCCGGCCCCGGTTGGTGGGGCAGGTGCCCGCCCGGTTGGGGTTGGTGCCCGCCGCCTTCTGCTGGAGCATCGTGTTCATGGTGCGCCAGGTGATCGTCCCCGCGTACCCCGCGGTCGGCGTGATGCCGTGCTTCGCCTGGAACGCCTGGATGGCCTTGCAGTCGGCGAGCGACTGCCGGCCGTCGACCGTCCGCCCGAGGAACTTCTCCACCTGCTTCTGGTACGGGCCCGTCGTCACGTTGCAGGACGCCGCCTGCGCCGGAGCCGCACCGAGCGCGATCGTCATCGGCACCACCATCGAGGTGAGGCCGGCCGCGATGCCCGCTCTCTTCCCCATCCGACCCGCGATTGTCTTCATGATCGTCAACTCCCCCTAGAGTCCTATCGTTCAGGACGTCCGGGGGAGCGACTCAGTTGCATCGGATCCGGACGAAATCAGCAGGACGCGACGGGCTGGATCCGCCGCGCCTCCAGGCGGGCGCTGTGGCTGCCGTACAGCGTGACCGACACGACGCCCAGGACCGCGACGAGACCGATCAGGACGGTGCCGGCCCACCCGCCCGCGTGGAAGGCGATCGCGCCGAGCGTGCCGCCCGCGCTGCTGCCGAGGTAGTACGCGGACTGGTAGAGCGCCGAAGCCTGCGCGCGGCCCGTCTTCGCCGTACGGCTCACCGACGAGGAGGCGACCGCGTGGCCCGCGAAGAAACCGGCCGTGATCAGGACCAGGCCCGCGAGGACCGTCGGCAGCGTGTCGGCGAGCGAGAGCAGCAGGCCGAGGGCGGTGGTGGAGACCGCCAGGTAGAGCGCCCCGCGCCGGCCGAGCCGCCCGACGAGCCTTCCGGCCGCCGCCGACGAGACCGTACCGACCAGGTAGACCAGGAAGATCGAGCCGATCACGCCCTGCGGCAGTGAGAACGGGGCCTCCACCAGGCGGTAGCCGATCACGGTGTACACCGCGCCGAAGACCGTCATGAACAGGGCGCCGATCACGTACAGCCGCATCAGCAGAGGGTCCGAGAGATGCGTCCGTACGGCGCGGGCGAGAGCCCTCGGGGCGAGCGGGCCGGGGGTGAAGTGCCGGGCCTTCGGCAGCAGGGCCCGGAAGGCGAGCGCGCACAGCAGGGAGGTCAGCCCGACGGCGGCCAGACCCGCGCGCCAGCCCCACAGCTGGGCCACCCAGCCGGTCACCAGACGGCCGCTCATGCCGCCGATCGAATTGCCCGCCACGAACAGGCCGATCGCCGCGATCAGCGCCCTGGGCCGGACCTCCTCCGCGAGGAAGGCCATCGCGGACGCCGGCAGCCCGGCGAGCGCCGCGCCCTGGACGACGCGGAGGGCGATCAGGGACTCCAGGTTCGGGGCGAGCGGCACCAGGAGCGCGACGGCGACCGCGACCGAAAGAGAGGCGGTCATCATCGCGCGCCGGCCGAAGCGCTCCGAGAGGGCGCTGAGCGGGAGGACACACAGGGCCAGGGCGCCGGTCGCGGCCGAGACCGTCCAGGAGGCGGCGGAGGCGGTGGCGCCGAACTCGGCCGAGATGGCCGGAAGGAGGGCCTGCGTGGAGTAGAGGAGGGCGAAGGTGGCGAGGCCCGCGGCGAAGAGCGCGAGGCTCATCCGGCGGTAGCCGGGGGTGCCGGGGGCGAGGCGGGTGTCGGCGGACGCGGTGGTGGCGGCCGCCTGGGTACTGGCGGAAGGCATGTCATGAACGTAGGACGCCCCGTTTCATGCGTCCAATGCACGGAACTGCTGTAATCGTTCCCATGGTGCATGAGTACAGGTCACAGCCTCGCCTGTCACCGAACAGTAACGAAGAAGACATGGGACCGCTGCTCGCGCCGCGGCTCGCGTACTTCGCCGCCGTCGCCCGGCACGAGCACGTGACCCGCGCCGCGGCCGAGATGGGCGTCCCCCAGTCCACCCTCTCCCGGGCGATCGTCCGGCTCGAACAGGACCTCGGCGTCACCCTCTTCGCCCGCCGCGGCCGCACGGTCTCCCTCACCCCCGCGGGGCGCCGCTTCCTCACCGCCGCCGAGCGGGCCCTGGCCGAGGTGGAACGGGCCGCCGACACCGTACGGGCCGACGCCGACCCCACCGCGGGCCGGATCGCCTTCGGCTTCCTCCACACCATGGGCTCCGAGACCGTCCCCGGTCTCATCCGCGCCTTCCGCGTCGATCACCCGCGGATCCGCTTCACCCTCGTCCAGAACTACGGCGAGGCCATGATCGAGCGGCTCCGGGCCGGCGACCTCGACCTCTGTCTGACCTCCCCGGTCCCGGACGCCCCCGACCTGGTCGCCCGCCGTCTCGACGAGCAGCGGCTCCGGCTCGTCGTCCCCGACGACCACCGGCTCGCGGGCCGCAAACGGGTCCGCCTCGCCGAGGCCGCGGAGGAGACCTTCGTGACCCTGGAGCCGGGGTACGGGCTGCGCCGCATCACCGACGACCTGTGCGCCGAGGCCGGCTTCCGGCCCCGGGTCGCCTTCGAGGGCGAGGAGGCCGAGACCCTGCGCGGCCTGGTCGCCGCCGGCCTCGGCGTCGCCCTGCTGCCCCCGCCGGCCGTCCCGCGCCCCGGTGTCGTCGAACTCACCGTCACCGCCCCGCGCGCGGTCCGCGAGATCGGAGTCGCCTGGCTCGACGGCCACCCGGACACGGCCCCGGTGGCCGCCTTCAAGAAGTTCCTCCTGAGCAGAAGGGGCCACCTGCTGCCGTAGGACCCGTCAGGCCTGCCCCTAGAGACGCCGGGGAGCGCCCCCGAAGCCCGCCGCCAACGGCATCCGCAGGCCGAGGGGCGGGGGAGCGGCCATCGCGTCCGTCACCGGGCGGGCGACCGGGCGGGCGAAGAGGGCGCCGAGGACGAAGTCGGCCGCAAGGGCCTGGACCTCGTCCGCGTACTGGCGCAGCGCGTGGCCGTCCGAGTGCACCTCGAAGCGGCAGGTGTCCCGGTTGGCCTTCTTCGCCCGCTGCGCGAACCGGAACGACAGCTCGGGGTCCGTACGGGCGTCGTTCGTGCCGTGCACGAGCAGCACCCGGCGCCCCACCAGCTGGCGCACCGCCTCCGGCTCCGCCGCCACGTCGTCCTCCGGCAGCCAGGGGGCGAGCCCCAGGACCGCGCCGACCGCTCCGTGGCCGGCCGCCCGCAGCGCCGCCCGGGCGCCGAGCCCGTGACCGACGAGGCAGACCGGGACGTCGCCGTAGCGCCGTACCGCCTCCGCGACCGCCCAGGAGGCGTCCTCCGCGAGGTTCGCGTCGGCCCCGTTCCAGCCGCGCACCCGGTAGCGCACCACATGGGCGACGAGTCCCTCGGACCGGCCCGCGCGGACGAGCGTGCGCCCGAGCGGCAGCATCGCCGCGTGGGCCCGCAGGGAGGCACCCCGCCCCGACACCGGCTCGCCGTCCGGCAGCAGCAGCACCACGCCGCCCGCGGCCGCCGACGTCCGTGAACCTGCAACAGGCCGTCCGAGCCGGGGTCTCCGGGCGTCGGGCGGCCCCACGAGTGCGAAGTGCGCCATGACAGAACAGTCTCAGAAGCGGAGGTGTACGCCAGTCGTACGCGCGGTCTCTGTTGCGTATCGCCCGGGGACCGAACGCCCGCGGTTCCTCAGGCCGTCCGAAACCTCGGGCCGTCCGAAACCTCAGGCCGTCCGAAACGGGACATGGTCCCGATCGTCTCGAAGCCCTTCCGCGCGTACCAGCGGCGCGGCCAGTCGTTCACCCGGGCGGTCAGGAAACGGGTGGTGCAGCCGGCGTCGGCGGCCAGGCGCAAGGCCGTGTCGAGGACGGCGCCGGCATGCCCCTGCCCGAGGTGCGCCCCGTCCGTGACGAGGTCCTCGATCTGCGCCACCCCGCTCGCCGGGTCCAGATAGAGATCGGCCCAGGCGGCCACCTCGCCGGCCGGGCCGTACGAAGCCAGGAACCGGACGACCTCGGCGCCCCTGAGCCGGGCCGCCCGCCGCTCCACCAGGTCGTGGACGTGTTCCGGGGCGGCCTGCGGTGCGATGCGGTGCCAGGACGCGGTCACCGGCCCGCGCAACGCGTCCAGGTCCACCTCCCGCGCCCCGCCACGGGCCTCCACGGGGCCGGTGTGGCACATGAGGAGTGAGGCGGTGTGCTGATACCCGGCCCGGGACATGGGCCCCAGACAGGCTGCGGCGACCGCCTCGTCGAGGACGTGCGCATGGCGGTACGGGAGGTGGCCCATCAGCTCCTCGGTCCGCGCGGGCAACGCCTCCGCGTCGGTCTCCCCGTCGACCAGGACGTGGTTGTTCCCCCGGGACAGCGGGTACGCGTCGTCGAAGGCGGCGAAGCCGCCCGGGAAGTCGACCGTACGAGCCGCCTGCCTGCGGTCGAAGTCGGACAGGAAGGCGTGGACGCGGTGCAATTCGGAGCCGGGAATCGCGGAAGTCATGGCCCCACGCTAGGCGTTCGGTCTCCCGGGCCCCACCGGAAAACGTCCGGCGCGGACGCGGCGCCGCAGGGCGCGCTCTACGCGCGTAGGGGCTAGAGTGCGGAAATGACGAGCCAGACCCCCAGCATCCCCACCGCGGACCAGATCCGCCGCGCCCCGAAGGTGTTGCTCCACGACCACCTCGACGGCGGGCTGCGCCCGGGCACGATCATCGAACTCGCCCGGGAGCAGGGCTACTCGCAGCTCCCCGAGACGGAACCCGACAAGCTCGGCATCTGGTTCCGCGAAGCCGCCGACTCCGGGTCCCTAGAGCGGTACCTGGAGACCTTCGCGCACACCTGCGCCGTCATGCAGACCCGGGAGGCCCTCTTCCGCGTCGCCGTCGAGTGCGCCGTCGACCTCGCCGAGGACGGCGTCGTGTACGCGGAGGTGCGCTACGCCCCCGAGCAGCACCTGGAGGGTGGTCTCACCCTGGAGGAGGTCGTGGAGGCCGTCAACGAGGGCTTCCGCGAGGGCGAGCGGCAGGCCAGGGCGAACGGGCACCGGATCAGGGTCGGCGCCCTGCTGACCGCCATGCGGCACGCCGCCCGCGCCCTGGAGATCGCGGAACTCGCCAACCGCTACCGCGACACCGGCGTCGTCGGCTTCGACATCGCGGGCGCCGAGGCCGGCTACCCGCCCACCCGCCACCTCGACGCCTTCGAGTACCTCAAGCGGGAGAACAACCACTTCACGATCCACGCGGGCGAGGCCTTCGGGCTTCCGTCCATCTGGCAGGCGCTCCAGTGGTGCGGCGCCGACCGGCTGGGACACGGCGTCCGGATCATCGACGACATCGAGGTCGCCGACGACGGCTCGGTGACCTTCGGCCGGCTCGCCGCCTACGTCCGCGACAAGCGCATCCCGCTGGAGATGTGCCCCTCGTCCAACCTCCAGACCGGGGCCGCCGCCTCCATCGCCGAACACCCCATCGGTCTGCTCCGCCGGCTGCACTTCCGGGCCACGGTCAACACCGACAACCGGCTGATGAGCGGGACGAGCATGAGCCGCGAATTCGAGCTGTTGACCGAAGCGTTCGATTACACGCTCGACGACATGCAGTGGTTCACTGTCAATGCGATGAAATCAGCGTTCATTCCTTTCGATGAACGACTGGCCATGATCAACGAGGTCATCAAGCCGGGATACGCCGAGCTGAAGTCCGAATGGCTGTTCCAGCAGACCGCCACGACCAGCGATTCTTCCCGTACGGCGGGCTGAGACGGCACCCCGTCACGGGGGCGGGAGCGGCCGGGTGAGCGCGACACCCGGCCGCTTTCCGATGTTTGCGGAGGCGACGATCCCTGGTTAGGTTGCAGAGCCGCTCTGCATTCCCAGGATTTCCCCTCCCGGCTTTTTCCGAAGCCCCCGGATTCCCCAAGGAAGATTTTCAGATGAAGCAGTCTGCCGCCAAGAAGCTCGGTGTCGCCGCCCTCGGTGCCGCTTTCGCCGTCACCGCCGCCGGTACGGCCTCCGCAGCGCCCTCCCTGCCCGTCGGCGCCGACGCGCTGGGCACGGTGACCAAGGCCCTCCCGCTGGGTGCCGGACTCACCGAACTCCCCGTCGGCGCCCCCGAGTCCCTCGGTGGCGGTCAGGGCGCCCTCGACCAGGGTGTCAAGACCCTGCCGGCCACCGCCGGCCAGGCCACCAAGAGCCTCCCGCTCGACGCCGTCACCGGTGGTCTCGGGGGTGGCGCGCTGGGCGGCCTCCTCGGCGGCCTGCCCGCCGGCCTCCCGATCGGCTGACCTCCGCCGCAACCGCCGAAGGGGCGCGCACCCGGTTCTCCCGGGTGCGCGCCCCTTCGGCGTCGCTGCGGCGGCCGCTACCAGGCCGTGCTCGTGCCCTTCTCGGCCGGCAGGAAGATCCACAGGCCCAGGTAGAGCAGGAACTGCGGGCCCGGCAGCAGACACGAGGCCACGAAGATCACGCGCATCGTCGTCGCGGAGATGCCGAAGCGTCGGGCCAGCCCCGCGCACACTCCGCCGATCATGCGTCCGTCACGGGGGCGGGCAAGTGCGGCCATGGTGGGCTCCTTCGGAGTCGGTCCGGGAACCGCTCTGGCGGGCTCCCGATGACTCCATACTGCCGCCGGCCGGGGGTCCGGGGCGTCGGTCTACCGGGCGATCGGGACCCTGGTAATCGTCGGGGTCGCACCCTGAGACCCCTCGTTCCGCGGTAGGGCGGAACCCCGTCCCCGGCCCGCCCCCGCGGAGGACCCCGGCCGTCCCGCGTCCGACCTGCGGCGCAGCCAGGTCCGCCCGGCCGGCACGAGGAGGAGATGCGCGAGCGCCACCCCCGCCGTGTTCAGGAGGATCGAGTCCACGTCCACCACCTGACCCGGTACGGCGGTCTGCAGCAGCTCCACGCCCAGCGACACCAGCGCCCCGGCGGCGGTCGTCCGGGCGAGGGAGGCCCAGGGGGAGACGTGCAGCCGCCCCTCGGCCATCGGAAGGAGCACCCCGAGCGGGGCCAGGAGCACCAGTCCCTCGCCGATCAGCCGGGCCGCCTCGGTGGCACCGAGGGCGAGATCGGCCCGGAGGCCGTTCAGCGGGACGGTGTTCGGCGCGGTCACCCAGGCCACGTCCCGTGGGCGCAGACTGACCCAGGCGACGAGCAGCAGATGCGCGAGGACGAGGACGAACCCCGCCACGCGGACGACCACGGCGGCACTGCCGCCCGAACCTTGACGCTGCACGCCCACCAAGACGCCCCGCACGGCGGAATCGGTTCCGCCGAGGACGGCCCGGCCGCCCGGGAGCCCCCGGCGGCGCCCCCGGTCAGCCCGTGGCCGTGGCCGCCGGGGCGGTCGCCGGCGCCGTCGGAGGGGCCGACTCCGGGCGTTCCCGAAGTTCCGTCGTGCACCGGTAGCGCTTCGGCTCGTACGCGCCGGGGCCGCCGAGCAGGACCGTGTGGCCGCCCGCGCCCGCCGAGCTCTCCGCGAACGTGCAGACCAGCTGCGACAGCGCCGTCGGCGCCAGGTCCTCCGGCTGGCGGCTCAACCGCAATGTGCCCGTCGGATCGCCCCGGCGGCCGCCGCTCACCACCAGCGGCCCGCGCACCGCGCTCGTGAAGCCGGCCTGCCGCTCACTCTCCGAAGGCTCGGCGAGCAACTGCGCGAGCAGCCCACCGGCCGTACGCACCGGATCGCCGCCCGCCTTCTCCTCCGGCAGCGGCGACCGCCGGTCCACCGCCTCCAGCTGCGACCCGCAGACCAGGAACACCCGGACCGGCACGCCCTGCACCGCCGACCCCGGCGCGCTCGCCTCTGTCGTGCTGCACGGGACCCGGGACGGGGCCGCGCCCGCGTCGACCGGGACCGACGTCGTCCTGATCCCGCAGCCGGTGACGAGCACGGTGAGCGCGGCCGCCACGAGGGCCCCCGCGCCGGCCGTACGCCCGAAGACGCCGCGCCTCACGCTTCCTCCACCTCGCCCTGGCTGCTGCGGGTCTGCACCTCGCGGGTGATGCCCGACGCGTCCAGGGGCAGCCGCAGCACGAACACCGCCCCGTCCACCGTCCCGTCCTCACCGACCGAATTGGAGGCGGTGATCGAACCGCCGTGGATCAGCGCGTTCTCCATGGCGATAGACAGGCCGAGGCCGCTGCCCTCCGACCGCGGCCGGGACGCGCTCGCCTTGTAGAAGCGGTCGAAGACGTGCGGGAGCACCTCTTCGGGGATGCCGGGCCCGTGGTCGCGTACCGCGATGACCAGCTCGTCGGCGTCCGTGCGCACCGAGACCCGTACCGGCGAACCGCCGTGCTTCAGCGCGTTCCCGATCAGGTTCGCCAGGATCACGTCCAGGCGGCGCGGGTCGAGCGGCGCCACGATCCCGCGCTCCGCGTCCAGGTCGACGGCGTCGAGCCACGCGCGCGCGTCGACGCACGCGGTGATCTGGTCGGCGATGTCGACCTCGTCGAGGACGAGCCGGGCGGTGCCCGCGTCGAAGCGGGTCACCTCCATCAGGTTCTCCACCAGGTCGTTGAGCCGCCGGGTCTCGCTGACGACGAGGGCGACGGCCGGGGCGATCATCGGGTCCAGGGAGTCCTGCTCGTCCTCCAGGACCTCCGTGACGGCCGTGAGCGCGGTCAGCGGGGTCCGCAGCTCGTGCGACATGTCGGCCACGAAGCGGCGGGAGGACTCCTCCCGCGCGCTCATGTCCGCGACCTTCTTCTGCAGGGACTCCGCCGCGCTGTTGAACGTACGGGACAGATCCGCCAGTTCGTCCGCGCCCGTGACCCGCAGCCGGGTGTCGAGCTTGCCCTCGCCGAGCTGTCGGGCCGCCTCGCCGAGCCGGTGCACCGGCCGCAGCACGGTCGTCGCCGCGACCTGCGCGAGCAGCACCGAACCGGCCACCGCGAGCGCGGTGGCGATCCCCAGCGACCAGGCGAGCGAGTTCAGATCGGCCTTCTCCGCGGCCAGCGACTTGAACATGTAGCCGGCGGGCCCGCCGCCGTCGATCCGCGTCCCGCCGACCAGGTACGGCGTCCCGTTCCGCTCCGTACGCTGCCAGAACAGGTGGTACGCGTACGGGTTGGCGTCCGTGATCCGCCGCTCGGTGTCCACGGCCTCCGTCAGCGAGCGCGGCACGTCGGCCAGCGTGAAGTCGTCCGGGTCGGAGGCGCCGACGATCGGCTTGCCCGCGTCCCGCTCACCGAGCAGCAGCACCTGGTAGTCGCGGCTGCCGGTCGCCATCTGCTCGGCGGTCCGCCGCAACTCGTCCTGGGTGGGCCGGAGAGGCAGCGTCGCCGCCCGGTTCTGCATCTCCTGCCGGAAGTCGTTGAGCGCCCCGTCCTGCGTACGGGTCAGCACCGCCTCGCGGTTCAGCCAGTACGCGATGCCGGAGGCGGCGACGGCCGCGGTGAGCGCGACGAGGGCGAAGACGACGACGAGCCGCAGCCGCAGGCTGGAGAGACGCAACCGCGTGAGGATCCCCTTGCTCACGCAGGGACGTCCAGCCGGTAGCCGACCCCGCGCACGGTACGGATCAGCGTCGGTGAGGACGGCACGTCCTCCACCTTGGCGCGCAGCCGCTGCACACAGGCGTCGACGAGCCGCGAGTCGCCCAGGTAGTCGTGCTCCCACACCAGCCGCAGCAACTGCTGCCGGGAGAGCGCCTGACCGGGCCGCCTGCTCAGTTCGAGGAGCAGCCGCAGCTCCGTCGGCGTGAGCTGGAGGTCCTCGCCGTTCTTGGTGACCGTCATCGCGGAACGGTCGATCACCAGCGAGCCGTACGTCGCCGAATCCGTCGACTCCCGCTCGCCGCGCCGCAGTACGGCCCGGATGCGGGCGTCCAGGACCCGGCCCTGCACCGGCTTCACGACGTAGTCGTCGGCGCCGGACTCCAGGCCCACGACCACGTCGATGTCGTCGCTGCGCGCGGTCAGCAGGATGATCGGCAGCTGGTCGGTGCGGCGGATGCGCCGGCACACCTCGAAGCCGTCGATGCCGGGCAGCATGACGTCCAGCACGATCAGGTCCGGCCGCTGCTCGCGCAGCAACTGGAGACCGTCCTCACCGGTCGCGGCGGTGGCCACCCGGTGGCCCTGCCGGGACAGGGAGAGTTCGAGGGCCGTGCGGATGGCGTCGTCGTCCTCGATCAGCAGCAGAAAAGGCACGGGCGTCATTCTGTCCCATGCGGCCGTCCGAGTTCGACCGCCGGGAGGCGCGCTTCTGTTCCGAGCCCTGTGACACGCCTGTGACAGTCGGCGGACAGCGCCATGAAGTCCGCTGGGCAAGCTTCTCGGCACACGGACCCACACACACTCCAACCGACGGGGGGCGCGAGATGAACGCACTGCACAGCACCACCTCGAGCGCAGTAGTCACGCGTCTCCACGATGTCGTACGGAGCACGGAGAAGTCCGGCGGTGTGAACTCTCGGGGGTGCGTTCGCAGTGTCGGACGTCAGCGCAAGGCGCCGTACATGGTGGCCGTCGCTGACGGGGGAGCGGCGTACGGGGAGGTCACGGGGGAACGCGCCACCTGTTCGGAAGCCGAGTTCACGGCCTACGTCCAGGAGCGTCGTGCCTCCCTGTACGCCACCGCCTACCACCTCACCGGTGACCGGTTCGAGGCCGAGGACCTGCTCCAGAGCGCGCTGTTCTCCACGTACCGGGCCTGGGAGCGGATCAGCGACAAGGCCGCCATCGGCGGATACCTCCGCCGCACCATGACCAACCTGCACATCAGCGCCTGGCGCCGGCGCAAGCTCAACGAGTACCCGACCGAGGAGCTGCCGGAGACGGTCGGCGAGACGGACGCGATGCGCGGCACGGAGCTGCGCACGGTGCTGTGGCAGGCCCTCGCCCGGCTGCCCGAGCTCCAGCGGACGATGCTGGTGCTGCGCTACTACGAGGGCCGGACCGATCCGGAGATCGCGGAGATCCTGGACATCAGTGTCGGCACGGTGAAGTCGAGCATCTGGCGCTCGCTGCGGCGACTGCGCGAGGACGAGGTGCTGAGCTTCGGCCGTGACGAGGAGGAGTCCTTCGGCGAGCTGGTGGCCTGAGGTCTGGGGGGACCCCACGAAGGCCTACGGGGGAACGGGGCCGGCGGGGGGACCGTACGGGGGTACGGGGGAAGAGAAGCGGGCTGTACGAGCCGGGGGGTCTCGTACAGCCCGCTTCCGCGTGTGCGGCCCGCCGTGACGCACGGGGGCGGGACGTCGGCCCGGAGGCCCGGGGCTCAGTGCGGGGTCGGGGTGCGGTGGTCGTTCGCTGCCGCTGTCGTCAGGCGGCTCAGGGCTTCGTTCCTGGCGCAGGGGTGGGCGCCGAGGGCCGTCTGGCGGGCCACGATCGCCCGCTCCGCCCGCATCAGCCGCCATCCCCGCCGCAGCAGGAACGGCACCGACTTGCGCCCCTCCCGGAGGTCGCGGGCGAGCCGTCGACGGAACGTCGTCGACGGGCGGCCGCGCAGACAGAGCGCGTCGGCGAGGACGTCCAGCTCACGGCAGCGGGTCACGATCTCCGCCGCGAAGATCCCCTCCGCCACGAAGAGCGGCGTCCGCTCGATGTCGAGCCGCTCGCGGTCCACCCGGGAGCTGGTGGCGAGGTCGTACACGGGGACCTCCGTCCGCCCCGTACGGCACAGTTCGACGATGGCGGCGACGGCGGCGTCCGCGTCCCAGGACCGTGGAGAGTCCCAGTCGATGTCCGAGCTGCCGTCGACGACGGGGAGGGACGGGTCGTCACCCTCCTTGTAGAAGTCGTCGAGGCGCAGGACCGGAAGGCCGGTGACGGCGGCGAGGGACGACTTGCCGGAGCCGGAGGGGCCCGCGAGCAGGACGACCCGGGTCGGGATCGGTAGGGAACTCACGGGACACCAGTGTGAACCATCCCCCCGTGCAGGGGACCCCCGAGGAAGACCGTTGGTATCGAGCATCACACCTGAACTACTGTCGGTGTCCGACCGGTCACGCCTCGGAAGGATCGTCATGTCCCGTCACGCAGCCACCCCCCGTCCCCGCCGCAGCGCCCTGCTCAGGGCAGGTCTCACCGTCACGGCGGCGGGCGCCGCCGTACTCGGCGCGGGCGGCGGGGCCCAGGCCGCGGCCCCGGTGCCGCTGCCCGTCGACGCGCCGACCAGGACGGACGCCGCCGCGGCCGGGGCGGGCGCCCTGTCGGGCGTCACCCACGGCCTGGGCCCGCTGACCCGGCTCCAGCTCGACCCGCTGGCCAACACGGGGGTCGACCCGCTCGACAACGGCCTCGGCACCCAGGTCGCCGACTTCAAGCCCGTGGGCACCGGCCTGGTGACCGACCACCTCACGAAGGGCGGCGCGGTCGCCGACCTCCCGGTGGCCGGACCGCTCACGCAGAGCCTGCTGCCCTAGGGCACCGGGGGACGCGGGCACGTGCGTTCGACGGGCCGTGGGACAACCCCCGAGGGGACAACCCCCGAGGGGAAGGGGCCGAGAACGCGGGACGGCCCCCGGGTGCGTACACCCGGGGGCCGTCCTTCCGCGACGGAGTCAGTACGAGGAGCCGCTCGCGCCCAGCGAACCCGTCGGGTGCCAGACCGTCTTCGTCTCCAGGAAGGCGGTCATGCGGTCCGTGGTCGGGGACTCCGCGAAGTCCTCGGTACGCGGGCGCAGGACGCGCTTCAGGTTGTCCGCCGCCGCGATCTCCAGGTCACGGGCCAGCTCGGCGTCCGTGCCCGTGAGGTCGATGCCGTTGACGTCCTGGTGGGCCGCCAGGTGGGGGCCCATCTCCGCGGCCTTGCCGGAGAGGATGTTCACGACGCCGCCGGGCAGGTCGGAGGTGGCGAGCACCTCGCCCAGGGAGAGCGCCGGCAGCGGCGACCTCTCGCTCGCGATCACGACGGCCGTGTTGCCCGTCGCGATCACCGGGGCGATCACCGACACCAGGCCGAGGAAGGACGAGTCCTGCGGGGCCACGACCGTGACGACACCGGTCGGCTCGGGCGTCGAGAGGTTGAAGTACGGGCCCGCGACCGGGTTGGCGCCACCCACGACCTGGGCGATCTTGTCCGTCCAGCCCGCGTACCAGACCCAGCGGTCGATGGCCGCCTCGACGACGACCGCGGCCTTCGACTTGGGCAGGCCCTCGGCGTCGGCCACCTCGTGCACGAACTGGCTCTTGCGACCCTCCAGCATCTCGGCGACGCGATAGAGGATCTGGCCCCGGTTGTACGCGGTCGCGCCCGCCCAGCCGCCGAACGCCTTGCGGGCGGCGACGACCGCGTCACGGGCGTCCTTGCGGGAGGAGAGGGGCGCGTTCGCCAGCCACTTGCCCTTGTGGTCCTGCACTTCGTACACCCGGCCGCTCTCGCTGCGGGGGAACTTGCCCCCGACGTACAGCTTGTAGGTCTTGAAGACGCTCAGGCGCTGCTCGGACTTCTCAGACATCGAGGTAGGCCTCCAGACCGTGACGGCCGCCCTCGCGGCCGAAGCCCGACTCCTTGTAGCCGCCGAAGGGCGAGGTCGGGTCGAACTTGTTGAACGTG
Source organism: Streptomyces sp. NPDC016459 (assembly GCF_040632845.1). NCBI lineage: Bacteria > Bacillati > Actinomycetota > Actinomycetes > Kitasatosporales > Streptomycetaceae > Streptomyces > Streptomyces sp. NPDC016459. The sequence goes on from NZ_JBEYCR010000002.1 coordinate 371,134, forward strand.
TTGGCCCAGACGACACCCGCGCGGAGCTTGCCGGCGACCGCGAGGATGCGGGAGCCCTTCTCCGTCCAGATGCCGGCCGACAGGCCGTACTGGCTGTTGTTGGCCTTCGCGACCGCCTCGTCGGGCGTACGGAACGTCAGCACCGACAGGACCGGGCCGAAGATCTCGTCGCGGGCGACCGTGTGCGCCTGCGTGACGTTCGTGAAGAGCGTCGGGGCGAACCAGTAACCGGCCGACGGGAGGTCGCAGGCGACGCTCCAGCGCTCGGCGCCCTCCGCCTCGCCCTGCTCCACCAGGGTGGTGATACGGGCCAGCTGCTCGGACGAGTTGATGGCACCGATGTCGGTGTTCTTGTCGAGCGGGTCGCCGAGACGGAGCGTCGACAGACGGCGCTTCAGGCTGTCCAGCAGCTCGTCCTGGATCGACTCCTGGACCAGGAGCCGGGAGCCCGCGCAGCAGACCTGGCCCTGGTTGAAGAAGATGCCGGTGACGATGCCCTCGACGGCCTGGTCGATGGGGGCGTCGTCGAAGACGATGTTGGCGCCCTTGCCGCCCAGCTCCAGGGTCAGCTTCTTGTCCGTGCCGGCGACGGAGCGCGCGATGGCCTTGCCCACGGCGGTCGAACCGGTGAAGGCGACCTTGTTGACGTCCGGGTGCCCGACGAGCGCGGCGCCGGCGTCCCCGTACCCGGGAAGGATGTTGACGACGCCCTTCGGCAGCCCGGCCTGGCGGCAGATGTCCGCGAAGAACAGGGCGGAGAGCGGGGTCGTCTCGGCGGGCTTCAGGACGACCGTGTTGCCGGTCGCGAGCGCCGGGGCGATCTTCCACGCCAGCATCAGCAGCGGGAAGTTCCACGGGATGACCTGGCCGGCCACGCCGAGCGGGCGCGGGTTCGCCCCGTAGCCGGCGTGGTCGAGCTTGTCGGCCCAGCCCGCGTAGTAGAAGAAGTGCGCGGCGACCAGGGGAAGGTCCGCGTCGCGGGTCTCCCTGATCGGCTTCCCGTTGTCCAGGGTCTCCAGGACGGCCAGCTCGCGGCTGCGCTCCTGGATGATCCTGGCGATCCGGAAGAGGTACTTGGCGCGCTCGGAGCCGGGCAGTGCCGACCACTTCTCGAAGGCCTTGCGCGCCGCCTTCACCGCACGGTCGACGTCCTCGGTACCCGCCTGGGCGACCTCGGACAGGACCTCCTCGGAGGCGGGGGAGACGGTCTTGAAGACCTTGCCGTCGGCCGCCTCGACGAACTCGCCGTCGATGAACAGGCCGTACGAGGGGGCGATGTCGACGACGGACCGGGACTCGGGCGCCGGTGCGTACTCGAATGCAGATGCCATGTTGATCAGTCCACCGTCACGTAATCGGGGCCGGAGTAACGGCCGGTCGCCAGCTTCTGGCGCTGCATCAGCAGGTCGTTGAGCAGGCTGGAGGCGCCGAAACGGAACCAGTGGTTGTCCAGCCAGTCCTCGCCCACGGTCTCGTTGACGAGGACCAGGAACTTGATCGCTTCCTTGGTGTTGCGGATGCCGCCGGCCGGCTTGACACCGATCTGGACGCCGGTCTGGGCGCGGAAGTCGCGCACGGCCTCCAGCATCAGCAGCGTGTTGGCCGGGGTGGCGTTGACCGCGACCTTGCCGGTCGAGGTCTTGATGAAGTCCGCGCCCGCCATCATGCCGAGCCAGGAGGCGCGGCGGATGTTGTCGTACGTGGACAGCTCACCGGTCTCGAAGATCACCTTGAGGCGGGCGCGGTCACCGCACTCCGCCTTGATCGCGGCGATCTGCTCGAAGACCTGGAGGTAGTGACCGGAGAGGAAGGCGCCACGGTCGATGACCATGTCGATCTCGTCGGCGCCCGCGGCGATGGCGTCCGCCGTGTCCGCGAGCTTCACGGGGAGCGCGGCGCGGCCGGCCGGGAAGGCGGTGGCGACCGAGGCGACCTTGACGTCGGAGCCCGCGAGGGCCGCCTTGGCGGTGGCGACCATGTCGGGATAGACGCAGACGGCGGCGGTCGTCGGGGCCGTGCGGTCGGTCGGGTCGGGACGGACGGCCTTGGCGGCGAGCGCCCGGACCTTGCCCGGGGTGTCCGCGCCTTCGAGCGTCGTCAGGTCGATCATGGAGATGGCCAGGTCGATGGCGTACGCCTTGGACGTGGTCTTGATCGAGCGGGTGCCGAGGGACGCGGCGCGCGCCTCCAGGCCGACGGCGTCGACGCCGGGCAGCCCGTGGAGGAAACGGCGCAGCGCACTGTCGGACGCGGTCACGTCGGCGAATGCGAGAGCTGCGGGTGCAGTGGTGGGCATGGTCACCAGTCGAGCATATCTACGCGCGTAGCGACCTGTACAGGGGGCAGGCTTCGCAGAGCCCGAGGTCACACCGCCCCGCCGGCGCTCACCGAGGACCGGGCGCATGACGGATGGCTCCGCCGCCACCCCGGCGCCGTCCGCGAGCGTCTGGCCGACGCCCACCGCCCGGACCACAGCATTCTGTACGCGGATCTCGCGGCCACGCGGGCCGCCTGAGTCCTCACCGGTCCGCTGAGGCACAATCGGCGGCATGACGACCCCCGAGCCGACCCCCGAGCCCAGCCACGAGCCGAGCCGTGAGTCGACCCCCGAGCAGCCGGCCGCGAAGCAGCCGTCCCCCGACCGTGTCTTCCGGTCGCCGCTGGGGATCGCCAGCGGCGTGTTCCTGCTGCTCCTCGCGATCGTGTTCGCCGGTGACGTGGTGCTGCGCGGCGAGGGCCGCTCGCCGTGGATCGCGCTCGCGGCTCTCGTCCTGGCCGTCCCGCTGATCGTCGCCTTCACCATCCGGCCCGCCGTGTACGCCGACGACGACCGGCTCAGGATCCGCAACCCGTTCCGGTCGATCACGCTGCCCTGGGCGACGGTCGCCGACGTCCGCGCCGGGTACTCCAGCGAGGTCCTCACCCGGGACGGCACCAAGTACCAGCTGTGGGCCGTCCCCGTGTCGCTGCGCCAGCGCAAGCGGGCGGCCCGTCGCGCCGCCCGCGCCTCCCAGGACGACCCGCACGGCCGTACCTCGGTCAACGTCGACGTACGGGACACCGCCTCGCGGACGGCGCCCACCGACCAGACCGTCGCCGACCTGCGTGAACTCGCCGAGCACCGCTCCGGGACGCCGGGGGCGCAGGGCGAGGCGCGGGTGCGCTGGGCGTACGGGATCGTCGGGCCCGCCGCGGCCGGGCTGCTGCTCCTGGTGGTCCTGATGGCGACGGGCTGATCCGTAGCCGGGAGCCGGACGCTTCGGCCGGACACCGCCGCACGGACTCCCCGTGAACGACGAAGGGCCGGTACGGAGTGGATTTCCGTACCGGCCCTTCGCGTCTGCCCCGCGGGGTCAGAGCCCGGCGGCCGCCGACAGGTCGCGCTTGACCGCGACCAGCAGCTCCGTGGCCTTCGCGCGCGCCGTGGCGAGGTCGGCCGCCGACGCGACCGGCACCACGACCTCCAGGTAGCACTTGAGCTTGGGCTCCGTACCGCTGGGCCGGACGATCACCCGGGCCTTGTACGCGCCCTCCAGGCGGTAGCGCAGCCCGTCCGTCGGGGGCAGCGACTCCGTCCCCTTCGTCAGGTCCTCCGCGGAGACGACCGTCAGACCGGCCAGCGAGACCGGCGGCCGCTCGCGCAGCGCCGCCATGGCGTTCGCGATGACGCTCAGGTCCTCGACCCGCACCGACAGCTGGTCCGTGGCGTGCAGCCCGTGCTCCACCGCCAGGTCGTCGAGCAGATCGGTCAGGCTCCGGCCCTGCTCCTTGAGCACCGACGCCAGCTCGGTGACGAGCAGCGCCGCCGTGATGCCGTCCTTGTCGCGGACGCCCTCCGGGTCGACGCAGTAGCCGAGCGCCTCCTCGTACCCGTACCGCAGGCCCTCGACCCGGGCGATCCACTTGAAGCCCGTCAGGGTCTCCTCGTAGCCGACGCCCGCGGCCTCGGCGATCCGGCCGAGCAGCGAGGACGACACGATCGACTCGGCGAAGACGCCCGTGGCCCCCTTGCCGACGAGGTGCGCGGCGAGCAGCGCGCCGACCTCGTCGCCGCGGAGCATCCGCCAGCCGCCGACGACCGACGGGTCCGGCACGGCCACCGCGCAGCGGTCGGCGTCCGGGTCGTTGGCGATGACCAGGTCGGGGTCCACGGCCCGGGCCGCCTCGAAGGCCAGGTCCATGGCCCCCGGCTCCTCCGGGTTGGGGAAGGCGACCGTCGGGAAGGCCGGGTCGGGCTCGGCCTGCGCGGCGACGAGCGCCGGCGGCGGGAACCCGGCCCGGGCGAACGCGGCCGTCAGGACGTCCTTGCCGACGCCGTGCATGGCCGTGTAGACGGTCCGGGCGGTACGGGGGGACCCGGCGGTCAGGACGGCGTCCGTACGCTCCAGATAGGCGTCGAGCACCTCGTCGCCGAGGGTCTCCCAGCCTTCCTCCGGACGCGGTACGTCGGCCAGCGAGCGGACCGCGGCGATCTCGGCGGCGATCTCCGCGTCGGCGGGCGGCACGATCTGCGAGCCGTCGCCCAGATAGACCTTGTAGCCGTTGTCGCGGGGCGGGTTGTGGCTCGCGGTCACCTCGACACCGGCGACGGCGCCCAGATGCCTTATGGCGTACGCGAGGACGGGCGTCGGCAGCGGGCGGGGGAGGAGCGCGGCGCGCAGCCCGGCGCCGGTCATCACGGCGGCGGTGTCGCGGGCGAAGTCGGCGGACTTGTAGCGGGCGTCGTAGCCGATGACGACGAGCCCGCCTTCCTCGCCCTTCGCCTTGAGGTAGGCGGCGAGCCCGGCGGCCGCGCGGATGACGACCGAGCGGTTCATCCGCATGGGCCCTGCGCCGAGCTCCCCGCGGAGCCCGGCGGTGCCGAACTGGAGGGTGCCGGCGAACCGAGCGGCGAGCTCGGCGCTCGCACCGCCGTCGACGAGCTTCGCGAGCTCGTCACGGGTCTCCGGGTCGGGGTCCTCGGCGAGCCATGCCTGGGCCTGGGTGAGGAGATCGTCCTGCGTCACGGTGTGCCTTTCGGGGAGTCGGCGGGGGCGGGTACGGGTGGGCGGTGCGGGGTGCCGCCGCGCCGGAGCCTTCCCCCACCCCGCCCCTTCCCGAAACCGGGGTGGGAACCAGCCCCGGCGTTCGAGGCGCCGGCCCTGGGACGGAGCCCCGGTGCGGGAAGGGGCCGGCTGGGGAGGAAGCCCCGCGGCGGCCCCGACCGGCGTCAGATGCGGTCGAGCACCCGGGTCAGCAGCTCGCCCATCCGCGCCGCCGAGTCCCGCCCGGCCTGGAGGACCTCCTCGTGGTTCAGCGGCTCGCCCGAGAGCCCCGCCGCCAGGTTGGTGACCAGGGAGATGCCGAGGACCTCCGCGCCGGCCTCGCGGGCGGCGATGGCCTCCAGGACGGTGGACATGCCGACCAGGTCGCCGCCGAGGACGCGGACCATGTTGATCTCGGCCGGGGTCTCGTAGTGGGGGCCGGGGAACTGCACGTAGACGCCCTCTTCGAGGGTCTCGTCGACCTCCTTGCACAGCGCGCGCAGCCGCGGCGAGTACAGGTCGGTGAGGTCGACGAAGTTCGCCCCGACGATGGGGGAGGCCGCCGTCAGGTTGAGGTGGTCGCTGATGAGGACGGGCTGGCCGGGGCGCATGCCCTCGCGCAGGCCGCCGCAGCCGTTGGTGAGGATGACGGTCTCGCAGCCGGCGGCGACGGCGGTACGGACGCCGTGGGCGACGGACGCGACACCGCGGCCCTCGTAGAAGTGGGTGCGGCCGAGGAAGACGAGGGCGCGCTTCGCGCCGATCTTGTACGAGCGGATCTTGCCGCCGTGGCCCTCGACGACGGGCGGCGGGAAGCCGGGAAGGTCGGTCACCGGGAACTCGGCCTCGGGGGCGCCGAGCGCGTCGACGGCGGGCGCCCAGCCCGAGCCCATGACCAGGGCGACGTCGTGCTTCTCGACTCCGGTCAGCTCGCGAAGACGTGCGGCAGCGGCCTCGGCGGCCTCGTACGGGGTGGCAGTTGCGTTCACTGACTCTCTCGCCTCGGTGAGGGGGGTCCGAGGCGGGCCCCGGACGGATTTCCTACGCGCAGAAGCGTAGCCGCAGATTGCCTACGCGCGTAGATGACGATGCCGACGGACATGCGATCGTTGTCTTGTCGTTTCCGACGAAAGGCGCACACCTACCCCCGTCCCCGCCCCTGGGGTGTTCGCACACGTGTCAGCAGGGGCGCTTGCGCAACTCCATCACGTAGTCGTGCGGCGCGCCCGCGGACTCGGCCGCGTCGGCGACCTCGCCCAGGTACCGCGCCGACGGCAGCCCGCCCTCGTACGCGTTGAGGACGTACACCCAGGCGGCGTCCTCGCCGTCCAGGGTGTGCACCCGCACCCGCATCCGGCGGTAGATGTCGAGGCCGACGCCCTCCCACCGGTCCATGGAGTCCTCGTCCATCGGCGCGATGTCGTACAGCGCCACGAAGACCTGGGAGCGGGGGGCTTCCACAATCGTGGCCAGCGCTCCCTCCCAGCCCATCTGCTCGCCGCCGAAGGTCAGCCGCCAGCCGTTCAGCCAGCCGGTGCCGCGCAGCGGGGAGTGCGGGGCGCGGCGGCTCATCAGCCGCGCGTCGAGGTTGCCGGCGAAAGCGGCGTAGAGCGACATGGGACCGAGGGTACGGGAGGGGGCGGGGTGTCCGCCGAACTCCGAGGTGGCGACCGGGCGGCCCCCGCCGCCGGGGAGCCGTGCCGCCGGGGGGCGCGCCCCTTCGGAGGCCCCGGCGTGAGACCGCGCCGGACGTGCGGGAGAATGGGGTACGCACTTGAAGCGTGCGGGACAATGGTGTACGCACTGCATCCCACGGGGGGACCCCCCGGCAGAACGAGAGCGCGAGGCGTAGATCCCAGTGACCCGGATCGTGATCATCGGCGGCGGACCCGGCGGATACGAGGCGGCCCTGGTGGGCGCCCAACTCGGCGCGGAGGTGACCGTCGTCGACTGCGACGGCCTCGGCGGCGCGTCCGTCCTGACCGACTGCGTCCCGTCCAAGACGCTCATCGCCACGGCGGAGGTGATGACCACCTTCGACTCCTCCTACGAGGAACTCGGCATCATCGTCGCGGACGACACCCCCCACCTGGAGCAGGCCGCCCGGGTCGTGGGCGTGGACCTCGGCAAGGTCAACCGCCGGGTGAAGCGCCTCGCGCTCGCCCAGTCGCACGACATCACCGCCTCCGTCACCCGGGCCGGCGCCCGGGTCCTGCGCGGCCGCGGCCGGCTCTCCGGCCGGCAGGCGACGGACGGCTCCCGCCAGGTGATCGTCACCGCGGCCGACGGCACCGAGGAGACGCTGACCGCCGACGCCGTGCTCATCGCGACGGGCGCCCACCCGCGCGAGGTGCCGGACGCCAAGCCGGACGGCGAGCGCATCCTGAACTGGACGCAGGTCTACGACCTCAAGGAGCTCCCGGAGGAGCTCATCGTGGTCGGCTCCGGCGTCACCGGCGCCGAGTTCGCCGGCGCCTACCAGGCGCTCGGCTCCCGGGTCACCCTGGTCTCCTCCCGCGACCGGGTGCTGCCCGGTGAGGACCCGGACGCGGCGGCCGTCCTCGAGGACGTCTTCCGGCGGCGCGGCATGAACGTCATGGCCCGTTCCCGAGCCGAGTCCGCCAAGCTGGTCGGCGACCGGGTCGAGGTGACCCTCGCGGACGGCCGGGTCATCTCCGGCACGCACTGCCTCATGGCGGTCGGCGCGATCCCGAACTCGGCCGGGATGGGTCTGGAGGAGGCGGGGGTCAGGCTGAAGGACTCCGGTCACATCTGGACCGACAGGGTCTCCCGTACGAGCGCCCCCGGCGTGTACGCGGCCGGTGACGTCACCGGTGTCTTCGCGCTGGCCTCGGTGGCCGCCATGCAGGGCCGTATCGCGATGTACCACTTCCTCGGCGACGCGGTGGCCCCGCTCAACCTGAAGACGGTCTCGTCGAACGTCTTCACCGACCCGGAGATCGCCACCGTCGGCTACACGCAGGCCGACGTGGACGCGGGCAAGATCGACGCCAAGGTCGTCAAGCTGCCGCTGCTGCGCAACCCGCGCGCGAAGATGCAGGGCATCCGGGACGGCTTCGTGAAGATCTTCTGCCGTCCGGGCACCGGCATCGTGGTCGGCGGCTGTGTCGTCGCCCCCAAGGCGAGCGAACTGATCCATCCGATCTCGATCGCGGTCGACAACAATCTGACCGTCGAACAGATCGCAAACGCCTTCACCGTGTACCCCTCCCTGTCGGGTTCGATCGCGGAAGTGGCACGGCAGTTGCACACCCGGAAGTCCGCGGGCGAGGTGTAACTCCCCGTACCGGCACAAGCCGGAGCAACGACGGGGCCTCCCATACCACTTGGAGGCCCCGTCTGTGTTCATCTTCTGCAAATCGGCGCATACTGCTGAAAACTATCGGCCGGTCACGTTACTGTCAGTTTCGTGTTCGCTGCAGAACGTCGTCAGTTGATCCTCGAAATGGTGCGAGCCAATGGGGCCGTGTCGCTCCGCGAGCTCGCCCGCGTCGTCCAGACCTCTGAGGTGACCGTACGGAGAGACGTACGGGCCCTCGAGGCAGAAGGACTCCTCGACCGCCGGCACGGCGGTGCGGTGTTGCCGGGCGGATTCACGCGAGAATCCGGCTTCCCGCAGAAATCCCATCTCGCGGCCGCGGAGAAGACGGCCATCGCCGACCTCGCCGCGAGCCTGGTCGAAGAAGGCGAGGCCATCGTCGTCGGCGCCGGGACGACCACGCAGGAGCTGGCCCGCCGGCTCGCCCGCGTGCCCGGACTGACCGTGGTCACCAACTCCCTGCTCGTCGCCCAGGCCCTCGCCCACGCCAACCGGGTCGAGGTCGTCATGACCGGCGGCACCCTGCGCGGCTCCAACTACGCGCTCGTGGGCAGCGGGGCCGAGCAGTCGCTCCAGGGACTCAGGGTCTCCCGCGCCTTCCTCTCCGGGAGCGGACTGACCGCCGAGCGCGGCCTGTCCACGTCCAACATGCTCTCCGCGAGCGTGGACCGGGCGCTCGTCCAGGCCGCCGCGGAGGTCGTGGTCCTCGCCGACCACACCAAGCTCGGCGCCGACACCATGTTCCAGACGGTGCCCACGGACGTCATCACCCGACTGGTGACCGACGAGCCGCCCGCCCACGACGACCGGGCCGCCACCGAGCTCCAGGCCCTCGCCGACCAGGGCGTCCAGATCACCGTCGCCGGTACGGGCGCCGCCGGCGGCCCCCCGGGCGGTGAGCAGGTCCCCCCGGGCGTCCGGCCCCGCCGTGACATGCCGCTCCCGGTCCAGCGCGGACGGATGGCGGCCGGTCAGTTCAGGGGCCCGGGCGGAGGAATGGCCGCCGAGACACTGGAGCGCACGGCCCGCGTCGCGGACATGCGCCGCCGCTGAGGTGGTGCCCCGAGGGACCTCGCCCCGGGGGTCCCCACGCCCTCGGTCCCCGCGCGCCCGGTCCGACGGGTACCGCACGTCCCCGCGCACCCGGCCCGACGCGTACCGAAACATCCCCCGCGCACCCGGCCCGACGCGTACCGCACGTCCTCAGTCCTTGATGCCCCGAAGCGTCAGGGCGAGCAGGCGGTCCGCCAGCCCGTCGTCCTCCGGGCACTGTTCCGCCGCCAGCGCGATCGCGTTGGTCAGCTGCAGCAGATCGCCGATCGACACGTCGGCCCGCACCTGACCCGCCTCCCGGGCGCGCCCGAGCAGCCGCTCACCCGCCGCGCGCAGCGGCTCGCTGCATCCGGTGAGCGCAGAACTCCGGTCGTACGAGGCGGACATCAGCGCGTGCGCGAGGCCCCGGTACTCGCCCGCGTGGGCGACCAGGGCCCGCAGCCACTCCACCAGGGCGCGGCACGGCTCCTCGGTCTCGGTCAGCTCCCGTGAGCGGCTGAGGAGTTCGGCCAGGGCCTCCTGGAAGACGGCGTTCAGCAGCTCCGCCCGGGTGGGGAAGTGGCGGTAGAGGGTGCCGATCCCCACCCCCGCGCGACGCGCGATCTCCTCCAGGGACGCGTCGGCGCCCTGCGCGGCGAAGGTGCGACGGGCCTCGGTGAGCAGCCGCTCGTGGTTGCGGCGCGCGTCGGCTCGCATGGTGTGACGATGCCTCCCCTCGACGAAGGGCCCGCAGGCGGCTGCCTGCGGGCCCTTCGTACCGTACTCGGTGCGACGGTCAGTCCTTGATGTCGCAGATGACGGCGCCGGAGGTGACCGAGGCGCCGACCTCGGCGCTCAGGCCCTTGACGGTGCCGGAGCGGTGCGCGTTGAGGGGCTGCTCCATCTTCATGGCCTCGAGGACGACGATCAGGTCGCCCTCCTTGACCTCCTGGCCCTCCTCGACCGCGATCTTCACGATCGTGCCCTGCATCGGGGAGGCGAGGGTGTCGCCCGAGGCGGCCGGGCCGGACTTCTTCGCCGCGCGCCGCTTCGGCTTCGCACCCGCCGCGAGGCCGGTACGGGCCAGGGTCATGCCGAGGCTGGACGGGAGGGAGACCTCAAGACGCTTGCCGCCGACCTCGACCACGATCGTCTCGCGGCCCGACTCGTCCTCGTCGGCGTCCGCGCCGGCCGGGGCGAAGGGCTTGATCTCGTTGACGAACTCCGTCTCGATCCACCGGGTGTGGACCCGGAACGGGTCGGCGGTGAAGTCGGGGTCGACGACGACGGCCTGGTGGAAGGGGATGGCCGTGGCCATGCCCTCGACCTTGAACTCCGCCAGCGCCCGCGCGGCACGCTGGAGGGCCTGCTCACGGGTCGCGCCGGTCACGATCAGCTTGGCCAGGAGCGAGTCCCACGCCGGGCCGATCACCGAGCCGGACTCCACGCCCGCGTCCAGCCGGACACCGGGCCCGGACGGCGGGTCGAAGAGGGTGACGGTGCCGGGCGCGGGCAGGAAGCCACGGCCCGGGTCCTCGCCGTTGATACGGAACTCGAAAGAGTGACCCCGCACCTCCGGGTCGCCGTACCCGAGCTCCTCACCGTCCGCGATCCGGAACATCTCCCGCACCAGGTCGAGACCCGTGACCTCCTCGGTCACCGGGTGCTCGACCTGGAGGCGCGTGTTGACCTCCAGGAAGGAGATCGTGCCGTCGGTGCCCACGAGGAACTCGACCGTGCCGGCGCCGACGTAGCCGGCCTCCTTCAGGATCGCCTTGGACGCCGCGTACAGCTCGGCGTTCTGCTCGGGGGTGAGGAACGGCGCGGGGGCCTCCTCCACCAGCTTCTGGTGGCGGCGCTGCAGCGAGCAGTCACGCGTCGAGACGACGACCACGTTGCCGTGGGTGTCGGCCAGGCACTGCGTCTCCACGTGGCGGGGCTTGTCGAGGTAGCGCTCGACGAAGCACTCGCCCCGGCCGAAGGCGGCGACCGCCTCACGGACGGCCGAGTCGTACAGCTCCGGGACCTCCTCCAGCGTGCGGGCGACCTTGAGGCCACGCCCGCCACCGCCGAACGCGGCCTTGATCGCGATCGGAAGACCGTGCTCCTCCGCGAACGCCACGACCTCGTCCGCGCCCGACACCGGGTCCGGCGTTCCGGCGACCAGCGGGGCGCCTGCGCGCTGCGCGATGTGACGCGCCGCCACCTTGTCGCCCAGGTCACGGATCGCCTGCGGCGGCGGGCCGATCCACGTCAGGCCCGCGTCCAGGACGGCCTGCGCGAACTCGGCGTTCTCCGACAGGAACCCGTACCCCGGGTGCACCGCGTCCGCACCGGAGTCCTTCGCCGCCTGGAGCACCTTCGCCATGTCCAGGTAACTGGTCGCCGGAGTGTCACCGCCCAGAGCGAAGGCCTCGTCGGCGGCCCGGACATGCACGGCGTCCCGGTCCGGCTCGGCGTACACGGCCACGCTGCCGATACCCGCGTCCCGGCACGCCCGGGCCACACGGACAGCGATTTCGCCACGGTTGGCGATGAGCACCTTGCGCACGATGGCTCCCTCCTTGAAACAAGCTGAGTTTAGGGACTGCCGACACGGCCTTTCGACCCGTCCCCAGTGGTGAGCTTGCCCACACGGAGCGTGACCCCGGGCCCGCTCGGGTCGTGAATTCCCTTGTCGCACCACGGTACGCAGGGTTCCTTTACGGCACAGTAGCTCCGGGGTGTGGCGCAGGTCTCTGTTCGTGCGGCCAGTCGCCATTCGGGTTTCTTTGTGGGGTCCCTACGAAGGGGTCGACGATTCTTTGCCGCGCCGTCCGCCGTCGCCCGCCCTGTCCGGACTCTTGTCCGAGGGTTTACCGGCCAGTAGCCTTCGCGCTGTCGATCGTACTGTCGGTAACAGGCGAATGCAGGGGGTGGCCGAGGTGGTCCGCAGACCGATAGCTCTCGTGACGGCGGCGGTGCTGCTCCTCGAAGCACCCGGGATCATCGTCATCAACGCCGTGATGGCCCGGTTCGTGAAGGCCCAGTCGATGTCCCTCGACGGCATGGACCCCGACGCGATGTACACCGGCACGTGGGCGCTCGGCATCGCGTCCGGGATCGCCCTCGCCCTCTGCGCCCTCGTCGCCTTCCTCGCGGGCATCCGCGACCGCCGGCCCGGCCGGGCGGCCCGGGGCCTGCTCATCGGCTGCGCCGTCGTGCACGGCGTCCTCGCCGCGGTGGCGGTGGGACTGCTCGGCTGGGCGGCGTTCACCTTCCTGGTGGTCGTCCTCGGCCTGGTGGTGCTCACCCTCGTGGCGTACGGCGAGGGGTACGACAAGGCCGCCGAGCCCCTCGGAGAGGCCCCGGCGGCCGCGTGACGCCCGGTCAGGGCAACCTCGGGGCCCGGCGGTAGGCGGGTCGCGCGGGTCGCCGTGGACCGCGTCCGGGTGTCTCAGGTGTCTCAGGCCCAGAGGTCGGTGATCCGCACGTCCAGCTTCGCGAGGAGCCGGCGCAGCAGCGGCAGCGACAGGCCGATCACATTGCCCGGGTCCCCGTCGATGCCGTCGATGAACGGCGCCGAGCGTCCGTCCAGGGTGAACGCGCCCGCCACGTGCAGCGGTTCGCCGCTCGCCACGTACGCGGCGATCTCCTCGTCCGTCGGCTCGCCGAAGCGGACCACGGTGGAGGCCGTCGCCGACTCGAAGCGCTTGGCGGCCGTGTCGTACACGCAGTGACCGGTCTGGAGGACGCCGACCCGGCCCCGCATCGCCTTCCAGCGGGCCGTGGCCTCCTCGGCGTCGGCCGGCTTGCCGAGGGCCTGCCCGTCGAGTTCGAGGACCGAGTCGCAGCCGATGACCAGGGCGCCGAACACCTCGGGCCGCGCGGCCACATGGGCGGCCTTCGCCTCCGCGAGGGTGAGCGCGAGCTCGGCCGGGGTCGGGGCGTGCACCTTGTCCTCGTCGACCCCGCTCACGATCACCTCGGGGGCGAGACCGGCCTGCCGGAGCAGTCCCAGGCGGGCGGGGGAGGCGGAGGCGAGCACGACACGGCGCGGATCAGCAGTCATGGGGGCAGCGTAGCCAGTGGGCGCGTCAGCGCGCGCTGACCACGAACATGGCCACCACCATCGCGAGCGCAAGCAGCACGCCCGCGCGGCGGAGCATCGCCTGCATGTCGCGCATGAACTTCGGCGGCTGGTTCTTCGGGTCGGACCACAGCATGCCTCCGATCCTGCGGCCGGGACGGGCGGGGCGCCTGAGTACGGGTACTCAGGCGCCCCCGTACCGGAGGACTATTCGCGGAGGCTACGGGCGGAGGAACACCCCGTCCCGTGCCGCCGCGAGCGCCGCCGACACCGCCCGTTCCACCACGGCCGCGGTGAGCTCCTCGCGGGTGACGGTGAAGCGGTAGTAGAGCGGGGCGGAGACGGCGCGGAGCAGCTCGACCGGGTCCGTCCCCGCGGGGATCTCGCCGCGCGCCCCGCCCCTGGCGACGACGGGGGCCCATTCGGCGAGCCGGGTGCGGTAGAAGTCGGCGAGCGCGCGGGCGCACTCCTCGTCGCAGGCGCCCGCGGCGATGACCGCGCGGAAGACGGCGCCCATCCGGGCGTCGGTGAGGGTGTCCCGGACGAGTTCGGCGTTGGCCCGCAGGTCGCCCGCGAGGCTGCCGGTGTCGGCCGCCGGCAGGGACTGGTCGGCCATGTCGCGCAGGAGGTCGGTGACCAGGCCGACGGGGGAGCCCCAGCGGCGGTACACGGTGGTCTTGCCGACGCCGGCGCCCGCCGCGATCCGGTCCATGTTCAGGGCGTGGAAGCCGCTCTCCGCAAGGGCGTCCCGGGTGGCGTCCAGGACGGCCCTGCGGACCTTCGCGGTACGGCCGCCGGGGCGCAGCGTGCCGGGCGAGGCCGGCTGGCTCTCGGGCAAACGGGTCTCCTGTTCCATTAACGCCATCGACTCTGCTACGGTACGGGACATCTTAACGGAACCAGTCTCCCATTAAGGGGCTCAGTCATGGTCGCCCTGGATCTCCCCAAGCCGACGGAACACGTCGACACCCGCATGACCGGCCGGATGCGACTCGTCCTCGTCGTCCTCCTCCTCGCCCAGTTCATGCTGGCCGTGGACTTCTCGATCCTGAACGTCGCCCTGCCCGTCATCGGCGAGGGACTCGGCTTCACCCTCGGCGGCCTCCAGTGGATCGCCACCTCCTTCGCCCTCGCCGCCGCCGGCTTCACCCTCCTCTTCGGGCGCGTCGCCGACCTCGTCGGACGCCGCCGCCTCTTCCTCGGCGGCATGGCACTCCTCGGCGTGTCCTCCCTCGTCGGCGGCCTCGCCACCGGCCCCGAGATGCTGATGGCCGCCCGCGTCGCCCAGGGCCTGGCCACCGCCGCCGTCACCCCCGCAGGCCTCTCCCTGCTCACCGCCTCCTTCCCCGAGGGCCCCCTGCGCGCCCGCGCGCTCGGCCTCAACGGCGCCCTGATGTCCGCCGGCTTCACCACCGGCGCGATCCTCGGCGGCGTCCTCACCGACCTGCTCTCCTGGCGCTGGGCCTTCCTCGTCAACGTGCCGGTGGTCCTCGCCGTCCTCCTCGTCGCCCCCGTCGTCCTGAAGGAGAGCCGCCCGGCCGTCCGGCCCCGCCTCGACGTCCCCGGCGCGATCACCGTCACCGCCGGACTCCTCGCCCTCGTCTACGGACTGACCACCGAGCCCCTGGCCCTCGTCGTCGGCGTCGCCCTGCTCGTCGCCTTCTGGTTCGTGGAGCGGCGGTCCGCCTCACCCCTCGTGCCCGTACGGATCCTCACCCGCCGCACCGTCGTCTGGGGCAACGTCGCCGGGCTCGTCGCCTTCGTGACCGAGACGTCGCTGGTCTTCCTGATGACGCTCTACCTCCAGGACGTCCTGGGCTTCTCCCCGCTCGCCGCCGGACTCTCCTTCGGCGTCCTCGGCGCCGGCACGGTCCTCGGCGGGGTGCTCGCCTCCCGCTTCATCGGCCGCTACGGCGCCCGCACCGCGCTCGTCGTCGGCGGGCTCCTCCAGGCCGCCGCGACCCTCGCCCTGTACGGACTGGGCGACGACCGGGGCAGCCTCTGGCTGCTGCTCGCCGCCACCTTCGCGGGAGGCGTCGGCAACATGCTCGCCATCGTCGGCTTCATGGTCACCGCCACCTCCGGCATCCCCGACCACGACCAGGGCACGGCGACCGGCCTCGCGACCATGACCCAGCAGATCGGCATCACCATGGGCACCCCGATCATGAGCGCCGTGGTCGTCACCACGCCCGTGCTGCTCGACGGCATCGGCCTCGCGGTCCTCGTCAACGCCGCGATCGTCGCCGTCGGAGCCGTCCTGTCCGGTCTCCTCCTGCGCCGTACGTGACGGACGACCGCGGCACGCGAGAGGCCGGACCCCCCGCACACGGGGCCCGGCCTCCCACGCTCCGACGAGCGACTGCTACACGGGCCAGTAGGACCTGGCCCAGGCCCGCGGGCCCGGCCGGTGCCGCACCGCGCGCGCGATCCGGGACGGGTCCGACCACCCCTCCGGCACCGCGGGGCCGCCGCTGCCGGCGGACGCCGCCGCCGTCGCCGCGGCCCGCGCCTGGACCACCGCCAGTGCGGCGGCCAGCTCCTCGGGGGTCGGATTTCCTCGTACGACCTTGATCACAACGACTCCTTCGAGGTCCTGGAGCGGTTAGAGCGGGATGTTGCCGTGCTTCTTCGGAGGCAGGGAGGCCCGCTTCGTCCGCAGCTGACGCAGGCCCTTCACGATCTGCGGGCGCGTGTCCGACGGCATGACCACACCGTCGATGTAGCCGCGCTCGGCCGCCGTGTACGGGTTGAGCAGGGTGTCCTCGTACTCGCGGATCAGCCGCGCCCGCTCCGACTCCTGGTCCTCCGCCTCCGCGATGGTGCGCCGGTGCAGGATGTTCACCGCGCCCTGCGCCCCCATGACCGCGATCTGCGCCGTCGGCCACGCCAGGTTCAGGTCCGCGCCCAGGTGCTTGGAGCCCATGACGTCGTACGCGCCGCCGAAGGCCTTCCGGGTGATGACGGTGATCAGCGGGACCGTGGCCTCGGCGTACGCGTAGATCAGCTTCGCGCCGCGCCGGATGATGCCGCCGTACTCCTGGTCCACGCCCGGCAGGAACCCCGGCACGTCGACGAAGGTCAGCACCGGGATGTTGAAGGCGTCGCAGGTGCGGACGAACCGCGCGGCCTTCTCGGACGCGTCGATGTCCAGGCAGCCCGCGAACTGCATCGGCTGGTTCGCGACCACGCCGACGGGGAAGCCCTCGACCCGGCCGAAGCCGGTCAGGATGTTCGGCGCGAACAGCGACTGCGTCTCCAGGAACTCCCCGTCGTCCAGGACATGCTCGATGACCCGGTGCATGTCGTACGGCTGGTTCGCCGAGTCGGGGATCAGCGTGTCCAGCTCGCGGTCCTCGTCACTCACCTCGGTGTCCGCCACCTCCGGGAACGTCGGCGGCTCGGAGAGGTTGTTCGACGGCAGGTAGGACAGCAGGGACTTCACGTACTCGATGGCGTCCTTCTCGTCCCCCGCCATGTGGTGCGCCACGCCCGAGGTCGCGTTGTGCGTCCGGGCGCCGCCCAGCTCCTCGAAGCCCACGTCCTCGCCGGTCACCGTCTTGATGACGTCCGGCCCTGTGATGAACATGTGCGAGGTCTGGTCCACCATCACCGTGAAGTCGGTGATCGCGGGCGAGTACACCGCGCCGCCCGCGCACGGGCCGACGACCAGGGAGATCTGCGGGATCACGCCCGAGGCGTGGGTGTTGCGGCGGAAGATCTCGCCGTACATGCCGAGCGCGCTCACCCCCTCCTGGATGCGGGCGCCGCCGGAGTCGTTGATGCCGATGACCGGGCAGCCCGTCTTCAGCGCGAAGTCCATCACCTTGATGATCTTCTGGCCGTACGTCTCGCCGAGCGCGCCGCCGAAGACCGTGAAGTCCTGCGAGAACACCGCCACCGGACGCCCGTCGACCGTGCCGTAGCCGGTGACGACACCGTCTCCGTACGGCCGGTTCCTCTCCAGGCCGAAGTTGGTCGACCGGTGCCTGGCCAGCTCGTCCAGCTCGACGAACGACCCCTCGTCGAGCAGCAGCGCGATCCGTTCGCGCGCGGTCAGCTTGCCCTTCGCGTGCTGCTTCTCCACCGCACGCTCCGAGCCGGCATGGGTGGCCTCGTCGATACGGCGCCTGAGGTCCGCGATCTTGCCTGCGGTCGTGTGAATGTCGATCTCGTACTGCTCTGCCGGCTCGGACATCGGGATGCGGCTCCCTGCCTGGTCACGGGGGGTTCGTTGACTACGAATGGGCTACTGCTCAGCTACTGAGGCGTAGCGTATCCACGCCGATACGGTTCGGCACTGCGGTCTTTGCCACACCTAGTCTGGCTTGCATGACGTCCTCCCAAGGCTCCGGCGGACCCTGGTCCGACCTCGACCGGCCCCCGCTGAACACCGCCGCCCTGCGCCGCGCCCTCGTCCTCCCCGACGGCCTGTGGACCTCGCTCGACGTGGTCACGACCACCGGATCCACCAACAGCGACCTCGCCGCCCGCGCCGACGAGCTGCCCGGCGGCACGGTCCTCGTCGCCGAGGAGCAGACCTCGGGCCGCGGCCGCCTCGACCGCAGCTGGACCGCGCCCGCCCGCTCCGGCCTCTTCCTCTCCGTCCTCCTCAAGCCGGACGTGCCCGCCCACCGCTGGGGCTGGCTGCCGCTGCTCACCGGAGTGGCCGCCGCGACCGGCCTCGCGAAGGCGGCCGGTGTCGACATGTCGCTCAAGTGGCCCAACGACCTCCTTGTTTCCGTCGCGGGCGAGGAACGCAAGACCGGCGGCATCCTCGCCGAACGGGCCGGCGCGGACGCCGTCGTCATCGGCCTCGGCCTCAACGTCACCCTCCGCGAGGACGAACTGCCCGTCCCCGGCGCCGGCTCCCTCCTCCTCGCCGATGCCGTCTCCACCGACCGCGACACCCTCCTGCGGGCCGTCCTGCGCTCCTTCGAGCAGTGGTACGGCGACTGGGTACGGGCCGACGGGGACCCCGACGCCTCCGGCCTCCAGGCGGCCTACGCGGCCGGCTGCGCGACCCTCGGCCGCCGGGTCAGGGCCGACCTGCCCGGCGAGCGCATGCTGGAAGGCGAGGCGGTCGCCCTGGACGGCGACGGCCGCCTGGTGGTCGCCACGGAGGGCGGCGGCACGGAAGCGGTGGGAGCGGGCGACATCGTCCACCTGCGGAGCTGACCGGGGTGTGCGGGCCCCCGGTCCGTCCACCGGGAGGCCCGCACCAGCGGGCCCGGGAACCACGGCCGCGGACCGTCGGCGCGTGAGCCAGCCCACACCTGCCGTATCGTGGACCGCGATCCAGGGCGACAGATCGGCAGGGCAAGTGGGCAGGGAACGGGCAGGAGGCGGCCGGTGACCGTCGACGACGAGAACTCGGGCGGCGCGCCCGAGCCTCCCACGTACCCCACCCCCCATCACGAGGTCGACCACACGGCCGAGCCGACCGACGACCCCCTCGCCATCCGCCTCGAACAGCTCATCCTCGGCGCCGACCGCCGCTACACGCCGTTCCAGGCCGCCCGCACCGCCGGCGTCTCCATGGAGCTCGCCTCCCGCTTCTGGCGCGCCATGGGCTTCGCCGACATCGGGCAGGCCAAGGCGCTCACCGAGGCCGACGTCCTCGCGCTGCGGCGGCTCGCCGGTCTCGTCGAGGCCGGGCTGCTCAGCGAGCCGATGGCCGTGCAGGTCGCCCGTTCCACCGGGCAGACCACCGCCCGGCTCGCCGAGTGGCAGATCGACTCCTTCCTGGAGGGCCTCACCGAGCCGCCCGAGCCCGGGATGACCCGTACGGAGGTCACGTACCCCCTGGTCGAGCTGCTCCTCCCCGAGCTGGAGGAGTTCCTGATCTACGTCTGGCGGCGGCAGCTCGCCGCCGCCACCGGCCGGGTCGTGCAGGCGGCCGACGACGAGGAGATGGTCGACCGACGGCTCGCGGTGGGCTTCGCGGACCTCGTCGGCTTCACCCGGCTCACCCGGCGCCTGGAGGAGGAGGAGCTCGGCGAACTCGTCGAGGCCTTCGAGACGACCTGCGCCGACCTCGTCGCCGCCCACGGCGGCCGGCTCATCAAGACCCTCGGCGACGAGGTGCTGTACGCGGCGGACGACGCCGGCACGGCCGCCGAGATCGCGCTGCGCCTGATCGAGACCCTCAGCCACGACGAGACGATGCCCGCCCTGCGCGTCGGCATCGCCTTCGGCACCGTGACGACCCGCATGGGCGATGTCTTCGGCACCACCGTGAACCTGGCGAGCCGCCTCACCTCGATAGCGCCGAAGGACGCCGTCCTCGTCGACGGCGCGCTCGCGGAGGAGCTGTCGAGGACGGGCGAGGCGCCCGTCTCGGAGGCGGAGGCCGCGGAGCAGGCGGCCCGCGCGGAGAAGGAGGGCCGCAAGCCCGCCTCGTACCGCTTCGCGCTCCAGCCGATGTGGCAGCGCCCGGTCCGTGGTCTCGGCGTCGTCGAACCCTGGCTCCTTACCCGCCGCCCGACCTAGGATCTCCGTCAACACCTGTTAACAGCCGTTAACGGGGGTCCTCGGGTCGGGAGGGTGTGCGGTCATGTCCGAGCAGCGCTTCGGTGAGTTCGTGGTGGTCCGGAAGGACGGGGGTGACGGGCACGTCGCCGAACTGGTCCTCGACCGGCCCAAGGCGATGAACGCCGTCTCCTCCGAGATGGCCCGCTCCCTCGGCGCCGCCTGCGACGCGCTCGCCGCCGACCCCTCGGTCCGCGTCACCGTGCTCACCTCCTCGAACGACCGCGCCTTCTGCGTCGGCGCCGACCTCAAGGAGCGCAACTCCTTCACCGACGCCGAGCTGGTCCGCCAGCGGCCGACCGCCCGCGCCGCCTACACCGGCGTCCTGGAGCTTCCGATGCCGACCGTGGCCGCCGTGCACGGCTTCGCCCTCGGCGGCGGCTTCGAGCTGGCCCTCGCCTGCGACGTGATCGTGGCGGACGCGACCGCCGTCGTCGGCCTCCCCGAGGTCTCCGTGGGCGTCATCCCCGGCGGCGGCGGTACGCAGCTGCTCCCGCGCCGGGTGGGTGCGGCGCGCGCCGCCGAGCTGGTCTTCACGGCCCGTCGGGTGGAGGCGGCGGAGGCCCGTGCGCTCGGCCTCGTCGACCTCCTGGAGGAGGACGCCCGGACGGCGGCCCTGGAGCTCGCGGGACGGATCGCCGCGAACTCGCCGGTCGGCCTGCGCGCGGCGAAGAAGGCGATGCGGCTCGGTCAGGGCCTCGACCTGCGGGCAGGCCTCGAGGTCGAGGACGCGGCCTGGCGCTCGGTGGCGTTCTCGGGAGACCGGGCGGAGGGCGTGGCGGCCTTCAACGAGAAGCGGAAGCCGAACTGGCCGGGCGAATAACTTCTACCATTTTGCACTAAATATCACGGACAGTGACGTCTGGAAAGTGAAATCGCTACAAACCTCCCTAAGCTTGGGGGATGGGTGAGGACGGGCGGCTGCGAGCCGTAGTGGCGCTGGCGCAGGCGATGGCGGCGGCGCACACTCCACGCGAGTTCTGGCGGGCGGCGGCGCTCGGGGCCGTGCACGGCCTCGACGGGAACTTCGCCGCCCTGTCGGTCTGGCAGCGGGACCACGGCCGCCTCAAGGTCCTGGTGAACGCGGGGGAGCGGGCCGTGGGGGAGGAGGAGTTCCCGGACTCGGAGACGTATCCGGTGCACCAGTTCCCCGAGATCACCGAGTTCCTGCACGAGCGGTGGGCGGGCGGCGGCGAGCCGGACGCCTGGGTGGAGACGGCCCGCGACCCGGTGCCGACGGGCCGGGTGACGGGCCTGCGCCGGCGGGGGCGCGGCTGCTGCGTGGTCGCGCCGATCGTGCTGCACGGGCGGGCGTGGGGCGAGCTGTACGTGGCCCGCCCGCCGGAGGCGAAACCTTTCACCCGCGCGGACGCCGACTTCGCGACCGTGCTCTCGGCGGTCGTCGCGGCGGGTGTCGCCCAGGCCGAGCGCCTGGAGGAGGTGCGCAAACTCGCCTTCACCGATCCCCTCACCGGCCTCGCCAACCGACGGGCCGTCGACACCCGCCTGGACGAGGCCATCGAGCGCTACCGGGTGGACGGCTCCGTCGTCAGCCTGATGGTGTGCGACCTCAACGGCCTCAAGCGCGTCAACGACACCCACGGTCACGCCGTCGGGGACCGGCTCCTGGAACGCTTCGGCTCCGTCCTCTCCCGGTGCGGCGCCATACTCCCCGGCGCGCTCGCCGCCCGCCTGGGCGGTGACGAGTTCTGCCTCCTGACGGTCGGCCCGACGGCGGACGAGGTGGTCGCGGTCGCCGAGGAGCTCTGCGTACGGGCGGCGGAACTGGAACTGGGCGAGGGCGTGGCCTGCGGGGTGGCGTCCACCGGCGACCCCATCGGCCCCCTCAGGTCCGCCCGCCGCCTCTTCCGGCTCGCCGACGCGGCCCAGTACCAGGCCAAGGCGGCCCGCTCGACGAAGCCGGTGGTGGCGGGCCGCGACGGCACGGTGGTCCGCCTCGCGGACGCCCCTCCGGGAGCCCGGGACCGCCGCCGCTTCCGAGACGCACCGCCGGTGCCGGAACCGCCCCTGCCGGACGCACCCCGGTCGGACCCGCCCCAGCCGGAAGCGTCCCCGTCGAAACCGCCCCCGGCGGAAGCGTCCCCGTCGGAACCGCCCCCGGCGTCCGCACCCCTGCCGGAACCCCCGTCGGAGGCCCCGCCCCAAGCGCCCTGAGAGGCTGCCGGGCCGATGGCGTCGCGCCGGGCTTGCGGCCGCGTACCTTGTGGGCGTGGACATACCCGTCGTGTTCCGCTGGGCGCTGCTCGCCCTGGCCGTCCTCCAGCTCCTCTCCCTCGTCCGCGTCCTCCGCAGGCTGCGCCGAGCGGGACCCGGGCGGCGCGGCGAGCCGGTCTGGGACCTCCTCGATTCCGCGAGCGGCCTCGTGGTCGTCGCGGGTCTCACGCTCGCCGACTTCACGGTCGTGCTCGCCGGTCTCGCCCTCATGGGCGTGGCCGTCACCGTGCGCGGAACGCGGGCGTTCCGCGCCCACGCCGCCGCTCGCCGGTCGGCGGGCGCGTAAGGGTCCGCCGGCCTTCGGGGGCGTGACGAAGTCAGCTAGTGACAGGTCGGTCTTCAATCCGTAGGGTGCTGAATATGGATATGCAGACAGTCGTCCTCGGCACGTCCGGCACGACCCCGCAGGACGTCATCGACGTCGCCCGTCACGGCGCCCGCGTCGAGCTGTCGACCGAGGCCGTGCAGGCGCTGGCCACCGCCCGGGACGTCATCGACGCGCTCGCCGCCAAGCCCGAGCCCGTCTACGGGGTCTCCACCGGCTTCGGTGCGCTCGCCACCCGGCACATCGGCCACGAGCTCCGCGCCCAGCTCCAGCGCAACATCGTCCGCTCGCACGCCGCCGGCATGGGCCCGCGCGTCGAGCGCGAGGTCGTGCGCGCCCTGATGTTCCTGCGGCTGAAGACCCTCGCGTCCGGGCGCACCGGCGTCCGCCCCCAGGTCGCGCAGACCATGGCCGACGTCCTCAACGCCGGCATCACCCCGGTCGTGCACGAGTACGGCTCCCTCGGCTGCTCCGGCGACCTCGCCCCGCTCTCCCACTGCGCCCTCGCCCTGATGGGGGAGGGGGACGCGGAGGGGCCCGACGGTGTGCTGAGGCCCGCCGGCGAGCTGCTCGCCGCCCACGGCATCGCGCCCGTCGAGCTCAAGGAGAAGGAAGGCCTCGCCCTCCTCAACGGCACCGACGGCATGCTCGGCATGCTGATCATGGCCCTCGCCGACCTCGACACCCTCTACAAGTCGGCCGACATCACCGCCGCGCTCTCCCTCGAAGCCCTCCTCGGCACCGAGAAGGTCCTCGAACCCGAGCTGCACGCCATCCGCCCCCACCCCGGCCAGGCCGCGTCCGCCGCCAACATGCTGGCCGTGCTCAAGGGCTCGGGCCTCACCGGTCACGCCCAGGCCGGCGAGGCGCCCCGCGTCCAGGACGCCTACTCGGTGCGCTGCGCCCCGCAGGTCGCCGGCGCGGGCCGCGACACCCTGGCCCACGCCCGGCTCGTCGCCGAGCGGGAACTCGCGGCCGCCGTCGACAACCCGGTGGTCCTGACGGACGGCCAGGTCCGCTCCAACGGCAACTTCCACGGCGCCCCCGTCGCGTACGTCCTCGACTTCCTCGCGATCGCCGCCGCTGACCTCGGCTCCATCGCCGAGCGCCGCACCGACCGGCTCCTCGACAAGAACCGCTCGCACGGCCTGCCGCCGTTCCTCGCCGAGGACGCCGGCGTCGACTCGGGCCTGATGATCGCCCAGTACACGCAGGCCGCCCTCGTCAGCGAGATGAAGCGGCTCGCCGTCCCGGCCTCCGCCGACTCCATCCCGTCCTCCGCGATGCAGGAGGATCACGTCTCCATGGGCTGGTCCGCCGCCCGCAAGCTGCGCACCGCGATCGGCAACCTCAACCGGATCATCGCCGTCGAGCTGTACGCCGCCACCCGGGGCGTCGAACTCCGCGAGGGCCTGAGCCCCGCCCCCGCCTCGCGGGCCGCCATCGCCGCCCTGCGCGCGGCCGGTGTGGAGGGCCCCGGCCCCGACCGGTTCCTCGCCCCCGACCTGGCCGCCGCCGACACCTTCGTACGGGAGGGCCGGCTGGTCGCCGCGGTGGAGCCGGTCACCGGTCCGCTGGCCTGACACCGAACCCCACGCGCGCTGCCCCGCGCGCGTGGGGTTTTCAGGAGGCCCGGCCCCGGCGCCTCATCGCGAGTGCCACGAAGCCCGCGCCGACCCCAAGGAAGCCCGTCCCGCCCAGCAGGTACGGGACGGTGTCCCTGCCGCCGGTCTCCGCGAGGTGCCCGCCGCCCGACGAGGACTCGTCGAGGGTCACCCCGACGCGTACCCCGCCGGGGTCGTCGGTGGCGTTCGCGGACGGTACGAACCACAGGGCGCACAGCAGCGTCCCCGCGGCGGTCGCGGTCAGCAGTGGGCGTCGGGCGGCGGACACGGAAATTTCGATCCCCCTTGCGGAAACCGCGAATTGGTCGGTGCGGTGATGCTAATGAACACAGCGGGTCGCGGGAAAGCCGAGGGCCCGCGGCCCCTACGCTCCTGATCATGAGTACTTCTGAGACAGCACGCTATGTACGCCTTCGTGTCGATGTGGTTCTGGAGATCGACGGTCCCGCCGAGCTGGCCGAGGCCGCCGTGGGCCGGATCGACGCCGACGAGTTCATGCCGGAGGAGGAGCGGGTGCACGCCCGCACCGCCGCCCGCGAGGACAGTGCCGAGGCCCTCGCCTATCTCGTCGAGCCCTTCGACCTGATCCGCGACGTCCCCGGCATCGAGATGGTCCAGGCCTCCTGGAGCAGCGAGGAGGTCGAGTACGACCCCGACGCACTGGAGTGGGACCTCGGCGAGGAGGATGAGGAAGACGGGGAAGACGGGGCGGAGGAGGACGACGACGCCCGGTCGTAAGGGCGAGGCTCCTCGGCCATGAGGCCGGGAAGTGCCTGTTCGGAGGCCTCGGGGCAACGTCCCGGGGCCTCTCGTCCGTCCTCGGGAACCGAACGCACCGAAAGTGCGTGTCGATCAGTGGCGTTCCCCACATCCCGTCCGGTTGCGGAACCGGACGGGGTGTCATGGGTATTCGGATAAGTGTTGGCAGGGAATCGGCGACGATGGAGAAGCGTGTGATGAAGGACGGCAAGCGTCGCAGGAGTCTGGCGGTCGCGGCCGCGGTGCTCGGCGGCGTCATGGTGCTCTCGGCGTGCAGCGACGGCGACAAGGGCGGCAGCGCTTCCGGATCGTCCGCGACCCCACAGTCACAGGCCCAGGTCGACGAGGCGGCGGAGGCCGCCAAGTCGTCCAAGGCGCAGATCACCATCGCGCCCAAGAGCGGCACGCAGAACGTGTCCATCAACAACGACGCCAAGGTCACCGTCGCCGACGGCAAGCTCACCGAGGTCACCATGACCTCCGCCGAAGGCACCGCCGTCAAGGGCGAGATAGCGGCCGACGGTCTCAGCTGGAAGCCGAGCGAGCAGCTGGAGCGGGCCACGGTCTACAAGATCACTGCCACCGCCGAGGACGCGGACGGTCTGGAGGCCCACGAGAACTCCTCGTTCACCACCGTCTCCAAGGCCAACAGCTTCATCGGCAACTTCACGCCGGAGGACGGCTCGACCGTCGGCGTCGGCATGCCGGTCTCGATCAACTTCAACAAGGCGATCACCGACAAGAAGGCCGTCCAGAGCGGCATCACCGTCACGTCCAGCACCGGCCAGGAGGTCGTCGGACACTGGTTCGGCACCCAGCGCCTCGACTTCCGGCCCGACGACTACTGGACCGAGGGCTCGACCGTCACCCTCAAGCTCGCCCTCGACGGCGTCGAGGGCGCCGACGGTGTCTTCGGCGTCCAGCAGAAGACCGTCACCTTCAAGATCGGCCGCAACCAGGTCTCGACCGTCGACGTCGCCACCAAGACCATGACGGTCACCCAGGACGGCAAGACGATCAAGACCATCCCGATCTCCGCCGGCTCCCCGGAGAACCCGACGTACAACGGTCAGATGGTGATCTCCGAGAAGTTCAAGGAGACCCGGATGAACGGCGCCACCGTCGGCTTCACGGACGACGACGGCAAGGGCGAGTACGACATCAAGGACGTGCCGCACGCCATGCGCCTGTCCACCTCGGGCACGTTCATCCACGGCAACTACTGGGGCCCGGACTCGATCTTCGGCTCCGCCAACACCAGCCACGGCTGCGTGGGCCTCAACGACGTCAAGGGCGCCGGCGACCCGAACCAGCAGGCCGCCTGGCTCTACGACCACTCGCTCGTCGGTGACGTCGTGATCGTCAAGAACTCCAAGGACAAGACGATCTCCCCCAGCAACGGCCTCAACGGCTGGAACATGAGCTGGGCGGAGTGGAAGGCCGGCTCGGCGGTCTGACAGCCGGACACAGGTACGGAGAAAGGCCCCCTTCCGCACTCGGGAGGGGGCCTTGTCCATGCCCCGTCGGGAGGGGGGGCCTTCCTTTGCCCCGTCGAGAGGGGCCTTGCCCCAGTCCTACTTCCCTACGTCCACCGTCTCGTCCACACCCCACTGCGCAAGCAGCCGCAGCGCGTCCGCCGACGCCGTGCCCGGCTCCGCGTGATACGTCACGAGCACCAGGTCCGGGTCGTCGCCCGCCACCTTCAGCGACTCGTACGACAGCGTCAGCTCACCAACCAGCGGGTGCCGCAGCCGCTTCGTGCCGTGCCCCTTGTCGGTCACCGTGTGCGCCGCCCACAGCGAGCGGAATTCTTCGCTCCGCACGGACAGCTCGCCCACCAGCGCGAGCAGCAGCGGATCGTCCGGGTAGCAGCCCGCGTACAGCCGCAGCACGCTCACGACCTCGACCGCCTTGCACTCCCAGTCGACGTACAGATCACGCGCGTTCGGGTCCAGGAAGATCATCCGGGGCATGTTGCGCTCGGCCGGCTCCCACGCGGCGAAGTCGCCGATCAGCGCCCGTGCCATCCGGTTCCACGCCAGGATGTCGAGGCGGCGTCCCAGGACGAAGGCGGGCACCCCGTCCATCGAGTCGAGGAGCTGCGTCAGCGACGCCCGGACCCGCTGGGGGCGGGCGATCGCCGCCCGCTGCCGCTTCTTCACCGTCGGCTTCGCCAGATGCGTCAGATGCGCCCGCTCGGTGTCGCTCAGCCGCAGCGCCCGCGCGATGGCGTCGAGCACCTCCATGGACACGTTCCGCCCGTGGCCCTGTTCGAGCCGGGTGTAGTACGCCGCCGACACCCCCGCAAGCTGCGCCAACTCCTCACGGCGCAGTCCCGGCACCCGCCGGTGCCGTCCGTACTCGGGCAGCCCGACGTCCTGCGGCTTCAGCCGGGCCCGCCGGGAGCGCAGGAATTCGCTGAGTTCCGCACTGGGGTCCATACGACCCCATTATCGCCGCCCGACCCCGCCGCCGGACGTACGTTCCTGACCCTGCCAGTGGTAGGCACACCGGTCGTAGGCAGAACAGGGGGCTGGGCGGAACCGTAGTCCTCGGGCACCGTGGACGGCATGACCACGAACGTGACCACCGTCCCCGCCTACGCCGCACCCGCCGCCAACGCCCCCCTGGAGCGCACCACCGTGCCGCGCCGGGCCGTCGGCGAGCACGACGTCCTCATCGACATCCAGTACGCCGGCATCTGCCACTCCGACATCCACCAGGCGCGCGACGGCTGGGGCGAGGGCATCTTCCCGATGGTCCCCGGTCACGAGATCGCCGGAATCGTCGCCGAGGTCGGCCCCGGGGTCACCCGGCACAAGGTCGGCGACCGGGTCGGCGTCGGCTGCTTCGTCGACTCCTGCCGCACCTGCGCGTACTGCCTGCAGGGTCTGGAGCAGTTCTGCACCCGGGGCATGACCGGCACGTACAACGCCCTCGACAAGAACGGCGAGCCCACCTACGGCGGCTACTCCCGCCAGATCGTCGTCGACGAGAACTACACCCTCCGCATCCCCGAGGGCATCGCACTCGACGAGGCAGCGCCGCTGCTCTGCGCCGGAATCACCCTCTACTCGCCGCTCGCCCACTGGAAGGCGGGCCCCGGCAAGAAGGTCGCGATCGTCGGCCTCGGCGGCCTCGGCCACATGGGCGTCAAGATCGCCCACGCGCTCGGCGCGGAGGTGACCGTACTCAGCCAGTCGCTGCGGAAGCAGGAGGACGGCCTGAAGCTCGGCGCCGACCACTTCCACGCGACGAGCGACCCGAAGACCTTCACCGAACTGGCCGGCACCTTCGACCTGCTGATCTCCACGGTCTCCGCGCCGCTGGACTTCGACGCCTACCTGAGCCTGGTCAAGCCGGACGGCGCCCTGGTGAACGTCGGCGCCCCCGAGGAGCCCGTCGCGCTCAACCTCTTCTCCCTCATCGGCGGCCGCAAGACCCTCGCGGGCTCCATGATCGGCGGCATCGCCGAGACGCAGGAGATGCTCGACTTCTGCGCGGAGCACGGCCTCGGCGCAGAGATCGAGGTCATCTCCGCCGACCGGATCAACGAGGCCTACGAGCGGGTCGTCGCGAGCGACGTCCGCTACCGGTTCGTGATCGACGCGTCGACGATCTGACGCCTCCGGGGGCCATCGGGCCGGGAACAGGCGGCCGGGGCATGACCTCCGGGGTAATCGACCCCGGACGCCATGCCCCGGCACCCTTGCGTCATGACCGCTTACGCCATCGGAAACCTGCACCCGAAGCCCGTCCTGGACGACGAGGTCCTCACGTACATGGAGCGCGTCCAGGGGACCCTCGACCCCTTCGGCGGCCGCTTCCTCGTGCACGGCGGCCCCGACCGCGAGGTCCGCGAGGGCACCTGGCCCGGCGCCCTCGTGATCATCGGATTCCCGACGTACGAGAACGCCCGCGCCTGGTACGACTCCGAGCCCTACCGGGCCCTGATCCCCCTCCGCGCCCGCCACATGGCCGGCGACATCCTCCTGATCGACGGCGTCCCCGAGGGCTACGACCCGGCGTCGACCGCGGCGGCGCTGCGCGGCGCCGCCGCGTCGGACCGGACGGCCTGACCGCCCGGGTGGTCCTACTCGGCCCTGGCCACGCCGATCGGGCACGAGACGCCCGTCCCGCCGATGCCGCAGTAGCCGCCGGGGTTCTTGTCGAGGTACTGCTGGTGGTACGGCTCCGCCGGGTAGAAGGGGCGGCTCTCGTCGGCGGGCAGGATCTCGGTGGTGATCGTGCCGTAGCCGGAGCCCGTCAGGACCTTCTGGTAGGCCTCGCGGGACGCCTCGGCGGCCGCCGCCTGGGCGTCGGAGTGGGTGTGGATCGCCGAGCGGTACTGGGTGCCCACGTCGTTGCCCTGGCGGAAGCCCTGGGTCGGGTCGTGCGACTCCCAGAACAGCTTCAGGAGACTCTCGTACGAGATCTTCGACGGGTCGAACACGACGCGGACGGCCTCGGTGTGACCGGTCAGGCCCGAGCACACCTCCTCGTACGCGGGGTTCAGCGTGTGGCCGCCCTGGTAGCCGACGAGGGTCGTCCAGACGCCGTCGACCTGCCAGAACGTGCGCTCGGCGCCCCAGAAGCAGCCCATGGCGAAGTCGGCGACCTCCAGACCCTCCGGGTACGGGCCGAGGAGCGGGTTGCCCAGGACGGTGTGGCGGTCGGGCACGACGAACTCGGGCTCGGAGCGGCCGCGCAGGGCCTGCTCGGGGGTGGGGAGGACGGGGGTGCGGGACAGGAACATGCTGCATCTCTCCTCGACGGTCGGCAGTCGGCACAACAAGGAACCGGGGGTAATCCTTCCCCCGGCCCGCTCCCCGCGGACGTCAGCGCGGCAGCGTCGCCGGGCTCCCGCCGTTCGCCTCGTACCCGGCCACCGCCAGGTTCCGGAAGACCGTGAACTCCGCCGCCGGGTCCCCGCTGAACGTCCACGGCACCGCACCCACGTGCCCGTCGACCTTCACCAGCTGGTGCATGGCCTCCGCCCAGCGTTCCGCCCGCACCAGGAACCAGACCAGCAGATGACGGACGTGCGCCAGCATCGGGTCGTCCGCGCGGGCCGAGTGGACCGCGTACAGCGCGCCGTCCATCGCCTTCGACACCACCGCCGTACGGAAGAAGTCCTGCACCAGCACGACGTCCGGCACGTGCTCGTACACCGCGAACAGCGGCAGCGCCGCGAGCAGCGAGCCGCGCGGGGCCCGCGCCGCCGCCGTCGTCGCGAAGTGGTCGGCCTCCTCGCGCGAACCGTGCCACTTCTCGCACCAGTAGTGCAGGGCCGCCAGATGCGCCCCCATGTGCTGCGGCGCCCGGTCGATGACCTGCGCCCACACCTGGTCGAACTGCTCGTGGCCGTAGCCGAGCCCGCGCGCCACGGCCAGCTGCGTGATGTACGGGACGGGGTCGCCAGGAGCGAGCAGCGCCGCCTCCTCGGTGACCTTCCGCGCCTCCTCCAGGATGATCCGGAAGTCGTCGGTCCCGGCGGCCGAGGACCGCCACGCCTGCTGCACCAGGAACTCCGCGTGCACCGCCGCGCCGCCCGCGTCCTTCGGCGCCTCCGCCCGCCAGGACCGCAGCCACGCCCCGCCCACGCCCGGCCGCTCCTGCAGCTCCAGGGACGCGGCGCCCGCGAAGGCCTGGACACGCTGCCAGCGCACCTCGCCGTCCTTGCCGGTGGCGGCGAGCAGCCGCGACGCCGGCCCCCAGTCCTGGGTGGCCTGGACGACGTCGAGCACGTGCAGCAGCTCGTCGTCCGCGCCCGGCAGGCGCACGTCCTGGTCCTCCTGCCGCACGAACCCGTACGCCTCCGGGTCGGCCGCGTCCGGCGACCCCGGCGCCGCCAACCGGATCCCGCCACCGCGGCGGCGCAGCAGATAGGGACCGAGGACGCCGAACAGCAGCCCCAGCGCGATCAGGAACCAGAGAATCTCCATGTGTCCATTGTCCAGGACACCGAATGAGACGATCGCGGCGGCCGGGGGTGCGCGGCACTACGCTCGTGACCATGAGCGACCAGCACTCCCACCAGAGCTTCGAGACCCGCGCGATCCACGCGGGCAACACCGCCGACCCGCTGACCGGCGCGGTCGTCCCGCCCATCTACCAGGTGTCCACCTACAAGCAGGACGGCGTGGGCGGGCTGCGCGGCGGTTACGAGTACAGCCGCAGCGCCAACCCCACCCGTACCGCCCTGGAGGAGAACCTGGCGGCCCTCGAGGGCGGCCGGCGCGGGCTCGCCTTCGCCTCCGGTCTGGCCGCCGAGGACTGCCTGCTGCGCGCGCTCCTCGCGCCCGGTGACCACGTGGTCATCCCGAACGACGCCTACGGCGGCACGTTCCGGCTCTTCGCCAAGGTCGTGCAGCGCTGGGGCGTGGACTTCTCGGTGGCGAACACCTCCGACGTCGACTCGGTGCGGGACGCCGTCAACGACCGTACGAAGCTGATCTGGGTCGAGACCCCGTCGAACCCGCTCCTCGGCATCACCGACATCGAGGCCGTCGCGGGCGTCGCCCGCCAGGCCGGCGTGAAGCTCGTCGTCGACAACACCTTCGCCTCGCCCTACCTGCAGCAGCCGCTCGCGCTCGGCGCCGACGTCGTCGTGCACTCGCTCACCAAGTACATGGGCGGCCACTCGGACGTCGTCGGCGGCGCCCTGGTCACGGCCGACGAGACGCTCGGCGAGGAACTCGCGTACCACCAGAACGCGATGGGCGCGGTCGCCGGCCCCTTCGACTCCTGGATCGTGCTGCGCGGCATCAAGACGCTCGCGGTCCGCATGGACCGGCACAGCGAGAACGCCACCCGGATCGCCGAGATGCTCACCCAGCACCCCGAGGTCACCCGGGTGCTCTACCCGGGCCTCCCGGAGCACCCGGGGCACGAGGTCGCCGCCAAGCAGATGCGGTCCTTCGGCGGCATGATCTCGTTCCGCGTGCGGGGCGGCGAGGAGGCGGCCGTCGAGGTCTGCAACCGCGCGCAGCTCTTCACCCTCGGCGAGTCCCTCGGCGGCGTGGAGTCCCTCATCGAGCACCCCGGCCGGATGACCCACGCGTCCGTCGCGGGCTCCGCCCTCGAAGTGCCGGCCGACCTCGTCCGCCTCTCCGTGGGCATCGAGAACGTCGACGACCTGCTCGCCGACCTGCGCCAGGCGCTGGGCTAGGACCTCCCGTCCGGACCTGGCCGGGCTCGCGGGCCCCGGCACGGCCTGATCCGAACGGAAGACCCGGTACGTACGCGGGGCCCGGCACCCGCACCTGCGGGGTCGGGCCCTCCGGGTCGTTCAGGTCCCGGGCAGCGGGTCCTTCAGGAACTCCCGGACCTCCTCGCGGAACTCGGGCGTGTCCGTGTGCTCGTGCACGGACACCGCGTGCTCGACGGCCGCGCGGAGGACTTCCTCCTCCTCGCCCGAGATGTACAGCGAGCAGCCGGAGACGCTCGGGGCGTCCCGGCAGTCGGATGCTTTCCTGGCCATGTCGACCTCCAGACGACCCCTTCCTCCAGGTTAGGCCCGTCCTCACCACCCTTCGAGCGGTGGTGTCGTCTCCGCCGGCGGGACCTCCCACGGCCGGGCCACCGACGCCCACGCCACGAACGCGAGCACGGCGACCGTGCCGAGGAACCAGAGCGCCCGGCGTATCCTCCGGGCCCGTCGCGCCCGCCGGGCCCCGCGCTCCGCGGCCCGCCGCGCGAGGTCGCCGGGGACCGGCGGGTGCGGGGTGTCGAGCAGTCGGCGGACCGCCGCCTCCCTGTCCTCGTACCGGCTCACGCGGCCGTCTCCCGGGACGGACCGTCCCGCCCGCAGGGCGCCCCCGGTGCGCCGTCCTTGCGGGACGCCGTCCTCAGCGCGGCCACGGATCGGGCGCAGAGGGCGCGGACCCGGGCCTCGGGCAGGCCGAGCAGGGACCCGACCTGCTCCTCGGCGATCCCCTCGTACAGCCGGAGGACGAGGACGAGCCGTTCCTGCGGGGGGAGGGCCGCGAGCACCCCGCCCCGGCCGCCGCGGTGCCGCCAGGCGGTGCGGGCGAAGCGGGCGGCGAGGTCGCGCCGGGTGAGGTCGTACGGATCCTCGTCGCGCAACCGGTCCCACACCGCGTACGTGTGCGCGAAGGCGTCGGTCAACAGGGCCTGGGCGTGCGGGTTGCGGGTCCTGGTCTCGGCGGTGAGGAGGGTCGCTGCGTGCAGCAGCCGACCCGCCGCCCCGGCTACGAACGCGTCGAACTCCCGGGCGCGGTGGGCGTGTTCGGCACCGGGTCCGCCTCGCTGCTCTCGCACGTCCTCATCTGAGGACAGCGCGGGTGCGGGGTCAAGAGGTCGGCGAGGACTCGCTCGGCCCCTCGGCCGTGGAGGCGGCCGCGGACTCGGCGCCCGGATGGCCCGCGTGGGCCGACTGCCGTGCGGACAGCGCGGTGTTGAAGCGGGTGAGCAGGGTGCAGAAGGACTCCCGCTCGGTCGGCGTCCAGCCCTCCGTGACCTCCACCATCAGCTGCCGGCGCGAGGAGCGGACCTCCTCCAGGCGGGCCAGGCCGCGCGCCGAGAGCTGGAGCACGACGGCCCGTCCGTCCTCCGGGTGCGAGGTGCGCTTCACCAGGCCGGTGTCGACGAGCGGGGCGACCTGCCGGGTGACGGTCGACGAGTCGATGCCCATGCCCGCGGCGAGCGCCTTGACGCCCATCGGGCCTTCCTGGTCGAGCCGGTTGAGCAGGAGGTACGCGGCCCGGTCCATCGAGTTCCGCAGCTGTCCCGTGCCGCCGAGGCGGGTCTGCTCGGCCCGGCGGGCGAAGACGGCCACCTGGTGCTGGAGGGCGTCGAGGAGACCGGGGTCGAGCTCAGTCGTCATGTCCTGAGATGTGGGCATGGCTGGGGTCTCTCTCGTGCGGGGGTGGTCGGTCGGTGGGGGACAGAGTACGCGGCCCCGGGGAGGTCCGTACCGGGGCTGCGCAAACCTGTTGCGCCCCTGCCCGCCGGGCGGCCACGAGGGCCGTGAGCTGCGAGACTTGATGTCATGAGCTTCCGTACGCCAGACCCCTTGCACCGGCTGATGCTCGACGATGTGAGGGGGGCGCGGAAGATGCTGTCCGGGGTGGCCCGGATGACGGCGATGGAGGGCAGTCGCCATCTGTCGTCGCTGGTGGGGGCGCCCGTGCACCTCAAGTGCGAGAACCTCCAGCGGACCGGTTCCTTCAAACTGCGTGGCGCGTACGTACGGATCGCGGGGCTGCGGCCCGAGGAGCGGGCCGCCGGGGTCGTCGCGGCCTCGGCGGGCAACCACGCGCAGGGTGTCGCGCTCGCCTCGAAGCTCCTCGGGGTCCATGCCACCGTGTTCATGCCGGTCGGCGCCCCGCTGCCGAAGGTGGCGGCGACCCGGGAGTACGGCGCGGACGTCCGGATGCACGGACATGTCGTGGACGAGACGCTCGCGGCTGCGGAGCGGTACGCGCGGGAGACCGGGGCCGTGTTCATCCACCCCTTCGACCATCCCGACATCATCGTGGGGCAGGGCACGGTGGGCCTGGAGATCCTGGAGCAGTGCCCCGAGGTCAGGACGATCCTCGTGGGCGTCGGCGGCGGTGGTCTCGCGGCCGGCATCGGGCTCGCGGTGAAGTCGGTGCGCCCGGACGTGAAGGTGATCGGCGTGCAGGCGGAGGGCGCGGCCGCCTACCCGCCGTCGCTGGAGGCGGGGCATCCCGTGGTCGTCGACTCGCCGGTGACGATGGCGGACGGGATCAGGGTGGGGCGGCCGGGCGACGTGCCGTTCACGTTGGTCCAGGAGTACGTCGACGAGGTCGTCACCGTCTCCGAGGACGCGCTGTCCTCGGCGCTGCTGCTCTGCCTGGAGCGGGCGAAGATGGTCGTCGAACCGGCGGGCGCCAGTCCGGTGGCTGCCCTGCTCAGCGACCCGAAGGCCTTCGCGGGACCGGTGGTGGCGGTGCTGTCCGGTGGGAACGTCGACCCGCTGCTGCTCCAGCGCATCCTGCGGCACGGCATGGCCGCGGGGGGCCGCTATCTGAGCCTGCGGCTGCGGGTCACGGACCGGCCTGGCGTCCTCGCGACGCTGCTCGCGGTCCTGACGGTGGCCGACGCGAACGTCCTGGACGTCAGCCACGTACGGACCGACCCGCGGCTCGGCCTGACGGAGGCGGAGGTCGAACTGCACCTGGAGACGAAGGGCCCGGAGCACTGCCGGGAGGTCGAGGACGCGCTGAGGGACGCGGGGTACACGGTCCTGGGCTGACCGGTGGGCCCGCGCGGCCGAGCCACGGGCGGCCGGCATCCGAGCAAGATCATGTGGCGCGGGTCACAAATTCGGTGGGCGGGGCGCCCCCGCTGATCCTAGGATCGGTCGGAAAACGCCTCCTCTCCCCTGGAGAACCCACATGCCAGGCGCGATCCATGCCGAAGGTCTGGTGAAGACCTTCGGTGACGTACGAGCTCTGGACGGCGTGGACCTCGACGTGCCCGAGGGCACCGTCCTGGGTCTGCTCGGCCCCAACGGCGCGGGGAAGACGACCGCCGTCCGCGTGCTGACCACTCTCCTCCAGCCGGACAGCGGCAGGGCCGTCGTCGCCGGCATCGACGTCCTCAAGCACCCCGACGAGGTGCGCCGCTCGATCGGTCTCTCCGGCCAGTTCGCGGCCGTGGACGAGTACCTCACCGGCCGGGAGAACCTCCAGATGGTCGGGCAGCTCTACCAGATGAGGGCGAAGGCCGCGAAGGCGCGGGCCGGTGAGCTCCTGGAGCGCTTCGGCCTCGCCGACGCCGCCGACCGCACGACGAAGACGTACTCCGGCGGTATGCGCCGCCGGCTCGACCTCGCGGCGGCCCTGGTCGTCTCCCCGCCGGTCATGTTCATGGACGAGCCGACCACCGGCCTCGACCCCCGCAACCGGCAGGCCCTGTGGGAGGTCATCAAGGAACTCGTCGCGGGCGGTACGACCCTGCTCCTCACCACCCAGTACCTGGAGGAGGCCGACCACCTCGCCCACGACATCTGCGTCGTCGACCGGGGCAAGGTCATCGCGCGGGGCACCTCCGACCAGCTCAAGGCCCAGACGGGCGGCGAGCGCGTCGAGGTCGTCGTCCACGAACCGGGGATGATCCCCGGCGCCCGTGACGTCCTCGCCCGCTACGGCGTCGCGGGCATCGGCCACGGCGAGGTGTCCGTCGAGGACCACACCCGCAAGCTCACCGTCCCCGTCGCCGGCGGCGCCAAGCTGCTCGCCGAGGTCATCCGGGACCTGGACGCCATCGGCGTCGAGATCGACGACATCGGCCTGCGCCGCCCCACCCTCGACGACGTCTTCATCTCCCTGACGGGCCACGTGGCCGAGCGGGAGGCCGAGGAGAACGGCGGACCGGCCGGACCGGGCGGCGGCGACCGCACGCACACGAAGGAGGTGGCCGAGTGAGCACCGTGAACGACTCCCTGGTCGTGGCCCGCAGGAACCTGATCCGCATGAGCAGGATTCCCGAGATGATCTTGTTCGGGGTGATCCAGCCCGTCATGTTCGTCGTGCTGTTCAGCTACGTCTTCGGCGGCTCGATGATGATCGGCGGCTCGACCAGCGCCTCGGAGTACCGCGAGTTCCTCATGGCCGGCATCTTCGCGCAGACCGTCACCTTCGCCACCGCGGGCGCGGGCGCCGGCATCGCCGACGACATGCACAAGGGCCTGATCGACCGCTTCCGTTCGCTGCCCATGGCGCGCGGCGCGGTCCTCACCGGCCGTACGCTCGCCGACCTCGTCCAGACCCTGCTCACGGTCGTCGTCCTCACGATCGTGGCCCTGCTCGTCGGATGGCGCATCCACGAGGGCATCCCGAAGGCGCTGGGGGCCTTCGCCCTCCTGCTCCTGCTCGGCTACGCCTTCTCCTGGATCGGCGCCCTGATCGGCCTGTCGGTCCGCACCCCGGAGGCGGCCACCTCGGGCGGGCTGATCTGGCTCTTCCCGGTCACGTTCATCTCGAACGCCTTCGTGCCCACCGAGAACATGGCGAGCTGGCTCCAGCCCATCGCGGAGTGGAACCCGTTCAGCGCCACCGTGCAGGCGTGCCGTGAGCTCTTCGGCAACCCGGGGGTCTCCACGTCCGACGCCTGGCCGATGCAGCACCCGGTGTGGGCGTCACTGCTCTGGTCGATCCTGATCATCGTCGTCTTCCGCACGCTCGCCGTCCGCAAGTACCGCCGCGCCGACGGCTAGCTAGGTCCCTTCCGGGGGACCCTCGCCGGGCAGTCGGACCGTGACCAGGAGGCCTCCGGCGGGGCGGGGGACGAGTTCGAGGGTCCCGTCGTGGGCGCGGACGATGCTGTGCACGAGGGCCAGGCCGAGGCCGGCGCCGGCGTGCTCGTCGCCGCGTACGCGCTCCGTTCCGCGCTGGAAGGGTTCGGTGAGGGTCGGCACCAGGTCCGGTGGGAGCGGCGGGCCCGTGTTCTCGACCCGCAGCACGCCCGGGGCAGTCGTCGGCGCCGAGCTCGAACCCCGACGCCTTGTCGTCGATCCGGTCGGCGGCGGTGAGCATGAGGATCGGGATGCCGCTGCCGGAGGCGACGATCCGGCGGGCGACCTCGTCCCCCGAGGGGCCCGGGATGTCGCGGTCGAGGACCGCGAGGTCGTAGGAGGGGACCCTGAGCAGTTCCAGGGCGGTGTCGCCGTCGCCCGCATGTCGGCGGCGATCGCCTCCAGGCGCAGACCGTCCCGGACGGCTTCGGCCAGGTAGGGCTCGTCCTCCACGATCAGTACGCGCATGCCCGAAGCCTGGACAGCGCGCCGGTGCCGGACACGTCAGCCGACCGGTGCCGGTACGGGGCGGGGCAGCTCCGACGGCCCTGCCGCCGGGGTGCGCCACCAGCGGCGCGACGCCAGGGCGGCCAGCGCGGCGCCGGTGGCGTTGACCAGGACGTCGTCCACGGACGACACCCGGTCGAGCCGCAGGACGTACTGCGCGGTCTCGACCAGGACCGAGCAGCCCGCCCCGAGCGCCAGGACCCGCGGCAGGGACGCCACCGCCGCGAACCGTATCGGGGCGAAGAACCCCAGCGCCGCGAGGACCAGCAGGTTGCCGCCGATCCCGAGCGGGCCCATCGTGGCCAGGTCCCGCAGTGGCACCAGGCTCACCCGGGCGGGGGCGACGCCGGCCCCGCCGCCCGGCATCATGGTCATCCACAGGAACGGCACCGTCCCGTGGACCATGCCCACCTCGGCCAGTGACAGCCGCCACGCCGAGGGGACGCCCGCGGCACGCCGACGGCGCGCCGGCACCCGCGCGACCAGCACCGCCAGGGGCAGCGTGACCAGCGTCATGAGCACCACGCCGTTGAACGTGTCGAGACATCCGTGCCACCGCGCGGCCAGGCACGTCGGAGCGGCCATCGTCAGCGGCCTGCGCACGACGAACAGCGCGCCCGCCACGCCGAGGACCGCCAGGCCGAGAAACACGACCCGGTGCGTGCGTCGGGACGGGGGCGGCAGGCAGGGAAGCGTCGTGGTTCATCCACCCATGGGATCCGGAGGGCCGTTGCCATGGCGTATGCGGTTTCCGATACGCCCGCGATACACGGGGACCAGGCCCGGCGCCGGACCGGGAGCACGACGAAGGACCGGACCCCCGGGGGTCCGGTCCTACAGGGAGATCAGGCGCCTCAGCCGGTGTACGGCTTGGCGCTGAGGATCTTCACCGCGGCCTTCTTGCCGTTCGGCAGCTCGTACTCGGCGTCGTCGCCGGCCTTCTTGCCGTTGACGCCGACGCCGAGGGGCGACTGCGGCGAGTACGTCTCGATGTCACCGCTCGCGTACTCGCGGGAGGCGAGCAGGAAGGTCATCGTGTCGTTCTCGTCGCCGTCGAAGGCGATCGTGACGACCATGCCGGGCTCGACGACACCGTCGTCCGCGGGGGCCTCGCCGACCTTGGCGTGCTCCAGGAGCTGGGTGAGCTGGCGGATCCGGAGCTCCTGCTTGCCCTGCTCCTCCTTGGCCGCGTGGTACCCGCCGTTCTCGCGCAGGTCGCCCTCTTCGCGCGCCGCGGCGATCTTGGCGGTGATCTCGGTACGCGCGGCGCCAGACAGGTACGCAAGCTCGTCCTGGAGCTTGTTGTACGCCTCCTGGGTGAGCCAGGTGACGTTGTCGCTGGTCTGGGTCACGGGTGCTCCTCGTAGGTACTGGGAATACAAAGCATCGCCCTACACGGGAAAGCAGCGCTGTCCCGGGTGGGCGAAACCACGAGCCTAACAATGAGTGGCGAAAAGCGGGAGGACTTCACCATCGGGGATGGTGTCTTCCCAGGTCACCGAGGCGACTCGCCGGGGCTCGACACCTCGTCCCTACCCACCGCTACCGGGCCGTACACCCCAGGAGCTCGGCGCTCGTCGCGGGGGCGGTCGTACGGAGCGAGAAGACGCTGTCGACCCGGCCGGCGGGATCGTCGATCCTGACGTCCTTGCGTGCCACCTCGGCGCCGTCCTCGGAACGGGAGCGCAGGGTGCAGACGCCCAGGACGCCCTCGTCCTTGCGGATCTCCAGATGCACCTGGACCTCGGTGGCGCTCACCACGTCGAACTTGATCATCTCGGCGCTGATCCTGCTGTCGACGACGTAGTACCAGCCGAACCAGCCCAGCATCCCGAGGAAGAGGACACCGAGCACCGCGCCCGTGATCTTGAGCTTGCGGTCCGCAGCCTGGTCCGCCGAGCGTCCGTAGCGCTCCTGGGGCAGCCGCTCTCGCGCCGCGCTCATGATCGATCCTCTCGAAGCCGGGGGTGGCGGAATTTTCCCTCCCCCGATTCCGTCACTATAGAGACCACGCTCCGCGTCGAATCACTGAGGATCGAGTCTTGACTGAGCAGCTGCGACTGATGGCCGTTCACGCCCACCCCGACGACGAGTCGAGCAAGGGTGCGGCGACGATGGCCAAGTACGTGTCCGAGGGGGTGGACGTCATGGTGGTGACGTGCACGGGCGGCGAGCGCGGCTCGGTCCTCAACCCCCGGCTTCAGGGTGACCCCTACATCGAGGCGAACATCCACGAGGTGCGCCGCAAGGAGATGGACGAGGCCCGCGAGATCCTCGGCGTCTCCCAGGAATGGCTGGGTTTCGTCGACTCGGGCCTCCCCGAGGGTGACCCGCTGCCCCCGCTCCCCGAGGGCTGCTTCGCCCTCGCGGACGTCGACACGGCGGCCGGTGAGCTGGTCCGGAAGATCCGCTCGTTCCGTCCGCAGGTGATCACGACCTACGACGAGAACGGCGGGTACCCGCACCCCGACCACATCATGACCCACAAGATCTCGATGGTGGCCTTCGACGGTGCGGCCGACGCCGAGAAGTACCCCGAGGCCGAGTTCGGCCCGGTCTGGCAGCCCCTGAAGCTCTACTACAACCAGGGCTTCAACCGCCCCCGCACCACCGCCCTGCACGAGGCGCTGCTTGCCCGCGGCCTGGAGTCCCCGTACGGCGAGTGGCTGGAGCGCTGGAAGGAGTTCGAGCGCACCGAGCGGACGCTGACGACCTTCGTGCCCTGCGCCGACTTCTTCGAGATCCGCGACAAGGCCCTGATCGCCCACCGCACCCAGATCGACCCCGACGGCGGCTGGTTCCGGGTGCCGATGGAGATCCAGAAGGAGGTCTGGCCGACGGAGGAGTACGAGCTCAGCAAGGCGCTGGTCCCGACCTCCCTCCCCGAGGAAGATCTCTTCGCGGGCATCCGCGACAATGCCTGACATGAGCGCACACCTGGCACTGACCCAGCTTGTCCCCTTCGCCGCCGAAGAGCTGGACAAGAACAAGGTGACCCCCGGCGTCCTCGGCTTCATCGTCTTCGCCGTCCTGGCCCTCGCGGTCTGGCAGCTGATGAAGTCGATGAACCGCCACATGGGCAAGATCTCCTTCGAGGAGGCCCCGGACCCGGCCGCCCAGGCCGCCCCCTCGGCCGCGAAGTCCGGCAGGGCGGCGGCAGGGGAGTAGCAGGTACGCCTCCGACCACTCAGGGCCCCGGGACCTCCCGGGGCCCTGAGTCGTACCCGCGCGGAGAACAGCCGCGGTACGCCGCCCCGCCGAGAGCTCCCGCTTTCGTGAACACCTGTTCTGGGCGAAGCGCGTCGTCGCGGGGGAGCGGAGCGGTCGCCCGGTGTCCCGCCCGGCCTCCGCGGGGATTCACGCCCCTGTCGAACGCGTGCCCTTCGAGATCACGTCCGATGGCGTTCATCTGCCGATTAGGGCATCAGGGTGATCAGCCGGAACCAATCCACTTTCCGGCAGTTGATCAGCGTGCTTCGGTAACGGAGCATTCCAGGGCCCTCCAGCTCAAGAAGGAAATCTCGTGATCAAGAAGGTTCTCGCCACCGCGGCAGTTGCGGCCTCCGTCGTCGGTATGTCCGCCGCCACGGCGTCTGCGGCGGCTGATGACGGCAACGGTGCCAACATCATCGGCAACAAGTCGCAGCAGACCATCGGCAGCACTTCCACCGGTGGCTACATGAGCCCGAACTTCGGCCTCATCAACGGTGGCGTCCTGCACTGCTTCGATGTCCAGGACATCACCGCGCAGGTCCCGATCGTCAACGTGGTTGCCGTCAACGTGGACGACGTTCTGAGCCCGAAGCAGAACATGACGTGCACCCAGAACTCGATCCAGCAGCAGCAGAACAACCCGCTGTCGGACCTCGTCGACCTCCTGGCCGACAACGGCAACACCGACGTCAGCTGACGTCAGCTTCGTCGCTGAGCGGCCCCGCCCCTTTCGCAGCTCCCCTGCGAAGGGCGGGGCCGCTCCGCCGTACCGGTGCCCCGACCGTTCGACGCCCCCGTGGCGCACGGACGGGGCTCAGCCGTGTGCGGGAGGATGGGGGCATGCCGAACCGACTGGCCCATGAGACGTCCCCGTACCTCCTCCAGCACGCCGACAACCCGGTCGACTGGTGGCCGTGGTCGCCCGAGGCGTTCGCCGAGGCGCGCCGTCGCGATGTGCCCGTGCTGCTCAGCGTCGGCTACAGCAGCTGCCACTGGTGCCATGTGATGGCGCACGAGTCCTTCGAGGACGACACCACCGCGGCCCACGTGAACGAGCGCTTCGTCGCCGTCAAGGTCGACCGCGAGGAGCGCCCCGACGTCGACGCCGTCTACATGGAGGCCGTGCAGGCGGCCACCGGGCAGGGCGGCTGGCCCATGACGGTCTTCCTCACCCCGGACGCCGAGCCGTTCTACTTCGGTACGTACTTCCCGCCCGAGCCCCGCCACGGCATGCCCTCCTTCCTCGACGTCCTCGACGGCGTCTCCCGCGCGTGGACCGAGCGCCGCGACGAGGTCGGCGAGGTCGCCGGCAACATCGTCAAGGACCTCTCGTCCCGCTCCCTGGCCTACGGCGGCGACGGCGTCCCCGGCGAGGCGGAACTGGCCCAGGCCCTGCTCGGCCTCACCCGGGACTACGACTCCCGCAGCGCCGGCTTCGGCGGCGCGCCCAAGTTCCCGCCGTCGATGGTGCTGGAGTTCCTGCTGCGCCACCACGCCCGTACGGGCGCGGAAGGTGCCCTGCAGATGGCGGCCGACACCTGCGCGGCGATGGCCCGCGGCGGCATCTACGACCAGCTCGGCGGCGGCTTCGCCCGCTACTCCGTGGACCGCGAATGGGTCGTGCCCCATTTCGAGAAGATGCTCTACGACAACGCCCTGCTCTGCCGGGTGTACGCGCACCTGTGGCGGGCCACCGGAGACGACCTGGCCCGGCGGGTCGCGCTGGAGACCGCCGACTTCATGGTCCGCGAACTGCGCACCGCGGAGGGCGGGTTCGCCTCGGCGCTGGACGCCGACAGCCCCGTCGAGGACGGAGGCGAACCCACCCGGGACGAAGGCGCCGACGGGGGCGAACGGCACGCCGAGGGTGCGTACTACGTGTGGACACCGGCGCAGCTGACCGAGGTGCTGGGCGAGGAGGACGCCCGTGACGCCGCCCGGTACTTCGGGGTGACCGAGGAGGGGACCTTCGAGGAGGGCGCCTCCGTCCTCCAGCTCCCGCGGGACGCGGGCCCGGTCGACGCCGACCGGCTCGCCTCGATCAAGGAACGGCTCCTCGCCGCCCGCGCGCGGCGGCCCCGCCCCGTCCGCGACGACAAGGTGGTCGCCGCCTGGAACGGACTCGCGATCGCCGCCCTCGCCGAGACCGGCGCCTTCTTCGACCGCCCCGACCTGGTCGAACGCGCCACCGAGGCCGCCGACCTGCTCGTTCGCGTCCACATGGGAGAGGGCGCGCGGCTCTCCCGGACCTCCAGGGACGGCCGGGTCGGGCCCAACGCCGGAGTGCTCGAGGACTACGCCGACGTCGCCGAGGGCTTCCTCGCGCTCGCCGGTGTCACCGGCGAGGGCGCCTGGCTGGAGTTCGCCGGCTTCCTCCTGGACATCGTGCTCGACCAGTTCGTCGCCGAGGGCGGGGCGCTGTACGACACGGCCCACGACGCGGAGACCCTGATCCGCCGGCCGCAGGACCCCACCGACAGCGCGACCCCGTCCGGCTGGACCGCCGCCGGGGGCGCGCTCCTCTCGTACGCGGCCCACACCGGCTCGGAGGCGCACCGGGCGGCCGCCGAGGGCGCCCTCGGCGTCGTCAAGGCCCTGGGGCCGCGCGCTCCCCGCTTCATCGGCTGGGGCCTGGCCACGGCGGAGGCCCTGCTCGACGGGCCCCGCGAGATCGCGGTGGCCGGCCCCTCCGGGGACGACCTGGCCCGCGCCCTGCACCGCACCGCCCTGCTCGCGCCCGCGCCCGGTGCGGTCGTCGCCTTCGGCACCCCGGACAGCGACGAGTTCCCGCTGCTCAGGGACCGCCCGCTGGTGAACGGAGGAGCGGCCGCCTACGTCTGCCGGCACTTCACCTGCGACGCGCCGACGACGGACCCGGCCGAGCTGGCCGGCAAGCTCAGCCGCTGACGGCGCCGGGGACCGGACGGGACCCGTCACCGCCCCACCCCGGACCGTCACCGCCCCACCCCGGACCGGCGGGTTACGCGCAGACGAGCGAAGCGCCGCCGGCCGGCCGGTACTCGGCCTGGGGGATCTCACTGGACGGAGTGGGGCGGGCCGGCGGCAGCGGCTCGTCCGCGCGCAGCCGCGCGAACACCTCCTCGGCGTGCGCCACGTTCCAGGCGACCGAGGACCCGGCGCCCTGGACGGTCTCGAAGCGGAGTACGGGCACGGTCGCGAACTCCATCCGGTCCGGGGTGAGGTTCCGCAGGCGCACGGCGAGGAGCATCAGGTCCAGGGTGGAGAGCCCGCGACGCTCCGCCACCGCCGGCCCGCGCAGGACCGAGGCGAACGTCATCAGCTTCACCGGGCTTCCCAGCAGGTCCGAGCGCACCTTTCGCAGGGTGTTGACGACGAACTGCTGCTGCTTGCGGATCCGCCCGAAGTCCATCTGTCCGTCGGCGCGCCGCGAGCGCACGTACTGGAGGGCCTCCCCGCCGCCGACGTTCGTGGTGCCCGGCGCGAGTTCGATACCGGTGACCGTGTCCTTCAGCGGCTCCTTGGCGCAGATCGGCACGCCGCCGTCGAGCCGGTACACGGCGTCCATGAACCGGCGGAAGTCGATCTCCAGATAGCGGTGCACGGGGAGCCGCGTCGTCCTCTCGACCATCTCCATCGCGTACGACGGCCCGCCCTCGGCCCAGGCGCTGTTGAGTTTCGCCGCATGGGCGTCGTGCGGCGCGCCCGTCCGCCGGTCCCGGTGGCCGGCCGGGAACCGGGTGAGCGAGTCGCGCGGCAGCCCCAGCACGCTGACCCGCCGGTGGTCGGCGGAGACGTGCACCAGCATCATCACGTCGGTGCAGCCGCACTCCTTGCCGCCGAGCCGGTACGCCTCCTTCTCCCGGGCGGTCACGCCCTTCCGGGTGTCGAGACCGACCACCAGGATGTTGAGCCCCCGGTCGGGGGACGGCAGGGTCGGGGAGGGCAGGGCGGGG
Source organism: Streptomyces sp. NPDC016459 (assembly GCF_040632845.1). Lineage (NCBI taxonomy): Bacteria > Bacillati > Actinomycetota > Actinomycetes > Kitasatosporales > Streptomycetaceae > Streptomyces > Streptomyces sp. NPDC016459. The sequence goes on from NZ_JBEYCR010000002.1 coordinate 416,015, forward strand.
GCGGCGGCGAGTGCCCCGGAACCGAGGGCGACGAGCGCCGCCGTGGCGAGCACGAGACGCCGCGGGCGCGTGAATTTCCTGACGGACACGGGCGTACACCACCAGAGCTCGGGAATATGGACCCGCACAGTAAATCGATATCTGTCGCACACAGGTTCGCGACGCGACACCGACCGATCGAATCACTCTCCTGCGGGGTCTGTGGAATGATGCGGGAACCACACCGGATGGGAGGGGAAGATGGCGCCCGATCCCGGCAAATGGGAGCGGATGGCCTTCATTCCGAAGAGCCGTTATGTGGTGGACCCACCACCCGCCGACCAAGGACCGTTCCCCCTCTACTCCTCGCTGGTACAGCGGTGGGCCCAGGCGGGCCGCACGGTGCCGGGAGTCCCCGATCACGAGTGGGAGCGGCTCATCAGGACGCCGATCTGGCCGCGCTGAGCCGGAATGCGCGGCGTCCGGCGTAATTCCGCCTGTCCGATGGAGTGAATACCGTCGGGAAAATGACGTGCGACAAGGCTGCGGCCGTCGGTTTCCCGGGCGCCCTCACGCCTGCCGGGCCCGGTCTTTCGTCCTGTCTCCCTCGCACGTTTCCTGAAAGGGGATACGCGCCGTCGGCGGGGACGGCAGCGCGGTCGCCGGACCGTTCGCGGGCCGAAGGCCTTCGGATCGGGCGGGTCGGCGGAGTGCGGTCAGTCCCTTGCGCAGGGCGTGGCGGAACCACGCCCAGGCCATGGCGAGGGCGGGCGCGGGGTCGTCGACGGCGAACCAGGCCGTCTCCACGCGCCGCGTCGTGTTCCCGGACTCCGCGGCCGGTTCCGCGACCGGTGTCGCGTCCGTCTCCGTACCGCCTTCGACGCCGTGGCCCGCACCGCTCCCGATGCCACGTTCGGCGTCGGGGCGGCGGCGCGGGGAGGTGAGCAGGGCCAGCGCCGCGTAGTTCTCCACCACGAACCGGCGGCCGTACGCGGGGGAGTGCGGCGGGACCCGGCGCCCGGTCAGGTCCAGATGCATCGCGCGGACGACGTCGAGTCCCTCGTGATCCGCGAAGAGGCGGAACTGGGCGCCGGGGCGCGGGTTGAAGTCGAGCAGGTGGTACGTGCCCGTCGACCGGTCGAGCCGGAAGTCGAGGTCGACCACGCCCCGGTGGCCGAGCGCGGTGAGCAGTTCGCGGGCGATGCGTTCGACGGCGGGATTCGGCGTCCATCGGCCGACCGCGGTGAGCCCGGCCCCGTGCGGCCACGAGCGTTCCTTGCGCCCGGTGGCGGCGGCGGAGCAGTGGCCGGTGGAGTCCGCGTACCCGTGGAAGAACCAGTCCAGGTTCCGCCCCGCCGGCAGCAGCCGCTGGAGCAGCAGCCGGCTGCCTGCCTGTGGGGTACGGGCGTACAGCGCGCGCACCTCGGCGAGTGACCGCACGATCGACGTACTGCGCAACCCGCTTCCGGCCGGGAGCAGCCAGGGGCGGCTCCACTTGGCGACGACCGGCAGCCCGAGCGACCACGCCATGGCGGCCGCCTCGTCGGCGCCGGTGGGGATCTCGGTACGGGGGTGGGGGAGGTCCAGGGCCCGGCAGGTCTCGGCGAGGGCCGCCTTGTCGGCCACCCGTACGAGCCGCTCGGGCGTCTGATCCGGCAGCAGGTACCTGCCCGTGAGCTCGGCGCGGTGCTCGGCCAGCGCGAGGGCGCTGACGTCGTCCATGGGGACCAGGAGCGCGGGCCCGGGGCCCGGGAGTCCGTCGGACAGCGTCAGCAGGAGGCGGGCGAGCTCGGCCGGGGAGGAGGCGTCGGGGCTCACGTGGACGTCGCGGACGTAGCGCGAGCGGGTGACGGGGCTGGTGAGCGATTCGATCACCGCGTGGACCGGAATGCCGGCCCGCCCGAGGGACCGGGCGGCGCCGAGCGTGCCGTGATGAAAGGGATTCCGGTCCAGCCGCACGAGGAGCGCGGGGACGCTGGTGTCAAAACTCGGCACGGCATGCCCTCGTCTCGGGTGCCCCAAGTGGGCGATGAAAGCCACCAATGGACTACGGATCAGATTGTCGGCGCGTTCACGGTCGGCTTATTAGGAATACTTTCTGAACATCGGATTGACGGCTCATCAAGTGGCGTGGGACGAGTAGGAGTAGTCATGGCCATCGGAAGACGGAAAGTATCGAGAACGCGGTTGGGGGTGTTCACCGCGGGGCTCCTCGCCTCGGGCTCGGTCGTGTTGTCCTCTCCTGCTCACGCCACCGAACCCCTAACGACCGGGGCCCCCGAACCGACTCCCTCCAGCGCGATGGGCGCGTTCCTGGAATCGGGACCCGTCGGGGTCAGCCGCATCGGCCAGCTGGAGCAGTGGCTCGGCGGCAGGGAGCTGCGGGTCGGGCACACGTACCTCCCCGGCGACCTCTGGTCGAACATCGAGGGCCCCCCGGGCTTCCTGGACGCCTGGGCGGACTGGCGCAACGAGCGGGCGGACCGGCTGTTCGTCCTCAACGTGCCGATGCTGGAGCGCAACGAGGCCGGGGTCTCCGACCGCGAGGTCCGCAGGCAGCTCGGGCTCGGCGCCGCGGGGTACTACGACCATCACTTCAAGGCGCTGGCCGAACGCCTGGTCGACCTGGAGGCGACGGACACCGTCATCGTCCTCGGGTGGGAGATGAACGGCACCACGTATACCCACCGGTGCGCACCGGATCCGACGGCGTGGAAGAAGTACTGGAACCGGATCGTCACCGCGATGCGTTCCGTCCCCGGTCAGGAGTTCCGCTTCGACTTCAACCCGAGCCGGGGCAGGGACGCCGTTCCGTGGACGGAATGCTATCCGGGTGACGACGTGGTCGACATCATCGGAATGGATTCGTACGACCAGCCGTCGGGGTCCACTTTCGATGGTCACGTCAACGAGCCGTACGGGCTGCGCAAGCAGGTGGAATTCGCGGCCGAGCACGGGAAGCAGATCTCGTACCCGGAATGGGGGCTCTTCCGGAACGGGGACAACGCCGAGTACATGCGGCGCATGATCGAATGGATGAAGCAGCACCAGCCGCTCTACCACACGATCACCGACTACTGCCCACACGGCGTCTGGCAGTGCGACGAAAATCCGAGGTCGTCGCAGGTGTTCCGTCAGATGCTGTACGGCGCCGAACCCGAGGTGCCGGAGGTGCCGGAGGTGCCGGAGGTTCCGGAGCTGCCCGAGGTGCCTACGGAGCCGGAGGTCCCGCCGAAGCCGGAGGTCCCGCCGAGGCCCGAGGTCCCGCCGAGGCCGGAAGTTCCGCCGAGGCCGGAGGTGCCGCCGAAGCCGGAAGTTCCGCCGAAGCCTGAGCCGAAGCCCGAGCCGAAGCCGGAAGTTCCGCCGAAGCCGGAGCCCAAGCCCGAGCCGAAGCCCGAGGTACCGCCGACGCCCAAGCCGGAGCCCAAGCCCGAGCCCAAGCCCGAGGTACCGCCGACGCCCAAGCCGGAACCCAAGCCCGAGCCCAAGCCCGAGGTACCGCCGACGCCCAAGCCCGAACCCAAGCCCGAACCCAAGCCCGAGCCCAAGCCCGAGGTACCGCCGACGCCCAAGCCCGAACCCAAGCCGGAACCCAAGCCGACGCCCAAGCCCGAGAAGGACTGCTGGAGCATCAATCTCGGTTCCTGGGTCGAGAGCTGGATCGGCGGGCCCATCTGCATCGACAAGGGCGGCTCCAAGGACGCGATCGACGACGTCGTCGACCTCGTCGACCTCAACGACATCGACGACATCGAGCCCTGGGAGGAGCTCATGGACAGCGAGACCTGGCCCTTCTGATCACCCGAGGGTCACCGCGGCGGCGCAGGAGCTCATCCTTCGCCGCCGCTCGGCCGCCCGCGCAGGCGGCCGACCGCACGCCCCACCCACGCCCGCTCACGTGCCTGCCGCGCCAGCCCGCGCCGCGCGTCCGCCGCGCCCGCCCGCAGCCACAGCAACGGAGCCGCGACCGGGCCGGACAGCATCAGCCGCTGGTTCGGCACGGTCTCCGGCCGCCAGTGCCGCTTGTACGGTTCCGTTCCCCGCAGCATGCTCAGCGTCGCGCGCCCGCTCGCGCTCGTCTCGCGGGCCCCGTGCCGCAGCAGCATCGTCGCCACATCGACCTTCCGGGCCCGCAGCACCGGATCCGCGCCGTACAGATAGCCGCCCGCGAGCCGCGGTGACATCAGGGTGAGGTCGGCCGCGACCACGTCCCCGGCGAGCCGGAACTCGGTCACCCGCGCGTCCCCGCACTCGACCATCGGCCGGACCGCCCGCGCGAGATGCTGCGCGAACCGGTCGCTGGTGTGCTCGGCGGTCACCCCCCTGCCCTGCCACTGCAGCTGGTGGAGCCGTAGCAGCCGTTCCAGCGCCGCCGGCACCTCCTCCCCGGTCACCACCCGCTCGTCGATGCCGAGCGCGTCGAGCTTGCGCAGCTTGGCCCGCACCCGCTGGGCCTTGGCCGACGGGATCCGCTGGAGCAGGTCGTCCATCGGCACCGCGGGCAGCTCCAGGCAGAGGGAGTCGGCGAGCCGCCTGCGCGGACCGCGCCAGTGGCCGAAGACCCGCTCGGCCGCCGCTCCCGGCCGTACCTCACGCAGATCGATCACCGCGCCCCGCGCCGCCCGGGCCAGCGCCCCTGCCAGCGCGGGGACGGCGTCCGGGCAGGAGTCGTCGAGGAGGACGTCGGTGAAGTCGGTGATCGCGCCGCCGAGCTGGGTGAGGACCGGGAGCGGGCCGCGGGCGCGCATCAGGGGCGCCGCCGCGACCAGTTCGCCGTCCGCCCGTCGTACGAGCACCACCCGCAGCGCGCCGGGCCTGCCGTACGACACCCACCACGAGTGCAGCCACGCATGGGACTGGAACGGGGTCGCCGTCGAGCAGCGCGCGTACAACGACGTCCACCGGTCCGCGAGTCGGCCGAACTCCGCGTCGTCCCGGCAGATCTCGGCGCGCAGGCCGCCCCCGCCCGCCGTACTCACACCGTCTCCGGTTCGGGCAGGTGCTGCGCGCCCGCCGGACCGGGGACGGCGGCGGGCTGCCGCGAGTGCCGCGCCTCGGCACGTGTGGCGCGCCCGGGGCGGACCAGGAGGGCCAGACCGCCGAGGAGACCGCCCGCGCAGCCCCCGACGAGCGCCGAGAGCGGCGCGGACGGCGAGACCGGCGCGGAGGGCTTGGTCGCCCGCGAGAACTGCACCACCTTCACGCCCGTGCTCCCGGAGACGTGCGAGCTGTTGAGGACCAGCGCGCGGGCCACCCCGTCGGCCATGGACACCGCCCGGGCCGGCTTGGCCGCCCGCGCCGTGATGGAGATCATCGGCGCGTCCGGGCTGGTGGCCGCCTGCACGCTGGAACGGAGGGTCTGCGCGGAGACCCCGGCCCACACCTGGGCGTCGCCGGTCACCGCGATGTCGGTGGCGACCCGCCCGTACGCCTGGGCGAAACCGAGGGCCGCGGCCGGGTCCGACTTCCCGGCCGGGACCACGATGACGTAGCTCGTCGCCGCGTACTCCGGAGACTTCAGCGCTCCGTAACCTCCGCCGAGGACGACGCCCGCCAGCACGGAGGCGGGCAGCACCCACCCGCGGTGCGGGGTCCGCAGAGCCGTCGGGAGGGGGGAACGGCGCGACGGCGGCGGGCCGGGATCCGCGGAGCCGGGGGAGCTCGCCGGGCGTGAGGAGCGTGCAGGGGTCATCGGGTGTCTCGCTTCGCGGGGAGAGGGGTGCCGTGAACGGCCTGTTCGTAGAGGGACATCAACTGCCGTGCACTGTGGGCGATGTCGTAGCGGGACGCCGCGGCGGGCGCCGGGAGCCGGGTGGGCCGGGCGTCCTGGACGCGGTGCAGCGCCGAGGCGAGCTCCAGGACCGACCCGCCGATCCGGCGGGCGCCGGGGGCCGCGTCGGTGGGCAGGTCGTCGATCGCCGGACACGCCACGTACAGCACCGGCAGTCCGGCGGCCAGCGCCTCGACGACCGCCAGGCCGAACGACTCGTCGGGCGAGGTGGAGACGAAGACGTCCATCGCGGCGAGCAGCGACGGCAGATCGGGCCCCTCGGCTCCCTCCGGCGCCGGGTCCTCGCACGCTCCCGCGAACAGCACCCGGTCGGCGGCCCCGCACTCACGGGCCAGCGCGGTCAGCCGCGCGCGCTCCTCGCCGTCGCCGACGAGGAGCAGCCGCGCCTCCGGCGCCGACGCCACCGCCCGTACCAGACGGTCGAACCTCTTCGCGGGCGCGAGCCGCCCCACCCCGCCGACGACGAACGCGTCCTCGGGCAGATCGAGCAGCTTCCTGGCGAGCCGCCGGCGGTCCTCGGTGTAACCGAAGCGGGCCGTCTCGATGCCGTTGGGCACCACGCGGATACGGGACGGGGCCACCCCCCACTCCTCAAGGCGGCGCGCGACGCTGGGGGAGACGGCGACGGTGGCGGTGCCCAGGCGCTCGCCGGCCAGGTAGAGGGCGCGGGTGCCGGCGGACAGCGGGCGGCCCTCGATCTGCGTGTCGCCGAGGGAGTGTTCGGTGGCCAGGACCGGACGGACCCCGGCGACGCGGGCGGCGAGCCTGCCGTACAGGTTCGCCCGGTACAGATGGGTGTGGACGAGGTCGTACCGGCCCCGGCGGATCAGCCGGGTGAGGCGGGGCAGCGCGCCGAGGTCGCGGTTGCCGGCCATGCCGAGGTGGGTGACGGGAGTGCCGTCGGCCTCGATGCCGCGGGCGACGACGCCCGGGTTGGTGAGCGTCACGACCTCGGCGCTCACCGGCAGATGGCGCAGCAGCAGCCGCAGCTGCTGTTCCGCGCCGCCGATGCCGAGACCGGTGATGACGTGCAGGACCTTCATGAGGCGTCCGCTCCGACCAGTCGCTGCGGGGCGGGCACCAGATCGGCGGGGCGGCGGCGGCGCAGCGGGTGCAGGACCCGCTTGGCGGTGAGGCGCCAGGCGGCGTCCCGCTCGTCGATGTGGATGCGCGGCAACGCGTGCGTGCTGGTCAGCGCGCCGGGGTCGATGGCGCAGGCGTGGCGGTAGCCGGCGGCCCGTACGGCGCGGATCGTGCGGGCGTCGACATGGCCGTACGGGTAGCAGAACCCGTCCACGGTCGTCCCGGTGAGGTCCTCGAGGAGGGCGCGGCTGCGGCGGGTCTCGTCGGCGAGGGCCGCGTCGTCGGCGGCGGGCAGCGAGACGTGCCGCAGGCCGTGGGAGCCGATCTCCATACCGGCCTCGGCGGCGCGCAGGATGCCCTCCTCGGTCAGCAGCGGCTTGCGCGGGCCGTCTCCGTCCCAGGTGTTCGCGCCGCCGAAGCGGCCCGGCAGGACGTAGACGGTGGCCGTGAACCGGTGGTGGCGCAGCAGCGGCACCGCCGATTCGACGAAGTCCGCGTACCCGTCGTCGAAGGTGAGTCCGACCAGCCCCTTCGCGCGGCCCGCGACCGTGGCGGCGAGCAGTTCCCGTACCGAGACACCGCGCAGCCCCCGGTCGCTCAGCCAGTGCAGCTGCCTGGCGAAACGCACGGGGGAGACGGTCACCCGGTACGGATCATTCGGAGTGTCCGCGATCGAGTGGTACATCACCACCCAGGGGGGCGGCTTCGGCAGCAGTCGACGAATCGCGGGGGTGCGGGGCGCCAAGGCAACGGGCATGGGCGAGCCTTCGTGATGCGATGGGGGTGAGGGGCGGGATGTCGGGCGCGCGGGGCGCGCAGGCGGTGAAGAGCAGGAAGACGGACGCGGTGACCACGCTCGCGACGGCCAGCGAGAGGAGCGCCGGGCTCACGAGGGAGGCGCAGAACCAGCCGGCTGCGGTGGCCCAGGCGGCGGCCGTGGCCAGCCGCAGGAGCCCCTCGCCGAGGTAGCGGACGCGTAACGGGATGGACTGGCGGCGGGCGCCGAGCAGCATCATCACGGCGGTGAGCGTGATGCCCAGCGCGTTGGCCGCGGCGATGCCGACCGCGCCCCAGAGGCGGGCGCCGGGGATTCCGGCGAGGGCGGTCACGGCGAGCCCCGTGGCCATGGCGGCGGCCGGATACCAGAGCGGTCGCGCGGCGGAGAAGTAGCAGCGGACGAGGGTGCCGACCAGTGTCTGGCCGAGCAGCCCGAGGGCGTAGACACGCATGACGGCGGCGGTGGCGTCGGTGTCGGCGCGGTCGAACGCCCCTCGCTGGAAGAGGACTTCGACGATCTGGGGGGCGGCGGCGATCACGATCGAGGCGCCGACGAGTACGACGACCGCGGCCAGCAGCAGGTCGCGCTCGACCCGGCGGCGTGCGCCCTCGGCGTCGCCCGCGGCCATGGCGCGGGCGACGACGGGGAAGCTGACCGTGCACAGCATCAGGGAGAGGATCATCGGCATCTGCGCGATCTTCTGCGCGTAGTTCAGATGCGAGATGGCGCCCGCCGGGAGGGGGGAGGCGAGGAAGCGCTCGACGAGGATCTGGGACTGGCGGGAGAGCGCGAAGGCGATGACGGGTGCGATGAGCCCGAGGACGAGCAGCCGCCCGTCACCGGAGAGCGCCGTCGCCGCCGTCTCCTTCGGTGCCGGTGCCGGTGCCGGTGCCGGCACCGACTCCGGGCGGCGGCGCAACTCCTTCACCAGGTACGGAGTCTGGACCAGCACCATCAGCAGACCGCCGACGGCGACCCCGGCGGCCGCCGACCGGACGCCGAAGGACTCGCGGAGCACCACGACCGCGCCGATGATGCCGATGTTGTACGCGACGTAGATGGCGGCCGGTGGCAGGAAGCTGCCGTGGGCGCGCAGCGCGGCGGAGCAGTAGCCCGCGAGCGCGAACGTCAGTACACAGGTCGCGGTCAGCCGGGTGCAGTCGACGGCCAGCCGGGGATCGGCGAGACCGGGCGCGAGGGCGGCGACCAGGAGCGGTGCGGTGAGGACGAGCAGTCCGGCGACGGCGCTCACGACGAGTGCGAGTCTGGGCAGGGTGGAGCGTACGAGGGAGAGGACGGGATCACCGGAGAGTGCGCCGCTCCGCCGCGCGAGCGCCCGGCTGAACGCGGGCACCAGGATCAGCGCCATCGCGTCCTCGATGAGCAGCGTCGAGGCGAACTCGGGCACCGTCCAGGCCACCAGGAAGGCGTCGGTCTCGGCGCCCGCGCCGAAGAAGTGCGCCAGGATCTGGTCCCGTACGAGTCCGAGCGCCGCACCGGCGGCGGTGAGCCCCGCGGTCACGGCGGCGGCCCGCGCGAGGAACCGGCCGGAGGACGGCTGCGGGCGGAGCCGGTGGCGGCCTCGGCCGCCGGTGGCGTGCGCGCGGGGGGGCGATGGTGAGGGGGACGGCGGGTGGCTCGCGCGGTCGCCCGCGGGCCCCCTGCGATCCTCGAGGGACCGGCCGTCACCCTCCGGATCCGCCCAGGGGTCACGCGCACCACCGGGCACCGGGCCGTGCGACCCGCCCTCGGCGTCGACCCGGGCGTCGACCCGGAGCCACCCCCCGGCCCCCGGCCCGCCGGTCCTGCTCCAATCCGCCGTGTCGCCGCGCCCGCCGGCCGCGCCGGTCCCGGCCCCGCCGGTCCCCGCCGTCCGGGACTCGGGCTGTCCCGGAGCCGGAGAAGGCGCCGGCACCGGAGACGACCCCGGAGCCGGGACCCTCACCGCGTCCGTCGCCTCCGGCTCCCCGCCCCAGGGGTCACGCACGCTTCACCTCCGCCAGGGACCACCAGGCCGCCAGACCGAGGACCACCGACATCAGGACCGTGGAAGGGCCGCCGATGTCCGCGTAGAAGAAGTCGATGAGCTGCCAGGACAACAGGCCGACCGCCACAAGCGCGCAGTCCGCGCCCCGACCGCGCCGCCACAGCGCCCCCGCCAGCAGCGCCACCCAGCTGCCCGCCAGGGCGAGCAGCCCCACCAGGCCCTGCTCGCTCAGCACCAGCAGGTACATGTTGTGCGGGGAGAGCAGCGGCTGACGCCGGAAGTCGGCGCCCGCGCCCGCCGTGTCGCTGCCCGAGGACAGCGCCACCGAGGCATGGGAGTCGCGGTACTGCGGGAAGCCCTTCAGCCCGACCCCCGTCACCGGCTCCGCACGCCACATCCGCCCCGCCGCCGCCCACATGGTGTAACGGTCCGTCACCGACTGGTCCGGCGCGGCCGTCACCTGCGTGATGCTGGCGACCCGCTCCTTCACCATCGACGAGCCGACGCCGAGACCGCCGACGAGGACCACGGCCAGCGCGCCCACCACCAGCGCCACCCGGCCGGCCCGCCGGAGCCCCGACAGCACCAGCTGGAGCGCACACGCCAGCACCGTCGCGATCCACGCGCCCCGGCTGAACGACACCACCAGCGGCACGCACAGCAGTCCCGCGCAGACGACCGCCGCCGTCCGCGTCCGGCCGCCGCCGCCCAGCGCGATCCCGGTGACGACGACGAGTCCGTACGACACGGTCGTCGCCATGCCCATCACGTCGGTCGGCCCGAACGTCCCGACCGCCCGGATGTCCTCCCCCATGTACGAGGCGCCCGTGCCGGTCAGGTACTGCACCACGCCGACCCCGCCCTGGACCAGGGCCAGGGCGACCAGCGCCCACGCCACGAACGCGAAGTCCCGCCGGTCACGGATCATCAGCAGCACGGCCGCCGGGACGAGCACGAAGACCTGTACGTAACGGGCGACGCCCGGCAGACTCGCCGCCGGGTCGTTCGACGTGATCGCCGACAGACAGATCCCGAGGACCGGCAGCCCGAGCACGACGGCCGCGCCCCGGGTCAGCGGCCGCGCCCCGCCCCGTACGACCCGTACCAGGCAGACGAGCACGAGCAGCCCCGAGGCCGCGTCGGCGAGCGTGCCCGAACCGCCCGTGCCACCCTCCGCACCACCGGCGGACGGGACGAGCAGCAGGGCGATCACCGCGAGGACCGGGGACAGCGCACCCGCCCGGCGGAGCCCGTCCCGCACCTGTCGGCGCGTCGCGACCGGCCCGGGAACGGGTACCGGCACGCGTACCGGTACGGCTGTCGCCATCATCAGCTCCCCGCGGGCCGGACGAGCCCGGCCGCGGTCCGCAGCAGAATGCGGATGTCCTGCCAGAACGACCAGTGGTCGATGTAGTGGTTGTCGAACCGGCAGCGGTCCTCGATCGAGGTGTCACCGCGCAGTCCGTGCACCTGCGCCAGACCGGTCAGCCCCACCGGCATCCGGTGGCGATCGGCGTACCCGGCGTGGATCTTGCTGAACTGGGAGACGAAGTACGGACGTTCGGGCCTCGGGCCGACCAGGCTCATGTCCCCGCGCAGTACGTTCCACAGCTGCGGCAGCTCGTCCAGCGACGTCCGCCGCAGGAAGCTGCCGACCGCGCTCATCCGCCGGTCGTTGGCGACGTTCCACCGCGTCGCCGACTCGGTCTCGTCGGCCGGGCGCAGCGTACGGAACTTCAGCAGCGTGAACAGCCGCCCGTTCTGCCCCACCCGTTCCTGGTGGAACAGCACACCGGGCCCGTCCGCGAGCCGTACCGCCACCGCGCACAGCAGCAGCACGGGCAGCGCGAACACCAGGGCCGGACCGGCCAGGGTCACGTCGAGGACGCGCTTCGCGGTGACACCGCGCCGCTCGGCCGGCGGCACCAGCCGGCGGCAGCCGTGCCCCCACAGGTGCTCACCCATCGGCCCGCCGTGGCGCTGCTCGCCCACCCGCCAGGTGGTGCACCCGTAGTGCTGGAAGAGCATCACCAGAGCCGGGTCGTCGATCAGGAACACGGCGTCGAGGACGGTGTTCTGGATGACGGCGCGGTGGATCTCCTCCGTGGTGCTCAGGACCGGCAGCCCCGTCTCCCCGGCCGGTTGCGGCGATTCGCCGTTCTGCCGGTCGCCGACGATTCCGACCGGCCGGATCCCGTACTCCGGGTGCTGCCCGAGCGCGGTCGCGAACTGCCGAGCGGCGGCCGTCCCGCCCACGACCAGCGCGGACCGCGGATTTGCCCGCGCCGTCCGCCGCCTGCGGGCGTGCACCGCGCCGCGGAGCAGGCACACGGCGACGAGCTGCGTGGCGTACGCGGAGCAGAGCGCGGCCGGACCGATCGCGAGGGCCGGGGTGTACGCGGCGACGGCGGCGGCCGCCGCACACCACGCGACGCCGATTCGGGCGGCCAGCGCGGGCAGCTCGTCCAGGACGGAGGTGAGGGGCCCGGGCCGGTACAGTCCGGCACGGCCGTTGAGTACGAGGACGACCGCGACGATCAGGAGGAGCGGCCGGATCTCGCGGTGCGCCTCCGCGAGCGGTCCGGCCGCGAGCAGCACCGCCAGGGCGTCGGCAGCCAGCAACGGGACGGCGGCGGACCGCGTCCGCGTCGCGGACCTGCGCGGCGGCAACGCGAGCCGGTCGGCCGCGCCGCGCCGCGGTGCGAGGGAGGCGAGTCCGGGAGCGTGGCCCCGGCTCGCCGGGGGCCAGGCGCCCGGTGCGGAAGGGACGCTGGTGCTTTCCGTGGTCACGGCGAAATCGGCTCCCTGCGCTCGGTGCACCGCACTCCGGCCAGCTCGCGGTACATGTCCGCGACGGCAGCGGCGGTGCGCCGCACATCGAATCTGCTGAGTACGTGTTCGTGGGCCTGACGGCCCAGTGACCGCCGCAGCTCCGGCCGGCCGAGAAGGCGGCCGACGGCGGCGGCCAGGGCGGCCGGGTCCCCGGGTGGGACCAGGCACAGGGGTTCATGTCCCGGCGGCAGGCTCTCCCGCGCGCCGTCCACGTCGCTGACCACCACCGGACGGCCGCTCGCCATCGCCTCCAGGGGGGCGAGCGCCATGCCCTCCCACCGGGAGGGCAGGACGACGAGGTCGGCCGCCCGGTACCACGGGGTGGTGTCGTCGACGGCGCCGGTGAAGCGCACAGAAGGGGGAGCCGCGGTCCGCAGCCGCTCGCCGTCCGGGCCGTCACCGACCAGGACGAGGCGGGCCGTGGGGGCCTGGGCGAGGACGGTGGGCCAGGCGGCGAGCAGGGTGTCCTGGCCCTTCTGGCGGCACAGCCGGCCCACGCAGACCACGACGGGTCCGTCACCGGACCGGTCCGACGCGGCGGCGCGGGCGTCGGTGGAGGTGTCCGCGAACCTGGAGACGTCCACACCGTTGTGGATGACGGACCAGGAGGCGCGTACGCCGGCCTCCTCGCCGGTGCGGCGCTCGGCCTCGCTGACGCAGACGATGCGGTGGGTCCAGCGTGCCGCTCGGCGTTCCCAGCGCCTGGCCAGCGCGGCGACCGTGCCTTCGACCGCTTCGAAGGACCAGGCGTGCGGCTGGTACACCGTCGGCAGGGCGCCGCGCAGCGCGAGCCGGGCGCACAGTCCCGCCTTGGCGCTGTGGGCGTGGACCAGGTCGGGGCGGGCGGTACGGATCAGCCGGGCGAGGTCGAACGTCTCGCGGACCAGCCGGGGGCCGGGGTCGCGTCCGGCCCGCCACGCGTGCACGTCGGCACCCGCGGCGCGGACGGCTGCGGCGAGCGGCGTGCCGGGCGGACAGGCGACGGTCACCCGCATCCCGGCGCGGAGCTGGTCGCGGACCAGGTCCGCGACGACACGGGCGACGCCACCGTCGCCGGGCTGGACCGCGTGCAGGACGGAGAGGGGGGAGGAGTCCGGTTCTGGTGGAGGCAGCATGTCAGCGTCCGACGTCCGCTCGGAGGGAAAGCGCCGCCCGCCGAGTGGCGCCGGACCGGGCGCGCGGCACGCCGCGGCGCACAGCAAGAACCGTCGAATTCCACATACAGGTTCTCCGCTTTGATGAGAGAAACAAGGAAACACCCGTGAAGATCGGGGAAGAGGAAGCAGCCGACCGTGCGAAAAAAAGTGTCCGCGCGGCTGGGCCGTGAGCGACGCTGGAAAACGTTATAACGCTGATTCCGGGCGATAGTAAGCATTAGATGCTCACAAAGACTAACTTCCGTATCCGGGCAGCCGGTTCTTCGTTGGGCGTGTTGCGCCGTTCCTGGCTCATTCGCTCGAATACCCCTCTGATGGCCCAAAGATAGGGTGAACGTCACCCATTCGGGAGCGCAACCGAAGAAAGGGAACCGCGTTGTTGATGGAGCCGGGCAGATCCGGTCACTCCACCGACCTTCCGGTCCGAGTGGTTCGCAACGATCGAGGAGCGCTTCCCATGTCCCGTATCGCAAAGGCTGTCGTCCTGTCCGTGGGTGTCGCCGCGTCCGTCGCGGGTGCCACCGGTGTCGCCGTCGCCGACGCCGGCGCCAAGGGCGCGGCCGTGGGGTCCCCGGGCGTCCTGTCCGGCAACGTCGTGCAGGTCCCGGTCCACGTGCCGATCAACCTCTGCGGCAACACCGTCAACGTCGTCGGCCTCCTCAACCCCGCCTTCGGCAACACCTGCGTCAACGCCTGATCCCGCACACCGATCGCGGTCCTCCCGAGGCCGGTGCGCCGCCCCTCCGGGGTGCGCGCGCCGGCCTTCCGCTTGCTCGGACGCACCCGTGTGCGCCGCCCGGTGCAACGGCGTACGCCCCCCGGAGTAGCAGGTCGCAGGGGTGGATTCACTCGAACGAATGCGTGGCGCTCGGTAGTTCTCCTGTCGCGGAGAGCTATAAGCGCAGGCACGGTGGGGCAGGAGTTCCTCACCCTCGACCCGGCGGGACCCGCCGTCGCCGACGTGCGCCAGCGGCCTGCGCGACCCCCGCCGCCGCCCGTTCTCGGGCGGCGGCGCGGACCACGCCGTACCGGCCCGGCACCCCTGGGTCCGTACGGCGTTCGTGTGTCCGATCGGGAAATAGGACCGGGCCCTTCATTCGGGTGCAGTGTCGAGAAATCCCTCCTCCCGGAGTTTCCGGGGAGCGCACCTCTCGTTACAGAAGCAGAACGATGCGCGGGAACCGCTCAACTCCACCGCGACGCAAGCGACTTGCTTGCGAAGAGGACGCATTGACGCTTAGAGGAAGGCTCACTCCATGAAGCCCATCAAGGTCGCCGCGATCATCGCCGGTTCCGTCATGGCCCTGGGCGCCGCCGCGCCCGCCATGGCCATGGGGGCGGCGGAGCTTCCCACCAGCCTCGACGGGGGTCTCGGCGCGCTCTCCAGCGATGGCCTGGAGACGGACGCGCTGAGCAGCACCACGAACGGTTCCCCGGTCAAGGCCGTGGGCGATGTGGCCGGACAGCTGAACGAGGCCGGCAAGAAGGCGCCGCTGCTCGGCGGCGTCCCGCTGGGCGGCTGACCGTCCGCCGGTAACGACGCCCCCCGCGCCCCTTTCCCGCGCGGACGACCGCGTCGCGCGGTCCCGACCCCTCTGGAATGGACCCTCGCTCCGCCCGGTTCCGGCGGCCGCTCCCTTCGGCACTTCCCTGCCGCCCACTGCGATCGGCTGATCGAATGATTTTCCGACCTGACGCAGTGTGGGACCGGTTCTTCGTCGTGTGCCGCTCCTTACGCTCTCGCCCATCATCCACGGAAGGTCGGGTCACGGAGAGACCGAGGACGGCAGCATGGGATCTCGCGCCGCAGTCGCCGCGGCGTATCCGTCCGGTGTCCCACAGTCCCGCGTTCCGTAACCAGATCGTCAGTGACTGACGCACAGGGCGCGCGGAAAGACCGGCGGACCGAGGGGAATCCCCGTCGGTCGCTCCCTTTCTCCAGAGGAAGAGCGGTATGCGATCCACCATCACCAGGAAACTGCTCACTGCCGCGGCCGTGACGGGCATTCTGTCGCTGACCGGAGGCTTCGCCGTAGCGGCGAACTCCGCGGGCGATGCGCCGGGGTCCAACGCGGGCCACCACCGTCAAGCCCCCCTGTCGGTGAGCCCGTGCGAGGACTCCGTGCACCTCGGCGACTCCGCCGACAAGGCGGACCGTGACCTCTGCGCCCAGGCCGTCGACGACCCCGGCGGCTACGGGGACGAGGACGGCCCGGACACCGAAACCCCCGGCCACCCGGGCGAGAACCCGGCGCCCCCCGGCCACCCGACGAATCCGGGCGAGAACCCGGCGCCTCCCGGCCACCCGACGAATCCGGGCGAGAACCCGGCGCCTCCCGGCCACCCGACGAATCCGGGCGAGCCGACCAAGCCTGGTGAGCCGACGAAGCCGGGCGAGCCGACGAAGCCGGGGCACCCGACGAATCCGGGGCACCCCACGCACCCCGGTGAGCCGACCAAGCCGGGCCACCCGACGAATCCGGGTGAGCCGACCAAGCCGGGGCGCCCCACGAATCCGGGTGAGCCGACCAAGCCGGGCCATCCCACGCACCCCGGTGAGCCGACCAAGCCGCCGACCACTCCGCCCACCACTCCGGGGCAGCCCGGTGAGCCGGGTGAGCCGGGCGAGTCGACGAAGCCGCCCACGGCGCCGCCCACCTCTCCCGGTGAGCCGACGAAGCCGCCCACGGCGCCGCCCGGTGAGTCGACGAAGCCCCCCACCACCCCGCCGAACCACCCCGGTGAGCCGGCCACTCCGACCCACCCGGGCCCGACCGGGCCGGGTAGGCCCCAGCTCCCCGACACCGGAAGCGACACCGCCGCACTGGCGGGTGCCGCGGCCGTCAGCGCCGCCCTGATCCTCGGGGGAACGGCCGTCCGTCTCCGCGCCGGACGCGCGGTCCGGGCCGGGCGCTCCGAACGCCGTCACTGACACTTGGGTTGACCACCCGTCAACAAGGGTCCTCACTGTCACCGGTGAGGACCCTCTGCGTTGCTGCACACAGGCGAATTTCGCGACGTTCTTCCCGGAGGGATCGTTCAACACGGGACAGCTCCACCGCACCGTCGTCACCCTCCGAAGGGCACACGCAGTCATGAACCTGCGATCACAAGCCGGCATGGGAATCCTCATGACCGCTCTCGCCTCAGCGGCCATGGCCGCCCCTGCTTCCGCCGCCGAGGCACCGGTGGTCGTGCCGCTCCAGGGCCTCGAGCCGGCGATCCCGATGGACGCGCCCACCGTGGCCGCCGGTGTTCCGCTGCCCGTGCCGGGCGCCCCCACCGTCTTCCACGAGGGGCGCTCCCAGGCAGTGCCGGACATCGGTTTGCCGCGGGTCCCGCTCTCCAGCACGCTCCCGAGTACGGTCCTCGCCGCCCCGCTCCCCGAGGTCGTCGAGGGAAGCCACCCCGGCACCGCTCTGTTCACCCACGCGGGCTCGCCCCTGAGGGCTGCCACTCCGGCGGCCCGGGTCGGCAACACGGTCGGCCTGCCGCGCGGCGACAGGTCCGGGCTCCCGGACCTCACGACGCCGGAAGCCGGCATCGTCACCCCCGCGGTGCAGGGGGCGCTGGACCCCCAGCTGGGCATGGCGCAGCCGACGGACTGACCGGAGTCTCTTCGAATGACCAATGGCCCGGCGGGTGAAGGCACGATTCTTCCCCGCTACCGGAGGGGTCGTTGCTCGTTACAACATCAGGCTTGTCGCATGGCCGTGGCCCGCGGGTCCGGAGGTTCGCCCCGTCGTATCCGGCGGCGGGGCGGATCACTGGTCCGCGGGCCTTCCTTTCTTCCTTCCGTCCCGTCCGGCCCAAAGGCCGTTACCCGTGTGCCTTTTCGGCGTTGAACGGGAGTGTGCGGCCGTGATTCTCGCGGTCGACTTTCCACGTCCAAGGAGTTCTTGATGTCTCGCATCGCGAAGGCTGCCGCCGTCCTCGCCGGCACGGGTGCCGTTGCCCTCAGCGGAGCCGGCATGGCCGTCGCCGACTCGGGCGCCGAGGCCGTCGCCGCCGCGTCCCCCGGTGTCCTCTCCGGCAACGTCGTGCAGGTCCCGGTCCACGTGCCGATCAACCTGTGCGGCAACACCGTCACCGTCATCGGTCTGATCAACCCGGCGTTCGGCAACTCCTGCGCGAACGTCGACGGAGGCCACGGTCACCGCGACGGCGGCTACGGCGGCTGATCCCCTTTCCCACGGAGCGGCCCCCCGGCACACCCGCCGGGGGGCCGCTTCCGCGTGTGCGGCGCGGCCGCCCGCGGCTCAGGCGTACCGGTAGATCGCGCTGTGGTCGAGCATCTGCGCCGGGGTGACGCCCCACGGGCCCATCCGCTCGTCGCGGGCCGCGATCCGGCCGTGCTGCGGGTCGCCCAGGGGAGGGGGCTGCGCCGGCTGGTAGCCGGCGCGCGGGTTGCGCTGCTGCCAGCGTGACCAGAGCAGGTCGACGAAGGAGTGGTGGAGCCAGAAGACCGGGTCGTTGACCGAGGCGCCGCCCAGCATCAGGCCGCCGATCCAGCGGTGCACCCGGTTGTGGATCCGGAAGCGCTCGTTGCCCCGGCCCGGGGCCCAGCCCTCCAGGCGGTTGCGGAAGCCGGAGGCGCTCGTGGAGTTCCAGGGCGCCACGTCGTACACCGTCTCGCGCATCACCTCGTCGAGCTCCGCCGCGGTGGGGAGGGTGATCGGGTCGCGGGGGCGGCCGAAGTCCCTGGTGAGGAAGGCGCCTTCGGTCATCCCGTGGGTGATGGTCCAGCGCCCGCCCGCGTGGGCGAAGGGCCCGGTCATCACCTGGAGGTCGCCGCGCCGGCCGTTGCCGCCCAGGAAGTCGTCGTTCCAGAGGGAGGCGGCCGGGGTGTTGTCGCGGGTCCAGTCCCAGTACGGCACGGTGACCGTCGGGTCGATCCGGCGCAGTGCCCGCTCGAACTCCAGGAGGAACTTCCGGTGCCAGGGAAGGAAGCTGGGCGTCATGTGGGCCACGCGCAGGCGGCCGTCGCCGTCGGAGGTGTAGTAGTCGATGTGGGTGCGGACGAAGTCGTCGTACTTCCCGCTGCGCTTCAGCTCCAGGACCGCGGCGACGAACTTCTTCCGCTCGGCGCTGGTCAGATCGCGCTGGTTCTTACGTGTGTAGGCCACGCGGACTCCCTCCCGGGACACCATGGGCGGCGGCGAAGCGGGTCAGCGGCGCGGACCCGAGCTCGTCCACGGCCGCGCGCGTGGCCGCCAGCGGCGTCGGATAGGTCTGGTAGTGGTCGATGGGGGTGAGATAGCCGCCGTCCGCGCAGCGCATCAGATGCAGCGGCCGGTCGTCGACGAGGACCTCGATCCCGTCGGCGGGCGCCGGCCGGCCCTGGATGCGGCGGCCCCGGTACATCTCGTCGAACGTCCCGCCGGGCAGCGCGTCGGCGGCGGGGGCTCCGCCCGCCGCTCCGCTCCGGGGCGTCATGGCGATACGGGCGAGCGCGCCACCGGTGAGGGCGGCGACGGTCAGGGTGAAGAGGGACCGCAGTGCGAGGCGGCGCGGGACGGTCATGAGTGATCTCCTGGTGGTCCGGAGGACCCGCCACAGGCGGAGGGAAATGCCCTGAGGGAACAACGAGGAAAACGCCGTTTCGTTGTGGTGAGAATTTCAGTTGGGTGAATGTCGGCCGATCGGGTGAATGGGGTGCGGAGTTGGGGAGGTGCGGCCATTAGCATCCGGACCCATGACTACCTCCAATTCCGTTTCCGAGTTGCGCAGCGTCTCCCCGCTGGGCACCCTCTCGACCGTCTTCTGGACCACGGGCCCCACCGAGGAGAAGCCCGCCGCTCCGTATCTGATGGTGTATTCGCTCGGCAACGGCAGGGATGGCCGCGAGGCCGGTGCGGCAGCGATGCGGGCCGCCATCGAGGGCATGGGCCTGACCGTCGGCGGGCCGGTGGTCGACGCGTCCCAGGAGTCCGGTGTCGACGCCCACCTCCTCGTCGAGGCCCAGCGGGCGGTCCTCACCCTGCCGTTCCTCAAGGTGCAGTGCTCGGTGCCGGCGGAGTGGGAGGCCGCTGCCACCCAGCTCGGCCACGCCTACCTGGTCTGCTCCGTCCGCCCCTGGCCCGAGGTCGCGCCCGGTGAGCCGGTCTCGGAGGAGCAGCTGCGTTCCTTCTTCGCCGGTCAGGACCCCCTGGCGGACGGGGCGCACGTGGTGCTGCCGGTCCGCCGACTGCAGGGCTGAGATGACGGCGGGCGGCGGCGACATGGCGACGGTGGATGTCCGGGGCGTGCCGGGGCAGCGGCGGCTCGCGCGGGACGACGGGACGGACGGGACGATCGGCGCGGGCCGGGCCCTCGCCTGGCTGCTGATGATCACCGGGGCGGCGGGTGTGCTGTCCGGCTGGGTGATCACGATCGACAAGTTCAAGCTCCTGGAGGACCCCGGCTTCCAGCCCGGGTGCAGCCTGAACCCGGTCGTCTCCTGCGGCAACATCATGAAGAGCGAGCAGGCGGGGGTCTTCGGCTTCCCCAACCCGATGCTCGGGCTCGTCACGTACGCCGTCGTCGTCGCCCTCGGGGCGGGGCTGCTCGCCGGGGCCCGCTACCGGGGCTGGCTCTGGCTCGGCCTCAACGCCGGCATGCTCTTCGGCGTCGGCTTCTGCACCTGGCTGATGTACCAGTCGCTGTACGAGATCAACTCGCTCTGCCTGTGGTGCTGCCTGGCGTGGGTCGCCACCATCGTCATGTTCTGGTACGTCACCGCGCACAACGTCCGCCACGGGGTGATCCCCGCGCCGGCGGGGCTGCGGACCTTCTTCGGCGAGTTCACCTTCGCCCTGCCCCTCCTGCACATCGGGATCATCGGGATGCTGATCCTGACCCGGTGGTGGGAATTCTGGACGAGCTGACGTGAGCTGTCTCCTCCCCCGGCCGCGGGCCGCACTGACCGTGCTGCTCGCGGCCGTTCTCGTGCTGCTGCTCGTGCCCGACCGGATCGCACCCGGCGGGCGGCACACCGGGACCCCGGCCGCGCCGGAGGCGGCGCCCCTGCCCGGGGTGCCCTCGGGGTTCTACACCGGCTCCGACGAGGCGGGGATCGGCAGGATCGCCCAGGCGCAGGCCTGGCTCGGCGGCGGGGCGCTGACCGTCGGTCACACGTATCTGCCGGGCGACCGGTGGTCCAACATCGAGGGTCACCCCGCGCTGTTCGAGCCCTGGGCGCGCTGGAAGAAGGCACGGCCCGGGCGTCTCTTCGTCCTCAACGTGCCGCTGCTGGACCGCAGCGAGGAGGGGCTGCCGGACGCCGAGGTACGGGCGGGGCTGCGGAGCGGTGCCACCGGCGCGTACGACCGGCACTTCCGGGTGCTCGGGGAGCGGCTCGTGGAGCACGGTCTCGGGGACGCGGTCCTGGTCCTCGGCTGGGAGATGAACGGCACCACGTACAGCCACCGCTGCGGCCCGGATCCGGCTTCCTGGAAGGCGTACTGGCGCAGGGTCGTCGGGGTGCTGCGGGGGGTGGCGGGGGAGCGGTTCCGCTTCGACTTCACCCCGAGCCGGGGGCGGGACGCCGTGGAGTGGCCGCGCTGCTACCCCGGGGACGACGTCGTCGACATCATCGGTCTTGACGCGTACGACCAGCCCGAGGGGCTCTCCTTCGAGGACCAGGTCTCCGAGGAGTACGGGCTCGCGCACCATGTCCGCTTCGCGGCGGCGCACGGCAAGCCGGTGTCGTACCCGGAGTGGGGGCTCTTCAGGAACGGGGACAACCCGGCGTACGTGCGGGGGATGCTCGACTGGTTCGCGCGGCACCGGCCCGTGTACCAGACGGTCACCGACTACTGCCCGCACGGCGTCTGGGGGTGTGCCGACAATCCCGAGTCGGCGCGGGTGGTCAAGGACGCGCTGGGGGCGCCGGCCCGCCCGTGAGGGGCGGGGCCGGGCTCGGTCAGCCCTGCTGGTGCACCACCAGGGAGATGGCGACGTAGTGGGCGATGAAGGCGGCCAGGGTCAGCGAGTGGAAGACCTCGTGGAAGCCGAAGTAGCGCGGTGACGGGTTGGGGCGCTTGAGGCCGTAGATGACCCCGCCCGCGCTGTAGAGCAGTCCGCCGACGATCACCAGGACGAGGACGGCGACGCCGCCCGTGCGCAGGAAGTCGGGCAGGAAGAAGACGGCGGCCCAGCCCATCGCGATGTAGCAGGGCGTGTACAGCCAGCGGGGGGCGCCGACCCAGAAGACCCGGAAGGCGATGCCCGCGAGGGCCGCCGCCCAGATCGCCCACATGAGCGGCGTCGCCGTGGAGTCGGGGAGCAGGAGCAGGGTGAGCGGGGTGTAGGTGCCCGCGATGATCAGGAAGATGTTGGCGTGGTCGAGGCGTCGGAGCACGGCCTCGCCGCGCGGGCCCCAGGTGCCCCGGTGGTAGAGCCCGCTGGTGCCGAAGAGCAGGCAGGCGGTGAGGACGTAGATCCCGCAGGCGACGCGGGCGCGGGGCGAGCCGGCGACGGCGACCAGGACGGCGCCGGCGACGATCACGGCGGGGAACATGCCCGCGTGCAGCCAGCCTCTGAGCCGGGGCTTCGTCGGGAGCGCGGGGAGCTCGATCGGGGGCACGTCCGGCGTCGCTGCAGTCATGGGAGAAATCGTACCTACGCCCCCGTAGGTCGCGGATATGAGTGGCGATGCTCACGTGGGCGGCCCCCTGGACATATGGGCGTTTCCGTCGGATGATCAAATGAGTGCGGTCGGCACCGGATGAGCGGCTACGAAGCATCCGGGTCGCGGCCCCCACGGGGCACACAACACAAAACCCCTCTACAAGGAGCAATCGTGGCGCGCGACAACGCGGCTCCCCATACCCTTCCGACCCAGCACCAGGAGCTCGTCTCCTGGGTGAACGAGATCGCCGGGATCACCCAGCCGGACAGCATCGTCTGGTGCGACGGCTCCGAGGCCGAGTACGAGCGCCTGTGCGAGGAGCTCGTCGCCAAGGGCACCTTCACGAAGCTCGACCCGACCCTGCGCCCCAACTCGTACTACGCCGCCTCCGACCCGACCGACGTCGCGCGCGTCGAGGACCGGACCTTCATCTGCTCCGAGAAGGAGGAGGACGCGGGCCCGACCAACCACTGGAAGGCCCCGGCCGAGATGAAGGCCATCTTTACCGGAGAAGGAGACAGCTTCGCGGGGGAGAAGGGCATCTTCCGCGGCTCCATGCGCGGCCGCACCATGTACGTCGTGCCCTTCTGCATGGGCCCGGTCGGCTCCCCGCTCTCCGCCATCGGCGTCGAGATCACCGACTCCGCGTACGTCGCCGTCTCCATGCGCACCATGACCCGCATGGGCCAGGCCGTCCTCGACGAGCTCGGCACCGACGGCTTCTTCGTCAAGGCCGTCCACACCCTCGGCGCCCCCCTGGAGGAGGGCCAGGAGGACGTGCCGTGGCCCTGCAACTCCACCAAGTACATCTCGCACTTCCCCGAGAGCCGCGAGATCTGGTCGTACGGCTCGGGCTACGGCGGCAACGCGCTGCTCGGCAAGAAGTGCTACGCGCTCCGCATCGCCTCCGTCATGGCGCGTGACGAGGGCTGGCTCGCCGAGCACATGCTCATCCTGAAGCTGACCCCGCCGCAGGGCGAGGCGAAGTACGTCGCCGCCGCCTTCCCGTCGGCCTGCGGCAAGACGAACCTGGCCATGCTGGAGCCCACGATCTCCGGCTGGACCGTCGAGACCATCGGCGACGACATCGCCTGGATGCGCTTCGGCGAGGACGGCCGTCTCTACGCGATCAATCCCGAGGCCGGTTTCTTCGGCGTCGCGCCCGGCACCGGCGAGCACACCAACGCCAACGCCATGAAGACCCTCTGGGGCAACTCCGTCTTCACCAACGTCGCGCTCACCGACGACGGCGACGTGTGGTGGGAGGGCATGACCGAGGAGGCCCCGGCCCACCTCACGGACTGGAAGGGCAACGACTGGACGCCCGCGTCCGAGACACCCGCCGCCCACCCCAACGCCCGCTTCACCGTCCCGGCCGGCCAGTGCCCGACGATCGCGCCGGAGTGGGAGGACCCCAAGGGCGTCCCGATCTCCGCGATCCTCTTCGGCGGCCGCCGCGCCACCGCCGTACCGCTGGTCACCGAGTCCTTCAACTGGAACCACGGCGTCTTCCTCGGCGCGAACGTCGCCTCCGAGAAGACCGCCGCCGCCGAGGGCAAGGTCGGCGAGCTGCGCCGCGACCCCTTCGCCATGCTGCCGTTCTGCGGCTACAACATGGGCGACTACATGGCCCACTGGGTCAAGGTGGGCGCCTCCGCGGACGCCGCGAAGCTCCCGAAGATCTACTACGTGAACTGGTTCCGCAAGAACGACGCCGGGAAGTTCGTCTGGCCCGGCTTCGGCGAGAACAGCCGCGTCCTGAAGTGGATCGTCGAGCGTCTGGAGGGCAGGGCCGAGGGCGTCGAGACCCCGATCGGCATCCTGCCGACCGCGGAGTCCCTCGACACCGACGGCCTGGACCTGCCGGCCGAGGACCTGGAGTTCCTCCTCAAGGTCGACCGTGACGTGTGGCGCGAGGAGGCCGCCCTCGTCCCCGACCACCTGAACACCTTCGGCGACCACACGCCGAAGGAGCTGTGGGACGAGTACCGCGCGCTTGTCGAGCGCCTGGGCTGATCCCGCACCGCAGACTCGTGGTGGGTTGCCCCGACATTCCGCCCTGACCAGTGGGGTCACGACGGCCCACCACGATCCGCCCGGCCCCCGGCGCCCCCTCAGGCTCCGGGGGCCGGCGCATGCCCTCAGGCGCCGCGCCCCTCCACGTACCGCGTGATGATCTCCTGGCGGAACGCCCCCGCGTCACGGAGGGTGGCGGCGATCTCCGTCGCCTCTCCGAGGAGCGCGGCCAGCTGTCGTTCGAGGTGGGTCTCCGGCGGCTCGCCGCCCGATCGTCCCGCGTGCTGCCGTGGGTGGCGCCCGGTCCGCGCGGTTCATGGCGCGCGGACCGGGGCCGTCAGGGGGTGCCGGCTGCGGCCAGGGTGGGTTCCCCGGCCAGCGCCTCGGTGTGCGCGTCCATGCGCTCGGCGGCGAGGATCGCGGCGGTCGTGTCGGCCCGGGAGGCGGCGACGACGAGGGCGCGGCCCGCGAGGGCGTGGGCCCTGCGGTGCAGGTCCTGGGCGGGCGAGCCGCTCAGGCCCGCGTGCCGCGCGGGCGGTGCGCCGCGCAGCCGCGCCACCTGCCGGGCGATCCGCTCGCCGGCCTCCGTGTCGCCGAGCTCGTCGGTGACGGCGAGCAGGGCGGAGAGGTGTCCGGCGAGCTGGATGTCCAGCTCCTCCTCGCGGGAGCGGTGCGGGTACGCGTCGGGGGCGTCGTCGGCCATCCGGTGGACCGACTTGGTGCGGATCGGTTCGTACATGGGATGGCCTCCTCAAGCTCTGGAGCCATCCTAGCTTAGATCCTGTCTAAAGTTGAGTCGGGTCCGGCCCGGGGAGGTCAGGGCTGGCTGTACCCGTCCAGGAAGCGGCCGATCCGCGTCACCGCGTCCGCCAGGTCCGCCGCCGCCGGAAGCGTGACGATCCGGAAGTGGTCCGGCTCGTGCCAGTTGAAGCCCGTCCCGTGCACGACCATGATCTTCTCCGCCCGCAGCAGGTCCAGGACCATCTGCCGGTCGTCCTTGATCTTGTAGACGGTCGGGTCGAGACGCGGGAAGAGGTACAGCGCCCCCTTCGGCTTCACGCACGTCACCCCCGGGATCTGCGTGAGCAGCTCGTACGCCGTGTCCCGCTGCTCCAGGAGCCGCCCGCCCGGCAGCACCAGATCCTCGATCGACTGCCGGCCCTGGAGCGCGGCCGCCACCGCGTGCTGTGCCGGCATGTTCGCGCAGAGGCGCATGTTGGCGAGGATCGTGAGGCCCTCGATGTACGAGGACGCGTGGTGCTTCGGACCGCAGACGGCGAGCCAGCCCGAGCGGAAACCGGCCACCCGGTAGTTCTTGCTCATCCCGTTGAAGGTGAGGCAGAGGAGGTCCGGGGCGATGGCGGCGGTCGGGGTGTGCGTGGTGCCGTCGTAAAGGATCTTGTCGTAGATCTCGTCCGAGCAGACGACCAGGTCGTGCCGCCGGGCGATCTCCGTCAGGGAGCGGAGCATCTCGTCGTCGTAGACCGCGCCCGTCGGATTGTTCGGGTTGATGATCACGATCGCCTTGGTGCGGTCGGTGATCTTCCGCTCGATGTCCGCGAGGTCCGGCATCCAGTCCGCCTGCTCGTCGCAGCGGTAGTGCACGGCCGTACCGCCCGCCAGCGAGACCGACGCGGTCCACAGCGGATAGTCGGGGGCCGGTACGAGGACCTCGTCGCCGTCGTCGAGCAGCGCCTGCATCGACATCTGGATCAGCTCCGAGACGCCGTTGCCGAGGTAGATGTCCTCGACGGAGAGCGGAATGCCCTTGGTCTCGTAGTGGCTCATCACCGCGCGCCGGGCCGAGAGCAGCCCCTTCGCGTCGCCGTAGCCGTGCGCGTCGGAGAGGTTGCGCAGCACGTCCTCGAGGATGGCGGGCGGGCACTCGAAGCCGAAGGCGGCCGGGTTCCCCGTGTTCAGCTTGAGGATGCGATGACCCGCGGCCTCAAGCCGCATCGCCTCTTCGAGCACCGGACCCCGGATTTCGTAACAGACGTTGGCGAGCTTCGTGGACTGGATCACCTGCATGACGAGAGCTTACGGCCGGGTCGGCCGGGCCGCCTCGTGTTTTGGGACACGTCGGACATGGGGCGGTCGCCGGGCGGTGCGGAAGGAGGAGGGGCGGGGAGCCGGCCGCCTCGCCGACCGGTCGCTGATGGCGGAGGGGCCATGGGACCCGCCGCCCTCCCGGCCGGTCGCGGAAAGCCCAGGGGCCAGGAGAGCCGCCGCCCCCCGACCGCCGGCGGACCCGGATCCGAGCGCTGCTCCAGCCGGGTGGGCGTCGTGGCGGGGGGCGTCCTCCGCGGGCGGAGTAGGGGTCCTCGGGCCGTCGGGATAGGTTGGCCCGTCATGTGGGTCGTGAGCGCCTCCGGATGCCGGTGGCTGGGTGTGGGCGGGTCCGTCGGCGTCGCCGTGGGCGGATGGGCCGCCGGGACGCTGCCCGTACGCGGCGGCTGGGGGCTGTGGGAGCCGCGCGGCTCCGGGCTCGCCCTAGGCGGCGCCCTCCTCGCGTACCTCGGCCTGACGCTGCTCGTCGCCGCCTGGTGGCGGTACGGCGTCCTCCTCGCCCGGGGCGCACGGGACGGCGTGCTCGCCACCCTCGCCTGCTGGACCGCGCCGCTGCTCCTGGCCCCGCCCCTGTACAGCGCCGACGTCTACAGCTACATCGCCCAGGGCGCCATGGTCCTCGAAGGACACGACGTGTACGGCGGCGGGCCCTCCGTCCTCGGACCCGACGAGCTCGGGGCGGACGCGGCCGCGAGCGTCGGCGGGAACTGGAGGGACACCCCCGCCCCGTACGGCCCCGTCTTCCTGCTCCTCGCCGCGGCCGTGGTGAAACTGACCGGCGGCGCGGTCGTGCCCGCCGTCCTCGGCATGCGGCTGAGCGCCCTGGCCGCCCTCGCCCTGATCGTCTGGGCCGTACGCGGGCTCGGCGGCGGGGCCGGCGGCCGCGAAGGCGCCCTCTGGCTGGCCGCCCTCAACCCGCTGCTCCTGATCCACGTCGTCGGCGGCATGCACAACGACGGCCTGATGATCGGGCTCCTGCTCGGCGGCGTGCTGCTGGCCGCGCGCGGGCGATGGGTGCTCGGCTCCGTCCTCGTCGGCCTCGCGGTGATGATCAAGTCGCCGGCGGCCGTCGCGCTGCTGTTCATCGGCGTGCTGGTCGCCCGCAGGGACGGTGGCGTACGGGGGCTGGTCAAGGGTCTCGTCCTGCCGGGGGCCGTCGCGGGCGCGGTGGCCGCGGGGGCGACGGTGCTCGCAGGGACCGGGTTCGGGTGGCTGCGGACCCAGAGCGTCGCCGGGTCGATCCACACCGCGCTGTCGGTGACCAGCGATCTCGGGCTCGGGCTCGGGCTGCTCGTCGGCGACGACCCCGACCCCGTGAAGAGCGCCGTGCAGACGGCGGGCCTCGTCGTCGCCGTCGCCGTGATCCTGGCGCTCGCGTGGCGGGCGTGGCGGGGGGCGCTCGATCCGGTCCTCGGCCTCGGGTTCTCGCTGGTGGCGCTCGTCGCCCTGTCCCCGATGGTGCAGCCCTGGTACGTGCTGTGGGGGACGACGGTCGTCGCGGCGGTCGCCTGGCGCAGCCGGGCGGGGCAGGTGCTCGCCGTCGTCTCGGCGGCGCTGGTGTACGAGACGGCGCCGTCCGGACGTACGCCCTGGTTCGGGTTCGTGGTGGCCGGGGTCGTGCTGGTGGCGGGGCTCGTGCGGGTGCGGCGGGATCCGTGGCCGACCGCCGCGGGCGGCACCGTGGAGGATGCCGCCCCGGTGGCCGCCGGGCGGTGAGGGCGGAGGCGCCCGCCACGGCGCGGCTGCGCGGGCCCGTCAGGGTGTCCGGCGGATCGAGCGGCCCGCGAGGGTGCCCGTTCGGCGGCCGTCCTCGATGACGAACCTGCCGTCGATCAGGACGTGCGGGACGCCCACCGGAAGGGTGCGCGGGGCGGCGTACGTCGCGCCGGGCGCCACGGTCGCCGGGTCGAAGAGGACCAGGTCCGCCACGTACCCCTCCCGGACCAGGCCCCGGTCCGGGAGCCGCAGGCGGGCCGCCGGGCGGGAGGTGAGGTGGGCGACGCACTCCTCCAGGGACAGGACGCCCAGCTCGCGCACGTACCGGCCCAGATACCGCGGAAACGTCCCGTACGCGCGCGGGTGCGGCTTCAGGCCCTGGAGGATGCCGTCCGAGCCGCCCGTGTGCACCCGGTGCCGCATGATCGCCCGCACGTTCTCCTCGTGGCCCACGTGCTGGAGGACCGTCGTGCCGAGCCGGTCCTCGAGCAGCAGCCGCCGGGCCGTCGGCCAGCCGTCCAGGCGGCGGCCCGTGAACTCCGCGAGCGCCGGATCCGACACCCCCGACACCTCGATCGTGTCCCACTCCACCGGCACCCCGTGGCAGCCGTCCGAACCGAGGACTTCGAGGTGGTGCCGGATGCGCTCGGCCGTCCCGTCGTCCCGGAGCCGCGCGAGCACCGCCTCCGGGCCCCCTTCGCCCGCCCAGCTGGGCAGGAGGGCGACCAGGCTCGTACAGCCGGGCGTGTACGGGTACGTGTCGAGGCTGATGTCCGCGCCCGCGTCGAGGGCCTCGTCGAGGAGCGCGAGCAACTCGGGAGCCCGGCCCCTGTTCACGCCGAAGTTCATGGTCGCGTGCGCCAGGTGCAGCGCGCAGCCCGCCTCCCGGCTGAGCGTGATCATCTCCTCGTACGCGCGCAGCGCCCCCGCCCCGTACGAACGGTGGTGCGGGCAGTAGTAGCCGTCGTACTCCGCCACCACCCGGCACAGCTCGGTGAGCTCGGCGTCCGGCGCGTACATCCCGGGGGTGTACGTCAGGCCGGAGGACATGCCGACCGCGCCCTGCTGCAGGCCCTCCGCGACGAGCCGCCGCATCCGGTTCAGCTCGGCCTCGGTGGCGGGGCGGTCCTCCCAGCCGACCGCGTGCATCCTGACCGTGCCCTGAGGGACGAGGTAGGCGGCGTTCACCGCGATGCCCCGGCCGTCGTGGGCACGGTCGAGGCGGTCCAGGTATCCGCCGACGGTCCGCCAGTCGAAGTCGATGTCGTCGCCGTACCCGTTCCACCCGGTGATCGCCCCGCGCACCTCCGCGAGCGTCCGGTCGTCGACCGGGGCGTACGAGAGGCCGTCCTGACCCAGGACTTCGAGGGTCACGCCCTGCGCGGCCTTCGCGCTGTGGTCCGGGTCACGGAGCAGCGCGAGGTCGCTGTGGGCGTGCATGTCGATGAAACCGGGGGAGAGGGCAAGGCCCTCCGCGTCCACCACCCGCCGGGCCGTGGGCCGCAGGCAGCCGGCCGCCGCGCCCTCCTTGACGATCGCGGCGATCCGGCCGCCGTCGATCGCCACGTCGGCGCGGTAGGAGGGGCCGCCGCTGCCGTCGACGACCTCCGCGTCACGGAAGACGAGATCCATGGCCCGTTCCCTGGCTAGAAGAAGGTGCGGACGTGGTCGACCACCGTGCCGTCCGCCTCGACCAGCGGGATCAGCTGCCACTTGTCGAAGGACGTGCACGGATGGGAGAGCCCCATGCCGACCCAGTCGCCGACCTCCAGGTCCGCCCCCGGCCCGGTGGCGAGCCAGGCGTGCTGGTCGGAGAGGCGGGTGACGGTGATGCCCTCGGCGGCGCGGATCTCGCCCGTACGGGCGTCGCGGACCACCTGCGCCTCGGGGAGGTGCAGGTCGTGGGCGGCGTCCCGCTTGCCCGCGTTGGTGAAGGCCTGCTCGTCGGTGGGGCGGGAGACGACCTGCGACCACAGCCGGAACGCGGGCTGGAGCGCGCCCTCCCCGGGAACCCGGTTGAAGGGGGTGAGGTCGCGGTACTGGCCGTCGTCGTGCGAGACGTACGCCCCGGAGCGCAGCAGCTTGAGGACCGGCAGCGAGAGGTCGGGCAGCTCCGCGAAGACCTCCGCGACCGTGTCGAACCAGGCGCTGCCACCCGCGCTGACGACGATCTCGCCGATGCCGGCGTCGAAGCGGCCCTCCTTGTCGAAGGCGGCGGCGAGCGATGTCAGCCGGAGCAGCCAGGCGCGCACCCGCTCCGGGTCCGGCGCCGGCACCTCGCCCTCGTACCCGGCGACGCCGACGAGCCGCAGGGTCGTGACGGCGGCGACCGCGTCCGCGACGGCGGCGCACTCGGCCTCCGTACGGACGCCGGTACGGGCCCCCTCACCGGCGCCCAGCTCGACGACGACGTCCACGGCGCGGCCGGCGCCCGCCGCGCGCAGGGCCTCGTCCATCAGCTCCACGCCACGGACCGAGTCCACATAGCAGACGAGGCGGAAGTCCGGGTCGGCGTCGAGCTCGGCGGCGAGCCAGCGCAGCGCGGCGGCGTCGACGACCTCGTTGGCGAGGAAGATCCGGGCGATCCCGTGCGCGCGGTAGACGCGGGCCTGGTGGGGCACGGCGGCGGTGATGCCCCAGGCGCCGTGCGCCAGCTGCCGCTCGAAGAGCTGGGGGGCCATGGAGGTCTTGCCGTGCGGTGCGAAGGCGAGGCCGTGGCGCTCCGCGTAGGTCTCCAGGAGCCGCAGGTTGTGCTCGACGGACTCGGCGGAGAGGGCGAGCACGGGGGTGGTGAAGCCGCCGGTGAAGAGGTTGCGCCGCTGGCCGGACAGCTCGCCGACGGTCAGGCCCTCGGCGTCCGGGGGCAGGGCCTTGAAGCGGTGGTCGACGCGCTCGTTCGCCAGGTCGGGCATGTGGCCTCCTCGTCGGACGTGTTGCATTCCATGCAACACTCATTGCACATTTTGCTCGTCGCTGTCTAACATCCGGGCCGAGGCCGGGTCAATGGACCCGTAGGAGTCACAGGGAGCCCGAGAGTGAGCGGACACGCGCCCCCGGACGGGACCACGGGCACGTCCGCGCTCCCGCCCTCGGACGGGGCCACAGAGGAGGCGCCCGCAGCCTCGGACGGGACCACGGAAGAAACGCCCGCACCCCCGCCCCCGGAACTCGTCTGCCTCGGTGAGTCCATGGTCACCTTCCTTCCCGACCGCCCGGGTCGTCTCGCCGACGTCACCGCCTTCACCCGCGCCATCGGCGGCGCCGAGTCCAATGTCGCCTGCGCCCTCGCCGCCGTCGGGCACCGGGTGCGATGGGTCGGCCGGGTCGGCCGGGACGGGTTCGGCGACCACCTGGTGGAGGCGATCGGCGGGTACGGCGTCGACGTCAGCGCCGTCCGCCGCGACCCGCACCGGCCGACCGGCGTCTACTTCCGCACCGCCACCGACCGGGCCGCCGACGGACACGAGGTCGCCTACTACCGGGCGGGCTCGGCCGCGTCGGCCATGTCGCCGGCCACCGTCCCGTACTCCTCCGTCGCCGGCGCGCGGATCCTCCACCTCACCGGCATCACGGCCGCGCTGTCCGCCGACTGCCTCGCCCTGATGCGGGAGCTCACCGCGCCCCGGCCCCGCCGGCCGCTCGTCTCCTTCGACGTCAACCACCGCCCCGGCCTGTGGCGCCGGGACCCCGCCGCCGAGGTGCTGCTCGAACTCGCCCGCCGGGCCGACCTCGTGTTCGTCGGCGCGGACGAGGCGGAGGCGCTGTGGGGAGTCGCCGATCCGGCCGCGATCCGGGAGGTGCTGCCGGAACCGGCGGGGCTCGTGGTGAAGCGGGGCGGGGAAGGGGCGGTCGTGTTCGAACGCGGTCCGGATCCCGGCGGGGCCGCGTTCCGGCCGGCTCACGACACCGTCACCCACGTCCCCGCCCCCCGCGTCGACGTCGTCGCCCCCGTCGGTGCCGGGGACGCCTTCGCCGCCGGGTTCCTCTCCGGCGTCCTCCGGGGGCTCGACGCACGGGCCCGGCTCCGGCACGGGCACCTCATGGCCGCCGCCGCGCTCACCGTCCCCGGCGACCTCGCCGTCCCGCCCGCCCGTCACCCGGCCACCACCCCTCACGGAGCCGCTGCGCGGCGCCCCTCCTGGATCGACCACGCCGACCGGCTGGCCGCGCTCGACGAGGCCGCCTGGGGGACACTTCACCTCGGCCCCGGCTGGACGGTGCGCCAGGGCCCCGACCAGGAGGTACGTACGCCATGAGCCAGACCGTCGACCGGGCGCTCAGCATTCTGCCGCTGCTCGCCCAGGGCCCCGCCGACCTCGGGCAGGTCGCCGAGCGGCTCGGCGTCCACAAGTCCACGGCCCTGCGCCTGCTGCGCACCCTCCACGAGCACGGTCTCGTCCACCGGCAGCAGGACCAGCGCTACCGCCTCGGGGCCCGGCTCTTCGCCCTCGCGCAGGAGGCCGTGGAGAACCTCGACGTCCGGGAGATCGCCCACCCCTACCTCGTGGCCCTCAACGAACGCATCGGGCACACCGTCCACCTCGCCGTGTACGAGGAGGGCGAGGTCCTCTACATCGACAAGGTCGAGAGCCGATACCCGGTGCGCATGTACTCCCGCATCGGCAAGCCCGTCGCGATCACCGTCGCCGCCGTCGCCAAGCTGCTCCTCGCCGACCTGCCCGAGCCGGAGCGTCGCGCCGTCGCCGCGAAGCTCGACTACCCCCCGTACACCCCCCGTTCGACCCCGAACGCCACCGCCTTCCTCAAGGAGCTGGCGACCGTACGCGAACAGGGGTGGGCCACCGACCTCGGCGGCCACGAGGAGTCCATCAACTGCGTGGGCGCCCCCATCCGCGGCGCCGACGGGCGCGTGGTCGCCGCGATGTCGGTCTCGGCGCCGAACGTGGTCGTCACCGCCGAGGAGCTCCTCACCCTCCTTCCGCAGGTGCGCGGCACCGCGGACGCCATCAGCCGCGAGTACTCCGGCGACGCCCCGACGAAGGACAGCGCATGAGCATCGAGAAGACGACCGGGACGACGACCGGGACGACGGCCGGGACGACCGCCGGGACGACGGCCGGGAGTCCGGTCGAGAAGACCGCCCTCACCCCCGCCACCCACACCGCCCCGCCCGCGAAGTTCTCGCACGGGGTGAGGAAGGGCAACATCCTCCAGGTCGCCGGCCAGGTCGGCTTCCTGCCCGCCGTCGAGGGCCGGACGCCGACGGTCGCGGGCCCGACCCTGCGCGAGCAGACCCTCCAGACCTTCGCCAACGTCAAGGCCATCCTGGAGGAGGGCGGCGCGAGCTGGGACGACGTGATGATGATGCGCGTCTACCTCACGGACGTGGACCACTTCGCGGAGATGAACGCGATCTACAACCAGTACTTCGAGGAGCAGGACCTCAAGGCCCCGGCCTCCGCCCGCACGACCGTCTACGTCGGTCTCCCCGCCGGACTGCTCATCGAGATCGACGCGCTCGCCGTCCTGGGCTGAGCCCGGCACGGCAGGGCGCCCCGGTCGGTTCGACCGGGGCGCCCCTTCGCTCCGTACGATCGTCAGCTGCAGTACTGCGCCTGCTTGCCGATCGAGCGGTACATGCAGTCCGCGTTCTCCAGGAGTTGGAGGACGGCGTCGCGGTTGCGGCTGGTCTCGCGCTCGATGACCTCGTCGGGCGGGTAGAAGCCGCCGCCGCCCGACGACGCCGGGTACATCTCGAAGGTGTAGCCGAAGATCCTGTGCACGCCCCACAGGTAGTCGTCGATCGAGCCGTCCGTGATGTAGAGGTCGCTGGACTGCTCGGGCGTGTAGCCGTTGCTCGCGGCCATCTTGCCGCCGACGGCCGCGAAGGCGTTCCGGTCGTCCTGCGTCATGCCGGGCGCGGTGTCGGCGCTGGTCCAGCCGAAGGGCCAGAGCACCAGTTCGCTGTAGGTGTGGAAGTCGATGGCCGCGGTGATCTGCTGCTTGCCGCCGACCACCCGGGAGCGGACGAAGTCGGCGATGACCTTCACCTCGGGGGCGGACTCGGGTGCCGTGCCGCGGTACGTCTCGGAGCTCTTGGAGCCGGAGGAGCCGCCGCAGCAGCCCCACTTGTAGTTCCAGTTCCGGTTCATGTCGGTGCCGATGTACGACGAGCCCGAGTTGGGCTGCCGGTTCTTGCGCCAGCTGCGGTAGGACCCGCTGGCGATGTCGTACTCCCCGCCGTCGGGGTTGAGGTCCGGGACGATCCAGATCTCGCGGCCGTTGACGGCGTTGGTGACCCGGGAGTCGCTGCCGTAGCCCGCGCCGAGTTCGCGCAGCAGGTAGAGCGCCATCTCGACGGTG
The DNA here is from genome assembly GCF_040632845.1 of Streptomyces sp. NPDC016459. Classification (NCBI taxonomy): domain Bacteria; kingdom Bacillati; phylum Actinomycetota; class Actinomycetes; order Kitasatosporales; family Streptomycetaceae; genus Streptomyces; species Streptomyces sp. NPDC016459. The sequence continues at coordinate 450,356 of NZ_JBEYCR010000002.1, forward strand.
AGGTGCTCGCGGGCGTGCTGGTGGTGGGTGAAGAGGACCTCGGGCTCGTTCTCGTCGGTGGCGACGTTGTCGCTGATCTTGATGGCGACGATGTCCCGGCCCTGGTACGTCTTCCCGATCACCTGCTTGCGCATGATGGACGGGTAGGCGGCGAGACGCTGGTCGATCTCCGCGTTCATCTCCGCGTAGTTGTGGTACCTCGAGTCGGCGGACGGGAAGTCGAGCGCGCCGACGCCGTGGTCGTGGCCGTCCTCGGTCGCCCGGTTCGGCGGGCCGGGCAGCGCCACCGGCCTGTAGCCGAGCGCCTTGAGGTTCCTGAGCTGCTCGGTGTTGGCGCTGACGACGACCGACCGGGCGTCGACCTCGTCGATCGAGACGCCGGTGGCGAGGAGCGCGGTGCGGGCGGCCGGGGTGGAGGGTCCGGTGACCTCGTACTGCCGGATCACCTCCTCGACGCCGGCGGCGATACGGGCGGCGGTCGGCGCCGGGTCTGCCCCGGCGGGTGAGGAGAGGGCGGACAGGGGCGCTGCGAGGGTGAGCGCCACGAGGGCCGCGAGGGTGGCGGACCTTCTGCCGCGGGTGGGACGTCGCATGCTGTCTCCTGGGTGGGGAGTGTGGGGGTGTGCGACAAACTGGTGCGGGTCTCCGGCCACATGGTGAGGCCATGTCATGGACCGGTCAAGATATCGAGTTCGGCCATACTGTCCCGCGTGGGGACTCACATCGGCAGATACGTCATCGAGCACAAACTAGGCGAAGGCGGGATGGGCACCGTCTATCTGGCCCGATCGCGCGGCGGGCGTGCCGTCGCCGTCAAGGTCGCCCGGCCGGAACTCGCCGCCGATCCCTCCTTCCGCGCGCGCTTCCGCGCCGAGGTCTCCGCCGCCCGGCAGGTCGGCGGCTTCCACACCGCCCAGGTCGTCGACGCCGACCCCGACGCCGAGGCGCCCTGGCTCGCCACCGCCTACATCCCGGGCCCCACCCTCTCGGCCCTCGTCACCACCGAGGGCCCCATGGACGAGGCGCGGCTGCGCTCGCTCGCGGCCGCGCTCGCCGAAGCCCTTGAGGCCATCCACGCCTGCGGGCTCGTCCACCGCGACCTCAAGCCCGGCAACATCGTCATGGCCCCCGACGGGCCCCGCGTCCTCGACTTCGGCATCGCCCGCGCGGTGGAGTCGACCCGTCTCACCGCCACCGGCTCCGCCTTCGGCACCCCCGGCTACCTCGCCCCCGAACAGGCCCTCGGCGAGGAGGTGACGGGCGCCGCCGACGTCTTCGCCCTGGGCGCCGTGCTCGTCGCAGCGGCGGGCGGACGGCCCTTCGGCGACGGTACGCCGATGGGCCTCATGTACCGGGCGGTCCACGAGGCCCCGGACCTGACGGCGGTCCCGGCCGGGCTGCGCCACCTGGTGGGAGCGTGTCTCGCGAAGGTCCCGGGGGAGCGCCCGACACCGGGCGCGATCCTGGACACCCTGACGGGCGCACCGCTGCGGGAGAGGACGCCCACGGTCGTCGTACGGGACGCGCCACCGGTATCCGTACGGGACGCGGTGCCGGGGCCCGTGCGGGACGCGCCACCGGTATCCGTACGGGACGCAGACCCGGTATCCGTACGGGATGCGGTGCCGACACCCGTACGGGATGCGCCACCGCTGACCGCGCTGCCCACCATGCCCGCGTCGCCGCCCCCTCCGGCTCCGGCGCTCGTGGCCGCCGACGGAGACTGCGGGGTGGTCGCCGACGCCGACGGGATCCGATTCGAGGTCTTCGACGACGAGGCCGAGTTCGCCTGGGCGGAGATCGGGTCCGTCGAGTACGAGGCCGTCCGCAGGGGCCGCCGGCTCCGGGTCGTCGTCACGCTGTACGACGGCTCGGCGTACGAGTGCGAGGTCAACGGCCGCGCCACCCTCGTGAAGGAGTGGATCGCCCAGCTCGACCTCGTACTGAGCCACTGCATGCCCTAGCGGACACGCGGGTGGCGCCGACGGGGAGACCGCCGGCGCCACCGTTTCCGTACCGCCTTACCGCCGTGTCGTTACGGCAGGTTGTGGACGTGCGGGCCCACCGCGTTCGACCAGGCGTTGCCGGCCGTGGCGTCCCAGTTGGTCGACCAGGTCATGGCGCCGCGCAGCGACGGCCAGGTCTGGGCGGGCTTGAAGGTGCCGCAGCCGGTGCCCCTGGTCAGGCAGTCCAGCGCGTTCTTCACGATCTGCGGGTCGACGTAGCCGCTGCCCGCGCCCCGGGTGGAGGCGGGGACGCCCAGGCCGACCTGGGACGGGGCGAGACCGCCCTGGAGCTGGATGCAGGCCAGCGCGGTGAGGAAGTCCACCGTGCCCTGGCTGTACACCTTGCCGTCGCAGCCCAGCATCGAACCGCTGTTGTAGTACTGCATGTTGACCACCGTGAGGATGTCCTTCACGGCGAGCGCGGTCTTGAAGTACTCCGTTCCCGTGTTCTGCATGTCGATGGTCTGCGGGGCCATCGTCAGGACCATCGTGGGGCCCGCCTTGGCGGAGAGCTGGCGCAGCGCCTTGGTCAGGTAGGTGGAGTTGATGCCGTGTTCGAGGTCGATGTCGATCCCGTTGAAGCCGTACTCCTGCATCAGGGTGTACGCGCTGTTCGCGAAGGCGGTCGCGGAGGCGTCACTGTTGATCGTGACGTTCCCCTTCTCGCCGCCGACCGAGATGATGACGGACTTGCCGGCCGCCTTCTTGGCGGCGATGTCGGCCTTGAAGTCGGCGACGGAGGCGTAGCCGACGGCCGGGTCGAGGTTGAAGACGATCTGGCCGGGCGTGGCCGTCGAGTCGGCGAACGAGACGGCGATGATGTCGTACTGGGACTGGACGTCCCGCAGCTTCTGGACCGTGGCGCCGTTGTTGAAGTTCTGCCAGTAGCCGGTGAGGGCGTGCTTGGGTACGGCGGGGCCGGGGCCCGGGTCGGTGACCTTCGCGGTCCGCGCCGTCACGGCGGTGGACTTCGCGGACTCGCCGGCGGAGTTCGTCGCGGCGACCTGGAACTGGTACGCGGTGTCGGCGGTGAGCCCGGTGACGGTCGTCGACGTACCGGTCACGGCCTGCGGGTTCGCGCCGTTGCGGTACACCTTGTAGCCGGTGGCGCCGGAGACCGCGCCCCAGCTGAGGGCGACGGAGTTCGAGGTGACCGTGCCCGCCGCGAGGCCGGCCGGGGTGGCGGGGACGACCGGGTCGGGGTCCTGGCCGCCGCCCCCGTCGGGACCGAAGACGCTGACGTCGTCCACGAGGTAGGGGGAGGTCCCGTACCAGCCGTGGGTGTAGATCTCGACCGAGGTGGTGCTCGCGCCGGTGGTGAAAGCCGTGGTCAGCTGCTTCCAGGCGGCGCTGTCGGGCGTCCAGGTGGAGACGCTGCCGCTGCCGGTCCCCGTGCCGCTCGCGCCGAGGTAGGCGTAACCGCCCTGGACCCAGGCGCTCAGCGTGTACGTCGAGTTGGGCTTCACGGCCACGGTCTGCACGCACTTGGCGTTGTCGTGCCCGGCCGGGGTGGCCCTGAGCGCGCCGGCGCCGGTGCGGACCGGGGAGGAGACGGCGGCGCCGCTCCCGCCGGAACAGGCCCAGTTGGTGAGGCCGCTCTCGAACCCGGAGTTCTTGGCGACGTTGACGTCGGCCGCCTGCGCGGTGCCGGCGCCGCCGACGAGGACGAGCCCGGAGCCCACGGCGAGCGCGAGGGCTCCGCCGAGCCAGCGGCGTCCGAGCGGGCGGGTGGTGGTGCGGTCCACGTGCATCCTCCGGTGGGGGAGTTGGAGATGTGGCGGTGTCGTACGCGTACGGGGAGTGCGGGACGTCGGGAGGCGGGTGCGGACGGCGGCCTCCGTTGTCGGAACAAGTTGGTCCAGACCAATCGCATTGTCAAGGCCTCATGCAGCAGAGGCTGTTCGCGGGGGGTGGGAGGCCAAAGAAATGGGTGCGGCTTGGCGGATTGTGTGTTCACCACCCCGGGGGACGCGGATAAGGTGCAGACACGGCAGCACCCTGCGGTGACGCCGTGAACGCGGTAAGTGATCCACGGCCCCCGTGAGCCCGGAGGCCGGAGGAGACGGGGGGTCCGACGTGGCGACAGCGATCGCGGTCACCAGCGCCGACCTGGTGCTGCCGCCGACCGACCCCGGAACCCCGCACGCGGCTGTCCTCCCGGCCCCCGGGACGCAGCCGCTCGACGCGTCCCTCGCCGACATGCAGCAGCTCCTCGCCCGGTACGGACACGTGGTCGTCGTCTGCCCCACCTCCGCCCCGGCCGCCGTCGAGCGCCGGCTGCTCGCCGTCCGCGCCCTGCTCGAAAGCGACCGGATCGCCCTGGTCCGCACCGACCTGCCGCCCCTCGGCGCGGCCGTACTCGTGCGCCAGCTGCGACAGTTGGCGGGCTGCGACTTCAGCCCCGGCGTCCTCGCCTCCGCCGCCCGGCTGCTCGCCCACTACATCTACGCGGGCGCCGTCCTCGGCTCCGTCTCCCGGCTCGACCGCGTCCCCGTCAGCCTCGGCTCCCACCTCAAGAGCTGGCTGCCCGGCGCCCACTTCGCCGTACTCGCCGGACCGACCCCGCAGATCACGCGCGTCGGCACCGGCGAGAAGCCCCTCGCCGGACCCGAGTTCACCACCGAGCTCCTCCTCGCCCGCGGCCAGCTCCAGACCGACTGGCCCACCACCACCCTCGTGCCCCGCTGGCGGATCCAGGGCGCGACCCAGGAGGCGCCGCTGCCCGAGACCTCACCCGGCTGGTGGGGCACCGCCAAACTCGTCGAGTTCGCCGCGTACCTCCCCGACCTGTCCGTCCTCTACCAGCTCGTCTCCTCCGTACGGCGCGAGACCTGCCACTGGTGCGCGATGGACCTCATCGGCGACCGCTGCGGCTTCTGCGCGGCGCCGCTGACGGTGGGCGCGGCGCCGGAGGCGGGGAGCCGCGCGGTGGGGGAGGGCGGCCACGATGTCCGGGCCCTGGGCCCTGGCGCGCAGGGTTCCGGTGGGCAGGGTCGTGACGGGCAGGGTTACGGCGCGCAGAACTCCGCCGCCCTGGGCGTCGGCGGCCAGGCGACCCGGGTCCTGGGGTCCGGTCCGCACGCCCCCGGCGCCCTCGGGCCCGGCGTCCTCGGGCCCGGCACCCCGCGGCCCGCTTCACACGCCCCCCGCGCCCTGCCGTGAACCGCACCGGCGCGACGTCCCCGTACGGCCGCCCATCCGCCGGCCCCGCCCACCACCCCCGTCCGCCCGGACCCACGTCTCCGATCGAGGTAGTACGGCCATGAACTCCCGCCAGCGCCGCGGCGTCATCCTGCTGCTGCTGTCCGTCCTGTGCGCCCTCGGGGCCTTCGCCGGTGTCCTCGCCGTCATCAGCGACGTGAACTCCAAGGTCGGCCCGGAGACCACCGCGTACCGGGTCAAGAGCGGCGTGGCCCCCTACACCCCGCTGAGGGCGGCCCAGTTCGAGAAGATCTCCATGCCGGAGCGCTGGCTCTCCGACACCGCCGTCACCGACCTCCGCCAGATCGAGGGCAGGATCGCCGTCACCAAGCTCAAGGCCGGCTCGCTCCTCCAGACCGACATGATCGTCGAGCAGCCCGAACTCCAGCCGGGCCAGCAGGAGATCGCGATCATGGTCGACGCGGCGACCGGCGTCGCCGGGAAGATCAACGCCGGCGCCACCGTCAACATCTACGCCACCTTCGCCGGCGAGAAGAAGGACGCCCCCTCCCAGTCACGGATGATCGTCGCCGGCGCCCGTGTGCTCTCCGTCGGCAAGCTCACCGCCATCAGCGACAGCACCGACCGCTCCGGCCGCACCTCGCAGGCCGTCCCGATCAGCTTCGCCCTCTCCACCCTCGACACCCAGCGCGTGGCGTACGCCGAGTCCTTCGCCGAGCACGTACGCCTCGCCCTCGTCGCCCCCACCACCGGCGGCGCCCCGGCCGACCAGCGCGACCGCACCTACACGCTCGACAAGGACAAGTGAGGCCGGTATGACCACCAGGATCCTGCCGGCCGTCGGGGACCCCGACGCGGCCCGGTCGGTCACCACCCTGATCGGCCAGCTCCCCGACGCCGAACCCGCCCCGCCGGTCACCGACTCCACCCAGCTCCTCGACACCCTCGCCCGCCTCGCCGCCGCCTCCCTCGACGAACTCCCCGAGGTCGTCCTCGTCCACGAGCGGATCGGCCCCGTCCCCGCGCTCGAACTCGTCCGCGAGGTCGCCCTCCGCTTCCCCGCCGTCGGCGTCGTCCTCATCACCGCCGACGCCAGCCCCGTCCTCTTCTCCGCCGCCATGGACTCCGGCGCCCGAGGCCTCGTCACCCTCCCCCTCGGATACGAGGAGCTCGCCAGCCGCGTCCAGGCCGCCGCCCAGTGGTCCGCCGGCGTCCGCCGCCACCTCGGCGCCGGAGCCGAGCAGGTCACCGGCCCCGGCGGCACCGTCGTCACCGTCAGCGGCGCCAAGGGCGGCGTCGGCACCACCGTCACCGCCGTCCACCTCGCCCTCGCGGCCCGTGCCTCCGGCCGTACCGTCGCCCTCGTCGACATGGACCTCCAGAGCGGCGACATCGCCTCCTACCTCGACGTCCAGTTCCGGCGCTCCGTCGCCGACCTCGCCGCCATCACCGACATCTCGCCGCGGGTCCTCCAGGACGCCGTGTACGTCCACGAGACCGGCCTCTCGCTGCTCCTCGCCCCCGCGGAGGGCGAACGCGGCGAAGAGGTCACCGACCGCGCCGCCCGTCAGGTCGTCAGCGCCCTGCGCGGCCGGCACGAGGTCGTCGTCGTCGACTGCGGCTCCCAGCTCACCGGCGCCGGTGCCGCCGTCATCGAGATGGCCGACACCGCCCTGCTCGTCGCCACCCCCGACGTCGTCGCCGTCCGGGCCGCCAAACGGACCGTACGCATGTGGGAACGGCTCCAGGTCCGCAAGGCCGAGGAGACCGTCACCGTGGTCAACCGCCACCACCGCACGAGCGAGATCCAGCCACCCCTCGTCCAGAAGATCACCGGCACCCGGATCGCGGGCGTCGCCGTCCCCGCCCACTTCAAGGAACTCCAGGCCGTCGTCGACGCCGGCCGGCTCCACGAACTCGACGCCAAGTCGACGGTCAAGCAGGCGCTGTGGACCCTCGCGGGCGAGCTGGGCCTGGTCGGGGCCCCGGCGGCCGCGGGCCCCGGGAAGCCCGGGAAACCGGGCAAGCCCGGCAAGCAGCTCGCCCGCGCCGGTGACCGGGGCTCGCTCGGGCTGCGGCGCCGTACCGGAGGACGCTGAGGGATGCGTGGCTACCGGGACGCGCGCACGGACGACAGGGGGCAGGTGGCCGTCGAGTTCCTCGGCATGGTGCCGATCATCCTGCTCACCCTCGTCCTGCTCTGGCAGATCGTCCTGGTCGGCTACACGTACACCCTGGCGGGGAACGCGGCGGACGAGGCGGCGCGGGCAGCTGCGGTCGGCGACGACTGCGGCGAGGCCGCGATGCGGCACCTGGACGGGCCATGGAGGAGCGGCGCCGACCCGGTCTGCTCCGAGGGCGGCGGCATGGTGACCGCGGTGGTGACGATCCGGGTCCCCGTCCTCGTCCCCGGCGTGGGCGGCCTCTTCGACGTCAAGGGCAAGGCGGGCGCGATCTCGGAGGTCCCGACACCATGAGCGGACAACCGCGCACGAGGCCGCGTGACCGGGGCCAGGCCGCCATCGAGTACCTCGGGTTCCTCCCGATCCTGCTCCTCGTCGGCCTCGCGGGTCTGCAGCTCGGCGTCGCCGCGTACGCCGCCCAGCAGGCGGGCTCGGGGGCCCGCGCGGCGGCGAGGGCCGCGAGCATGGACGAGGACGAGGACGGGAACGCGCCCGACGCCCGGTCGGCCGGCTTCGCCGCCGCCGAGTGGGCCACCGACGTCGTCATCGCCCGCGAAGGGGGCGCGGCCGTCGCCACCGTCACCGTACGCGTCCCCTCGGTCGTCCCCTTCTGGGACTTCGACCCCGTGACGAAGACCGCCACCATGCCGATGCCACTGGACCAGGAGGAGGGGCCGTGAGCCTGCGTTCCCGCATCAACGCCCCCGAGGAGCACGGCGGGAGCGCGGCCGCCCGGGAGGACGGCCACCTCGTCGCCTCCTTCCGCGCCAAGCTCCTGGAGGAGATCGACCTCACCGAGATGTCCGCGCTGGCGGCGGCCGAGCGCCGGGCCCGTCTGGAGCGCGTCCTCGGGCACATCATCAGTCGCGAGGGCCCGGTCCTCTCCACCGCCGAACGCGCCCAGCTGATCCGCCGTGTCGTCGACGAGGCCCTCGGGCTCGGCGTACTCGAACCGCTCCTCGAAGACGCCTCCATCACCGAGATCATGGTCAACGGCCCCGACCAGATCTTCATCGAGCGAAACGGCCGCGTCGAACTGCTGCCGCTCCGCTTCGCCTCCCACGACCAGCTGATGCAGACCATCGAGCGGATCGTGTCCACGGTCAACCGGCGCGTCGACGAGTCGAACCCCATGGTCGACGCCCGGCTCCCCTCCGGCGAGCGCGTCAACGTCATCATCCCGCCGCTCTCCCTCACCGGCGCCACCCTCACCATCCGCCGCTTCCCCCGCGCGTACACGCTGCACGAGATGCTCGGCCTCGGCTCCCTCGACGAGCAGATGTTGCTCCTGCTGTCGGGGCTCGTCCAGGCGAAGTTCAACCTGATCGTCTCCGGCGCCACCGGCACCGGGAAGACGACCCTCCTCAACGCCCTCTCCGGTCTCGTCCCGGACGGCGAGCGGATCATCACCATCGAGGACTCGGCGGAACTCCAGCTCCAGCAGTCCCACGTGATCCGTCTGGAGGCGCGCCCGCCCAATATCGAGGGCCGCGGAGCCATTTCCATCCGCGACCTCGTCCGCAACTCCCTGCGCATGCGTCCCGACCGGATCATCGTCGGAGAGGTACGCGGCGGGGAGACCCTCGACATGCTCCAGGCGATGTCCACCGGCCACGACGGCTCCCTCGCCACCGTCCACGCCAACTCCGCCGAGGACGCCCTCATGCGCCTCCAGACCCTCGCCTCGATGTCCGAGGTGAAGGTGCCGTTCGAGGCGCTGCGCGACCAGATCAACAGCGCCGTCGACGTCCTCGTCCAGCTCACCCGGCACCCCGACGGCACCCGCCGAATCACTGAGATCGCCGTCCTCGCCTCCCACGGGCGCGAACGCTTCCTGCTCGCGACGGTGTGCCGCTTCCACGCCCAGCCGCTCGCCGCCGACGGAAGGGTGTACGGGCAGTTCACGTACCACCCCCTGCCCCGACGGGTCGCCGAACGCCTCTACCTGGCCGGTCAGCCGATCCCGCAGGCCTTCGGTGTGGCGGCGACCGACGCCCACCTGGCCACCCGAGAGGCGGAGTGACGATGACCGGCGGCCAGCTCGCCACCCGGGAGACGGAGCGATGACCGACCCCTTCTGGCTGACCACGGGCGTGACACTGCTCGCCTGCGTCCTCGGCATCATCGGCGTCCAGGTGTACGCCAGCGGCGCCCGCCGACACGCGGAGCTGGTCGCCCGCCTCGACGAGTCCGGCACCCCCGACACCACCGGCCGCCGCAGACGCCGCTTCCGGGCCGTCGACCGGCGTGTCCGGCGGACCGCCCTCGGTCGCAGACTGGAACTGCGGATCGCGGCCACAGGTCTCGACGTCACCCCCGGCGAGTTCACCGTCGGCCTCGCCGCGACCGTGGCCGTCCTGTGGGTCGTCGGCCAGGCCGCGCTGTCCCCGTTCTTCGGACCGATCTGCGGACTCCTCGGCGTGTGGGTGGCGATGGGCTTCCTCAGCTGGCAGCGCCAGAAACGCATCGAGAAGTTCATCAACCAACTCCCCGAGCTGTCCCGCATCCTGGCCAACGCCACCCAGGCCGGGCTCGCCCTCCGGATGGCCCTCAGCCTGGCCGCCGACGAACTGGAGGCCCCCGCCGGAGTCGAACTGGAGAAGGTGGCCCAGCAACTGGCCGTCGGCACCTCCCTCGACGACGCACTCGGCGAACTCGCCGAACGCCTGCCCTCCCGCGAACTCGTCGTCCTCGTCACCACCCTCGTCCTCGCCAACCGGGCCGGCGGAACCGTCGTCTCCTCCCTGCGGAACCTCACCGAGACCCTGGAGGAACGCAAGGAGACCCGGCGCGAGGTCCGCACCCAGCTCTCCCAGGTGAGCATGACCGCGTACTCCGTGCCCGTCATCGGCGTCGGCTCGCTGCTGCTCATCGACAACATGCAGCCCGGCGCCCTCGACCGGATGACCAGCTCGGGCGTCGGACAGTTCGCCGTCGTCGCCGCCTTCGCCCTGTACGTGGTCGGCTTCGTCGCCATCCGCCGCTTCTCCAAGATCGACGTGTAGGGACGGACTGCCACCGTGGACCTCCTCCTCGCCCTCGTCGCAGGGCTCGCCGTAGCCGGGATGGCGTACGGCGTCCGCCTCTACCGCGCGGACGCCAAGCTCCCCGACGACCTCAAGCTAGCCCTGGAGGTCGGCGCGACCCGTACCGGAGCCGTCGACTCGGCGGTCGACCGTCTGGGCATGCGCTGGTCCCCGGCGGTGCTCCGGCTGATGGGCCCCAAACGGGTCAACGCCGTCCGCCGCCGCATCGACCTCGCGGGAAACCCCGGGGGCCTCACCATCGACCGGTACGGGGCGCGGCGGGCGGTCTACGGCTTCCTGGGCGTCCTCGGCGGCCTGCTGATGCTGTCGAAGGGGTCGTTCCTGGTCGCGCTGCTCCTGTTCGCCTTCGGCGCGTTCTGGACGGAGGTCGGCATCTGGTCGGCGGTCCGCATCCGCAAGGACCAGATCGAACGCACGCTGCCGGACTTCCTGGACGTCCTCGCCGTCGTCGTCTCGGCCGGCCTCGGCTTCCGCCAGGCCCTCGAACGCGTCGCCGAGAAGTACGAGGGCCCCTGGTCCGACGAGCTCCGCATCACCCTGCGCCAGATGGACATGGGCGTCAGCCGCCGCCAGGCCTTCGACGAACTGCGCCGCCGCAACGACTCCGAACAGGTCGCCCAGTTCGTCACCGCCCTCCAGCAGGGTGAGGAACTCGGCGCGCCCATCGTCGACACGCTGATCCAGATCGCCAACGACATGCGCCGCACCGACGCCCAGAACGCCCGCCGCAAGGCCGCGAAGGCCGTCCCGAAGGCCACGATGGTGATCACGACGCTGATGGTCCCGGCGACGATGATCCTGCTCGGCGCGGGCCTGTTCCTGGGCACGGGCACGGACTTCGGGTCGGTGACGGGCGAGTGAGCGTGCGGGATGACAAATTCGGGGGAAAGGCCTTCGCGCGCGCAACAGGATGTGCCACAGTGCGGACTGAGTGTGAGGGAGGTGGAGGAGTGACGCACACGAGCACGACGAGCCGCGACAGCGGCCGAAGCGCCCCCCACGCACCCACCGAGGCCATAGCCTCCCGGCAGGGCACCAGGCCCACCCGATGACCCAAGCGCCGACGTCCGAACGCGGAGGGGACCACGATGAACGACGCGATGCTGAAGGCCCTGACCAAGGCCAAGATCGTACTGACCCCCGACCCGAGGCCGAGGGACCGCGGGCAGACGGCGGTGGAGTATCTGGGGATCATTGTGGTGGTGGTGGCGATTGTGGTGGCGATCACGGGGACGGATATCGGCAACTCGATCAAGGACGCAATCACGCGGAAGATTGCCGATCTGACGAGGTAGGCCAATGTGTGAGGCGCGATGAGGGGCAGGCGTTCCCCATCTACGTCGCGGTCGTGGCCGGACTGCTCTTCCTTGCCTTCGCCTATTTCGCCGTCGGGCAAGCTGCTTTCACGCGAAACAGCGCTCAGACTGCGGCGGACGCGGCGGCTCTGGCTGCGGCACAAGATGCGAGGGAGCAGCTACGCGACGGGTGGCTCGAAGTGATCCTCACTCCTGACCAGTGGGCCGGATTTCTGGATGGAGAGGCGTACGTGGGCCTCTTAGCTTGCGACAGCGCGGCGGACTTCGCGTCCCGCAACAGCGCAGCGTTGGCGGGTCCGGGTTGCGAGCCACTGTCCTCGGGTGACAACGGATTCAGAGTGACGGTGCGTACGACGGGCGGAGAGTCGAATCCCGCCATGGCGTCCGCCGAGGCGGTCATCGAGCCTCGTTGCATATTCGTAGAGCAAGAGCCCACGTCAGAGCCGTCGACCTCACCACCATCTCCTTCACCGTCAGATGAGCCCGAAGAGGAACCCGGTCCGATTCTCGGACTGTCCTGCGGTGGTGAACCGTGGGAAATCGACCCTGACGATGCCAGACTCCCGAGCGCCAGCGAACTGTTCACCATTCGACTGTCCGAATGACCTCCGACGACCAAAGGAAGAGCGGTACATGAACGTGCGGTACGCATGGAATCGCCGGGGGGCGGTGGCCGTCGTCGCCGTTGCGTCGGTTGCACTCCTCATGGCCGGCTGCGGTGCCGACGAGAAGTCCGGGTCGGATAAGTCCGCGCCAACGGCTACTGCTCCTGTGCCGAGTGAGTCCACCGCAGAGCGGTCGCCCGGAGGCGAGGATCCCGCGCAGACACTGGCTGTCCTCAGGGGGCAAGAGGGGCTTGAGCTAGCCATCACGCAGGCTACGCGCGACGACGGCGGCTTCCTGACAGTGAAGGGGACGTTGAAGAACACCAGCTCGGGGTCTGCAGTGCTCTCGGGTCAAGTGAGGGGAAATGAAACCGAGGTGATCAAGCACGGCAACTCCTTGGGCGGTGCCACTCTCGTGGATTCGGTCGCCAAGAAGCGGTACTACGTGCTGAGGGATACGGACGGTCGGCCGATCACAACCACGGGCCTGAGCATCCTTCCCGCAGGGGAGACTGCCGCCGTCTTCATGCAATTCCCCGCCCCGCCCACCTCCACCACCGAAGTCTCCTTCCAGCTCCCCACCTTCGAACCCGCCACACTCAAACTCTCCTGAGGCGACGCCATGACGACGACCTACCGCCGCCTCGCCGCACTCGCCATCGTCTCCATCGCGCTGGGGCCCCTCACCATGCCCACCGCCCACGCCGACGATCCCCCCGGGTCCGCCGCCAGCGCAGAACCGCCCCCCGCGATCGACCCCACCGCGGCCGGGCTCATGCTTCCCGACGGTGCCACCCTCGCGGCCGCCAAGGTGCTCGACATCAAGCAGATCGTCGAGGAGGAGGGCGGGCAGCAGCGGCGGCAGGACACCAACGTGGACGTGACGTTCGCGCTGCAGGCCGAGGTGCTGTTCCCGAAGGACAGCGCCAAGTTGAGTCCCGCCGCCACCTCCCGTATCGCAGCCATCGGCGCCGAGGTCAACAGGCTCGGTTCCGGGCGCGTCCGGGTCTTCGGGTTCACCGACAATCTCGGGACGTACGAGCACGGGCTCAAGCTCTCCAAGCAGCGTGCCCTCGCCGTGCAGCAGGTCCTCGCCCGGAGTCTCGACCCCGGCACGAACTTCGACATCCGGGGCTACAGCGAGGACTACCCGATCGCCGACAACGGCTCCGAGGAGGGCCGGAAGAAGAACCGGCGTGTCGAGATCTCCTTCCCCCGCACCACGAACTGACGCCGCGCACAGCCGTCGGGCCGGTCCACGATTCCCTCGCGGACCGGCCCGGTTTATGTCTCGCCTCGGACGCCCTCGATGTGCGCTCTGTCTCCGCAGAGCTTGACCATGTCGTCGACATCCGACGTGAGAATGATCCGGGGGCCGTGATAGCTCAAGGCCGTGGCGGCAACCACGGCATCAGTGGCGTACTTGTGGCCGTGCAGGTTCGCGTTGCGCAACAGGTCGATCGCGCTCCAGGTCAGCGCCTCGCTGACCGCTAGTACTTCGAGCCGTGACACGTACCAGCGGAAGCGGGCCATCGGGATCCTCGCGTGCCACGCCTCGATGAGTGTCAGGTCGCTCACCGCCACGAGGAGGTCCTTGGCTTGGGCCGCCTTGATGAAGGCAGTGACCTGAGGGTCGGCGTTCACAGCCTTCGACAGGCCCTCACTGTCGAGCAGCAGGATTCCGTGGCTCAACTGGCCGTTCGACCGGGCCACGTCCCGTCTCCCTGGCTGCTCTCGGCGTCGGCCTCTGTCACGGCGAGAGCTTCGGCCGCCATGATCGCCTCGATGGGGCGATCCTGCATGGCCTGAGGAATCGGACCGGTCTCCCGCTCACTCGCCTGCACCAGTTCGTCCAGCAGGTCACGCTGTATCTGCCGCTCTACGGCCGCGCTGATGTATGCCGAGAAGCCACGCGACCCGACGCGTGCCTTCACGGCCGCGATCCGCCCGGCCGGCATGGAGACGCTTGCCTTCTGGGCGGGGCCCTCGTCCGAGCTGTACTCCGGGAGAGTGTCCATGGGGCAAGAGTGGCAAACAAGGTAGCAATCACGCTGTCGAACGCCGGTCGGCCCGCCCCTGGCGAGGATTGCCGGCTCGCACATACGCTCAACGATCCACGGAAGAGCGACACTTCGCATCCCCTGTGGAAAACCTCCCGAAAACGGTCGCCAGGAAAATGCAAAGACGGGGGGACAGTTGGGCTGGGCGGGAGCACTCTGGACGGATGACGACGACGTCGAGCGGGATGCCGGGCGGGGTGCCGGGCCAGACACCGGGTGTGCAGTTGGTCTGTGATCTCGTCAGCCGGATCCCCGAGTTCCGGGACGTGTACGACAATCACGTCCTCCATCAGGGCGGCGTGCTGCCGCACGTGTTCTTCTGGGACGTGGTGCAGAGCACCGTCCGTTCTTTCCTCGGCGAGGCCCCCGGCGCCGCCGACTGGCGTCGCATCCTCGCCTTCCTGGAGGAGCAGAGCTGTCGGGGTGTCCTCGGTGTCGACGAGGTCATCGTGACGTCGTTCCTCAACGACCTGCCCTCTCCGCAGGAACCCGGCCACGCCATTGTCCGCCAGCTCGGTCCCGTCATGGCCGCGAGGTTCGGCCGTATAAGGCCCCTCGGCTGACCCTTTTCCCGCCTCGGGACAATCGGACGCATGTCCGAGTTCCGTCCCAGTAGCCCCATCCGTCCCACCCACCCCATAGTCCTCGCCGCCGGCGGGTACCTCGCCACCCGTCTCATCGGCCTCCTCGTCCTCGCCGTCGCCGCCGCCGCGACCGGCGAGGACGGGCTCCACCGGCTCAAAGGGCGCTGGGACTCCGTCTGGTACGTGCGGATCGCCGAGCACGGTTACGGGTACGAGACCACGCTGCCGAACGGCGACGTCCACTCCGACCTCGCCTTCTTCCCGCTCCTCCCGGCCCTGGAGCGCGGCCTCTCCACCGTCCTCCCCGTGGACGCGGCCACCGCCGGCCTGCTGGTCTCCTGGACCGCCGGGCTCCTCGCCGCCTGGGGCGTGTACCGGTGCGGCGCGCACGCCTTCGGGACCCGTGCCGGTGTCGTGCTCGCCGTCCTCTGGGGTGTGTACCCGACCGCGTTCGTCCAGTCGATGGCGTACACGGAGACGCTGTTCACCGCCCTCGCCGCCTGGTCCCTGTACGCGGTCCTGCGCGGCCGCTGGATCCTGGCCGGCGTCCTGTGCACGGCCGCCGGGCTCTCCCGGCCGACGGCCGCCGCGCTGATCGCCGCCCTCGGGGTCACGGCCTTCCTCATGCTCGTAAGGAACCGCCGGCTGCCCCTGCGGACGGTGGCCGGGGTTCTCATCGCCCCCCTCGGCTGGGTCGGCTACATCGTGTACGTCGGTGTCCGACAGGGCAGTCCCACCGCCTACTTCGAGGTTCAGGCCGCCTGGGGCAACTCCATCGACGGCGGTGTCGCCCTCGCCCGGTTCATCATCGGCCTGCCGTGGCCCGCCGCCCTCGGGCTCTGCGCGGCGCTCGCCCTGCTCGGCGGGCTCGTCGCGCTGTGCATACGGCAGCGTCAGCCGTTGCCGCTCCTCGTCTACACGATCGGGGTCGTGTTCGTCTCGCTCGTCGGCGCCGCGTACTTCGGTTCAAGGCCCCGGCTCATGATGCCTGCCTTCGGGCTGCTGCTCCCGCCCGCCGTCGCCCTGGCGCGGGCCAGGGCCCGTACCGTCGTTCCGGTCCTCGCCGGGCTCGCGCCGGCCTCCGCCGTGTACGGGGCCTTCACCCTGCTCGGTTCGGGTCCGCCGTGAGGTGGACGGAGACCCGCCCCCCCGGCCCAAGCCCCCACCCCGCCATCGCCCCCGCCTCCGCCTCCAGGACGTGGCGGCCGCGCGGTCTGACCATGCCGAGGCGGCCCGGCCGCATCGTGACCACGGACAGGACCCTGAACGAGCGGTCGAGGTAGGCCACGTCGATAGGGAACCGCATGCCGAAGGTGTGCACGCTGTTCGTCCGGACGATGAGCAGCGCCCCCGCGATCCCGTCCCGCCCGAGCAGCCCCCGCCGCCGCGCCCGGTACGAGGCCGCGACCTCCAGCGGTACCGCCACACCCGACGCCGTCAGCGTCCCCCGCCCGTCCCGCCATTTCCCCATGCGCCAGACCGTAGCCGCCCCGCGACCCTAGGGTCTTCTCCGTGTACGTCACGCTGATCGCCCTCGCCGCCCTCTGGGGCGCCGTCGTCGGCCTGCTCGTGCCGCGGGCCGCGTACCGGCTCGCCGTGGCGTCCGACGAGCCGTGGCGGGACCGCTGTCCCGCCGGGCACGTGCTCGTGGGGCCCGCGCGCGGGTGGCTCGGCGGGCCCGGCCGGCGGGACTGCGCGACGACAGCCGCCCCGCTCACCGCGCCGCTGCTCACCGCCCTGGCCTGCGCCGCGCTCGCCGCGGCGACCGGCGGGCCCCGGCCCGAGCTGCTGGTCTGGCTGCTCGGCGCGCCCTTCGCCGTGCTCCTCGCCAGCGTCGACGCGCGCGTGCACCGGCTCCCGGACGGGGTGACCCTGCCGCTCGCCGCCGCCGTCCCGGTGCTCCTCGGTGCCGCCGAGCTGCTCCCGTACGACGCGGGCTCCTGGCTCCACGCCCTGCTCGGCGCGCTCGTCCTCGGCGGTGCCTATCTGGTGCTCTTCCTGATCAACCCGAGCGGTCTCGGCTTCGGGGACGTCAAGCTGGCACTGCCGCTGGGCGCCGCGCTCGGCTGGTACGGCTGGGGTGTCCTCTTCGCCGGTGCCTTCGCGGGCTTCCTGCTCGGCGCGGTGTACGGCCTCGGGCTCGTCCTGCTGCGGCGGGCCGGCCGCTCATCGGCGATCCCCTTCGGGCCCTTCATGCTCGCGGGAGGTCTCCTGGGCCTGCTCCTCGGGGCCTTCACCGCGCTTCCCTGAGAGCACCGGCCCGGGGTCTCTCCGCGTCAACGCGACCCCGTCCCGCCGGTCCCTCGTGGGAGGGACGGAAGTCCGCCGCCACGCCGGGGCGCAAACCCGCCACGGGGCCCACAGCCCTTGTGCCGACTGGGATCCGACGAATTCCGGGAGGTTCGTACGGCGTACGTGGCGCGCAACACGACTATCGAAGGGTTATGGTGGAAACCCCCCCTCGGGCCGGTCCGTATCCCCCCCACGGACCGGCCCGTTTTTTCTTTCTCCGTCCCGTCGGGTGACTCAGCCCCGACCGGCCCAGATGTTCGTCCCCCGGGTGTCCACGGCGAACGAGTCGATCTCCACCAGCTCCTCGTCGGACAGCGGCGCACCCGCGAGCGCGGCCACGTTCTCCTCCAGCTGGGCGACGCTCGACGCGCCGATCAGCGCCGAGGTCATCCGCTCGTCGCGCAGGACCCACGAGAGCGCCAGCTGCGCCAGGGACTGCCCGCGCCGCGCCGCGATGTCCGCGAGCCCGTGCAGGCGCCGCAGCACCTCGTCGGAGAGCAGGTTCGGGTCGAGGGACTTGCCCTGGGTGGCCCGCGAGCCCTCCGGGATGCCCTTCAGGTACTTGTTGGTGAGCAGCCCCTGCGCCAGCGGAACGAAGGAGATGCAGCCCATGCCGGCCTCCTCCAGGGTGTCGAGGAGGCCGTCCTCCTCGGTCCAGCGGTTGATCATGGAGTACGAGGGCTGGTGGATGAGCGCGGGGACGCCCATCTCCCGCAGGATCCGCGCGGCCTCGGCGGTCTGCTCGCTGGTGTAGGAGGAGACACCGACGTACAGCGCCTTGCCCTGGTGGACGGCGGAGGCGAGGGCCCCCATCGTCTCCTCCAGGGGGGTGTGCGGGTCGAAGCGGTGCGAGTAGAAGATGTCGACGTACTCCAGGCCCATCCGCTTCAGGGAGGCGTCGAGCGAGGACAGCAGGTACTTGCGGGAGCCCCACTCGCCGTACGGGCCGGGGTGCATCTCGTAGCCGGCCTTCGTGGAGATGATCAGCTCGTCCCGGTACGGCGCGAAGTCCTGGGCGAAGAGCTTGCCGAAGTTCAGCTCGGCGGAGCCGGGCGGCGGCCCGTAGTTGTTCGCCAGGTCGAAGTGGGTGACGCCGAGGTCGAAGGCGCGGCGCAGGATCGCCCGCTGGGTGTCGAGCGCGCGGTCGTCGCCGAAGTTGTGCCAGAGGCCGAGCGAGACGGCCGGGAGCTTGAGGCCACTGCGGCCCGAACGGCGGTACTCCATGGCGTCGTAGCGGTCCGCGGAGGCGCGGTACAGGGGGGAATCAGTCACGTATCTCTGCTTATCACGGACTTGTGACAGTCCCGGACTGGGAGCCTGTCGCCCGTGCGCAGTACTGTGGCGGCTTGCGGACCGCCGTTGCAGGGCGGACCGCCGCTGCACGGAGGGGTAAAGAACGGTGAACCTGCGCGACCTGGTGTACGGGCTCTACGCACGCCGGGTGGAAGGCCGCCTCGACCATGATCAGGTCCCCAAGCACATCGGGGTCATCCTCGACGGGAACCGCCGCTGGGCCAAGGCGTCCGGCGGGACCCCCGAGCAGGGGCACAAGGCCGGCGCGGACAAGATCCAGGAGCTGCTCGGCTGGTGCGCCGAGACCGACGTCGAGGTCGTCACGCTCTGGATGCTCTCCACGGACAACCTGAACCGGCCCGAGGAGCAGCTCGTACCGCTGCTCGGCATCATCGAGAACGCCGTGCGGGCGCTGGCCGCCGACGGCCGCTGGCGGGTCAACCACGTCGGCACGATGGACCTGCTGCCCTCCCGGACGCAGTCCGTCCTGAAGGAGGCCGAGCAGTCCACCCACGGCAACACGGGGATACTCGTGAACGTGGCGGTGGGCTACGGCGGCCGGCAGGAGATCGCGGACGCGGTCCGTTCGCTGCTCCTGGAGCACGCGGAGCGGGGGACGAGCTTCGAGGAGCTCGCCGAGATCGTGGACGTCGAGCACATCTCGGAGCACCTGTACACGCGGGGTCAGCCCGATCCGGACCTGGTGATCCGCACCAGCGGCGAGCAGCGTCTCTCCGGCTTCATGCTGTGGCAGAGCGCCCATTCGGAGTACTACTTCTGCGAGGTGCACTGGCCGGCCTTCCGCAAGGTCGACTTCCTGCGGGCGCTGCGTGACTACGCCGCCCGGCACCGGCGTTACGGGACCTGAGGCCGGGCGCCTTCGGAGCGCCCCGGACCCGGTCGTCACCGATCACCTCGTGTTCATGAACACGTCGTCATATGCCGTGGCATGGCGAGGCCTGATCGAGGGCATATCCCTGGTGAAGTGAGCGGCACGGAGACCGCCACCCGGGAGGCCCCTTGCACCAGGACGACCGTGCGGGACACGTACGGGAGAAGCGGCGGGCCGTGGTTCGGCCCGCGCATGGTGGCCTGAACCCGGTCCCATTCCGCAGCGACACCGGTTCCGTCGCACCCCGACCTCACAGGGGTCTTCCGAGGGGGTCTGTCCTTCCGTGGTGACCAGCACGAAGCGCCGCCTTTCCGACCGGCGCACCTATGTTCTCGACACCAGCGTCCTGCTGGCCGACCCCAACGCCGTGTCGCGCTTCGAGGAGCACGAGGTGGTGCTCCCGATCGTCGTGGTGACGGAGCTGGAGGCCAAGCGGCACCATCCCGAGCTCGGGTACTTCGCCCGGCAGGCCCTGCGCCTCCTGGACGACTTCCGGGTCCGGTACGGGCGTCTGGACGCCCCGCTCCCCATCGGGGACCTGGGCGGCAGCCTGCGTGTCGAACTCAACCATTCCGACCCCGGCGTACTGCCCGCCGGCTACAGGTTGGGGGACAACGACTCACGGATCCTCGCGGTCGCGCGGAACCTGCAGGCCGAGGGGTACGACGTCACGGTCGTCTCCAAGGACCTGCCGCTGCGCATCAAGGCCTCATCGGTCGGGCTCCTCGCGGAGGAGTACCGCGCCGAGCTGGCCATCACGGACGCCAACGGCTGGACCGGTATGTCCGACCTGGCGCTCTCCGGGGAGCAGGTGGACCTCCTGTACGACCAGGAGTCGCTGTACGTGCCGGAGGCCGCCGAGCTGCCGGTCCACACGGGTCTGGTGCTCCAGTCCGAGCGGGGCAAGGCGCTCGGCCGGATCACCGCCGAGGGGAACGTACGGCTGGTCCGCGGCGACCGGGAGGCCTTCGGGCTCCGCGGCCGCAGCGCCGAACAGCGGATCGCGCTCGATCTGCTGCTCGACCCGGACGTCGGCATCATCTCGATGGGCGGCCGGGCCGGCACCGGCAAGTCCGCGCTCGCGCTCTGCGCGGGCCTGGAGGCGGTCCTGGAGCGCCGTCAGCACCAGAAGGTGATGGTCTTCCGTCCGCTGTACGCGGTCGGCGGCCAGGAGCTGGGATACCTGCCGGGCAGCGAGTCCGAGAAGATGAGCCCGTGGGCCCAGGCGGTCTTCGACACGCTGTCCTCGGTCGCGAGCCGTGAGGTGATCGAGGAGGTGCTCGGCCGCGGGATGCTGGAGGTCCTGCCGCTGACCCACATCCGGGGGCGTTCGCTCCACGACGCGTTCGTCATCGTGGACGAGGCCCAGTCCCTGGAGCGGAACGTCCTGTTGACCGTTCTGTCCCGTATCGGGGCGAATTCGCGGGTCGTTCTGACCCATGACGTCGCCCAGCGGGACAACCTGCGGGTCGGCCGGTACGACGGAGTCGTCGCCGTGATCGAGAAACTGAAGGGGCATCCGCTCTTCGCTCACGTCACCCTCACCCGCTCCGAGCGCTCCCAGATCGCGGCGCTCGTGACGGAGATGCTGGAGGACGGTCAGATCTGACCCTTTTCGTACCCTTCCGTGCACGTACGGAAGTTGGCGCCGCCCGGCAGAGCGCAGGAGCTTAGCCGGGCGGCGCCGCGCTGTCTCGCGCATCGTCGAAAACACCTGCCCCCACCGGGGTGTGAGCTTTCCCACGCAACACGGAATTGCCTTGCGGTGTCGCCGTCCGGCAGAGTCTTGCTTCCGTCAGGCCCCGCATACGGCACCCGTGCACCCTCTGGGCGCACAACCCCCGCACAACTCAACAGCCGTCCGCCGTATGCCGCCCACAGCACCACGGGCCCGTGTCTCCTGTGACCCCGTACGTCGGAGACCAGCGCCAGGGGCACGATTTCGCCCGTGTGGTCACGGATGCGGGCGATGCTGGAAGGAAACCGTGTGAGCCGGATCTCGGTCCGGGGATTCGCGGTGGCTTCGGCCACTGCGGTCACCACCGTCGGCGCCGTCATGGGCGTTGCGTCGGGTAACGCCGCTCAGCCCTCGGACGACAACTTCGAGGCCACCGCGGCCGACACCACGCTGCTCGCGGACATTCCCGTGGGCGAACAGGCCCAGGTACAGGTCTCGTCCCTCTCGGAGCAGGCCGACGTCCAGGCCGCCGCTGCCGACTCGGCCGCGAAGAAGTCCGCGGAGGAAGCGGCTCGTCTGCGCGCCGCCAAGGACGCCGAGGCGAAGAAGGAGGCGGCCGACAAGGCCGCCGCCGAGGAGAAGGCCGAGAAGGAGCGCAAGGAGGCGGAGGCCGAACGCGCCAGCCGCGCCTCGGTGCGCGACGCCTCGTCGTTCTCCGCCCAGGGCTCCTACTCCATCTCCGAGGTCAAGGCGATGGCCCGCCAGATGATCCCGGCCTCGCAGTTCCAGTGCTTCAGCAACATCGTGGACCACGAGTCCGGCTGGAACTACCGGGCGACCAACCCGTCTTCGGGCGCCTACGGCCTCATGCAGGCCCTGCCGGGCTACAAGATGCAGTCGGCCGGCTCCGACTGGCAGAGCAACCCCGCCACCCAGATCAAGTGGGGCCTCAGCTACATGGACGGCCGTTACGGCAGCCCCTGCGGCGCCTGGTCGTTCTGGCAGGCCAACCGCTGGTACTAGTACGGCGTGCTCAACCTCCGGGAGCCCCTCACCGTCCTACGGTGAGGGGCTCCTTGCGTGTAGGTTCGACAGGTTCCGAGGCCCATGGGCTCGTGGGGGAGCGAATGGGAAGACCAGCGGGGGGAAGAGGGAAGACATGCCGAGAGTGCCACAGTGGCTGGGCCGACTGGGCGAGGGCCTGAGCCGCATGGGCGAACGCCTCGACGAGCGCAGAGCCGAAGCCGACCGCGAGGACCAGCTCCACCCGCCGTACGAGGGACCGCGGCAGCGCCCGGCCGACCGTACCCACGGGAAAGCGGCGGCGCCCGCACGCCCCGACGGGGAACCGGACCCCGCGGAGACGGACGCCGGCGCGACCACCGAGCCGGACACCGTCCCCGCGCCCCCCTCGTACGCGCCGGCCGTCGCGGCCAACCCCGATCCCGTCGCCGCGATCCCCTGGGGCATGCGCGTCGCGGCGGAGGCGAGTTGGCGCCTCCTCGTCTTCGCGGGCACGCTCTGGGTGCTGATGAAGGTGATCAGCTCCGTCCAGCTGGTCGTCCTCGCCTTCGTCGCCGCCCTCCTCGTCACCGCGCTGCTCCAGCCGACCGTGTCCATGCTGCGCCGCAGGGGCCTGCCCCGCGCCCTCGCCACCGTCGTCACCGCCGTCTCCGGCTTCGTCGTGATGGGCCTGGTCGGCTGGTTCGTGGTCTGGCAGGTCATGGACAACATCGACAACCTGTCCGACCAGGTCAAGAACGGCATCGAGGAGCTCAAACTCGCGCTCCTCAACAGTCCCTTCCACGTGACCGAGCAGCAGATCAACGGCATCGCGCAGAACCTCAGCGACTCCGTCGGCTCCAACGCCGAACAGATCACCCAGGTCGGACTCCAGGGCGTCACCGTCGTCGTCGAGACGATGACCGGCATCCTGCTCGCCATGTTCTCCACGCTCTTCCTGCTCCATGACGGGAGGAAGGTGTGGGAGTGGACACTGAAGCTCGTCCCCGCCCAGGCCCGGCCGGGCGTCGCCGGCGCGGGCCCGCGCGCCTGGCGCACCCTCACCGCCTATGTGCGGGGCACGGTGATCGTCGCCCTCATCGACGCCGTTTTCATCGGCCTCGGTCTCTACTTCCTCGACGTGCCGATGGCCGTGCCGCTCGCCGTCTTCATCTTCCTGTTCGCCTTCATCCCGCTGGTCGGCGCGGTGATCTCCGGCGCCCTCGCCGTCGTCGTCGCCCTCGTCACCAACGGGCTCTTCACCTCCCTCATGGTGCTCGTCGTCGTCCTCGCCGTGCAGCAGATCGAGGGCCACGTGCTCCAGCCGTTCATCCTCGGACGCGCGGTACGGGTCCACCCGCTCGCCGTCGTCCTCGCGGTCGCGGCCGGCGGTCTGACCGCCGGCATCGGCGGCGCCGTCGTCGCGGTCCCGCTGGTCGCCGTCGCCAACACGGCGGTCGGCTACCTCCGCGCGTACAGCACGGAACAGGCGCTCCGCAGCGCGCGGGAGCCGCGCGGGGCGACCGCGTTCGAGGTGGCGCCGACGCCCGCGCCGGGGTCGGCGGCCGGCCCCGGGGACGGCGCGTGACATCGGAACCGAGCTGGCCGGCGGGGACGGGCTCGACGACCCCGAGGTCCCCACGAGGTGAACGGCGTGGTGATCGAGACCGGCCCGCTCGACCTCTCCGGGATCGACGTCCCCATGACCCAGGACGCCCCGGCGCTGATGGCGGCGCTCAAGAGGTGACCGCGCCGGAGTGACGGAAGGGCCCCGGGGCGGTGTGCCCCGGGGCCCTTCTCGTACGACGGTCACGCCTACTCGGCGAGGACCGCTTCCGCGTCGAGGGTGACGCCGACCGCCTGGATCACCGCAGCGATCTTCACGGCCTCCTGGATGGTGGTGCGCTCGACACCGGCCTGCCGCAGGACCTGCTCGTGCGAGTCCAGGCACTGACCGCAGCCGTTGATCGCGGAGACCGCCAGCGACCACAGCTCGAAGTCGACCTTGTCGACGCCCGGGTTGCCGATGACGTTCATCCGCAGACCGGCGCGCAGCGTCCCGTACTCGGGGTCCGACAGCAGGTGCCGGGTCCGGTAGAAGACGTTGTTCATCGCCATGATCGCGGCGGCGGACTTGGCGGCCTGGTACGCCTCGGGCTTCAGGTTGGCCTGGGCCTCGGGCTCAAGCTCCTTGAGGACCTTCGGCGAGCGCGAGGCGATCGCGCAGGCGAGGACGGTGCCCCAGAGCTGCTGCTGCGGCAGCTCGCTGTTGCCGATGACCGAACCGAGGTTCAGCTTCAGGTCCTTGGCGAAGTCCGGTATGGCGGACTTCAGTTCGTCGAGGGCCATGTCAGCTCACTCGCCCGACAGGAGGGAGGCGGCGTCGAGGGTGCCCTCGCCCTTGTTCCAGTTGCACGGGCACAGCTCGTCGGTCTGCAGGGCGTCGAGCACCCGCAGGACCTCCTTGGGGTTACGGCCGACGGAGCCGGCGGTCACCATGGTGAACTGGATCTCGTTGTTCGGGTCCACGATGAAGACGGCGCGCTGGGCGAAGCCGTCCGCGCCCTCGACGCCGCAGTCGCGCATGAGCTCGTGCTTCGAGTCGGCCAGCATCGGGAAGGGCAGGTCACGCAGGTCGGCGTGGTCCTTGCGCCAGGCGTGGTGCACGAACTCCGAGTCGCCGGAGACGCCGAGGATCTGGGCGTCGCGGTCCGCGAACTCGTCGTTGAGCTTGCCGAAGGCGGCGATCTCGGTGGGGCAGACGAAGGTGAAGTCCTTCGGCCAGAAGAACACCACGCGCCACTTGCCCTCGTAGGACTTGTGGTCGATCTGCTCGAACTCCTTGCCGCTCTCCAGCGACACGCAGGCGGTCAGGTCGTAGGCGGGGAACTTGTCACCGACAGTGAGCACGCGCACTCCTTGCAAACAGGAAGGGTCCCTTTTGGGGTCTTCCGTGGGGGTTGGACGAGATCACAGCATGGCACGGAGTGCATTGATCAGTGAAATAGCTAGAGTGGGTCGTGTTGATCGAAGGTGGTTATCAGTGGCATCCCCGTACAGCTCCCCACACGGCCCGTTCCGAGGCAAACAGCCGAGCCTCTCGCAGCTCAGGGCGTTCGCGGCGGTCGCCGAGCATCTGCACTTCCGCGACGCGGCGGCCGCCATCGGCATGAGCCAGCCCGCGCTCTCGGGCGCGGTTTCGGCTCTCGAAGAGGCACTCGGTGTCCAGCTCCTCGAGCGTACGACGAGAAAGGTGCTGCTCTCACCCGCGGGTGAGCGGCTCGCGGCCCGCACCCGGGCGGTCCTCGACGCGGTCGCCGAGCTGATGGAGGAGGCGGAGGCGGCCCAGGCGCCGTTCACCGGGGTGCTGCGGCTCGGCGTGATCCCGACGGTCGCCCCCTATCTGCTGCCGACCGTCCTGCGCCTGGTGCACCGCCGCTATCCGGACCTCGACCTCCAGGTGCACGAGGAGCAGACCTCCTCGCTCCTGGAGGGACTCGCGGCCGGACGGCTCGACCTGCTGCTGCTCGCCGTGCCGCTCGGCGTGCCCGGTGTCACCGAACTCCCGCTCTTCGACGAGGACTTCGTCCTGGTCACCCCGGAGGGGCATCCGCTGGCCGGACGGGACGACATCCCGCGCGAGGCCTTGAAGGAGCTGCGGCTGCTGCTCCTCGACGAGGGCCACTGCCTGCGCGACCAGGCCCTCGACATCTGCCGGGAGGCCGGGCGCACGGACGGCGCCGAGGTCACGACCACCGCCGCCGGACTCACCACGCTCGTCCAGCTGGTGGCCGGCGGTCTCGGGGTGACCCTGCTGCCGCACACCGCCGTCACGGTCGAGACCGCCCGTAACAACGCCCTGTGGACCGGGCTCTTCGCCGAACCGGCCCCGTCCCGGCGGGTCGCCCTCGCCATGCGGGCGGGCGCGGCCCGGCACGCCGAGTTCGAGGAGCTGGCCGAGGCCCTGCGGGGCGCGATGAAGGGCCTTCCGGTACGGGTCCTCGGCGCACGTATCTGATCCGGGGTGCCGGGTGCCGGGTGCCGGGTGCCCGGTGCCGGGTGCCGGGCGTTGAGGCCTGATGCGGGTGCCGAGTGCCGGGCGCCTGTTCCTGAGACCCCCCGGTCCCAGGAACCGGCGCCCGGGTCCTCGTACCTGCGTCCGGAGGGTTACTCCGTGCGCAGGCCGTCCGCCCGCATCAGCCGCCACAGGACGGGCATGCTCAGCAGCGTCACGGTGGCGATCAGCGCGAGCCCGATCCCGGCGACGGGCAGGAAGACCCACCAGTCCTGGACCCGCTGGCCGCCCAGCTTCAGGAGGACGACCCCGAGGCCGAGGCCGCCCGCCACGGCGAGGACGAGCCCGAGGGCGATCGGCACCGCCGTCTGCCACAGCACCGACCAGCTCAGGGTGGAGCGCCGGGTGCCGAAGGCGACGAGCGAGGACAGCAGGCGTTTGCGGTCCCTGAGCTGTTCCAGGGTCGCGACCAGGAGCGAGGCCGCCACCAGGAGCATCGTCAGGGTGGAGCCGACCAGGATGCCGGTGCGGACGCTGGAGAACGCCGAGTCCCGCTGGGTGTCCTTCAGGGTGCGGACCCAGGACGTCGGATCGATGGCCGCCGCCGTGTTCCGTACGTGTTCGGCGGCGTCCGGCACGGCCGGGTCGAGCCGGACCATGGCCTGCGCGTCGGGCGCGTCCAGCAGGGCGGCGTCGATCGCCGACGGCGTCGCGAGGACACCGTACTCGTACATGCCGGTGGGTGCGGGGCGGGAGTCCACGATCCGGGCGTCGGCGGGGATGCGCCACTGCGGCAGCGGGGCGCCCTCGGGCCGCTGCGGCTCGCTCGGGTGCGGGTGCGGGTCGCGCAGGACGACCGTGGTGCCGGGCCGGGCGGTCCTGGTGACCCACTCGTCGGGCGGGTTGCCCTGGGCGCCGTGCGCCAGGAAGACGAAGACGTCGCCGTCCGCGCAGGAGGGCAGCGTGGCGTACTCCTTCAGGGAGGCGCAGTCGCCGACCCTGATCGAGGCCGTGGGGGCGAACTCCTCGCCTCCCTTGAGGGGGCCGGGCCGCCACACGTGTGACTCGACGGTCCCGATCACCGCTCTGACGCCCTCGGTCCGCTCGAACCGGGCGATCATCGCGCGGGCCTCGTCGGCGGTCCTGGCGTCGGTGCCGATCGCGAGCTGGGCGCGGGACGAGTCCTCGCCCGTGAGCGCGGTGAAGTCGTTCTCCATCGCCTGGAAGAGCATTTGGAGGGCGATCGCGCCGGTTGCGGTGACGACGATGCCGCTGACGGCCCGGGCGGCCGTGCCGCTGCTCAGCTGGAGCCTGCGGACGGCGAGCTGCCAGGCCACCGGGCCCCCGTGGAGCCGCTTCACGCAGGCCTCGACGAGCCACGGCAGCAGCGTGGTCAGGCCGATCAGGGCGAGGGTGGTGCCGGTCGCGACGCCCACGGTGTCGATGCTCGTCCCGGTCACCCGCACCTCGCCCATGAGCGGGACGAGCAGGGCCGCGCCCGCCGCGAGGAGCAGCAGCCGCCACCACAGCCGGCGGCGGCGCGGGATGGAGGCCTTGACGACGCCGAGCGGTTCGATCGCCACCCCGCGCAGCGCGAAGAGGGCGACGACGACCGAGGAGACCGGAACGGTGACGAGGACGAGCACGGCGAGCGCGGGCATCGGCACGACGTCGGACGGGAAGGCGTTGACGTCCCAGATGGTGAAGGCGCCGGCGAACTGCCGGGCCACCGCGAACAGTCCGAGGCCCACGAGGAGGCCGAGCAGCGCGCCCGCGAGGGACTCGCCGGCCGCGATCCGCCGGGTCATGGCGGTGTCCGCGCCCACGAGCCGGAGCGCCGCGAGCCGCCGGTCGCGCTGCTCGCCGCCGAAGCGGACGGCGGTCGCGACGAAGACGAGGACCGGGAGGAGCAGGACGACGCAGGCGACGACGACGAGCAGGACGAGGAACGCGTTCATCGGTTCCTCGGGTACGGACCAGCCGTAGCGGACGCCGCGCCCGTCGAAGTTTTCGGTGTCGAGGAAGTCGGCATGGGCGACGTACCGGAGTTCGGCCGGACCGATGAGCCCGGCCTCGCCGATCGTGCCGACGGCCCGGTAGGGGAGGCGTTCCTTGAGCAGGGCGCCCTCGGGGGAGTCGAGCAGTTCGCGGAGCGCGGGGGAGACCAGCATCTCGCCGCTCCGGGGGAACGCCGTGGCGCCCGGCGGGACCGGGGGTGCGTCGCCCTCGGGGCGCAGCAGCAGACCGCTGACGACGTCGTCCCGGTGGACGGTGGTCTGCCCGAGGTGGAGAAAGCTGTCCGGCCGGGGCGAGGTGACCTGCTCGCTGCCGTCGACGGCGCGGACGGACTCCCGTACCTCCCGCTGGAACAGCATGTTCGGCAGGGCGGCGGCGAGGAGCAGCAGGGCCACGCCGAAGCCGACGCCGGTCGCGGTCAGGAGGGTGCGCAGGAGGCCGGAGCGGCCGCCGGTGACCGCGAACCGGGCGCCGAGCGCCAGGTCGCGGGCCCAGGTGCGGAGGATCATGCGGCCCACTCCGCGTCCCGTACGGCCCCGTCGCGCACGACGATCTCGCGGTCGGAGTAGGCGGCGACGCGGGCTTCGTGGGTGACGAGGACGACGGCGGCGTCGGTGTCCCGCGAGGCGTCGGTGAGCAGGCGCATGACCCGCTCGCCGTTGAGGGAGTCGAGGGCGCCGGTCGGTTCGTCGGCGAAGATCACACGCGGTGCGGTGACGAGCGCGCGGGCGACGGCGACGCGTTGGCCCTGGCCGCCGGATATCTCGCCGGGGCGCTTGCCCGCAGTGTCGTCGACCTCGAGGCGGGCCAGCCAGTCGGCGGCCCTGGCCTCGGCCGTCCTCCGCTTCTCCCCGTTGAGGCGG
This sequence comes from Streptomyces sp. NPDC016459, assembly GCF_040632845.1. NCBI lineage: Bacteria > Bacillati > Actinomycetota > Actinomycetes > Kitasatosporales > Streptomycetaceae > Streptomyces > Streptomyces sp. NPDC016459. The sequence goes on from NZ_JBEYCR010000002.1 coordinate 479,370, forward strand.
AGCGGGAGGGCCACGTTCTCGACGCAGGTCAGTTCGGGGACGAGCCGGCCGAACTGGAAGACGAAGCCGAAGTCGGTGCGGCGCAGGGAGCTGCGGGCGGTGTCGGAGAGCGCGGTGAGCTCACGTCCGTCGTAGGTGACGGTGCCCGCGTCGGGGCGCACGATTCCGGCCAGGCAGTGCAGCAGGGTCGACTTGCCGGAGCCGGAGGGGCCCATGACGGCGACGACCTCGCCGGCCCGGAGGGAGAAGGACGCGCCCGCGAGCGCGGGGGTCGGCCCGTAGGTCTTGGTGAGGCCGGTGGCGTGGAGGAGCGGTGCGGAATTCATCGGCGGATCTCCTCGGCGAGCCGGTCGAGCCGGGCGGCGGTCAGTTCCAGCCAGCGGAGGTCGGCCTCCAGGTGGAAGAGGGCGTGGTCGCAGATGAGCTGGTCGGCGAGGTCGCCGTCCTTCTTGCGCCGGGTGAGCTCGCGCATCAGGCGCAGGTGCTCGGCGCGCTGGCTGTCGAGGAGCGCGGCGGCGCCGCGGCCGGTGAGCAGGGCCAGGACGACCTTGGTGTAGAGGGTGGACTGGAGGTACGGCTCCGGCTTCTCGGGCGTGGCGAGCCACTGGGCGACATCGGTGATGCCGGCCTCGGTGATGGCGTACCGCTTCCGCTCCGGGCCGCCGCCCGCCTCGACGCCGTCGACGACGACGAGGCCGTTCTTCAGGAGCCTGGACATGGTCGAGTAGACCTGGCCGTAGTGCAGCGGCCGGTCGTGGCCGAACTTCTCGTCGAAGGCGCGCTTGAGGTCGTAGCCGTGGCGCGGGCCGGACTCCAGGAGTCCCAGAAGGGTGTGACCGATGGACATGTGCATCACTGTACACGGTGTGTATACGCACGATGTATAGCGACCTTCTCCAAGTGGAAGGCCCCCTTCACGCAACCATCCGGCCTGCTGGGGCGTCGGTTCCTCTGGGCATGGGTGCTGATTCTCACGTCCGCAAAAGGCGCGATCGGCTCTCCTTTGTCCGCATCGTCGGTGTTAGCTGGCTAGCTGAGCCGACCCGGCGCGGGCGGACACGGACCGGGACGCGCCGGGACACACGACGAGCGGAGCGACACGACACATGGGCCGACCGGACAAGAGCACGGCGAAGAAGCGCGGTCTGCGCCGCCTGTTCTCCTGGAAGAAGCTCCTGGGCACGTTCTTCGTGTTCTGCCTGCTCGCCATGGGCGCCCTGTACGTCGTCTACGTGATGGTCCCGGTGCCGAGCGCCAACGCCGAGGCGACGATGCAGAGCAACATCTACAAGTACTCCAACGGCAAGATCCTCGGCCGCACCGGCCAGATAAACCGGGAGATCGTCGGCCTGGAGAAGATCCCCCAGGGGGTCCAGAAGGCGTTCGTCGCCGCGGAGAACAAGACGTTCTACGAGGACAACGGCGTCGACATCAAGGGCACCACCCGCGCCGCCTGGTCCACCATCACCGGCAAGGGCAAGCAGGGTGGCTCGACCATCACCCAGCAGTACGTCAAGAACTACTACCTGAGCCAGGACCAGACCGCGACGCGCAAGCTCAAGGAAATGGTCATCGCCATCAAGGTCGACCGGCAGACCGAGAAGAGCGACATCCTCGCCGGGTACATGAACACCAGCTACTACGGGCGCAGCGCCTACGGCATCCAGGCCGCCGCACGCTCGTACTACGGCGTCGACGCCACCCGGCTCACCACCGCCCAGGGCGCCTACCTGGCCTCGCTGCTCCAGGCGCCCAACCAGTACGACTGGACGTCCGCGAGCGCCACCGGCCGCAAGCTCGTCGAGGAGCGCTGGAACTACGTCCTCGACAACATGGTCGGCGAGGGCTGGCTCCCCGCGGACGAGCGCGCCGCCATGAAGTTCCCCGTCCCGCAGAAGCCGAAGCCCGCCCCCGGCATGGAGGGCCAGACCGGCTACATCATCGAGGCCGCCAACCAGGAACTGATGCGCCAGGGCATCAGCGAGGAGGACATCAAGGCCGGCGGCTGGACGATCACCCTCAACATCGACGAGAAGAAGCAGAAGGCCCTCGTCAAGGCCGTCGACCGGCAGCTGGAGGCCAAGCTCGACCGCAAGGGCGACAAGAAGGACGCCACGGTCCAGGCCGGCGCCACCTCCGTCGACCCGAAGACGGGCGCGGTCGTCGCGATGTACGGCGGCGTCGGAGCCACCGAGCACTGGACGTCCAACGCGACCCGCCGCGACTACCAGCCCGCCTCCACCTTCAAGCCGATCGTCCTCGCCGCCGCCGTCGACACCGGCGCGGACACCCAGGACGGACGCGAGATCGGCCTCGGCACGATCTACGACGGCACCAGCAAGCGCAAGGTCGTCGGCAGCGACATCCCCTTCGCGCCCGAGAACGAGGACGACCGCAGCTACGGCCCCGTCACCGTCCAGAGGGCCACCGCCAGCTCCATCAACTCGGTCTACGCCCAGATGATCGTCGACGTCGGCCCGGGCACCACCAAGAAGACCGCCGTCGCCCTCGGCATGAAGGACGGCGCGGACTTCGGCGAGACCCCCGCCATGTCCCTCGGCACCATGGGCGCCTCGACCCTCGACATGGCCGGCGTCTACGCCACCCTCGACAACCACGGCAAGAAGGTCACCCCGACCCTCGTGAAGGCCGCCGCGCACAAGGACCGGGTGGCCGAACCCGTGAAGTCCGTCGGCGAGCAGGTCATCAGCCGCGAGGCCGCCGACACCGTCACCAAGGCCATGCAGGGCGTCGTGCGCGACGGTTCCGGCTTCCGCGCCGCCGGTGACTACGAGGCCGCGGGCAAGACCGGCACCTCCGAGAACAACCGTTCCGCCTGGTTCGTCGGCTACACCCCCGAACTCGTCACCGCGGTCGCCCTCTTCGGCGAGGACGCCAAGGGCAACCAGGTCACCCTCACCGACACCATCGAACAGGGCCGCGCCAACGGCGGCCGCAGGCCGGCCCAGATCTGGGGCGACTACACCACCAGCGCCCTCGGCGGCGGTTCCGACGCCTCCTTCGACCTGGAGACGGACAGCTCGACCCCGGTCGAGCCGGACCCCGAGCCCACCAGGACGACCGAGGCGCCCGAGGAGCCCACCCGGGAGCCGACCACGCCGTCCCCCGACCCGACGGCGCCGCCGGCCACGACGGCCACCACGCCGCCGGAGCCGACGCGGGACCCGGTCACCACGCCGCCCGAGCCCACCGGGAAGCCGACCGGCACCGACGAGCCCTCCCCGCCGCCGTCGATCGAGCCGCCGGACCCCGGCGGCACCGAACCCGAGGACGGGCCCATCACCCGCCCGACGCGCTGAGACACGACGAAGGCCGGACCTCCCGAGGGGTCCGGCCTTCGCCGTTGTCCGGTGCGCGCGGGCCGGAACGGGCGTCCGGTGCGCGCGGGATCAGTTCGGGGTGGCCAGTTCGAACCAGACGACCTTGCCGCCCGACAGTCGGGTCGCCCCCCACCGTCGCGCGAGCCGGTTCACCAGGAACAGGCCACGCCCGCCCTCGTCGGTGTCGCGCGCCCGCCGCTGCCGGGGCAGCTGCGGCGAGTCGTCGCCGACCTCGCAGCGCAGTACGTCCGTCCGCAGGAGCCGCAGGGTCACCGGCCGCTCCGCGTACCGCACGGCGTTCGTCACGACCTCGCTGATGAGCAGCTCGACCGAGTCCGTCAGCTCCTCCAGGTCCCAGCGGGCGAGCGCACGCCGGGCGAGCCGCCGGGCCCGCCCCGGGGCCGCGTCCTCCGGCTCCAGGAACCAGTACGCCACGTCGCTCGGCGCGATCCCGTCGAACCGGGCCGCGAGCAGGGCGATGTCGTCGTCCCGGTCACCGGGGCCCAGCATGTCCAGGACGTCGTCGCAGAGCGCCTCGAGGGGCGGCGAGTGGTCCGGGCCCGTGAGCTGGGCCGTCGCCGCGAGACGCTCCCGCAGCTGCTCGATGCCGGTCCACACGTCCCGCAGCCGGGACTCCACCAGGCCGTCCGTGTAGAGCAGCAGCGTGGCACCCGCGGGCGCGTCCAGCTCGACCGCCTCGAAGTCCACCCCGCCCACCCCGATGGGGGCGCCGGGCGGCACCCGCAGCACCTCGGCGCGGCCGCCGAGGTGGAGCAGTATCGGCGGCGGATGGCCCGCGTTGGCGATGGTGATCCGGTGCGAGACCGGGTCGTACACCGCGTACAAGCAGGTCGCCATCCGGTTCTCGCCGAGCCGCTGCGCCTGCTCGTCCAGGTGGTGCAGGACCTCCTGCGGCGGCAGGTCGAGCCCGGCCAGGGTCTGCGCGGTGGTGCGCAGCTGGCCCATGATCGCCGCCGAGGTCATGGAGTGGCCCATGACGTCACCGACGACCAGGGCGACCCGGCTGCCGGGCAGCGGGATCGCGTCGTACCAGTCGCCGCCCACCCGGGCCGTCTCCGCGGCCGGCAGATAGCGCGAGGCGAGCTTGACCCCGGTCGGCTGCGGCAGCGAGTCCGGCAGCATCGTCCGCTGGAGTTCGTCCGCGATGTACGCCTCACGCCCGTAGAGCACGGCCTTGTCGATGCCGAGCGCGGTGTGCGTCGCCAACTGCGCCGCGACGAGCAGGTCGTTCGGCTCGAAACCGGCCCGCTCGGGGCGCCGCAGGAACACGGCCGCGCCGATCACCCGGCGCCGGCCGCGCAGCGGGGCGAGGACCGCCCGCAGGCCGCCGGGCAGCGGATGCTCGGGACCGAGCAGCTCGGTCAGCGCGGTCCTGGCGGCGGCGGAGTCGCCGAACACCGGCCGGACCCCGCGCAGTACCTCGGCGAGCGCCCCGCCCGACCGCACCTCGCAGAGTTCGGCCGCGGGGGTCGGGTCCGGATCGGGTACGAGGACGAGCTCCTCGCCCTCCAGATCGCTTAACCGCAGCCGGTCCGTGCGGCGCAGCCGCAGGATGAACGGCGCCACCGGGCGCTCGTCGCCCACCGGCAGCGGGTCGCGGAGGTAGACCAGGATCTCGTCGGAGAAGGTCGGCACGGTGGCCCGGCACAGGCCGAGCACGATCTCGTCCAGGTCGATGCCGCGGGCGATGCGCCGGGTCGCCGCCCCGACGAACCGCAGCCGGTCGCCCTCGCGCCGGGCGGCGGTGTCACCGCCCCGTAGCCCGCCCTGGGGCTGCGGGGACACGGCGACGGCGACGGCGCCGGGGCCGCCGGGTGTGCCGACGGCCGGGGGCGCCACCGGCGTCACCGGCGTCACCGATCCGCCGCCGGTCAGCGGCGTGTCCGGCCCTGGGGCCTTCGGCCCGCCCGCCTGGGCGGGCACCTCGGAGGGCAGGCCGGCCGCCGCCTCCTGGCGAGGGCGCGCGCGTTCCTGCGGCCGGGCAGCCAGGGGCTGCCGGCCTTCGTGGGAGGTGGGATGCTCCGTCACGCGTGGGATTCCGTCCGTCCGGGCCGGTAGTGCGATGCACTCGCTCTTCTCGCCGATGCCGCGCCTTCGGCGGGGATAAACCCCTTGTGTGCGGCGGATGTGGAGGCTCCGCGAGTCGCGGCTACGGCAGGGGGCGCGACACCCGGGCAGACGTCCGGCACTGCTCTCCCCTTCGTGGATGACTTCTGGTCAGTTCCTGTGCTGTGCTCGGCCCCTGGCGGGCCGTCCGGTGGGTCTGACAGGACATCGGGTCGTTCTGACGTGCCGTTCGTTCCGCTTCTGCCGTGCGGAGGACGATCCTACGTTTGAACCCCGGGGGCGCATCAAGGGTCTCACGGTGCCGTGTGCGCGGGAGTCCGGTCCCAGTCGGCCGGCAGCTCCGGGACCCGCCAGGCCGGATCGGGCCGCCAGTCCTCCCAGCCGTCCGCGAACGGCGCCCCCCACGCGGTGATCCGGTCCACCGCCCGCCGCCCTGCCTCCCGCACCCGCGCGGCCTGCGCCGGGCTCATCAGGCCGGACCGCTGGGCCTGCGCGAACTCGTCCTCGTCCCGCCACAGCCAGCTGCGGTCGGGGTAGACGGAGATGTCGAGGAAATGGTCCTCGGAGTCGACGCCGCCGGACCACCGGACCCGCGGCTCCTCCAGGTTCACGTACCAGCTGCGGAAGCGCCAGCCGCGCTCCCAGAACAGCCAGACCGACCACGGCTCGCCCGGCCGCGCCAGCTTGAGCACGCCGCTGCCGAACCACCGCGCGCGCTCCGTGGTGCGCGCGGCGGTGTAGCGGGTGGCGAGCGGCTCCTCGTGCACGGGCGTGCCGTCCAGGAGCACGGGACGGACGCACTCGGTGCCGGGCGCCATCCAGACGGCGAGCAGCTCGGGCGTGTCCCGCACGACCGTCACCGGTCGGCAGATGTGCACCGCTCCGGTGCCGTTGCCGCGGTAGCGCCAGAGGACGTGGTCCCCCGGCGCCCAGTGCTGGGAGGCGCCCGATCCTGTCATGCGCAGATCTTAGGGGCGCGCTCCCACCACCGCTGCGGTACAGATCACGGATGAGTCAGCTACCGGCCGGTCACCACGGGCCCGGCACGGTCCGCACGGGTGGCTTTACGGGCGGGTCATCCGCAGCACGTCCAGCGCCTCGTCCAGCTGCTCGACCGTGAGGTCGCCGCGCTCCACGTACCCGGACTCGATGACCACCTCGCGGATGGTCTTCCGCTCGGCGAGGGACCTCTTGGCGACCTTGGCGGCCTCCTCGTACCCGATGTACTTGTTCAGCGGGGTGACCACGGACGGCGAGGACTCGGCGTACTCCCGCGCCCGCTCGACGTTGGCGGTGATCCCGTCCACCGTGCGGTCGGCGAGCAGCCGGGACGCGTTGGCGAGCAGCCGCACCGACTCCAGGAGGTTCTTGGCCATCACCGGCAGCATGACGTTGAGCTCGAAGTTCCCGGCCGCGCCCGCCACGGCCACGGTGGTGTCGTTTCCGGTCACCTGCGCGGCGACCATGAGGACCGCCTCGGGGATCACCGGGTTGACCTTGCCGGGCATGATCGACGAACCGGGCTGGAGGTCGGGGAGGTTGATCTCGGCGAGGCCGGTGCGGGGTCCGCTGGCCATCCAGCGCAGATCGTTGGCGATCTTGGTGAGCGAGACGGCGACCGTACGGAGCTGGCCGGACGTCTCCACCAGGGCGTCACGGGCGCCCTGCGCCTCGAAGTGGTCGCGGGCCTCGGTCAGCGGCAGGCCGGTCGCGCGGGCCACCTCCGCGATGACGGCCGCGGAGAACCCGGCCGGCGTGTTGATGCCGGTGCCGACCGCCGTACCGCCGAGGGGGAGTTCGGCGAGCCGGGGAAGGGCGGCGCGGAGCCGCTCGACGCCGTACCTGACCTGGGCCGTGTAGCCGCCGAACTCCTGGCCGAGGGTGACCGGCGTGGCGTCCATCAGGTGGGTACGGCCCGACTTCACCACCGTCGCGAATTCGGCCGATTTTCGCTCAAGGGCGGCGGCCAGATGATCGAGGGCGGGGATCAGGTCGTGGAGGACGGCGCCGGTGGCCGCGATGTGGATGGACGAGGGGAACACGTCGTTGGAGGACTGCGAGGCGTTCACGTGGTCGTTGGGGTGGACCTCGCGGCCTTCGGGGAGCCGCTCGGTGGCGAGGGTGGCGATCACCTCGTTGGTGTTCATGTTGGACGAGGTGCCCGAGCCGGTCTGGAAGACGTCCACCGGGAAGTGCTCGTCCCAGCGCCCGTCGGCGACCTCCTCCGCCGCGGCGGCGATGGCCTCCGCGCGGTCCCGGTCGATCACGCCGAGGTGCGCGTTGACCTGGGCGGCGGCGGCCTTGATCCGGGCCAGGGCCTCGATGTGGGCGCGCTCGAGGCGCTGGCCCGAGACGGGGAAGTTCTCCACCGCGCGCTGGGTCTGGGCCCGCCACTTGGCGTGCGCGGGGACCCGTACCTCGCCCATGGAGTCGTGCTCGATCCGGTAGTGCTCGGAGTCGTTCATTTCCTCAGCTTTCTGCACCGTGCCCGTCGGGGGCGGTCCCCGAACCCCCCGAAAAAGATGAGCACTTGTCTTGTTCGATGTATTCCCAACCGGCGTACCGGCCAGTAAAAACCGTGGGTAACCCCACTTCCAGGAGGCGCAATGACGCGCACCAGGTACAGACTCCGCTGGCCCATCGCCGTCGTCACCGCGGCCGCCGCCGCACTCGGCACGATGACCGCCGCCACCCCGGCCGGCGCGACCGGGTCGGAGGCGGCCGCCGCGGTCGCCTCCGTACCGCTCCCGGCCGAGCTGGAGGCGATCCGGGCCGCCGAGGCCACCAGGATCTACGGCAGCCCCGAGGAACGCCCGCTCGCTCAGCGCAGGACCGGCCTGATCTCGCTCGGCGACAGCGAGATCTCCGGCGAGGGCGTCGGCACCTACGAGCCCCCCACCAACGGCCCCACCAACTGGTGCCACCGCTCGCCCGACGCCGCCATCCACCGCACCGGGATCCCCGCCGACCTCACCTTCAACGTGTCCTGCTCCGGCGCGTACACCGGAAACATCAAGGCCGGCGGTTCGAAGCAGTACGCCGACGAACTCGTCCAGAGCGACAACCTCGCCATCAAGGCGCGCAACACCCGCATCAAGATGGTCCTGCTCGTCGCCGGCGCCAACGACGACCTCCAGTTCGGGCCCGTGATGACCGACTGCGTCACGCGCTACCTCACCCTGCAGGGACCCTGCGAGCCGAAGTACGCCCCCGGCTGGCAGGCCCGCGTCGACGGACTCGTCCCCAAGGTCGAGCAGACCGTACGCGACCTCAAGGGCGTCATGCGCGACGCCGGGTACGCCGACGGCGACTACAAGCTCGTCCTCATGGGCTACCCCAGCCCCATCGGCCCCGACTTCCACGACAACCCCTCCTTCCCCGGCAAGCTCGTCTGTGGAGGCCTCGGCTACGACTCCGACACCGTCTGGGGCCGCAACACCGCCGTCCCCGCCTTCGAACGCGGCATGCGCGCGGCCGCCGCCTCCACCGGAGCCGTCTACCTCGACAACTCACGCCTCTTCCACGGCCACGAGGTCTGCATGGAGGACCCCTGGGCCCGCGGTCTCTACATCGACCTCTCCAAGCCCGGGACCCCCGACGAGAACTCGGTCCGCCAGTCCTTCCACCCCAACGCGCGGGGGCACGCCGCCTTCGCGTCCTGCCTCACCCAGATCTACGACTCCGGTGTCCGCGAGGCCAGTTGCGCCGACGTGAACTCCACGGGCAGGCCGACGCTCTTCCCGCTCGCCTGGGACGACGCGTACAAGCCGCTGAGGAACGCGGCGACCGGCGACTGCCTCGACGTGGACGGCGCCCGGAGCGCCAACGGCACCCGGGTCTTCGGCTGGGACTGCCACGGCGGCCGCAACCAGCTCTGGTGGTACGACTCCGCCCGCCAGACCGTCCACACCGGGCTCACCCAGGACCGCTGCCTTGACGTGCCCAGCACCTCCTACCCGGCGGGCACGGCGCTCATCGTCTGGAACTGCCACGGCGCCGCCAACCAGACGTTCGTCCGTGACGGCGCCACGATCCGGCCCGCAGCCGCGACCGGCCTCTGCCTCACGCTGAGCGCGGCGAAGCAGCAGGTCCGGCTGCAGAACTGCGACGGCTCCGCCGCGCAGAAGTTCGCCTGACCCCACCCGGCAGGGGAAGCCGTGGCCCCCGTCCGACCCGGACGGGGGCCACGGCCCTGCGCGGAGGTCCACCCCCCCCCGCGCGCTCAGAGCACCTTGAGCGTCGTACGGGCCAGCTCGTACGCCGGGAGCATCTCCCGGTGCTCCTCGGTGTCGAACCCGCCGAGATGCACGATCACCGTCCCCTTCGGCGTCGCGACGGCGAAGGCCCGCTCCTCCTTCGACTCCTCCATGAACTCGTTGTGGACCGTGTACGTCACCTCGGTGACCGGCAGCGCGCCGGCCGTGGTCGTCCTGTACACGGTCTTCGAGACGTTCCGCTCACCCTTCACGAACCCTTCGAGGGCGGTCCGAGCGGGACCCTTCCCGGCCGTCCACACCCGCAGGAAGCCGATGTGCCCGGCCGGCTTCGCGTCCACCTCGCAGCGCACGATGGCCGGTCCCTGGCGCATCAGCACCGCGAACTCGGGATCCTCGGGGGCCCTGACCGCCTGCGGCTCCCACTCCGCCGCCAGCGCGAAGGAGACGGGCAGCGCGCACGCCGTCCCCGGACCGCCGACCCTCGCCCGCGAAGCCGCCGCGACGGCCGGTGCCGTCGTGGCGGGGGCCGCCGAGGCCGGAGCGGCCGACGGCGGCGCGCCCGGCGTCCCACCGGGCAGCGGCTCCGCACCGCCGCAGCCGGTGAGCAGCAGCCCCGTCGCCAGTGCGGCGGTGAGCGGGGCCAGGGTCCGTATCGGGTGTCTCATGCGCGTCAGCGTAGCTCCGGACCGGAGTCGCGCCGGGCCCACGGACGGGCGGGGCGGGGGCGCGGCTCGGGACGGCGTGACGGGCGGCCCGGGCGGCGTGACCTGCACCGCGCAGGAGCGCGGTGGGAGAGGGTCAGGAGAGCTTGCCGCCGTAGTCCGGGAGCTTGAAGGTCCGCTCGGCGTGACCGCCGACCAGGTCGGTGGTGTTGTTGCCGATGTTCGCGATGATCGTGTAGCCCTTGGCCTCGATCTCCGCGCGCTTCGCCGTCTTGTACGCGCCGACCTCGCCGAACAGATCGGGCAGGGAGCGCACGTACAGACCGTCGACGGGGTAGCCGGCCTGCTTCAGGTTCCAGTCCGTGAGGGAGTGGAGGATGCCGGGGCGCGCGGTGACGAAGAAGACGTCCACCCCGCGCGCGTGGGCGCCGTCGACGAGGTCGCGGACGTCCGCGATGGCCGGGGTCGGCAGCTCCCAGAACGGGTGGAAGTCCGTCTCCAGGGAGCTGTTGTCGATGTCGAGGACGATCGCCTGCTTCTCGCGGCCGGCGTCCTCGGAGCGCTCCTCGATGTACGGGCGGGCCTCGGCGACGACGGCTGCCACGTCCCGCCGCCAGGTCGCGTAGTCGACGTCCTTGACGGCGGCGGTAGAGGTGATGTGGGTGTCGGGATCGGCCGCCGAGGCCGTGGGCGCGGGCCCGACGACGAGGAACGCGGTCAGGGCGAGTGCGCCCGTGGTTCCGGCGGCGGCGCGCCTGCGCGGGGAGTGGGGGGTGGAGGAGGGCATGGGGGGCTCCCGAGTGGTCGACCGGCTCAGTGGTTGACATGCTCGCGACCCATACTGACCAGTAGGCGACGGGAGGGCTACCGGTCGGTAGCGACTTTCTGAGCGAAGGACGAAGAACGGCGAAGCCCCCGTTCCCAGGAGAATCCTCAGAAACGGGGGCTTCGTCGCAGCGCTACGGGACCGACGGCCGTCGGCGCGGAACACTACGAGAGCTGCGAACCCCGGCGCACCGGAATGTGCGTGAAGGTCGGCTCGGGGGCCGGGTCCTGGAAGAAGTCGTTGCCCTTGTCGTCCACGACGATGAACGCCGGGAAGTCCTCGACCTCGATCTTCCAGACCGCCTCCATGCCGAGCTCCTCGTACTCGACGACCTCGACCTTCTTGATGCAGTCCTGCGCCAGCCGCGCCGCCGGGCCGCCGATCGAGCCCAGGTAGAAGCCGCCGTGGCTGCCGCATGCGTTCGTGACCTGCTGCGAGCGGTTGCCCTTGGCCAGCATCACCTTCGAGCCGCCCGCCGCCTGGAACTGCTCGACGTAACTGTCCATCCGGCCCGCCGTCGTCGGACCGAAGGAACCGGAGGCGTACCCCTCGGGCGTCTTCGCGGGGCCCGCGTAGTAGACCGGGTGGTCCTTCAGGTACTGCGGCATCTCCTCGCCCGCGTCAAGGCGCTCCTTGATCTTGGCGTGCGCGATGTCGCGGGCCACGACCAGCGGGCCGCTGAGGGACAGCCGGGTCTTGACCGGGTACTTGGTCAGCTCCGCGAGGATCTCGTCCATCGGCTGGTTGAGGTCGATCGTCACGACGTCGGAGGCCTCGTCGAGGCCCGCGGCGGAGCCGCTGTTCAGCTCGGTGTCGGTCGTCTCCGGCAGGAACCGCGCCGGGTCCGTCTCCAGCTGTTCCAGGAAGACGCCCTCGGCGGTGATCTTCGCGACCGCCTGGCGGTCGGCCGAGCAGGAGACGGCGATCGCGACGGGCAGCGAGGCGCCGTGGCGGGGCAGCCGGACCACACGGACGTCGTGGCAGAAGTACTTGCCGCCGAACTGCGCGCCGATGCCGATCCTCTGCGTCAGCTCGAAGACCTTCTCCTCCAGCTCCTTGTCACGGAAGCCGTGGCCCGTCTCGGCCGAACCCTCGCTCGGCAGCTCGTCCAGGTAGTGCGCGGAGGCGTACTTCGCGGTCTTCAGCGCGAACTCGGCGCTCGTGCCGCCGACGACGATCGCCAGGTGGTACGGCGGGCAGGCCGCCGTGCCGAGCGAACGGATCTTCTCCTCCAGGAACCTCATCATGCTCGCCTCGTTGAGGACGGCCTTCGTCTCCTGGTAGAGGAAGGACTTGTTGGCGGAGCCGCCGCCCTTGGCCATGAAGAGGAACTTGTACGCGCCGCCGTCGGTCGCGTACAGCTCGATCTGCGCGGGCAGGTTCGAGCCGGTGTTCTTCTCCTCCCACATGGTGACGGGGGCCATCTGCGAGTACCGCAGGTTGAGCTTGGTGTACGCGTCGTAGATGCCCTTCGACAGGGCCTCCTCGTCACGGCCCCGCGTCAGCACGTTCTGGCCGCGCTTGCCCATGACGATGGCCGTACCGGTGTCCTGGCACATGGGGAGGACCCCGGCGGCGGCGATGTTGGCGTTCTTCAAAAGGTCGAGCGCGACGAACTTGTCGTTGCCCGACGCCTCAGGGTCGTCGATGATCCGGCGCAGCTGCGCCAGGTGGGCCGGGCGGAGGAAGTGCTGGATGTCGTGGATCGCCTCGGCGGCCAGCAGGCGCAGCGCTTCCGGCTCCACCGTGAGGAACGTACGGCCGTCGGCCTCGAAGGTGGAGACACCTTCGGCGGTCACCAGGCGGTAGGGCGTGGTGTCCTCTCCCAGGGGGAGCAGATCGGAGTACGCAAACTCTGGCATGGGGGCCATTCCTCACTCGGCAAGACGGCGCACCGCCTCCGTTGGCCGTGCGCCCTCCAGCGTAGAACGCTGTCCGGGCCCCGTTCCTGTGAGGTAGGGCTCACTTGCGACGGGGACCGCGCCGGAGTGTCGCGGCCCCGCCCCCTGGTCGCGATCTATCGCGTTTCGCTAGGCTGGCTCCGTGGACCTCGAAAAGCAGCCGGAACCCGCGTCCGAAGCCGTGCCCGAAAAGCAGCCGCAGCGGCCGGCCACTCCCGCCGAGACCGAATTCGCCGATCCGCGGGGCTCGTTGAGGGCCTCGGACGCGGACCGCGACCGGATCGCGGACATCCTCAGGGACGCCCTCGCCGAGGGGCGGCTCGACCCCGAGGAGCACTCGGACCGGATCGACGCGGTCTACCGGGCCAAGACGGTGGGTGAGCTGCAGCCGATCGTCCGCGACCTGCCGTCGACGGGGACCCGGCAGGAGTCCGAGTCCGCATACGCCTACGGGCCCGACGAGCAGGACGGCGCCGCCGACAGCCTCGTCGCGATCTTCTCCAGCACGACCCGCAAGGGCCGCTGGCGCGTGGGCCGCAGGACGAACGCGTTCGCACTCTTCGGGAACATCGAGATCGACCTGACCGAGGCGATCTTCGCCCAGCGGCTCACCACCATCAACGCCACCTCGATCTTCGGCAACGTCGAGGTGCGGGTCCCGGAGAACATCAGCCTGCGCGGCAACGGCAGCGGGGTCTTCGGCAACTTCGAGGTCGTGACCCTGGAGGGCGCAGACCCGCAGGCCCCGGTCGTCGTCATCAACGGCTACTCGGTCTTCGGGAACGTGGAGGCGCGGCCCAAGCGCGGCAAGTGGATCACCGACCTCCAGGGCAAGCTGCGCAAGCATCTCGGCCACTGACCCCGCGCCGACTCCCTTGGGAGTGACCGGAATTCGCCCTCACGTGTCCGCAGAACGGAACGGCAGGGCACGCAGTGCATAGGCGCGCGCACAGCGGGTAGGGCTGCTGCATCGCCGCTCGCTCGCGAAGTCGTCGTCAGGAGTAGACCGTGCTGCAACCGCCGCATCAGCCCCTCCAGGTCGCCGCCGTCCCCCCTCAGCGCGTCCCTGCCCGGGAGGACGAGGCCGGTCCTTGGCACGCGGAGGCGGTGTGCCGCCGGGACGAGGCCGGACTCTTCTTCGCCCCCTCCAAGGAGCCGACCGCAGCGCGGCTCGCGCGCGAGGCGGCGGCGAAGCGGGTCTGCGGGCGCTGCCCGGTGATGGTCGAGTGCCGCGAGCACGCCCTGCTCCAGCCCGAGCCGTACGGGGTGTGGGGCGGGCTGACGGCGGCGGAGCGCCGCGTCGCCCTGGCCCGGCGCCGGCGGCGTGAGGTGGAGTTGAGGAAGGCGACCGCGAGCGAGCAGGTGGCCCAGGCCGGCTGACGCGGACTTAGGGCGGGCCGGCACGGACTTCGGGCCGGCGCCGGACTGACACGGACTTCGGGGCCGGCCGATGCGGACTTCGGGCGAGCGTGGACCGGGGCGGACTTCGGGTCGCGCACCGACACGGGCCGGCGCGCACCGACACGGACCAGGACGAACCGACGCGGACACCCCCTCGTTCCGTACGGGAAAGGGCGCCCCCACCGCACATGGGGGGCGCCCTCTTCTCGTACCGTCGGCTCAGCGCGCCTCGGTTCCCGCGGGTCCGGGTCGGCTCCCGCCGGTTCCGGTCAGTTCGCGCGATCGAAGTCGATCTTGCTGTACGCGCGCAGCTTCGACAGCCGGTGCGTGGAGTCGATCTGGCGGATCGTGCCGGACTTCGAGCGCATGACGAGCGACTGCGTGGTCGCCGTCTCGGCGCGGTAGCGGACCCCGCGCAGCAGCTCGCCGTCGGTGATGCCGGTCGCGACGAAGAAGACGTTGTCGCCGCCGACCAGGTCGTTCGTGGAGAGGACCCGGTCCAGGTCGTGGCCCGCGTCGAGCGCCTTCTGCCGCTCGGCCTCGTCCTTCGGCCACAGCTTGCCCTGGATCACGCCGCCGAGGCACTTGATGGCGCAGGCGGAGATGATGCCCTCCGGCGTGCCGCCGACGCCCATGAGCAGGTCGACACCGGTGCCCTCGCGGACGGCCATGATCGAACCGGCGACGTCGCCGTCCGAGATGAACTTGATCCGGGCCCCGGTCTCGCGGATCTCCTTGACGATGCCCTCGTGACGGGGGCGGTCCAGGATCATGACCGTGATGTCCTCGGGCGAGGAGTTCTTCGCCTTGGCGACCCGGCGGATGTTGACCGAGACGGGGGCGTTGATGTCGACGAAGTCGGCGGCCTCGGGTCCGGTGACCAGCTTGTCCATGTAGAAGACCGCGGACGGGTCGAACATGGTGCCGCGGTCGGCGGCGGCCAGGACGGCGATCGCGTTCGGCATGCCCTTGGCGTTGAGCGTGGTGCCGTCGATCGGGTCGACGGCGATGTCGACCTCGGCGCCGGTGCCGTCGCCGACCCGCTCGCCGTTGAAGAGCATGGGGGCTTCGTCCTTCTCGCCCTCGCCGATGACGACCACGCCGTTCATCGAGACGGTGGAGATCAGGGTCCGCATGGCGTTGACCGCCGCGCCGTCCGCGCCGATCTTGTCGCCGCGGCCGACCCAGCGGCCCGCGGCCATGGCGGCGGCCTCGGTGACGCGTACCAGCTCGAGGGCGAGGTTGCGGTCGGGGGCCTCGGGAGAGACGACAAGCTCGGGCGGCAGATGATGCTCGGTCATCGGAGCGCACCTTTCTGTACGGCGACGGCCGGATAAAAGAGGGTGCTGCGACTCTATCGGTACGTCGACAAAATGAGCAGAGGGGTCCACGTATGAGCACGCGACCGTGATGCGACCATGGGGGCGTGGCAGGTATGCGAGGCAGGCAGACGGTACGCGGGATGTTCCAGTCCCTCGGGGTGATCTTGGTCGCCGCGGGAGTGATGTATCTCTTCATCCCACACGACGAGAGCGCGGATCCGGTCAAGGCGAAGGACTACCGGGTCGAGCTCCTGACAGCTCAGCGGGCGGCGCCGTATCCGGTGCTGGCCCCCGAGGGCCTGGGTGAGGGGTGGAAGGCGACGGTCGTCTCGTACAAGCGCGACAACGCCGACGCCTGGCAGCTGGGCTTCCTCTCCCCGGACACGCAGTACGTGGCGATCCACCAGTCCACGGCGGCGGCGAACACCTTCGTGCCCGACGTCACCCACCGGGCGAAGGACACCGGCAGGACGCAGACGGTGGCGGGCCGGGTCTGGCAGCGCTGGGAGGGCCCGAAGTACGACGCGCTCGTCCGGGTCGACGGCGGTGCGACGACGGTGGTGACCGGCACGGCCTCCTTCGAGCAGCTGGCCGAGATGGCGGGCTCGCTCCGGTCGAAGAAGGTCTGAGCCGACGGGCGTCCGGCGGCCGTGCACGCCGGAAGGGCTGCGGTGCGCAGGGAGACCCAAGGTGCGCAGCCCCGTGGTGCGCGGCAAGGCCCCGTGCGCGTCGGAAGGCCCGTGGTACGCAACAAGGCTCCGTGGTGCGTACGGCAGGCCCCCCGGTACGACGAAGGCCCACGCGGTACGACGAAGGCCCCGCACTCGTGGAGTGCGGGGCCTTCTCGTGTGCCGTCAGGCTCAGACGGTCGTGACGACGTCCTCGTAGGACAGGCGCGGGGAGCGCGGGAACCAGGCGTCCTCGCCCGGCTTGCCGATGTTCACGACCATCAGCGGGGTGTGGTCGTCGTCCAGGAAGTCCTTCTGGAGGCCGGCGAAGTCCAGGCCGGTCATCGGGCCCGCGGCCAGGCCGGCGGCGCGGACGCCCACGATGAAGTACGCGGCCTGGAGCGCGGCGTTCAGGATGGCGGACTGCTCGCGGACCGGACGCTCGGCGAAGAAGAGGTCCTTGGCCTGCGGGAAGTGCGGGAGCAGGGCCGGGAGCTCGTCGTGGAACTCGTTGTCGGCGGAGAGGATCGCGACGAGCGGGGCCGCGGCGGTCTTCGGCCGGTTGCCCTCGGCCATGTGCTTGACCAGGCGCTCGCGGGCCTCGGGGGAGCGGACCAGGGTGATGCGCAGCGGGGTCTGGTTGAAGGCGGTGGGACCGTACTTCACCAGGTCGTAGATCGCCTGGACCTGCTCGTCGGTCACCGGCTCGTCGGTGAACGTGTTGGCGGTGCGGGCCTCGCGGAAGAGGAGGTCCTGGGCGGCGGGGTCAAGGGCGAGAGACATGCTGCGTACCTTCCGGACTGCACAAGGGGGGTCGCTCGTACGGGGTGCGAGCGATGTCCTCGACAGTACGCCCATGATTGGTGAAAGTTCAACCAATCTATCCGGATAGTGATCCGCTTCACTCGGAAGTCTACGGCAGGACTCCTCGCGCAGGACCCGCACAGGATTCCGTGCGAGGACTCCTCGCACGGCACTGCCCGCGCAACACCACTCGGCGCAGAGGACCACGCGTACGCCACTACTCGTCCCCGCCCCCCGTCTCCGCGGCCTCCGCCTCCCGCTCCGCCGCGAGCGACGCGTCCAGCCGCGCCCGCGCCCCTTCGAGCCGGCGCCGGCAGACCTTCGCCAGCTCCTCCCCCCGCTCCCAGAGCGCGAGGGAGTCCTCGAGGGACGTCCCGCCCGCCTCAAGGCGCCGAACGACCTCGATCAGCTCGTCGCGCGCCTCCTCGTACCCGAGCGCCGCCTCTTCCGTACCGGCTGCCATCTGCTGTTCCACCCTTCCGTCACCGTTTCTCTCTCGACTGCTGCCGGTGCTGCCGGCGCTCCCTGCGCCGCCGCTCAGGCCGGGTCGGCCACACGCCGCACCGCGAACTCGCCCTCCGCGACCCGGGCCCGCAGCTCCTCGCCCTCCGCGGCCTCCTCCGGAGAGCGGACCACCGCGCCGTCCGCCCGCTGGAGCACCGCGTACCCCCGCTCCAGCGTCGCGGCAGGCGACAGGGCCCGGACCCGCGCCCGCGTGTGCGACAGCTCGGAGTCCGCCCGGTCCAGGAGGTGGCCGAGGACGCGCCGGCTCCGCGCGAGCAGCGCCGCCACCTCCTCGTCGCGGACCTCGACCATGCGCTGCGGATGTTCCATGACGGGCCGTGCGAGCGCGTGCGCGAGGCCGCGCTCCTCGCGGTCGAGGAGGCCCCGAACCGTCCGTAGGGCCCGGTCCCGCAGCCCGCGCACCCGCTCCAGCTCCTCCCCGACGTCCGGTACGACCTTCTTGGCCGCGTCCGTCGGCGTCGAGGCGCGCAGATCGGCCACCAGGTCCAGGAGCGGTGAGTCCGGCTCGTGCCCGATCGCCGAGACCACCGGCGTACGGCACTCGGCCACCGCCCTGACCAGCTGCTCGTCCGAGAACGGCAGCAGGTCCTCGACGCTGCCGCCGCCGCGGGCGACGATGATCACGTCCACGTCCTCGTGCGCGTCGAGCTCCCTGACCGCCTGGACGACCTGCGGAACGGCCTTCACGCCCTGCACCGCCACGTTCCGCACCTCGAAGGCGACGGCGGGCCATCGTCGCCGCGCGTTCTCCAGGACGTCCCGCTCCGCCGCCGAGGCTCGGCCGCAGACGAGGCCGATCCGGTGCGGCAGGAACGGCAGCGGCCTCTTCCGGTCGAGCGCGAAAAGACCCTCGGCCGCCAGGCTCCGCTTCAGCTGCTCGAGCCGGGCCAGCAGCTCGCCGATCCCGACCGGCTTGATCTCCACCGCCCGCAGCGACAGCTGCCCGCGCGGCGCGTACCACTCGGGCTTCGCGTGCACGACGACCCGGGCGCCCTCCGACACGATGTCGGCGACGGCGTCGAAGACCTGGCGGTAGCAGGTGACGCCGATCGAGATGTCGTACGAGGGATCCCGCAGCGTCAGGAAGACGACCCCGGCGCCGGGGCGCCGCGAGAGCTGTGTGATCTGCCCCTCTACCCAGATCGCCCCGAGCCGGTCGATCCACCCCCCGATCAGCCGGGAGACCTCACCGACGGGAAGCGGTGCTTCGGCGGACGTAGTCAGAGCCATGGACCGAGCGTAACGGCGCGGTACGACAACGTCAGGGCCGCGTCGCGGGCGGCGATGGCTCCGACACGGCGGCAGGAGGGCGGTACGGCCGAGGTCCCCGTCCCCGCGCGCGCCCTACGAGGTCCCCGTCCCCCGCGCACCCCCGTCCCTGCGCGCCCCCGTACTCGCTCCAGCTCGCGCCCCCCGGCTCCCGCTCCCGCCCCCCCGTCCTCAGCGCCCCGCCCGCGTCCGCGTCGCGCCCTGCACGGCCAGCACCACCAGGCCCACGCCCAGCCACACCACGCCCACCACCTGTGCGGTGGCCGACGCCTCGACGATGACCGCGATCAGGATCATCGCGCCCAGCACCGGAAGGACCACGTGCTTCAGCCAGTGCGGCGGCCCCTCCGCTCGCCGTACCGCGAACCAGCCCACCACGCTCGCGTGCAGCAGGACGAAGGCCGTCAGGGCGCCCACGTCGACGACCGACACCAGATGGTCGAGACCGTCGTCCCGGCGGGCCGCCCACACCGCCGCGATCATCGTCACCGTCGCCGCCACGAGCAGCGCCACCCGCGGCACGCCTCCGTCCGTCCGGGCGAGCACGTGCGGCAGACGCCGGTCCCGGCCCATCGCGAACAGCAGCCGGCCGCCGGCCGCCTGCCCCGCGAGCGCCGCGAAGGCCGCGCCGATCGCCTTGGACGCGGCCACGAGATCGTGCAGCCAACTGCCGACGGAGCTCTCCACCGCGTCGTAGAAGGCCGAGCCCTGCTTCCCCGGATTCGCCGCGAGGTCGGCGGAGGAGACCGGTTCGAGAAGCGCGACCAGCCAGGCCTGCGCCACGAAGAGGACGCCCGCGAGGGCCAGACAGAACAGGACCGCGCGCGCCACCTTCGCCGAACCGCCCGTGACCTCCTCGGCGAAGGAGGCGATGGCGTCGAAGCCCAGATAAGAGAGGACGGCCACCGAGACGGCGCCGAGGACCGCGGCGAGCGAGAAGGAGACGTCGCCGGTGAGTGGCGACCACCAGTCGCGCGCCGCCCCGTCCCGTACGAGTACCACGACGGCCGAGACCACGAAGACCAGCAGGACGACGATCTCCAGCGCGAGCACGGCGAAGCCGACCCGGGCCGCGGCCCGGACGCCCCACAGGTTGAGCAGGGTGGTCACGACCACGGCGATCCCGGTCCACACCCACCGGTCCACCTCCGGGACGAGCGCCTCCATCGCGATGCCCGCGAAGAGGTAGGCGACGGCGGGGATGAGCAGGTAGTCGAGCATCGCCATCCAGCCGGCGATGAATCCCGGCCCTTCTCCGAGGCCCTTGCGGGCGTAGGTGAAGACGGAGCCGGCCTGCGGGGCGACCCGCACCATCTGCGCGTAGCTGAACGCCGTGAACGCCATGGCGACCGTGGCCACGACGTACACCAGTGCGACCGCGCCGCCGGACTTGGCGTCGAGCGTGCCGAAGACCCCGACGGGCGCCATGGGCGCGATGAAGAGGAGTCCGTAGACGACCAAGTCACGGAACCCCAGGTTCCGTCGAAGCTCCGTGTGGTCACCGCGCGCCGCCACCTGCGATTCCTCGGCCATGGCGACAGTTTCGGCCACGGCACCGATCAATCCGCTCACCGACGCGGCCTTACGATGGGACGCATGACTGCAACGCCCGCGCCGACGCCCGAGTCCGCCCCCGCGACGAACCGTCCGAAGCGTGTCCTGCTCGCCGCCCCCCGCGGCTACTGCGCGGGCGTGGACCGTGCGGTGATCGCCGTGGAGAAGGCCCTGGAGCAGTACGGGGCGCCGATCTACGTCCGGCACGAGATCGTCCACAACAAGTACGTCGTCCAGACCCTGGAGCGCAAGGGCGCGATCTTCGTCGACCAGGCGACCGAGGTGCCGCCGGGCAACATCGTGATGTTCTCCGCGCACGGCGTCGCCCCCAGCGTCCACGAGGAGGCCCGCGAGGGCCGCCTGAAGACGATCGACGCGACCTGCCCCCTGGTCACCAAGGTCCACAAGGAAGCCGTCCGCTTCGCCAACGAGGACTTCGACATCCTCCTCATCGGCCACGAGGGCCACGAGGAGGTCATCGGCACCTCGGGCGAGGCCCCCGATCACATCCAGCTGGTCGACGGCCCCGACGACGTCGCCAAGATCGAGGTCCGCGACCCGTCCAGGGTCGTCTGGCTCTCCCAGACCACGCTCTCCGTCGACGAGACGATGGAGACGGTCGACGCGCTGAAGGAGAAGTTCCCGCAGCTGATCTCCCCGCCGTCCGACGACATCTGCTACGCCACGCAGAACCGTCAGATCGCCATCAAGGAGCTCGCCGGGCAGGCCGAACTGGTCATCGTCGTCGGCTCCAGGAACTCCTCGAACTCGATCCGCATGGTCGAGGTCGCCAAGCAGGCCGGCGTCCCCGCCGCGTACCTCGTCGACTTCGCCAGCGAGATCGACGAGGCCTGGCTGGAGGGCGTGACCAGCGTCGGCCTCTCCTCCGGCGCCTCCGTCCCGGACGTCCTGGTGCAGGAGGTCCTGGAGTGGCTCGCCGAGCGCGGCTACGCGGACGTGGAGATCGTCAAGACGGCCGACGAGTCCCTGACCTTCTCGCTGCCCAAGGAGCTCCGCAACAAGGACCTGCGGGCCGAGGCGGCGAAGCTCCTGGCGGCCGCGCCCGTCACGGAGTAAAGGCGCGACGCGGCCTCCAGCCCTTACCGTGGGGTCCATGAACGTCTTCGGAGTGGACATCGGCGGCTCGGGCATCAAGGGTGCCCCCGTGGACCTGGAGCACGGAGCGCTCACCGAGGAGCGCCACAAGGTACTGACCCCGCAGCCCGCCACACCCGACGGTGTGGCGGGCTGCGTCGTGGAGGTCGTGGAGCACTTCGGCTGGACCGGACCGGTGGGGGTGACCTTCCCGGGAGTGGTCACGGGCTCCACGATCCGTACGGCGGCGAACGTCGATCCGTCATGGATCGACGTCGACGCCGGCACCCTGCTGAGCGACCGCCTCGGCGGCCTCCCGGTGACCGTCCTGAACGACGCCGACGCGGCCGGGATCGCGGAGATGACCTACGGCGCGGGCCGGGGCCGCAAGGGCACCGTGATCATGCTGACCCTCGGCACGGGCATCGGCTCGGCGCTCTTCGTCGACGGCCGCCTGGTCCCCAACACGGAACTCGGTCACCTGGAACTCAAGGGCCACGACGCGGAGACCAGGGCGTCGACGAAGGCCAAGGAGGACGAGGACCTCACCTGGGAACACTGGGCGACGCGCCGCGTGCAGAAGTACCTCGCGCACGTGGAGATGCTGTTCTCGCCGGAGCTGTTCATCATCGGCGGCGGGGTGAGCCGGAAGGCGGACAAGTTCCTGCCGCTGATCGAGGACATCCGCGCGGAGATCGTCCCGGCGGAACTCCAGAACAACGCGGGGATCGTGGGGGCGGGAATGGCGGCGAGGCGGTAGGGGCGGGAGGGCCGGCCGGGGAGGCTGGGAAGGCCGGGGCCGCCGGGGCGTCGCCGTACGCGGGTCGGGTGGTCGGGTGCCGGGGGCGGCGGCAGCGGGTGGTCTGGACGGCTCGGGCCACGGTCGGGTCGGCTCGGGCCACGGTCGGGTCGGCTCGGCCCACCGTCTGGCCGGCTCGGCCCACGGTCGGGACGGCTCAGGCCCTGGTCCGGACGGATTCAGGCACCCCGGGTCTGGACTCCCTCAGGTCCCGATCCTGACGGCTCAGGCCACGGGGCGGCGGCGAGGGCTCCCGGCCCGCCCGCCGGTGCCGGCTGCGGCCCCGGCCCCCGGTGCCTCGCCGGCCGCCGGGGCCGACGCGCGGGCGTGCTGCCGGCGCCCCATCTCCCGCACCTTCCGTACGCTCGCGATGACCCCCGCGACGAGGGTGCCGCCGTACAGCCAGCCGGCGTGCACGGCGAGGGCGGTCACGACCGCCATGGCCTGGCCGCCGAGGCCGCCGGAGCCGCCCGCGATGGGGACGACGCCGACGGCGAACGCGATGGGGACGCCGATCGGCGCGGTGACGAGGTCGGCGGTACGGACCCAGAGCGCGGTCAGGGCGCTGACCGGCAGGAACAGCAGGCCGTACACGACGGGGGAGCCGTCGAGGAGCAACCGGTCCAGAAAGCCGAGCGTCAGCATGACGGCGGAGGCGAAGAGCCCGGCGCCGAGGCCGGTGAGCCGGGGCGAGGGAAGCCGCCGGAGGGCGAGCACCACGGGCGGCACGGACCGGCCGCCGGGCGGGCGCCCGGCCGGCTTGCCGGACGTCTTCCCGGTCGGCCCCACGGCCCCCCCGTGCTCGACGCGGCTGCCGCCGGGGACCCGTCGTGCCCGGCCGGTCACGCGGTCCACGGCCGCACCCTCCACGAGCGCGCCGGGCGGCGTGACGGGCGGCGCGACGGGGGTCTGCGGCCGTCGGCGGCCTTGCGGCTGACTTGTCCTGTGCTGCTCCACCCCACCAACGTAGGTCGGGAGGGGGCGGGAAGCGGGTCCGGGACACGCCCTTTGGGTGACCTTGCCCCCGAGAACGACCGAAGGTCGGCGTCACTGGCCGGTTCGGCCCGCCCGTAAACTGGGGGATCGGCCCCCCGTCCACACTTCAGGAAGTCGCCACCGTGTCGCTCACGATCGGAATCGTCGGTCTGCCGAATGTCGGCAAGTCGACCCTGTTCAACGCCCTGACCAAGAACGACGTGCTGGCGGCCAACTACCCGTTCGCCACGATCGAGCCCAACGTCGGCGTCGTCGGTGTCCCCGACGCCCGTCTGACCAAGCTCGCGGAGATCTTCAACTCCCAGCGCATCCTCCCGGCGACGGTCGACTTCGTCGACATCGCGGGCATCGTGCGCGGCGCGAGCGAGGGTGAGGGCCTCGGCAACAAGTTCCTGGCGAACATCCGCGAGTCGGATGCCATCTGCCAGGTCATCCGCGCCTTCAAGGACGAGAACGTCGTGCACGTCGACGGCAAGGTCTCGCCGAAGGACGACATCGAGACGATCAACACGGAGCTGATCCTCGCGGACCTCCAGACGATCGAGAAGGTCCTGCCGCGCCTCCAGAAGGAGATGCGGATCAAGAAGGACACGGCGCCGAAGGTCGCGGCGGTCGAGGCGGCCCAGGCGATCCTGGAGCGCGGCGACACCCTGTTCTCGCAGGGCATCCTGCAGGGCTCGGAGAAGGCGGAGCTCCTCCACGACCTGCACCTCCTCACCACGAAGCCGTTCCTCTACGTCTTCAACGTGGACGAGGACGAGCTGACGGACGACGCGTTCAAGGCCGAGCAGAGTGCCCTGGTCGCTCCGGCGGAGGCGATCTTCCTCAACGCCAAGCTGGAGCAGGACCTCGCCGAGCTGGACGAGGAGGACGCCATGGAGCTCCTCCAGTCCGTCGGCGCCGAGGAGCCCGGCCTCGCCACCCTCGCCCGCGTCGGCTTCGCCACCCTCGGCCTCCAGACCTACCTGACGGCCGGCCCGAAGGAATCCCGCGCCTGGACGATCAAGCAGGGCGCGACGGCCCCCGAGGCGGCCGGTGTCATCCACACCGACTTCCAGAAGGGCTTCATCAAGGCCGAGGTCATCTCCTTCGCCGACCTCGTCGAAACGGGCTCGGTGGCCGACGCCCGCGCGGCCGGCAAGGCCCGTATGGAGGGCAAGGAGTACGTCATGCAGGACGGCGACGTGGTGGAGTTCCGCTTCAATGTGTAGCGGCTGACATAACACCACGTCGCTGATCTGGCAAACGTGCAGGTCAGATGGGGTCCGACTCTTCGGAGTCGGGCCCTTTGTTCTTTCCCGTGCTGGGATGGTGCTGGGATAGCTGATCCCTCGTCACCTGTCGTCATCCCTGGTCATCCGTACCGTGCTGGGATGGTGAGGGGCTGCCGGTGCTGGGTTCCACTCTGGTGAGTGGCTGAACCATGGGACGGTGGCTGCTGCCTCTGGCAGAGTGATCGGCACCGCTAGACGATTTTCGTGAGGAACTTGTGAGCACGCTCGGTAGCTTCATCTGGTCAATCGCTGACCAGCTTCGGGGCCCTTATCGCCCCAACCAGTACGGGACAGTGGTCCTCCCGTTCACGATCCTGCGGCGGCTCGACTGCATCCTTGAACCCGATCATGCGACGGTGCGAGAGCTGGCAACGAAGTTCGAGAACCCGAACCGGCTCAAGGTCGAGGTCAAGAGGGCCACAGGACGGACCTTCTACAACACCTCCAACTACTCGTTCGCGAACTTGCTGGCCGACGCGGACGGGCTGGCGGACAACCTGGCCGACTACATCGACCGGTTCTCCGGCGACGTGGACGTGTTCGAGTACTTCGACTTCAAGCAGGAGATCCTGGCTCTGGAGAAGGCCGGGCTCCTACGCGAGATCGTCAAGTCCTTCGGCAAGATCGACCTCCACCCTGATGTGGTGTCGAACTCCGACATGGGCGACGCCTTCGAATACATCATCCGCAAGTTCAACGAGGCAGCGAACGAGACCTCCGGAGACCACTACACGCCGCGCGACGCGATCCGGCTGCTGGTCGACTTGCTCTTCGCGGAGAAGGACGTCGACCTCACCGAGGGCGGCATCATCCGATCGCTGTACGACCCCACCGCCGGCACCGGCGGCATGCTCTCCCTGGCAGAGGAGCACCTGCTCGCCGAGAACCCCGACGCGAAGCTGAGCCTGTACGGCCAGGAGTACAACCCGCAGTCGTACGCCATCTGCAAGTCCGACCTGCTCGCCAAGGGCCACGACGCGACCAACATCGCCTTCGGTAACACGCTCACCGACGACGCCTTCAAGGGCCGCCAGTTCGACTACTGCATGTCTAACCCGCCCTATGGCGTGGACTGGAAGCAGTATGCCAAGGCGGTCAAGGAGGAGCGAGACTCCGCCGGCCCCTACGGCCGCTTCGCACCGGGCCTCCCCGCGACATCCGACGGGCAGATGCTCTTCCTGCTCCACCTGGCCCACAAGATGCGCGCACCCGAGGATGGTGGCGGCCGCGTCGGCATCGTCATGAACGGCTCTCCGCTCTTCAACGGCGCCGCCGAATCCGGCCCTTCCAACATCCGCCGGTGGCTGCTGGAGAACGACCTCGTCGAGGCGATCGTCGCCCTGCCGACCAACATGTTCTTCAACACCGGCATCGCCACTTACATCTGGATCCTGGACAACACCAAGCACCCCGACCGCCAGGGCAAGGTGCAGCTGATCGACGGCACCTCGTTCTGGACCAAGATGCGCAAGAACCTCGGTGCCAAGGGACGCGAGATCAGCGACGCCGACCGCGCCAAGGTCGTGCGGCTGTACGC
Source organism: Streptomyces sp. NPDC016459 (assembly GCF_040632845.1). Lineage (NCBI taxonomy): Bacteria > Bacillati > Actinomycetota > Actinomycetes > Kitasatosporales > Streptomycetaceae > Streptomyces > Streptomyces sp. NPDC016459. The sequence continues at coordinate 505,649 of NZ_JBEYCR010000002.1, forward strand.
CGACTTCGAGGACGCCGATCCCGAGCTCTCCAAGGTGCTGCGCAACGACGATTTCGGCTACTGGACGGTCACCGTCGAGCGCCCCCTGCTGGACGAGGGCGGGAACCCTGTCGTCAACCGCAAGGGTGACCCGAAGCCCGATTCGAAGAAGCGTGACACCGAGAACGTGCCCTTCACCTACGGCGGCTCGACCGTCGGCGCGGCAGCGGAACGCAGTGTCATCCTGGCGTACTTCGATGCGGAGGTGAAGCCGCATGTTCCCGACGCCTGGATCGACTGGGCCAAGACCAAGACGGGGTACGAGATCCCCTTCACGCGGCACTTCTACAAGTACGTTCCGCCTCGTCCGCTCGTGGAGATCGACGCCGACCTGGAGAAGCAGGTCGCCAAGATCCTCGATCTGCTGCGGGAGGTTGAGGGATGACACAAGCACAGTTTGATCTTGAGCAGGCTTGGGCCGACAACGTCCCATCCCGCTGGCGCTGGAGCAGAAACAAAGAACTCCTGGCAGAGTCGCTGTCTGTCTCGCCCGAAGGCACAGAGGAACTTCTCAGCGTGTCGCATCTGACCGGGATCACCCCGAGGTCAGAGAAGAACGTGACGATGACTGCAGCGGAGAGCCTCGATGGCTACCGCCTCGTGGACGCGGGCGATCTCGTCATCAACACGATGTGGGCGTGGATGGGGGCGCTCGGCGTCTCGAAGCAGGCTGGCATTGTGAGCCCCGCGTACGGTGTGTACAGGCCGCGTCCGAACGCAGCCTTCTGTCCTGGGTTTTACGACTACCTCTACCGGTCGACCCCGTACGTGATGGAGATGACTCGCCTCTCCCGCGGCATCTGGTCATCGCGCCTTCGGATCTACCCTGACGTCTTCCTCCGCATGGCGATCCCAGTGCCGCCGTTGGAAGAACAGCGTGCCATCGCCGACTACCTCGACCGCGAGACGTCCCGCATCGACACACTCATCGAGGAGCAGCAGCGGCTGATCGAGATGCTCAGCGAGCGTCGCGTGGCAACAGTCGCTGAGACCTTGGATGGCTACGAGCGGACTCAGGTGCGCCGGTTGGTCGATCACGATCGGCCGATGACCTACGGAATTCTGCAGTGTGGTGAGCCGGTCGACGGTGGGGTTGTCTACATCGGACCGTCGGACATTCAGGGCGAAGGCCAATCTCCGGATAGGGATGCCCTGCGAACAACAGCACCTGAAATTGCGAGCGCGTACAAGCGGTCAGTTCTCAAGAGTGGTGACGTCGTCGTTTCCATCGGCCCGGCGTACGGGAAAGTGGCTGTCGTATCGGCCGACTTGGACGGGGCGAATCTGACGCAAGATACGGTCCGAGTTGCACTGCGGCCGGATCTGGTCGACACGAGATTTTTCGTGTGGGCGCTACTGTCACGTCAGACGGCTGAGTATTGGGACTACCAGGTCATGGGTGCGACGTTCCGTCGGTTGAACCTCGGCACCTTGGCCAGGACACCCGTTCCGCTCCCGGCGATCCAAGAGCAGAGGCGGATCGCTGTGTATCTGGATGAGCAGACCGCAAAGATCGACACGCTCATCGCCGAGGCCGAGCGGTTCATTGAGCTCTCTCGGGAACGGCGGTCGGCGTTGATCACGGCGGCGGTGACGGGGCAGATCGACGTACGAGAGGCAGCGTGATGGCTGACCACAACGAGGCGGTCTTCGAGAAGGAGATCTGCGAGTACCTCGAGGCCCGCGGCTGGCTCTACTCGGTGAACGACCACGACAGCGGCGAGTACGACCGCGATCGGGCGCTGTTCCCGGTGGACCTGTTCGCGTGGCTGGAGGCGACGCAGAAACCGGCGTACGAGAAGGCCTTGAAGGCTGCGGGGTCGCAGGCGAAGTTCCTCGACGTGCTGACCGCAGCGTTGGACAAGCCACTGGAGCATGGCGGCGGAACGCTGAGCATCCTGCGCAACGGGGTTCAGTACATCGGTGGCGGCCGGTTGAAGATGGCGCAGTTCCGTCCCGAGACCTCGCTCAACGCGACCACCACGGCGCACTACGAGGCCATGCGGGTGCGGGTGGTGCGGCAGGTGCACTTCTCGACTGCCGACCAGCGCACCCTCGATCTGGTGTTCTTCGTCAACGGGCTCCCAGTGGCCACGGTGGAGTTGAAGACCGACTTCACCCAGTCGCTGGACGAGGCGATCAACCAGTACAAGCACGACCGCAGCCCGCTGACGAACGGGCGCCCGGAGCCGCTGCTGTCGTTCGGTCACCGGGCGCTGGTGCACTTCGCGGTCTCCAACGGCCTAGCGGCCATGACCACGAGGCTTGAGGGGGACAAGACCCACTTCCTTCCGTTCAACATCGGATTGGACAGTGGTGCCGGCAACCCGCCCGGCGCGGACGGACGGTCGGCGACGGCGTATCTATGGGAACGGGTCTGGGAGAAGCACGCCTGGCTGAACATCATCGGGCGGCTGATGATCGTGCAGACCAAAGAGGAGTGGGACGTCACCACCGGCACCTCGGTCCGGCGTACGAGCATGCTCTTCCCGCGCTTCCACCAGTGGGAGGCCGTCACGGGCATCGTCGCCGCGGTGAAGGAGGAGGGTGTTGGGCACCGGTACTTGATCGAGCACTCGGCCGGGTCAGGAAAGACGAACACCATCGCCTGGACCGCCCACGGGCTGGCCCGACTGCATGACGCCGACGACAAGAAGGTCTTCGACTCCGTCATCGTGGTCGTGGACCGCACCGTACTCGACTCCCAGCTGCAGGATGCTATCCGGCAGATCGACGGAAACAAGAAGATTGTCGCGACGATCAGCCCCGAGGACGTTCGCAAGGCGGGCGCGAAGTCGAAGTCGGGTCTACTGGCGCAGGCATTGAAAAGCGGCGAGCTCATCATCGCGGTGACGGTGCAGACCTTCCCGCATGCGTTGGAAGAGATCCGGACCGACGCCAGCCTGAAGGGCAAGCGATTCGCCGTGATCGCGGATGAGGCGCACTCCTCCCAGTCGGGGCAGATCTCCTCGAAGCTGAAACAGGTACTGACGGCCGAGGAGCTCAAGGAGATCGAGGAGGGCGGGGATGTCGATGTGGAGTCGGTGCTGGCCTCGGAGATGACCGAGCGGGCCGAATCGGAGAACATCTCCTACTTTGCGTTCACCGCGACGCCGAAGAACAAGACCCTCGAACTGTTTGGCCGCAAAGGTCCCGACGGTAAACCGCGCGAGTTCCACCTGTACTCGATGAAGCAGGCGATCGAGGAGGGATACATCCTCGACGTCCTCAAGGGCTACCAGTCCTACGACACCGCGCTGCAGATCGCCGGCAAGGCCGAGGCTGGTGATGGAGGCGAGGTCGAGGAGGCCGCTGCCCGCAAGGGGCTGATGAGGTGGGTTCAGCTCCACCCGACGAACGTCAGCCAGAAGGTGCAGATCATCGTCGAGCACTTCCACGCCAACGTCGCCTACCTCCTCGAAGGCAAGGCGAAGGCGATGGTGGTGACCGACTCGCGCAAGTCTGCGGTGAAGTACAAGCTGGCGATAGATGCCTACATCGCCAAGCGCCGCTCCGAGGATGCCTCGTACAACTACCGCACCCTGGTCGCCTTTTCGGGCGGGGTGACGATGCCCGAGGACGAGACCTGGCACAGCGACTGGGGTCCGCTTCCGTCGAAAGATGACGAGTTCACCGAGGCCAATATGAACCCCGGCGCCGGGGCTGATCTGGCGGCCGCGTTCAAGGGCGACACTTACAAGATCATGCTGGTCGCCAACAAGTTCCAGACCGGCTTCGACCAGCCCCTGCTCTCGGCGATGTACGTCGACAAGAAGCTGTCCGGGGTCACCGCGGTGCAGACGCTCTCGCGCCTCAACCGCACCCACCGCACCGCTGGTGGGGAACAGAAGCGCAAGACGTTCGTCATCGACTTCGCCAACAAGCCCGAGGACATCAAGACGGCCTTCGAGCCGTACTTCAAGAACGCGACACTGGAGACCGAGACCGACCCGTATGTCGTCGTCCACCTGGCCAATAAGCTCGCCCAGGCCGGGATCTACACCGAGGACGACGTCCGCAAGGTCGCCGAGCTGTGGGTGACGCGGAAGGGTAACAACGCTCTCTCGGCGGCGATCAGCCCGGCGCAGCACGACTTCCGGCGCCGCTACGCGCGGGCGATCGAGGAGGAAGAGCGGGTAAAGCTCCAGGAGCTCGACCTGTTCCGCAAGGACGTCTCCACCTACGTACGGCTCTACGACTTCATGTCCCAGATCGTCGACTACGGCGACCCCTACATGGAGATGCTCTCGATCTTCCTGCGCCTGCTGGAGAAGGTGATTGCCGAGTCCGCTTGGGCGGCCGACGTGGATCTCTCCGACGTAGTGCTGGTCGGAGTCAAGCACAACAAGGCGATCCCGGTCGACATCTCGCTCGTGGGTGACGGGCAGCTGAAGGGCATCAGCGCAGCCGGCACGGGGGCGAAGAAGGATCCGAAGTACGTCGCGCTTCAGGTCGTCATAGACAAGATGAACGACCTCTTCGGTGCCGAAACGTTCGCTGCCTCCCAGGTCAGAGAGTTCGTACAGGGCCTCGTGCAGCGGCTGCTCGCCGACCCGAACCTGGTCCAGCAAACCAAGGTGAACTCAAAGAAGCAGTTCCTGGAGTCACAGGATTTCCAAGCGGCAGTCACGGAGGCAGTCGCAGACAACCAGGACGCCCACAACGCGATGGCTGACTACTTCTTCACCGACGGGCCGGCGATCAACTCGATCATCGTTGCGCTCGCGGATGCCTTCTACGAAGCAGCGGTCGAGCCCTATGCGGCCGCCGGCAGCGTGGTTGCGGTTGACGTGGCACCTCCGGCGCTTTCGGCACCGCCCCGCTGCCGAGCACATCTGACGCTCTTGGACGACAACCCCAGTGTGGGGACTCCAGTACACGTGACACTGAAGCTGGTCGCTGAGTCCCAGCATCCCTGGGCCCGCCCGGGTGGGCGGCCCGCGCTGGACATCGTGGCCGTGCCGTTGAGCGGCGCGGAGGTTACACCAGCCACGATGGCGTACCACCCTGAAGACGCCGAATCCGAGCAGTTCCGCTTCACGGCCCTGGAGCCCGGCACGCACCGGATCCGGTTCACCCTGCTACATCACGACACAGGCACCGTCTTGCAGCAGGTGGAGTCCGATCTGTCCATCACGGAGACGAAGTCCAGCGGGTCGGGGAATAGACAGCTGCGGCCACGCACGGGGAGGGCCTGACCGATGCCCCGCGAATTGACCACCCGCATTGTTCAGGACCCTAGCGACGGCTTCCGCTTCTTGCCGCACCTGACGACGGAGGCTCCCGACCTCCGCGTCAGCTTCGACGTCCTCGGTGGAGGTCGGATCAGGGCGCGGATGTCAGGATCGGCCGTTCCGGCACTCCACGGCACCGAGCACAAGGTTGACCTGTATGCCCGGGCCGATGAGGTCCATGGGGCGGCGGCCCGGCTCCGTGCCCGATGGAAATCGGAGTTCGTTGATTTCCAGCCGGTCGACGACCTGGGTCGGTCTCTGCAGAGTCGACGGCGCCCGTACGCAACGTCCGCGGACCTTAGCGCCGAACCTGAGGAGGAGCTGCGCCGGATAGTGGCCGATCTGGCTCGAAGCGGTGAATCGCTGCTGTTTGGCACTCTGCTGCGTGGTGACGACGAACCGACCAAGATGTTCCGCACCTCTCTGCGTTCGGCCTTGTCCCGGGAGGGTCTGCGGGTACGGTTCGACTCCGATCTGCATCTGCCCTGGCCGCTGCTGTGCACAACCGAAGATTCCACCGTGCCTGCAACCTTGGAGGTTCTCTTCACTCGCTTCCTCGGCCATCGGCATCAGATCGAGCACACCGGTGATGCCTACGCGTGGATCGGGCCGCCCGGAGCAGCGCATCAGCGGCCAACGGTCAGCCTGAACCACGACGTCCAGGTGGGCAGTGCCACCCGTGCGAATGAAGTCGCGAAGGCACTGACAGAGGGCACGGAGTACACCGAGCGAACGACTTATGAGGAACTAGTCCGTGATCTCGGGAAGCCCGAGCTGGACGAGCAGTTGATGTACTTCTGGTGCCACGGAGAGTTCGTCGGCAACGTTCCCGAACCCCCGACCCTGGTCATCAGGCTCACCGACGGCACCTCCTTCGACGGCCACACCGTACGTGAGCTAAGGGCAAATTTCCGGCACGGTTGTTTCCGACCGTTTGTCCTACTCAACGCCTGCCACACCGGAGTCTCCGCGGCGAGTGGGGACCGAGCGTTCCTTGGGAGCATGCTCATTGAGCACGGCGCGCAGGGCGTGCTCGGGCCGCAGATCGCGATGCCGCAGGCGTTTGCTGCCGAGTACGCGCTCGAATTCGTCACCCGCTACTTGCGCGGGACGGCCACCGCTGGCCAGATCACTCATGAGTTGGCCCGGGACTTCGCCGCCCGATACCGAAACCCCCTGGGGTTCGCCTACGGTCTGCACTGCGGCATGGATGCTCGTCTGGATCGGACAGGTGGAGGTGAGGCATGAGCCGTGTCGGCACGGTGGAGGTCGTTGACCTGGATGCGACGGGCTGGCTGCTCGACGCTGACACGGGTAAGCCCGTGCCCGAGGCATGGCTGCGCCATTACTTCGCGGAGCGCCTCACCCCGCCTGTCTGGGCGACGGACATAGTCGTCTATGTCCACGGTTGGCAGACCTCGCCCGACTCCGCCTACCGCACCGCTGAGCGACTGTTGTCTCTGACGCAAGACGTCTTTGTGACAGCCCCGGCCCGGTATCCGACCCTAGCGGCCCAGGGCTTCAGCCCATGGTGTGTCGTCGTGCGCTGGCCATCCTCCAGCCTGGTCACCCCCACCGGCTACCGCATGATCCGGGACCGGGCGCACGCGATGGGCGCACGCGACGGAGGAGGCCACGCCGCCCACATCCTGGGCCGGCTCCTCGGCTATCTGGACGCCGAGCGCGCCGACCCTGGAGCAGCGCCTGTGCTCGCCAACCGAGACGGTCAGTACCTCCACCTCGTCGGGCACTCATTCGGCTGTCGCTTCTTGTGCGAGGCGGTCCAATGGTCGGCAGACGCCCGTCTCGATGACACACTCGGCTGGAGCGTGACGGACCACTCGCCATCCCGCCCGTTCACCGCCGACAGCATGCTGCTATTCCAAATGGCCGCACGCCGAGACGCGTTCCTCTCGCTCTTTCCGAACATCCTGCCGAGCGAGGCGCATGATGGCGCTCCGCTGAGGGGGCCTGTCGTCGCCACTTACTCCCGTCACGACCGGGCGACAGGGTTCTGGCATCTGCGGGCCGAGCAGCAACCCGGCATCGGGCACTCCGGAATTGGTCCGGCCCCCGCGCCCATGTTCACCACAACCCTGTTGCCACTCGACGAGCGGTATCCGCACTCCGCGCTTGACCACCGTTTCGTCAACGTCGACGCCTCCGACGTGTATGTTCGCGGGCGCCACCTCAATCCGGCAGGTGCCCATTCCGATCACGTGCGCGCTGAGTCGGCACACCTTCTACTCACCCTCGCGGACTACTCGCGCTGAGGAGACGGTCCAAGATCCCCAACACCAGAGGACTGCACCCTCGCGCAACTCGTGTTCGCCGCCACCGCTCATCCGCTATGTCTCGCGCAGCCGCCCGTGGCACCGCAGCGCTCGCTCAACCTTGACCCTCCCGGGCTCTTCAAAATGACCCCATGGGGTTCGTTGGGCCCAGCTACGGGGTCGGCGAGACAGCGCGATTCAAGCTGAGTGAACGCCAAGGTCAGACATTCTTGATCTGTACTCCGTCGCCGCACAGTTTCGACCAGTCGTCGTGGTCCGAGGTCAGTACGAGGACGGGTCCCGGGGAGCGGAGCGCCATCGCGGCGACGAGGGCGTCGATGGCGTACTTGTGGCCGTGCAGGCCGCCGGCGTCGCTCAGCAGCTGCACCGCGGTGAGACTGTCCGCCTGGGTGACGTCCTGGACCTGAAGGCGGGAGAGCAGCCAGCGCAGCCGGGCGGTATCCGTCTTCCCGTAGACGGCTTCCACCACCGTCAGGGCCGACACGAGGACGGGTACGCCCACGCGCCGAGCGGCCTCGATCCGGGTGATCATCTGGCGATCGTTGCGCAGGACCAGCGACAGTGCCTGGGAGTCCAGGACCAGGGTCCTGGCCGCGGGCTCCTTCATGCGGCGCTGTCGTTCGACGCGTAGGGCGCCGGTGCGTCACCGAACAGTTCGCTCTGCGCGGCCTGGACTTCGGCTTCGCTAAGCGGCTCGTGCTCGGCTTCGTAGGCGGCCACGATCTCGGCGAGGCCGTCCATGGCGAGCTGATGCCGGACCGCCGCCGTCACATACGCGGACACACCGCGCTTCCCGGTGCGCGTGCGCAGAGCGCCGAGGAGTTCCGAGGGCATCGAGACGGAGATGTTCTCCGTGCCGCCGGGGCGTGGTGACTTCATGGTCGCAAGTCTAGTACAGAAACTATTACAGCGTCGGAGTGCTGCGCGGTCTGTATCCGAGATGGGTGTCGATGCGTAGTCTTGGCGCTTCTGGATCTTCTTGTGCTTTGCAGTGAATCCCGTGCTGGGATGGTGCTGGGATGCGCCCACATGCGTGCAGGTCAGAGCCTTGTGGTGGAGTTCCGCTTCAACGTCTGAGCGGATGAAATAACACCACGTCGCTGACGTGGCAGACATGCAGGTCAGAAGGGGGCGGACGCTATCGGGTCAGCCCCCTTCGCCGTCACCGTGCTGGATGGGTGCTGGATATTCTGACGCTGGGTCAGCGGCGATCAGGTCTCATAAGCGGTGGACCGGTGTCCCACATGAACGACCCAGACCACCAGCTCCCCATTGTCGATCGTCGTGGTTCAGGCCGCCAGGCCGGTCTTCGCGCCCGCTCCGCACAACGGCACCACGGTGAGGCCGGGGCGCGGCGGAGCCGCCCGGATCGCCGCCCAGCAGGCCATGCCCGTGGACTCGACGAAGAGGCCGCGGCGGGCCAGGTCCCGCTGGGCCTCGCGGATCTGATCTTCGGTCACGGTCAGGAACGTGCCGCCGGTCTCCCGTACCGCCCGGAGGATCTGGCGGGCGCGGGGCGGGGCCGGGATCGCGATGTCCTCGGCGAGGGTGGGGCGGCCGGGGACAGGCGCACCGAGCTCCTCCGTGCCCGCGTGGAAGGCCCTGGCCAGCGGGGACACGGCCTCCGCCTGGACGGCGACAAGCGCGGGACGGGTGTCGACGAGCCCGTGGCGGTGCAGCTCGTCCAGGGCCAGGGCGGCGCCGAGGAGCAGGGTGCCGTTGCCGACGGGGACGACGATCGTGTCGGGGAGGCGGCCGCCGAGGTCCTCCCAGAGCTCGTACACGTAGGTCTTGGTGCCGTGCAGGAAGTACGGGTTGTAGACGTGCGAGGCGTAGAAGGTGCCGGGTTCGTCCGCGGCCTCCCGCGCCGCGCGGGCCGTCGCCTCGCGATCACCGGGCACCTCGACGACCTGCGCCCCGTGCGCCCGGATCTGCTCCAGCTTCTTCGGGGACGTGCCCCGGGGTACGTACACGAGGCAGTCGAGCCCGGCCCGCGCGCCGTACGCGGCGAGGGCCGTCCCCGCGTTCCCGCTGCTGTCGGCGACGACCCGGTCGAGGAGACCGGCCTCCGCGAGGCGGAGGGCGTGCGCGGCGAGCAGCACCGCGCCCCGGTCCTTGAAGGACAGCGTCGGCATGAGGAAGTCGAGTTTGGCCGAGACCGACGCCGGCGCCCCCGCTTCGGCCGTCGTCAGGGGGACGAGCGGAGTGCGACCCTCCCCGAGCGTCACGTCCGACGCGTACGGCATCGGCGGCAGCGCCTCCTCGTAACGCCACAATGAATTTCCGCGTGACGCGAGTGACGGGAGTGAGATCGGCGCGCTCGCGAATTCCAGGTCCCAGGGGCCGCGGCACTTCGGACAACACCAGGTGAGCGCGTCCGTGGGCGATGCGACACGGCATCGGGGGCACACGTAGGCGGTCATGGCGTCCAGCATGTCAGCCGTGTGGCGCGGTTGTTGCGGGGGTGGCGGGACTCTTGTGGGATTCCTATGGATCCGCCAATCTTTCGTCCGGCAGCCGAATGTTCGAGACGGCGTGAAGCCGCGTTGTCTTGTCATGCACCTGCTGTATCCCCACTGCAGCGAACCGCCACCTCAGGAGGACCCCCCACATGTCAGTCATGCGTGACTCACGTCGCCGAGTCGCCACCGCCGCGGCCATCGCCGTCGCCGCCGTCGCCCTCGGCTCCCTCTCCACCCTCCCGGCCGTCGCCTCGCCGGCGACCGCGGAAGGCGTCATCGAGAACGCCGGGGCCGAAGGCACCATCGCGGGCAGCTACATCGTCACCCTGGAGGAGTCGGCGCAGGCCGAGACCGCGAAGGGCCGCGCGGTCGCCGCCGAGTACGGCGCGAAGATCAAGAAGACGTACACCGCGGCGCTCAACGGCTACAACGTCGAGCTCTCCGAGGCGCAGGCGAAGAAGCTCGCCGCCGACCCCGCGGTCAAGTCCGTCGTGCAGAACCGCGTCTTCAGGATCAACGCCACCCAGCCCTCCCCGCCGTCCTGGGGCCTGGACCGGCTCGACCAGCGGGCCCTCCCGCTGAACCAGAGCTACACCTACCCGGACACCGCGGGCCAGGGTGTCACGGCGTACATCATCGACACCGGTGTACGGATCTCCCACAGCGACTTCGGCGGCCGCGCCTTCAACGGCTTCGACGCCGTCGACAACGACAACGTCGCCCAGGACGGCAACGGCCACGGCACCCACGTCGCCGGCACCGTCGCGGGCACCGCCCACGGCGTCGCCAAGAAGGCCAAGATCGTCGGCGTCCGCGTCCTCGACAACAACGGCTCCGGCACCACCGCCGGCGTCGTCGCGGGCATCGACTGGGTGACCCGGAACGCCGTCAAGCCGGCCGTCGCCAACATGAGCCTCGGCGGAGGCGTCGACTCCACCCTCGACACCGCCGTCCGCAACTCGATCGCGTCCGGCGTCACGTACGCCGTCGCCGCCGGCAACAGCAACGCCAACGCGTCGAACTACTCCCCGGCCCGCGTGGCCGAGGCGATCACGGTCGGCTCCACGACCAACACCGACGCCCGCTCCAGCTTCTCCAACTACGGCACCGTCCTCGACGTCTTCGCCCCGGGTTCGTCCATCACCTCGGCGTGGAACACCGGCGACAGCGCCACCAACACCATCTCCGGCACGTCGATGGCGGCCCCGCACGTCGCCGGCGCGGCCGCGCTGTACCTCGGGAACAACCCGGCGGCCACCCCGGCCCAGGTGGGCACCGCGCTGGTGAACGCCGCCACGCCGAACGTGGTGACCAACCCGGGCACCGGCTCCCCGAACCGTCTGCTGTACGTCGGTGACGGCGGCACCACCCCGCCGCCCGGCAAGAAGTTCGAGAACACCGCCGACTACGCCATCGCCGACAACGCGACCGTCGAGTCCCCGGTCACCGTCAGCGGCGTCGCCGGCAACGCACCCTCCACCCTCCAGGTGCCGGTGAACATCGTCCACACCTATATCGGTGACCTCCAGGTCCAGCTGATCGCCCCCGACGGCTCGGCGCACACCCTGAAGGCCTTCGGCACCGGTGGCAGCGCGGACAACATCAACACCACGTACACCGTGAACGCCTCCTCGGAGGTCGCCAACGGCACCTGGAAGCTGCGCGTCACGGACAACGCCAACGCCGACACCGGCAAGATCGACACCTGGGCCCTGCAGTTCTGATCCGCACGGAACGCTGAAGTCGGGCGAAGTCGGCTGAACGCGAGGGAGGGGCGGTCGCCTACGGGCGGCCGCCCCTCCCGCCTGCCCGCCTGTCACCCCGTTACCTGGTCACCCCGTCACCCCGTCACCCCGTCACCCCGTCGGCCCGCAGGCCCCCGCGTGTCCGCCCCGTCCAGCCCTCCACGTACGATGCGCGACCGATCGTCTGTTCGCGCCGCCCGCCCCCAACAGGAGCACGTACCCGTGGAGCCGACCCCGCCGCCCCTGCCACCCCCGTCACCCCAGGAGGGCGCGCAGCGGGGCGGATGGCCTGCCCCCGGGCCCTACACCTCCCCGGGGATCCCCTACGCGGCCGGCCCCTACGCCGGCGTGCCCGGCGCTGTCCCGTACGGCCCGCCCCCGCGTACCACCAACGGACTCGCCGTCGCCTCCCTCGTCTCCGGCATCGTCTGCTGCCTGCCGCCCCTCGGTCTGGTCCTCGGCCTCGTCGCCCTCCCGCAGATCAGGAAGCGGGACCAGAGGGGCAAGGAGCTCGCCGTCTCCGGCATCGTGCTCTCCGTCGTCAGCTGTCTGCTGCTGGTGGCCGGCCTCGTCACCGGAGGCTTCAGCTCGGCCTGGAGCGACTTCAAGGAGGGCGTGGACGAGGCCTCCCGCTCGAAGTCGCCCTTCTCGCTGCGGACCGGGCAGTGCTTCAGCGACGACGGCAAGCTGGGGGAGTACACGGAGGAGGTCACCATCGTCGACTGCGACCGCCCGCACGAGGGCGAGGTCACCGGCGGCTTCAAGCTCACCGGCATCGACAAGTGGCCCGGCGAGGACGCGATCGACAGGGTCGCGGAGCAGCGCTGCGAGACGGTCAACGCCGCGTACGCCATGGACACCTGGGCCGTGCCGGAGGACCTCTGGGTCTCCTACTACCTGCCGAGCAGCGAGAGCTGGCGCTTCGGCGACCGGACGGTGACCTGCGCGTACGCCACGGAGAAGAAGCCCTTCAGCGGCTCGGTGCGCTCCGACGCGACCACCCTCACCCTCGACCAGGAGCGTTTCCTGAGGGCCGTCAACCCGATCGAGACGGTCATGTACCGCGAGCCGGAGGACGACCCGGACGAGGACTTCGCCGGCAACAAGGCGTGGTCGGGGGAGATGCTCGCGGCGATCGACACGGCACGCGCGGACCTCGGGAACCACTCCTGGACCGGCGTCCCCAAGGCTCCCGTCGAGGATTTGCGCAGGGGGCTCGACGCCGCATCGAAGCAGTGGCGCGAGCTGGCGACGGCGACCGACGCGGACGCCTACTGGGACGCGTACGACGCGGCGTGGGAAGCCGTGCCCGACAGCGCGGCCGCACGGACCGCACTCGGCCTGACCGGCACGCCGCCGGAGGGCGGGGGCACCTCGGCCTGATGGCCGGCCTTCGCGAGCCGGGTACGAGAACGGCGGCACGCGCGCGTGTACCTGGCCGAACGCCGGGCACGCGTGCGCGTGGGTGAGGAGAACGGGGCCGGGGCTCCCTCGGGAGTCCCGGCCCCGTCGCGTGCGGACCGGTGCGGTGGGCCGGGGGAGCGGCGGCCCGTGACCGACCGCCGCTCCCGGCGACGCACCGCGAGCGGCGGTGGCCGGTCCGCGGTCCGTGGGCCCCGGGCGCCGCGCGGGCGGCCGGGGCGGGGGTGTCTAGCGCCGGGTGAGACCCCGGTCGATGGCGGTGATCAGCTCACCGTCCGGGGTGTCCCCGTCGAGCGACCAGACCATCGCGCCGCCGAGTCCGCGCTGCCGGACGTAGGAGGCCTTGGTGCGCAGCACGGTCGGGTCGTCGTAGGTCCACAGGGTGGTGCCGTCGAAGAGCCAGGCGTGGCCGTTCCGGTGCCCCCGGTGGAGGGTGTAGGTCCCCGACTCCGCGAGCTTCTTCAGGTACTTGTAGTCCTCGGAGCCGGCCGCCCAGGTCGCGGGCGCGGGGCCGGCCGCCGGCTGCCCGAGGCCGTCGCCGCCGCCGCTGACGCCGGTCCAGCCCTGGCCGTAGAACGGCATGCCCACGACGAGCTTGTGGGCGGGCGCCCCGCGCCGCAGCCATGCGTCGACGGTCTGGTCGACGCTGAAGTCGTTCTTGGCGAAGAGCGCGGACTGCTGGGCGGTGGTCTTCTCGCCGGAGACGTGGAAGTCGTAGCCCTGGAGGTTCACGAAGTCGAAGTCCCGCATGATCGCAGGCACTTCGAAGCCCGCGTCGATCTTGGCGGGCGCGGTGGGCACGTACGCGCTGAGCTCGTAGTGCTTGCGCTTCGGCAGGGAGCGGCCGTAGGCGTCGAGCTGGGTGCGGAACTCCCTCACCAGCTTGGTGAAGTTGGGCTTGTCCTCGGGACGGATGACGTTCCCCGGGGCTCCGTCCGAACCCGGCCACTCCCAGTCCAGGTCGACGCCGTCGAAGACCCCGGCGGCGGCTCCGGCGCCGCCGCGGGCACCGTCGACGGGCAGGTCGCCCTTGATGTACGTGGAGATGCAGGAGGCGACGAGCGCCTTGCGGCCGGCGTCGGTGCGCACGGCGTCGGAGAAGTGCGCGGAGCCGCTCCAGCCGCCCAGCGAGATCATGACCTTGAGTCCGGGGTTCTTCGCCTTGAGCTCGCGCAGTTCGTTGAAGTTCCCGGCCAGGCGCTGGTCGGCGGTGTCGCCGACGCCGTCCACGGAGGACGCGGCGTCGACGGGGCGCACGTAGTCGGCCCACGGGTCGGAGCCGGGGGCGTTGCCCATGAGGCACTTGCCGTCCGGGCCGATCACCCCGAAGGCGTAGTTGACGTGACTGAGCTTGGCGGCGGTGCCGCTCGTCCCCAGATCCTGCACCTGGAAGTCGCGTCCGTAGATGCCCCACTGGGTGAAGTAGCCGATGCGCTTCAGCTCGGCCTTGTGTCCGGAGGGCTGGTGCGCGCCGGCGGTGGGGGTCAGGGTGGCGAGGAGGCCGAGGGCGGCCGCGGCGGCCGCACCGAAGGTCAGTCTGGTCATGACTCTGGGACGCATGGGCTCGTTCCTGTGCGAGGCGGGATGACGCGTGCGAGGGGGAGCGTGCGGGGCGGGTAGAACAGGAACGTATTGGTCTGTACCAATGCGGTCAAGGGGTTCGGCGGCATGGATCTGGCGTGACCGTGGGTAGCAAGAGTTCAGACGGTCTGTCATCACTTCGAGTGAAACTCTGGCCCATGCTTGCGGATGGCGACCCTCGGTCGTCAGGCTGTAGCTGTCAGTCAACCTGAGGGGAGCGTCCAGTGACGTTCGGTGAGCAGCCCGCCTATCTCCGCGTGGCGAGCGATCTGCGGGAGAAGATCGCCAACGGCTCGCTTCCGCCGCACACCCGCCTCCCCTCGCAGGCGCGCATCCGTGAGGAGTACGGGGTGTCGGACACCGTCGCGCTGGAGGCCCGCAAGGTGCTCATGGCGGAGGGGCTCGTCGAGGGGCGCTCGGGTTCGGGCACCTATGTGCGGGAGCGCCCGGTGCCGCGTCCGATCGCCCGCTCCGGCTACCGCCCGGCGTCCGGTGCCAGCCCTTTCCGTCAGGAGCAGGCGGCCGAGGGTGCCCGTGGCACCTGGGAGTCGGGGAGCGAGCAGGAGGCGGCGAGCGCCGAGGTGGCCGAGCGGCTCGGGATCGAGCCGGGGGAGCGCGTGATGCGCACGCGGTACGTGTACCGGGACGCGGGCGAGCCCATGATGGTCGCCACCTCCTGGGAGCCGCTGACGGTCACCGGCCGGACGCCGGTCATGCTGCCCGAGGAGGGCCCGCTGGGCGGCTGCGGTGTCGTCGAGCGGATGGCGGCCATCGACGTGGTCGTGGACAACGTGGTGGAAGAGGTCGGGGCCCGGCCCGGTCTCGCCGAGGAACTCCTGGCGCTCGGCGGGGTGCCGGGCCATGTGGTGCTGGTCGTCGAGCGGACGTACTACGCCTCGGGCCGGGCCGTCGAGACGGCGGATGTCGTCGTCCCCGCCGACCGTTACCGCCTCTCCTACCACCTGCCGGTGCGCTGACCGGGAGCCTGTTCGCGACGAGTTGTCGGCGGTCTGTGCCGCGAGTCACCGGGGCCCCACCGTGGAGTTGACGTGAGGTCAGCGCGTCCTCGCCGTCTCCGCCCCTTCGGCGTTCCGTGTGCCCCGGGCGGCCCCTGAAGCGGCCCCTGAGGCGGCTCCCGGGGTGTGGCCTTCGGCCGCGCGCCGTCGGTTCCCGGCCGATCCGTATCTCTTTGTGCAATTCCGTATCCGCTGTGTGAAGGTCAGGCGTAAGCTCCGGCATATGCGGATTGCGGTTTCCCGGAGATCCATCGCGGTGTCCGGACCGGCGGAGGGAGAAGCCCGATGACCGACAGCGGCCCCGTCCTCGTCTGGCTCGTCATTCGGCAGGACGACAACGGCAACCGCTACCGCGTGGGGCGGTACGCGACCAAGGACGAAGCGCAGAAGATCGCGGACAGCCTCGACGACCGCGGCCACAAGCAGCTCTACTGGATCGAGCACATCGGCAGCCCCGCCCTCTGACCCGGCGGCCGCCGACCGGACCGGGCTACGCTCACGCCCATGACGGAACGCGCCACCGACTCCGCCCCGCCCCCCGTGATCGTCGTCGCGGGCGCCCTGTACGACCAGGGGCGGCTGCTCGCCGCGCGCCGCAGCGCCCCCGTGGAACTCGCCGGCCGCTGGGAACTGCCCGGCGGCAAGCTCGAACCGGGCGAGAGCCCCGAAGAAGCCCTGGTCCGCGAGCTCCGCGAGGAACTCGGTGTCGAGGTCGAACCGGGCGAGCGCATCCCCGGGGAGTGGCCGCTGAAGCCCGGATACGTCCTGCGGGTGTGGACCGCCCGACTGCTCTCGGGTGAACCGCGCCCGCTGGAGGACCACGACGCGCTGCGCTGGCTGTCCCGGTCCGAGCTGGACTCCGTCGACTGGCTCGACCAGGACCGTCCGGCCGTCGCCGAGGCCGCACTCCGCCTCCCGAACGCACCCGGCGTGGGCGCGCGCGACTGACGTTCCTACGCCGTTCGTGCCACCGTGCGCCCGCTGTTGCGCCCAGCGCGATATTCTGCCCCAAATTTCGGGTATGCCCTGATTGACTCCTTGAAAGAGGACGTGGGTCTTCCTGCTGACGCACGGCTGGGGAAGTGATCGGGTGTGATCGACACCGACGGCGACCGCGCCGAGTGGAACTTCCCCGCGGAGGCCGACGCCGTACGCACGGCCCGTCATGCCGTGCGCGAGACCCTGCGGGCCTGGGAGCTCGACACAGCCCTCGGAGATGTGACCGTTCTGCTGGTCAGCGAGCTGGTGACCAACTCCCTGCGGTACGCCTCCGGCCCCATCGGGGTCCGTCTGGTCCGCACCCGCCCCGACGGCGGCGACCCGACCCACCCGCCCGCGCTGCTCGTGGAGGTGTCCGATCCGCTTCCGGATCCGCCCACCGCGCGTGCCCCCGGACCCGAGGACGAAGGGGGCCGAGGCCTCGGTCTGGTCGCCTGCTCCGCCCGCCGCTGGGGCACCCGTAAGGGAAGAGCCGGTAAAACCGTATGGTTCGAGCTGGCTCTCCCTGGTGAGTAAACAGGGTGGGACAACGATCACCGGTACTCGGCGCGAGTCGAACGAGACCACCCTGTGATCGTGAACGTCGTGCCGTCGGGGCCTGCCGTATTGAATACTGCGGGCATGGCCGGTCCGGTGCGGTGAGCTGGAGGGGACGGTCGCGTGAGCGAGATACCTGAGCAGGCGAGCGGCGGCGTCATGTGGCAGAGCAGCCCGCCCGGATCCATCTATGACTACATCCGGGTGGCCTCCTTCTCCATCGGGCCCGACGGCCTCGTCGAGCAGTGGAGCCGAAGGGCCGTGGACCTCTTCGGGGTCACCGCGGAGGAGGCCAGGGGCAAGGACCCCGTCGAGGCCTTCGTGCCCGCCGACCTGCGCGAGCGCGGCCACCGGAAGGTCAGGGAGATCCTCGACGGCAAGGAGTGGACAGGACTCGTCCCCTTCCGGATCCCCGGGGAGGACCGGCCCCACGGCATCGCCGAGATGTACGTCATGCCGAGCGAGACCCAGTCCGGCGAACGGGCCGCGCTGTGCATCGTCGTCGATGTCCGCGCCCTGCGCCGCATCGAGACCGACCTCGCCGCCTCCCAGGCGATATTCGGCCAGTCCCCCTTCGGCTTCCTCCTCTTCGGCACGGACCTCACCGTGAAGCGGGCCAACCGCCGCTTCGCCACCGTCTTCGGCGGCTCCGCCGACGACCACCGCGGCCGGACCGTCCATGACTACCTCAACCGGGCCGAGGCCGACCGGATGACCGCCGCCCTCCGGAGCGTCCTGGAGACCGGGGAGTCCGTCACCGACTTCGAGATCGTCGGCGCCGCACCAGGCGCGAGGGACCGCCGGCACTGGTCCATCAACCTCTACCGCGTGCACAGCGGCTCCGGCCGCCCCATCGGCGTCGCGGGCCTCGGGATCGACGTCACCCGCCGTCACAACGCGGCCAGGGAGGCGGCCAGCGCCCGCCGCAACCTGGCCCTCCTCAACGAGGCCGGCGCCCGCATAGGCAACTCCCTCGACCTGGAGGCCACCGCCCGCGAACTGCTGAACGTCGCCGTCCCCGGATTCTGCGACCTGGCCTCCGTCGACCTCTACCAGGGCCTCCTGAGCGGTGACGAGGCACCGCCCGGCCGCTGGGGCAGCTCCCACGACGTCGGCTACGGCGGCAGCGCCGAACTCCGCAGGGTCGCCGTCGCCAGCGCCGTCTCCGACACCCCCCTCAGAACCGGCGAGGGAGACGGACCCGGCAGCGGCTGTCCCGGCAGCGAACCGATCGCACTCGGCGCCCTCCACCGCTATTCCTTCAACTCGCCCTGCGCGGGCGCCCTGCGCACCGGACGGCTCCGGACCGTGACGGGCGTCGACGGCGGCCTCGTCCAGACCACCCTGGTCGTCCCGATGGTTGCCCACGACACCGTCGTCGGCCTCGTCCAGTTCTCCCGCGCCAAGGGCAGCGAGTCCTTCGGGGAACGCGACCGGGCCCTCGCCGTCGAACTCGCCGCCCGCGCCGCCGTCTGCATCGACAACGCGCGCCTCTACCGCCGCGAGCACGAGCGGGCCCTGATCCTCCAGCGAAGCCTGCTCCCGCCCGGCGACCCCGAGGCGGCCGGGCTGGACATCGCCTGCCGCTACCTCCCCGGCACGGCCGCCACCGAGGTCGGCGGCGACTGGTTCGACGTCATCGAACTCCCCGGCCACCGCACCGCACTCGTCATCGGGGACGTCATGGGCCGGGGCCTGCGCGCCGCCGTCGCCATGGGCGAACTGCGCACCGCCGTCCGCACGCTCGCCCAGCTCGACCTCGAGCCGGCCGAGGTCCTCTCCCACCTCGACGAGATCGCCCGCGGCCTCGGCGCCCCCATCGGCGCCCAGCAGTCCCGCGGCCACAAGTCCCGCGGTCCCGAACTCGCCGAGGTCTACCTCGCGACCTGCGTCTACGCCGTCTACGACCCGGTGACCCGCCGCTGCACCTTCGCCAACGCCGGGCACCTCCCGCCGGTGCTCGTCGCCCCCGGTGAGGAAGCACTGCTGCTCGACGTACCCCCCGGGATGCCACTCGGTGTCGGCGGCGAACCCTTCGAGGAGGTCGCGGTCGAACTCCCGGAAGGCGCCCTCCTCGCCCTCTACACCGACGGACTCGTCGAGTCCCGCGACCATCCCCTCGACGAGGGCCTGAGCGCCTTCCGGCGCGCCCTCACCGACCAGGACCGCCCTCTTGAGGACGTCTGCGACCGGGTCCTCACCAGCCTGGAGACCGGACACGGCGAGGACGACATCGCCCTCCTCATGGCCAGGATCCAGGGCCTGCCGGCCGAGGCGGTCGGCGACTGGCGGCTGCCCAGGGAACCCCGCTCCGTCGGCCGGGCCAGGGAACTCGCCCGCACCCAGCTGGCGGCCTGGGACCTCGAACCGCTCGTCGACACCGTCGAACTCCTCGTCAGCGAGCTCGTCACCAACGCGCTGCGCTACGGCGAGGGGGAGATCCGGCTCCGGCTGCTCCGCGACCGCACCCTCGTCTGCGAGGTCTGGGACGCCGGCCTGGTGCAGCCCCGGCGCCGCCGGGCCAAGGACACCGACGAAGGCGGCCGCGGCCTCCAGCTGGTCGGACTGCTCAGCTCCTCCTGGGGCTCGCGGCGCACCCCGCGCGGCAAGACCGTGTGGTTCGAACTGGCCCTGCCGGACGGCGAGGCGGCGGAACCAACGGTGGAACAGCTCCTCAGCATGTTCTGACACATGATCCGAACGCCTGCCGCCGCCTGCCGCCCGCCGGAACCACCTGCCGATCAGCCCTTGAGCGCGGCCAGCCGGGCCTCGATCTCGGCGCTGTCGCCCAGTGCGTCCAGCTGCTCGAACTGAGCGTCCAGCGAAGAGGCGGCGAGCTCCTCCTTGCCCATCGCCCGCGCCTCCTCCCGGCGCACCTTGTCCTCGAAGCGGCTCAGCTCGCTGGTCGGGTCGAGCACGTCGATGCTCTTCACGGCGTCCATCATCCGGTTCTGCGCGCGGGCCGACGTGGCCCGCGCCACCAACTCGTCCCGCTTCGCCTGCAGCTCGCCGAGCTTGCCCTTCATCTGGTCCAGGCCCGTCCTGAGCTTGGACACGACCTCGGTCTGCGCGGCGATCGTCGGCTCCGCCGTCGTCGCCTCCTTCTCCGACTGGAGCTGGCGGCCGAGCGCCACCTTCGCCAGGTTGTCGAAGCGGTCCGCCTCCGCCGTCTGCCCGCCACCGCGCAGCTCGTCGGCCTTCCGGCTGGCGGCCAGTGCCTTCCCGCCCCACTCCTTCGCCGCCGCCACATCCTCCAGATGGTCCTGCTCCATCAGCCGGAGGTTGCCGATGGTCGCGGCCACCGCCTCCTCCGCCTCCGTGATGTTGTTCGAGTAATCGCGGATCAGCTGGTCCAGCATCCTCTGCGGATCCTCCGCCTGGTCCAGCAGGGCGTTGATGTTGGCCTTCGCCAGCTGGGTGACCCGGCCGAGAACTGTCTGCTTGGTCATCGCACTCCTCCTTGAGAGAGACAGAGCCCTTGGGTGGGACAGAGCCCTTGAGAGGGACAGGGAAGCCTTCGAGGGGGACAGAAAAGCCTTCGGGAGGGACAGCGAGATCTTTCGGAGGGACAGACGAGGGCAGGACACGGCTCGCGCCGTCCTCAGAAACGGCCGCCGCCGCCCAGTCGGCCGCGCGTGCCGCTACCGCCGAAGCTGCCCGGCCCACCGCCGAATCCTCCGCCCCCGAACCCCCCGCCGGAACCTCCACCGAACCCCCCATGTCCGCCTCCCCTTCCCCCGCCGAACAGTCCGCCGAGGATGATGCCGCCGAGCACCGCACCGCCGAGCCCGCCGCCGTTTCCTCCTACTCCTGTTACACCGCCCAGGCCGTCCGGGTTCCCATAGGTCCGCACGTCCTGCTCGGCGAGGTCCTGGGCGCGGCGGGCCAGGGCGTCCGCCTGCTGAGCCTCCGCGAGTGCCGTCTGCGGCTCGTCGGCCGCGGCGAGTGCCTGCGCCTTCTCCCAGCGGCGCTGGGCCTCGGCCAGCCGCGTGCGGGCCTCGCTGGCCACCGCGCCCCGATGGGTGGCGATGTAGTCCGAGGCGGCTCCGATCGCCGAACGGGCCGTCAGCATTGCCTGATCGAGGAGCGCGCGTGCGCGTCGACCGCCCGATTCGCGCTCCCGCGCGCCCTCCAGTGCCTCGTCGAGCGCCGCGTCGGCCTCCTCGACCCGGCGCAGGGCGCCGATCGGGTCGTACCGCCCGGCCTCCATGACCCGCCGTACCTCCGCGACCACCGACTCGGCGCGGGCGATCCGGCCCTGGAGATCGGCCGTGGACACCCCTTCGGTGGTTCCCCGCAGCAGGCCCCGGGCGTCCGCCAGGTCCGCGTCCGTCTCCGACAGCGCGCCCGGCAGCCTGCCGACCGCCTCGGCCAGTTCCTGCGCCCGCCGGTCCACGGCCTCGATCAGCCGGGCCGCCTGGTCCACCGCGCCCTCGGCGGCCCGGATGTGCACGGCGGCCCCGCCGTTGTCCCCGGCGTCGATCCGCAGGCGGGCCTGCTCGACGTGGGTCGTCGCGAACACGAGCCGGTCCTTGGCCTGCTCGACGTCGCCCGCGACCGGCGCGGCGGCCGTCTCCGCGTACCGCCCCCGCATCGCCGTCAGGGCGGCCTCCGCCGTGCCCATCCGCGCTGCCTGCTCCCGACAGGCGGCCCCGACCGAGTCCAGCGCCTGGGGCGCGGTCCGTTCCAGGGCCCGGAGCCGGTCGAAGTCCTCGCTCTCGGCGTCGAGGCGCGCGTTCGCCTCCGCGCAGCGGCGCAGGATCTCCTCCAGCATGGTCCGGCGGGTCGAGTCGTCCTCGGGGAAGGCGTCGTCGAGCTTCTGCCGCAACCGGAAGGAAGCGGTCAGCTGCTCCTTGGCGAAGCCGACCGCCTCGGTGAAGGGCCGGACGGACTCCTCGCCGAACTGGGCGGAGGCGAATCCGAGTTCCTCCTGGCTGGTGCGGACGGCGTCGTCCGTGTCGACCAGCGTCCGGCGGGCCTGCCCGTCGACCGCGTCGAGGGACGGCGGCGCGGGCTCCTTCGGGGCGCCCCAGCCCTGGCCGCCCTGCGGCGTGGTGCGGGTCGCGGTCCGCCGACGCCGTTTGAGGTACGCGTACGCCCCCACGGCCCCCGCCCCGCCGACGAGGACCAGCGGCAGGAGGAGATCGCCTCCCGAGCCGTCGTCGGCCCCGCCGCCCGGGTCGGCGGGCCCGGGGGTGAGCGTCGGCACCGGGACGGGCTGTCCGGCGAGGACGGCGACGTAGCCGTCGGCGGCGCCGATGGCGGCGCCCGCCCAGTCGTTCTGCCGCAGCGCGGGTTCGATCGCCGTCCGGGCCACCTCGTCGAGCTGGGCCTGGGTGAAACGCGAGCCCGGGTCGGCCGAGTAGCCGTACTGGCGGTCGTGGGTGGCGACGGCGAGCAGGACGTCGTCGAGCCCGAGGCCGTTGCGTTCGGCGGTGGTGTCGGCCCAGGTCTGGCCCGTACGGCCGGAGAAGTCCCGTACGTACACGACGAAGAGCTGGATCCCCCGCCCGTCGTAGAGCCGGTCCAAAGCCTCGCTCACGGCCGTGCGGCGGTCGCCGAGTGCGTCCACCCGGTCGGTGATCTGCCCGTCCCGGGACAGGACGACGGGGTCGTCGGCGTGGGCACCGTGTACGGCGGGCACCAGGAGCCACCACGCCGCCACCAGCACCGCGAGAAGGGCTCGGGTGGCTTTTCGCGTCACAAAGGGGAGGTTATGTCCGTGTATGCCGCTCCGCGACCGGGCGGTCGGAGGGAAGGCGGACCGGTCAGGCGCCCGGCGCGCATGCGCCGTACGGAAACCGTTCGAGGCCGTTCGGCGTCACTGTCAGTAGTCGCCGCTACGGTGTGAGGCGGTGGGATCAGTGACACGACGACTCTCGGGGGGCTCTGGTGAGTGGACGGCTGAGGAGGATGTGGCGGCGCGGACGTTGGTGGGTGTTCGCCTTGGTCCTCGTCCTCGTGGTGCCCCCGCTGTTCGGCGCGCTCGCCCTGCGCGTCAACTACGCGGGTGACCTCAGGGAGGACGCGCGGACCCGGGGCAAGGACGCCGTCTGGCTGGGCCACGCCTGGGTCGACGGACGGAAGAAGGACGCCGACCTCGCCGCTTTCGCCGAGCGGATCAAGGGCACGGGCATACGTGACCTGTACGTCCACGCCGGACCCCTCGAACACGACGGCACCCTGCCCGCCGCCAGGTACCCGCGCGCGAAGTGGCTCATCGACGCCGTGCACCGCACGATGCCCGGCATACGGGTGCAGGCCTGGCTCGGTGACGTCCTGGCCACCCGCGGGCCGGACGGACTGCACCTGGAGAAGGCCGAGTCCCGGGCGGCCGTGGTCGCATCGGCCCGGCAGATCCTGGACACGGGCTTCGACGGCGTCCACTTCGACCTGGAGCCGCTCCTGTCCGACGACATCCACTACCTCTCCCTCCTCGACGACCTCGGGGAGCTGACCCGGGCGCGGAAGGCGCCGCTGTCGATCGCCGCCCACCAGATAGACCCGCTTCCCGGCCTGCACTCGGTGAACGGCGCGCTCAGCGGACGCGAGAAGTGGTGGTCGCAGGAGTTCTTCGGAGAGGTCGCCCGGCGCGTCGACCAGGTCGCCGTCATGTCGTACGACACGTGGATGCCGCTGGAGAGCCTCTACGGCGGGTACGTCGCCCAGCAGACCAGTCTGGCCCTCGAAGTGACCCCGGAGTCGACCGACCTCCTCATGGGGCTCCCCTTCTTCCACGAGGACGACCTCGGCCACCACGAGAACGCGGAGACCGTCGCGGCGGCCGTCCGGGGCGCCAGACTCGGCCTCGGGCGCACCGACCCCGGCCGCGAGCGGTTCGGCGTCGCGCTGTACGTCGACTTCGCCGCCGAGGAGGGCGACTGGGAGGCCTATCGCGACGGCTGGCACTGAGGAGGGGGCCCGGTCGGCCCCGCGCGCCCCGGGCGGACAGTGCGGGGGAGGACGGTGACGCCGGCGCGACCACGCCGCCGCGTACAGGGGGACAGCGCCGTGACCGGCCGTCTTCTGATGCCGTAGCGGACCGTCGGCTACGACCCGGCGTCGACCGAGGCGGCGCTGCGCGCCGCCGCGTCGGACCGGGGGAGATTTCCGCATCCTCGGGGGAAACGGTCGGGTCGACGACCCGGCCCACACCGGTTCTGGACCTCGGACACCCCCACACGGCTCCGACGGACACGGCCTCATCGGGCAAGGGGCCCACCGGCGCCTCCTGCTCCACCGCCTCCTCCATCGCCTCCTCCTCCGCCGCCCCGACGAACGCCGCCACCGCCCCCATGAGCACCGGCACCGCCCCGGCCTCGGACGGCCTCGGTCTACTGGAGCGCGGGCGCGGGCGCGACTCCGGCGAGGAGGAGTTCCGCCGCCCGACCGCCGAATCCACCGGCACGGGTTCCCACCCGTCCGGAGTGCCCCTTCTCCGGCGGGTTGGGCCGCACGAGTGGCGTTTTCCGGCCGCGTCGACGTGTCGTCATGGCCGGATCCGATCCGTCCTTTTCAGTGGATGAGCAATAGGTGTGATCATCTCCAAATGGAATGAATCTGGACGAAGGGGTACAAGTCATGTCCCAGATCGGCGCCCCTCGCGGGAGGACATGCTCCAGGAGCCCCCGCTCCCGCACGCTACGCTCCGTCGCCACCCTGACCAGCGCCGTCCTCGCCGTCACCGTCCTCGCCGGATGCAGCTCCGACGACGAGAGCGACGGGGTCCCGGCCGCGGCCCAGGACAACGCGCCCGCGGCGCGCGACAAGGTCGCCGACGGGGGCACCCTGCGCTGGGCCGTCGACGCGCTGCCCGCCACCTTGAACACCTTCCAGGCCGACGCCGACGGCACCACCTCCCGTATCGCCGGGGCCGTGCTCCCCTCCCTCTACACGCTCGACGAGCGGGGCAGACCGCAGCGGAACGCCGACTACCTGGAGTCCGCGCAGGTCGTCGAGACCGAGCCCAAGCAGGTCGTCCTCTACAAGCTCAACCAGCAGGCGGTGTGGAGCGACGGGCGCGAGATCGGGGCGCCCGACTTCGTGGCCCAGTGGCGGGCCCTGAGCGGCCGCGACACCGCCTACTGGACCGCCCGCAACGCCGGCTACGAGCGGATCGAGAAGATCGAGCGGGGCAAGAACGACCTGGAGGTGCGGGTCACCTTCTCCAAGCCCTACGCCGACTGGCAGTCGCTCTTCACCCCGCTCTACCCGAAGCAGGTGATGGGCTCTCCGGACGCCTTCAACGACGGAGCCCGCACCGCCCTCAAGGCCACCGCAGGACCGTTCCTGCTGAAGGCGACCGACCGCAAGAGCGGCGACGTGACCCTCACCCGCAACCCTCGCTGGTGGGGGCAGCCCGCCAAGCTCGACACCATCGTCCTCAAGGCCGTCCCCCGCGCCGACCGGGCGGACGCCCTCGCCGCCGGCACCCTCGACCTGGCCGAGATCGACCGCTCCACCGCCGAGCGGATCGCCCTCGCGCTCCGGGACGCCCGCGCCGGACGCAACGGCGCCCAGGCCGCCCTCGCCCACGGCCCCGGTTCCTCGATCACCCCGTCCAAGGCCCTGAAGTCCTGGGCGCTCGCCCACGGATCCGACGAGGAGAAGGCCGAGGAGGTCCAGGCCGCCCGTGAGGAGAACCAGCAGGCGATCGCCCGGTACGCGAGCGCGCAGGACACCCTGGCGCGGTACGTGGTCCGCAAGTCCCTCGAGCCCGCCTACACGCAGCTCTCCCTGAACGGCGAGTCCGGACCGCTCGCCGACGAGCGGGTACGGCGTGCGGTGGCCCGTGCCATCAACCGCCAGGAACTGGCCGACTCCGTGCTCAAGCCGTTGGGCCTCCCGGCGCACCCGCCCGGCAGCCACCTCGCCCTCGCCGGGCAGGCGGCCTACGCGGACAGCAGCGACGCGCTCGGCGACCAGGACACCCAGGAGGCGCTGGCACTCCTCGCCGACGCGGGCTGGGTACCGGGCGGGGCGGTGAAGAAGCCGGCGGGCGCGGGCACCAAGGCGGGCAGCGAGGCCGAGAAGAAGGCCGAGAAGAAGGCCGAGGAAAGCAAGACGGCGGAGAAGGAGGAACAAAAGAAGAAGGAGGAGACAAAGGAGGAGAAGAAGGAGACAAAGGAGGAGAAGAAGGAGAGCAACGCCTCCTCCGATACCGCCTCCGACACCTCCTCCGACACCGCCTCCGACGAAGGCCTCTACATCGTCGGTGACGACAAGCCGGGGGAGCGCCCTCCCGCCCCCGTCCTCGCCGCCCCCGTCCTCGCCGCCGCAGGCCCCGAGAGCGGTACCGACGTCCTCGCCCCGGCCCCCGCCGCCGCCCGTCAGAGTGCCGCGCTCCTCGCGCGGGCCGAGGCGCTCGACACCGGTGCCGGTTCCGCCGCCCGGGCCGCCCACCCGGTCGACAAGGGCGTCGCCGGGGCCTATGCCCCGCGCGGCACCGCCGCCCCCGCGGCGGTGCCCGAGAGCAGCCGTGCCCTCGGCAAGGACGGCAAGGCGCTCAGTCTCCGTTTCGTCCTGCCGTCAGGCCCGGGCTCGGAGTCGCTGCGCGCGGTCGGTGACCGGATCGTCCGGATGCTCGACGCGGTCGGCATCCGCACCGAGGTCACCAAGGTCTCCGACGACAGCTTCTTCAAGGATCACGTGGCCTCGGGCGACTACGACCTGGCCCTGTACTCCTGGCCGGCCTCCGCCTTCCCCGCGACCGACGCCCGGCCGATCTTCGCCAAGCCGGAGCCGGCCTCGGACGGCTCGCTCCTGGTCGAGCAGAACTACTCGCGGGTCGGCACCGACCGTATCGACCAACTGTTCGACCAGGCGGCGGCGACCCTGGACGAGGAGGAGGCCCGGGAGCTCGTCCGCCAGGCGGACGCCCGTATCTGGGCCGCCGCCGGCTCCATCCCCCTCTACCAGCGGCCGCAGCTCGTCGCCGCGAAGGCCGATCTGGTGAACGCCGGAGCCTGGGGTCTCGCCGGGCCCCGCTACCAGGACATCGGCTACAAGAAGGCCGAATCCTCCAAGGGTGCGGAACGAAACCACTGAAAGCTCTGAAAGCGCTGGGGGCAACCTCAGAACCAGCTCAATTTCCTTGCCCGCCGGTGATCCCGGCGGGCAGGATCGCGTCGGCCCCTTGACCCGGCCAGTCCACTGTCACTCGCAGTCCCCCCGCCCCGCACGTGCACCGCAGTCGTACCGCTGTCGTACCTCCGTCGCGCCGCACCCCGGGCGCGGCGGAACCCACAGGAGCCCCACAGGGACCCTTGAGAGAGCCACCGAGGGACCTTGAGGAACCCCCCGGGAACCCCCCAGAAAACCCACTCGGATCCGGGCGGGGAAGCCCCTTGCGTGGCAGCCCCGTACCATGGGACATAGCCGTGGCGCGTCCGCCCGGCGGGCGTACGAGGAACTGACGCCGCATCCCACGAGCCGAGAGAAGCGCAAGCACCCATGCCCACGCGCCACGACATCCGTAACGTCGCCATCGTCGCCCACGTCGACCACGGCAAGACGACCATCGTCGACGCCATGCTCAAGCAGGCCGGTGCCTTCGCCGCCCACCAGCAGCTCGACGACCGCATGATGGACTCGAACGACCTGGAGCGTGAGAAGGGCATCACGATCCTCGCCAAGAACACGGCGGTGAAATATCACCCCAAGGACGGCGGGGCCCCGATCACGATCAACATCATCGACACCCCCGGCCACGCCGACTTCGGTGGCGAGGTCGAGCGCGGTCTGTCGATGGTGGACGCGGTCGTCCTCCTCGTGGACGCTTCCGAGGGTCCGCTCCCGCAGACCCGCTTCGTGCTGCGCAAGGCGCTCCAGCAGCGCCTGCCCGTCATCCTCTGCATCAACAAGACGGACCGCCCGGACTCCCGGATCGACGAGGTCGTCAACGAGACCTACGACCTGTTCCTCGACCTGGACGCGGACGAGGACCAGATCGAGTTCCCGATCGTCTACGCCTGCGGCCGTGACGGCGTCGCCTCGCTGACCAAGCCGGCGGACGGCACCGTCCCCGCCGACAGCGAGAACCTGGAGCCGTTCTTCTCCACCATCCTGGAGCACGTCCCGGCCCCGACGTACGACGAGGAGGCCCCGCTCCAGGCCCACGTCACCAACCTGGACGCGGACAACTTCCTCGGCCGCATCGCGCTGCTCCGCGTCGAGCAGGGCGAGCTGCGCAAGGGCCAGACGGTCGCGTGGATCAAGCGGGACGGCACGATCTCCAACGTCCGCATCACCGAGCTGATGATGACCGAGGCGCTCACCCGCAAGCCGGCCGAGGTCGCCGGCCCCGGTGACATCTGCGCCGTCGCCGGTATCCCCGACATCATGATCGGCGAGACGCTGGCCGACCCGGAGAACCCGATCGCGCTGCCGCTGATCACGGTCGACCAGCCGGCCATCTCCATGACCATCGGTACGAACACCTCGCCGCTGGTCGGCCGCGGTGGCACCGGCAAGGGCGCGGACGCGAAGTCCGCGGTCAAGCAGCGCAAGGTCACCGCCCGCCAGGTCAAGGACCGTCTGGACCGCGAGCTGATCGGTAACGTCTCGCTCCGCGTCCTCGACACCGAGCGCCCCGACGCCTGGGAGGTCCAGGGCCGTGGTGAGCTCGCGCTCGCCATCCTGGTCGAGCAGATGCGCCGCGAGGGCTTCGAGCTCACCATCGGCAAGCCGCAGGTCGTCACGAAGATCGTCGACGGCAAGGTCCACGAGCCGGTCGAGCGACTCACGGTCGACGTGCCCGAGGAGCACATGGGCGCGGTCACGCAGCTCATGGGTGTCCGCAAGGGCCGCATGGACAACATGTCGAACCACGGTTCCGGCTGGGTCCGCATGGAGTTCGTCGTCCCGTCCCGTGGCCTCATCGGCTTCCGTACGGAGTTCCTGACCAACACCCGTGGTACGGGCATCGCCCACTCGATCCACGAGGGCCACGAGCCGTGGTTCGGCACGCTGACGACCCGTAACAACGGCTCGCTGGTCGCCGACCGCGCCGGCGCCGTCACCGCCTTCGCGATGACGAACCTCCAGGAGCGCGGCGTCCTGTTCACCGACCCCGGCACCGAGGTGTACGAGGGCATGATCGTCGGCGAGAACTCTCGCTCCGACGACATGGACGTGAACATCACCAAGGAGAAGAAGCTCACCAACATGCGCTCCTCCTCGGCCGACTCCTTCGAGGCGATCGTGCCGCCGCGCAAGCTCTCGCTGGAGCAGTCCCTGGAGTTCTGCCGTGACGACGAGTGCGTCGAGGTGACCCCGGAGGCCGTGCGCATCCGCAAGGTCGTCCTGGACCAGAACGCTCGCGGCCGTACGGCCTCCCGTGCCAAGAACGCCTGAGCAAGGACGCATACGGCCGAGAGCGGCGGGGTAGGTCACGGGCCTGTGATCTTCGCCGCTCTCGGCTGATGTGACGTCAGCACCGGAGCCCGGACCCCCACAGACACCTGTGGGGGTCCGGGCTTTTCGTCAAGTTCCGTCAAGTTCCGTCAACTCGATTTCAGAGGCCGGGTGTCCGCATATCGGCCCTCGCTCTCCGGTACGTGTGTTAACGGTCCGTTTCGGGGGTGTCTGTCTGTGCTCACTTTGTCCGGATTTCGGTATCTGGGTACAGAGTGATGTTGTCAAAACGAGACCACGTAAGTGTGGTTTACAGCCCGGACGTACTTAATAGTTGGCTCCATTGAGCTCGGGTCAATGGGTCACGCACTGTGGGGAGTGCCGACTCACGAGCACACTCGGGGCACTTGAGTCCAAAGCCGTCAGGGGTGTCGGCGAACTCGAAGTGCCCTTCTTGTAGTGACAAAAGTGGACTCATGAGGAGGAACCCATGCGCGGTGCCAAGAGCGCCAAGTGGGTAACGGGCGCGATCATCGTTGCCCTTGCTGCGACCGCCTGTGGCGGGGGTAAGAGCGACAGCGGCGACGCCAAGGGCGCTGTTGACCCGAACGGGATTTTCTCCGTAGAGCTGGGCGAGCCTGAGAAGCCCCTGCTCACCGGTGACACGATGGAGTCCAACGGCTCCGCCGTGATGGCCGGCCTGTTCTCGACCCTGGTCGACTACAAGGCCGACGGCTCCCTGGAGATGCTGAACGCCGAGTCGGTCACCACGACGGACTCGAAGACCTGGACCGTCAAGCTCAAGCCGGGCTGGACCTTCCACGACGGCACCCCGGTGACCTCGAAGTCCTTCGTGGACGCGTGGAACTGGAACGCCAACGTCAAGAACGCCCAGGGCCTCTCGTCCTGGTTCGCGGACATCAAGGGCTTCGAGAAGGTCCACCCCGAGGCCGAGGGTGCCAAGCCCACCGCCGACAAGCTCGATGGTCTGAGCGTCGTCGACGAGACGACCTTCAAGATCGAGCTCACCAAGGCCGTCCCGTACTTCGCCCACAAGCTCGCCTACATCGTCTTCGCCCCGCTCCCCGAGTCCTTCTACAAGGACCCGGCCGCGGGCGGCCAGAAGCCGGTCGGCAACGGTCCCTACAAGTTCAAGAGCTGGGACCACAAGAAGAAGATCGAGATCACTCGATTCGACGGCTACAAGGGCCCGAACAAGGCGAAGAACGGCGGTGTGGTCTTCAAGAACTACACCACCCTCGAGGCCGCGTACGAGGACCTGAAGTCCGGCAACGTCGACGTCCTGCGTCAGATCGCGCCGAAGGACCTCCCGGTCTACCGCCAGGACCTCGGCGACCGCGCCGTGGACCAGCCGTACTCCGCGATCCAGACCATCGCCGTCGCCTTCTACGCCGACCAGTGGAAGAAGCCGAAGCAGATCGACCCGCGCGTCGTGCAGGGTCTGTCGATGGCGATCGACCGCACCACCATCACCAAGACGGTGCTGCAGGGTACGCGTGACCCCGCGACCGGCTGGGTCGCCAAGGGTGTCCTGGGCTACCAGGAGGACGGTGGCGCCGGCGTCACCAAGTTCGACCCGGCGAAGGCCAAGGAGCTCATCAAGGCCGGCGGCGGCGTCCCCGGCAACAAGATCTCCATCCAGTTCAACGCCGACGGTGGCCACAAGGAGTGGGTGGACGCTGTCTGCAACTCCATCACCCAGGCCACGTCCGTCCAGTGCGTCGGCGACGGCAAGCCGGACTTCCAGGCCGACCTGACCGCTCGTAAGACCAAGCAGGTCAAGTCGCTCTACCGCTCCGGCTGGGTGCTCGACTACCCGGTGAACGCCAACTTCATCTCGGACCTGTTCCGCACGGGTGCGGCGGGCAACCAGGGTGACTTCTCCAACAAGGTGCTGGACGCCAAGATCGCCAAGGCGGACTCCGCGGCGACGCTGGACGACTCGGTGAAGCAGTTCCAGGCCATCGAGAAGGACCTGGTCAACTACATGCCGTCCATCCCGCTCTGGTACTACAAGGTCAACGCGGGCTACTCCGAGAAGGTCTCGGGCGTGGCTTACGGTCAGGACGGCGACCCGATCCTGACCGGCGTCGAGGTCAAGAAGTAATCACCCGAGCGTAGTCCGCACGCCGTCACGGGACTGACGGATCGTCAGTCCCGTCTCGGTGCCTTACGCAGTGGCTGGGGGGCCCTTCCACGACATCGCCGTGCCCGGAAACGGGCCGGGCTGTCGCGGGAGGGCCCTCGGCTGCGGCCGTCACATCTCAACGGAGGCATGATGGGGCGCTATGTCGCACGACGACTGCTCCAGATGATCCCGGTCTTTTTCGGGACAACCCTGCTGATCTTCCTCATGGTCTACAGCCTGCCCGGTGACCCCGTGGCCGGACTGTTCGGTGACAAGGGCGCGTCGCCCGCCACCATCGCGGAGATCAGACACAAGCTCGGTCTCGACCAGCACATCCTGAAGCAGTACTGGGACTACATCACCGGGATCCTCTTCCACTTCGACTTCGGGACGCAGATCCGCAACGACCGGCCCGTCACCGAAGTGCTGGGGGACGCGTTCCCCGTCACGCTGCAGCTCGCAGCGCTCGCCTTCGCCGTCGAGCTGATCTTCGGCATCGGCCTCGGCGTCATCGCGGGTCTCCGTGCCGGCCGTATGGCCGACAACGCCGTCCTGATCTTCACCCTGCTGATCATCTCGATCCCGGTCTTCGTGCTCGGCTTCATCATCAAGATGGTGTTCGCCTTCCAGCTCGGCTGGATCGCACCGAACGTCAGCAACGACCAGCTGCTCTCCGAGATGATCGCTCCGGCCATCGTCCTCGGCGGTCTCTCCCTCGCCTATGTGGCGCGGCTCACCCGCACCTCCATGGCGGAGAACCTCCGTGCCGACTACATGCGCACGGCCGTCGCCAAGGGCCTGCCGAGGCACCGCGTCATCGGCGTCCACCTCATGCGCAACTCGCTGATCCCGGTCGTCACCTTCCTCGGCACCGACATCGGAGCCCTGATGGGCGGCGCGGTCGTCACCGAAGGCATCTTCAACGTCAAGGGCGTCGGCGGTCTGATCTACGAGTCGATCACCCGGCGCGAGGGCACCACCCTCGTCGGCCTCGTCACCATCCTGGTGGTCGTCTACCTCATCACCAGCCTGCTCATCGACCTGCTGTACGCGGTCCTGGACCCGAGGATCCGGTATGCCTGACGTGACCAAGACCGCGACCGCGGCCGCCACCGAGGACGCCGTCGCCACCTCCTCGGTGGACGTGTCCGACATCAAGGCCGAGAAGGCGCGCAGCCTCTGGGGCGACGCCTGGAGCGACCTGCGCCGCAACCCGTACTTCATCGTGTCGTCGGTGCTGATCTTCTTCCTGCTGCTGATCGCCGCCTTCCCGAGCCTCTTCACCAGCGCCTCACCCACGACCGGTGACCTCGTCCGGCACTACGTGGGCAAGCCGGAGCTCGGCGACATCGGCTCGGCCGGATGGCTCGGCTACGACATCCAGGGCCGATCCGTCTACGCCCGACTGATCTACGGCACGCGTGCCTCGATCATCGTCGGTATCTGCGTCACCCTGATCGTCACCGTCGTCGGCGGCATCACGGGCATGATCGCCGGTTACTTCGGCGGCTGGATCGACGCGCTGATGTCCCGCATCACCGACATCTTCTTCGGCATCCCGTTCCTCCTCGGCGCCATGGTCGTCCTGCAGGCCTTCGTCGAGCGGACCGTCTGGGTCGTCGTCTTCGCCCTGGCCTTCCTCGGCTGGACGCAGATGGCCCGCGTCATGCGCGGTGCCGTGATCACGGTCAAGCACGCCGACTACGTCCACGCGGCAAAGGCCCTCGGCGCCGGCACGAGCCGGATCCTGATCCGGCACATCCTGCCGAACGCCATGGCCCCCGTGATCGTCGTCGCGACTATCGCGCTCGGCGGCTACATCTCGGCCGAGGCCACCCTGTCCTACCTGGGACTGGGTCTTGCCTCCCCGACCGTCTCGTGGGGTGTCGACATCTCCGCGGGTGTTCAGGCGATCCGTACGTCGCAGCACATCCTGCTGTACCCGTCGATCATGCTGAGCCTCACCGTTCTGGCGTTCATCATGCTCGGCGAAGCCGTCCGCAACGCCCTCGACCCCAAGCTGCGCTGAGGAGGGCGTAAAAGATGACCATCATCGACAAGACCGCGGCCGTCCCCGCGCCGCGCGACGGCTCCGACCACAACGGTCCGCTGCTCGAAGTCCGCGACCTGCACGTCGAGTTCCACACCCGTGACGGTGTGGCCAAGGCGGTCAACGGCGTCAACTACTCGGTGAACGCCGGCGAGACCCTCGCCGTCCTCGGCGAGTCCGGCTCCGGCAAGTCCGTGACCGCCCAGGCCATCATGGGCATCCTCGACATGCCGCCCGGCCGGATCCCGCGGGGCGAGATCCTGTTCCGCGGCCAGGACATGCTGAAGATGCCCGAGGAGGAGCGCAGGAAGATCCGCGGCCGGAAGATCGCGATGATCTTCCAGGACGCGCTGTCCTCCCTCAACCCGGTCCTCAGCGTCGGCTACCAGCTCGGCGAGATGTTCCGGGTGCACCAGGGCCTGTCCAAGAAGGACGCCAAGGTCAGGGCCATCGAGCTGATGGACAAGGTCAAGATCCCCGCCGCCGCGGCGCGGGTCTCCGACTACCCCCACCAGTTCTCCGGCGGTATGCGCCAGCGCATCATGATCGCCATGGCCCTCGCCCTCGAGCCGGACCTGATCATCGCCGACGAGCCCACCACGGCTCTCGACGTGACCGTCCAGGCCCAGGTCATGGACCTCCTCGCGGAGCTCCAGCGGGAATACAACATGGGCCTGATCCTGATCACCCACGACCTCGGCGTCGTCGCCGACGTCGCGGACAAGATCGCCGTGATGTACGCCGGCCGGATCGTCGAGCAGGCGCCCGTGCACGAGCTGTACGGCCGCCCGGCCCACCCGTACACCCGCGGTCTCCTGGACTCGATCCCGCGCCTGGACCAGAAGGGCCAGGAGCTCTACGCGATCAAGGGCCTTCCGCCCAACCTGCTCAAGGTGCCCTCCGGCTGCGCCTTCAACCCGCGCTGCCCCAAGGCCGAGGACATCTGCCGTACGGAGATCCCGGCCCTCGTGCCGGTCACCGAGCAGGACGGCGCGGATCTCCCGGGCCGTAAGAGCGCCTGCCACTTCTGGAAGGAGACGATCCATGGCTGACCTCAGCAAGAACGACGAGGCCGTGGCCGCGTCCGAGGCGGAGGCCGTAGCCGCCATCGAGGCCCCCGTGGGCCGCGGCGAGGCGATCCTCCAGGTGCGCGGCCTGAAGAAGCACTTCCCGCTGACGCAGGGCATCCTCTTCAAGAAGCAGGTCGGCGCGGTCAAGGCCGTGGACGGGGTCTCCTTCGACCTCTACCAGGGTGAGACCCTCGGCATCGTGGGCGAGTCCGGCTGTGGCAAGTCCACCGTCGCCAAGCTCCTGATGACCCTGGAGCGGGCCACCGCCGGCGAGGTCTTCTACAAGGGCCAGGACATCACCAAGCTGTCCGGGCGCGCCCTCAAGGCCGTCCGGCGCAACATCCAGATGGTGTTCCAGGACCCGTACACCTCGCTCAACCCGCGCATGACGGTCGGTGACATCATCGGCGAGCCCTTCGACATCCACCCCGAGGTGGCCCCGAAGGGCGACCGCCGCCGCAAGGTGCAGGAGCTGCTCGACGTCGTCGGTCTGAACCCGGAGTACATCAACCGGTACCCGCACCAGTTCTCCGGCGGTCAGCGCCAGCGCATCGGCATCGCCCGCGGCCTCGCGCTCAACCCTGAGATCATCATCTGCGACGAGCCGGTCTCGGCCCTGGACGTCTCCGTCCAGGCGCAGGTCATCAACCTGATGGAGAAGCTCCAGGACGAGTTCAACCTCTCCTACCTCTTCATCGCGCACGACCTGTCGATCGTCCGGCACATCTCGGACCGTGTCGGCGTCATGTACCTCGGCAAGATGGCCGAGATCGGTACGGACGAGCAGATCTACGAGCACCCGACGCACCCGTACACCCAGGCGCTGCTCTCCGCGGTGCCGGTGCCGGACCCGAAGGCCCGCGCGCACCGCGAGCGGATCATCCTCACCGGTGACGTCCCCTCGCCGGCGAACCCGCCGTCGGGCTGCAGCTTCCGCACCCGGTGCTGGAAGGCGCAGGAGAAGTGCGCCGAGGAGACGCCGCTGCTCGCCGTCCCGCAGCGCTTCCAGGGCGAGGACACCCCGGCCGCCCACTTCTCGGCGTGCCACTTCGCCGAGGAGAAGCAGGTCGTGCCGGTGCTCTGACGCACTGGGCGTGTGATCCGAGGAAGGGCGCCCCGGTCCGTACGTACGGACCGGGGCGCCCTTGCGTTCTCCGCGGCTCCGGAAGGGCCCGTCCGTCCGGCCGTCGTCGAAGTGCACCCCCGTCAGTATCAGGTGATATTGGGGCCTAAGTCATG
Source organism: Streptomyces sp. NPDC016459 (assembly GCF_040632845.1). Taxonomy (NCBI): domain Bacteria; kingdom Bacillati; phylum Actinomycetota; class Actinomycetes; order Kitasatosporales; family Streptomycetaceae; genus Streptomyces; species Streptomyces sp. NPDC016459. The sequence continues at coordinate 541,840 of NZ_JBEYCR010000002.1, forward strand.
CTTAGGACATTCGGGAGGCACTCCATGCGCGGAGCCACGCACGCCAAGTGGGCCGCTCTGGCCACCGCCGTCGCCCTCGCGGCGACCGCCTGCGGTGGCGGCGACGACAGTGGCGGCGGGGGTGCCGACGGCATCGTGAGCTCCTCGTGGGGCGACCCGCAGAACCCGCTGGAACCCGCCAACACCAACGAGGTCCAGGGCGGCAAGGTCCTCTCCATGATCTTCCGCGGGCTCAAGCAGTACGACCCGAAGACCGGCGAGGCCAAGGACATGCTCGCCGAGAAGATCGAGACCACCGACTCGACCAACTTCACCATCACCGTCAAGGACGGCTGGACCTTCTCCAACGGCGAGAAGGTCACCGCCAAGTCCTTCGTCGACGCCTGGAACTACGGCGCCCATCTGAAGAACAACCAGAAGAACGCCTACTTCTTCGGCCAGATCGAGGGCTACGACCAGGTCCACCCCGAGAAGGGCGAGCCGACCGCCGAGACCATGTCCGGCCTCAAGGTCACCGGCCCCCAGACCTTCACGGTCAAGCTCAGCCAGAAGTTCTCCACCTGGCCCGTCACCCTCGGCTACGCCGCCTTCGCGCCGCTCCCCAAGGTGTTCTTCGACGACCACGCCGCCTGGCTGTCGAAGCCCGTCGGCAACGGCCCGTACACCGTCGACTCGTACTCCAAGGGCTCCCAGATGGCCCTCAAGCGCTGGGACGCCTACCCCGGCACCGACAAGGCGCAGAACGGCGGTGTGACCCTCAAGGTCTACACCGACAACAACACCGCCTACACCGACCTGACGGCCGGCAACCTCGACCTCGTCGACGACGTCCCCGCCTCCCAGCTCAAGAACGTCGAGGCCGACCTCGGCGACCGGTACCTGAACGTCCCCGCCGGCATCATCCAGACCCTGTCCTTCCCGTTCTACGACCCGGCCTGGAACAAGCCCGGACAGGAGAAGCTCCGTCAGGGACTCTCCCGGGCCATCGACCGCGCCCAGATCACCGAGACCATCTTCCAGAAGACCCGTACCCCCGCCGTCGACTGGACCTCCCCGGTCCTCGGCGAGGAAGGCGGCTTCAAGGACGTCTGCGGCGACATGTGCACGTACGACGCGGCCGAGGCGAAGAAGCTCGTCGCGGAGGGCGGCGGCATCCCCGGCGGCACCATGAAGATCTCGTACAACGCCGACACCGGCTCCCACAAGGAATGGGTCGACGCGGTCTGCAACTCCATCAACCGCGCCCTCGGCAACGACCGCGCCTGCGTCGGCAACCCCGTCGGCACCTTCGCCGACTACCGCAACCAGGTCACCACGCAGAAGCTCACCGGACCCTTCCGGGCCGGCTGGCAGATGGACTACCCGCTCATCCAGAACTTCCTGCAGCCGCTGTACTACACCAACGCCTCCTCCAACGACGGCAAGTACACCGACCCCCAGTTCGACAAGCTGATCGACCAGGCCAACGCCGAAGCGGACACCGCGAAGGCCGTCGGACTCTTCCAGCAGGCCGAGGGTGTCCTCCGCGACGACATGGGCGCCATCCCGCTCTGGTACCAGAACGGCAGCGCCGGCTACTCGGAGCGCCTCAGCAACGTGTCCCTGAACCCCTTCAGCGTCCCGGTCTACGACCAGATCAAGGTCAACTGACGTCGTAGCAGGTCGGAGGCGTACGGCCCGGCCCGCGGACCCCCGCGCCGGGCCGTACGCCTTCCCCGCACCGTCTCCCGGAGCCAACCCTTCCCCCGGAGCCCCTCATGGGTCGATATGTGATCCGGCGACTGCTGCAGATGATCCCGGTCTTCTTCGGCGCCACGCTGCTGATCTTCCTGATGGTGAACGTGATGGGCGATCCCGTCGCCGGACTGTGCGGCGACCGCCAGTGCGACCCGGCGACCGCCGCCCAGCTCAAGAAGGAGTTCGGCCTCGACAAGCCCGTCTGGCAGCAATACCTGACCTACATGGGCAACGTCTTCACCGGCGACTTCGGTACGGCGTTCAACGGCCAGGAGGTCACCGAGCTGATGGCGAACGCCTTCCCGGTCACCGTCCGCCTGATGATCGTCGCCATCCTCTTCGAGATCGTCATCGGCATCAGCCTGGGTGTCGTGACGGGTCTGCGCCGGGGCCGCCCCGTCGACACGCTCATCCTCGTCCTCACCCTGATCGTGATCGCCATCCCGACGTTCGTCACCGGCCGTCTCGTCCAGCTCGTCCTGGGAGTGAAGTGGGGCTGGATCGACCCCGCGGTGTCGTCGGACGCGACGTTCGACGAACTCATCGTGCCGGGCTTCGTCCTCGCCTCCGTCTCCCTCGCCTACGTCATCCGGCTCACCCGGACCTCGACGGCGGAGAACAAGCGCGCCGACTACGTCCGCACCGCCCTGGCCAAGGGGCTTCCCCGGCGCCGGATCGTCCTCAAGCACCTGTTGCGCAACTCGCTGATCCCGGTGGTGACCTTCATCGGAACGGACATCGGCGCGCTCATGGGCGGAGCCATCGTCACCGAGCAGATCTTCAACATCCACGGCGTCGGCTACCAGCTCTACCAGGGCATCCTCCGGCAGAGCACCCAGACCGTCGTCGGCTTCGTGACCGTCCTCGTCCTGGTCTTCCTGCTCGCCAACCTGCTGGTCGACCTCCTGTACGCCGTCCTTGACCCGAGGATCCGCTATGCCTGAGCAGCCTCAGCCGTTCGACGACGGCCGCGCGATCGACCACACCGGCGCCGGAGCCGGAACCGACCTCGCGATGGACGAGGGCGCGAGCCTGGAGAAGACCCCCGGCGGTCCGGAAGGCACGGGCCCCGACAGGAAGGCCCGCTCGCTCTGGTCCGACGCCTGGCGCGACCTGCGGCGCAACCCGGTCTTCATCGTCTCGGGCCTGATCATCGTCTTCCTCGTCGTGATCTCGATCTGGCCCTCCCTGATCGCCTCCGGCAACCCGCTGGACTGCGACCTCTCCAAGGCGCAGGAAGGCTCTCAGCCGGGGCACCCCTTCGGCTTCAACGGCCAGGGCTGCGACGTCTACACCCGTACGGTCTACGGAGCCCGCACCTCGGTCACCGTCGGCGTTCTCGCCACCCTCGGCGTGGCCCTGCTCGGCTCGGTCCTCGGCGGCCTCGCCGGATTCTTCGGAGGCGCCTGGGACGCGGTCCTCTCCCGCATCACCGACGTCTTCTTCGCGATCCCCGTCATCCTCGGCGGCCTCGTCCTGCTCTCCGTCGTCACCAGCAACACCGTCTGGCCCGTCATCGGCTTCATGGTGCTCCTCGGCTGGCCGCAGATCTCCCGCATCGCCCGCGGCTCCGTCATCACGGTCAAACAGAACGACTACGTCCATGCCGCCCGCGCCCTCGGTGCCTCCAACTCCCGGATGCTGCTGCGCCACATCACGCCGAACGCCGTCGCCCCGGTGATCGTCGTCGCCACCATCGCCCTCGGTACGTACATCGCGCTCGAAGCGACCCTGTCGTACCTCGGCGTCGGACTGAAGCCGCCGACCGTGTCCTGGGGCATCGACATCTCCTCGGCGTCGCAGTACATCCGCAACGCGCCCCACATGCTGCTCTGGCCCTCCGGCGCGCTCGCCATCACCGTGCTCGCCTTCATCATGCTCGGCGACGCCGTCCGCGACGCCCTCGACCCCAAGCTGAGGTAGGGACCCATGCTGCTCGAAGTGCGCGACCTGCACGTGGAGTTCCACACCCGGGACGGCGTCGCCAAGGCGGTCAACGGCGTCGACTACTCCGTCGACGCCGGCGAGACCCTCGCCGTCCTCGGCGAGTCCGGCTCCGGCAAGTCCGTCACCGCCCAGGCCGTCATGGGCATCCTCGACATCCCGCCGGGAAGGATCACCAAGGGCGAGATCCTCTTCCAGGGCCAGGACCTCCTGAAGCTCAAGGAGGAGGAACGGCGCCGGATCCGGGGCGCCAAGATGGCGATGGTCTTCCAGGACGCCCTGTCCTCGCTCAACCCCGTCCTCAGCGTCGGCGACCAGCTCGGCGAGATGTTCCAGGTCCACCGGGGCATGTCGCGGAAGGACTCCAAGACCAAGGCCGTCGAACTCATGGACCGGGTCCGCATCCCGGGCGCCAAGGAACGCGTCGGCCAGTACCCGCACCAGTTCTCCGGCGGCATGCGCCAGCGCATCATGATCGCCATGGCGCTCGCCCTCGAACCCGAACTGATCATCGCGGACGAGCCCACCACCGCCCTCGACGTCACCGTCCAGGCCCAGGTCATGGACCTGCTCGCCGAGCTCCAGCGCGAACTCGACATGGGCCTCATCCTCATCACCCACGACCTCGGCGTCGTCGCCGACGTCGCCGACAAGATCGCCGTCATGTACGCCGGCCGGATCGTCGAACACGCCCCCGTCCACGAGATCTACAAGGCCCCCGCCCACCCCTACACCAAGGGCCTCCTCGAATCGATCCCGCGCCTGGACCAGAAGGGCCAGGAGCTGTACGCCATCAAGGGCCTGCCGCCCAACCTGCTGGACATCCCGCCCGGCTGCGCCTTCAACCCCCGCTGCCCCCTCGCCAGGGACCGCTGCCGGACCGACGTACCCCCGCTGTACGAGGTGACCGAGTCCCCGGTGCCGCGCGCCAGCGCCTGCCACTTCTGGAAGGAGTGCCTCCATGGCTGAGGCGATTCTCGAAGTCCGGGGCCTCCACAAGCACTACCCGCTCACCCGGGGCATCCTCTTCAAGAAACAGGTCGGCGCCGTGAAAGCGGTCGACGGGGTCGACTTCGACCTCGCGGCGGGGGAGACCCTCGGCATCGTCGGCGAGTCCGGCTGCGGCAAGTCGACCGTCGCCAAGATGCTGGTCAACCTGGAACGGCCGACGTCCGGCACGATCCGCTACAAGGGCGACGACATCACCACCCTCTCCCCGCGCGCCCTCAAGGCCGTCCGGCGCAACATCCAGATGGTGTTCCAGGACCCGTACACCTCGCTCAACCCGCGCATGACGGTCGGCGACATCATCGGCGAGCCGTACGAGATCCACCCCGAGGTCGCGCCCAAGGGCTCCCGCAGGCAGAAGGTCCAGGACCTCCTCGACGTCGTCGGACTCAACCCCGAGTACATCAACCGCTACCCGCACCAGTTCTCCGGCGGCCAGCGCCAGCGCATCGGCATCGCCCGCGGTCTCGCCCTCCAGCCCGAGATCATCGTCGCCGACGAACCGGTCTCCGCGCTCGACGTCTCCGTCCAGGCCCAGGTCGTCAACCTCCTGGACAACCTCCAGACCGAGTTCTCCCTCTCCTACGTCTTCATCGCCCACGACCTGTCGATCGTCCGGCACATCTCCGACCGCGTCGGCGTCATGTACCTCGGCCGGATCGTCGAGATCGGCACCGAGACCCAGATCTACGACCACCCCACCCACCCCTACACCCAGGCGCTGCTCTCCGCCGTCCCCGTCCCCGACCCCGAGGCGCGCGCCCACCGCGAACGCATCATCCTCACCGGCGACGTGCCCTCCCCTGCCCACATCCCCTCCGGCTGCCGCTTCCGCACCCGCTGCTGGAAGGCCCGGGAACGCTGCGCCCAGGAGGTCCCCGAACTGGCGGTCCCCGCCGTCTTCCGCCTCGTCGACAGCCCGGCGCGGCACGACTCGGCCTGTCACTTCGCTGAGGAGAAGCAGGTGGTCCCCCCGGAGCACCAGTCGAACAAGCCCGAAACCCCTCGCCGGCACCGCTTCTTCCGCAAGCCCGAAGCGCCTTAACGCGCAGGCAACTCGACGGTAGCGGCACCGATATACGGACACGACAGACTCGACAGCGTACGGCCGTGCGGGTGCCGTGTACGGCCAGGGACGCGGAAGCCTCCCTGGCCGTATCCGCGGGTTCCACGGAACCGCTTGTGCCGGCGGATGGCGACCGTGAGTATCGGGACCGTGACTGTGACACGCCCGGCACGTCTCACGGGCGCCGCGCTCTGCGCCGCGCTCGCCCTCCTCGCCGCCGTGTGGATCCTCAAGGACCTGGCCGCGCTCGGCTCGCCCGCCCACCTCGCCTGGTACTGGGCGGGGGACCACCACTTCCTCATCCGGGGGCGGTCCGCCACCTCCCTCGTCGACCCGGTGCTCCTCGCGGTCTCCGCCGCCACCGCCGTCGCCGCCCTCCGCTCCCGCCACGCGGCCTCCGCGCTCGCCGCGGCCGGCGCCGTCACCCTCGCCCTGCGACTGCCCGGCCTCTGGGCCCCCGTGAGCGGCGCCCTCGTCACCGCCCTCCTCGCCCTGGCCCTCGCCGCCGGACTCCTCGCCACCGCCGCCGTCGGCCGCAGCCGTTTCACCCCGGCGTACGAGCAGCCGCCCAGCCGCCCCCGTACCGGCCCCGCCGTCGCCTCCGGGGTCCTCCTCGGCGTCGCCGCGCTGGTCGTGGCCCTGTGGGAGGTGTACTGGGCGACCGAACTGCCCCTGCAGATCACCGTCGACCGGTTCACCGGCGGCCGGTCCGTCATCAAGGCGGCCCTCGCACCCCCGCCCGGTTGGCTGTCCCTCGTCCTCCTCGCCCTGTACGGAACGGCCGCCGTCTCCGCCCTCGTACGGGCCCGCCACAGCCGGGCCTTCGGGCTGCTCGCCGGAGTGTTCCTCACGGCCGGCGGTGTCGCCGAGGTCGCGCGGACCGCCCGCTACGAACTCGTCGGCCACTTCGCGGACATCCCGACCGCCGACCGGCTGGACGTCCTCAGCGCCTACGTCGGGCTGCTCTCCGGAGTCGCCGTCCTCGCCCTCCTCGCCGGGCGCGGCGCCCCCGCCGCCGCACCCGGCCCCCACCCGCCGGCCGGGACGCCGCCCCCGGCCCCGCCCTACCCGCCGCCGCCCGGCTGGTGACGTCAGACCCCCGCCGACAGCCCCAGCGACCGCCGCAGGAAGTCCACCTGGAGCAGCAGCAGGTTCTCCGCCACCTGCTCCTGCGGCGTCATGTGGGTGACCCCGGACAGCGGCAGCACCTCATGCGGCCGGCCCGCCGCGAGCAGCGCCGAGGAGAGCCGCAGCGCGTGCGCGACCACCACGTTGTCGTCCGCGAGACCATGGACGATCATCATCGGCCGCGCCGGGACCTCCGGCGCCGACAGACCGTCGTCGGTGAGCAGCGACTGCGCCGCGTACACCTCCGGATCGTCCTGCGGGGTGCCCAGGTACCGCTCCGTGTAGTGGGTGTCGTACAGCCGCCAGTCCGTCACCGGCGCGCCGACGACCGCCGCGTGGAACACGTCCGGCCGTCGCAGCACCGCCCGCGCCGCCAGATACCCGCCGTACGACCAGCCCCGGACCGCCACCCGTCCCAGATCGAGCGGGAAGCGCCCGGCGAGCCCCTGGAGCGCCTCCACCTGGTCGTCGAGGGTCGGCGAGAAGTCCCGTGCGACGGCCTTCTCCCAGGCGGGGGAGCGGCCCGGCGTGCCCCGCCCGTCCGCCACCACCACCGCGAAACCCTGGTCGGCGAACCACTGGGACGTCAGATGCGGGTTGTGGGCGGCGACCACCCGGGGCCCGTGCGGCCCGCCGTACGGATCCATCAGGACCGGCAGCGGCCCGTCGCCCTCCTCGTACCCGGAGGGCAGCAGCACCGCGCACGGGATGCGCCGGGCGCCCGCCTCCGTGAGCCGCACCCGGACGTCGATCCCCGGCTCCTCGGCGTACGAGGCCACCACCGCGACCTGGGCGCCGTCCCGCAGCACCCGCGCCACGCTCCCCGGCGCATCCGGCCGCGCCGACACCAGCACGGTCACCGCACCGCAGCGCACCGCCCCGTGCGTCCCGACGCCCTCGGACAGGCGCTCGGCGCCCGCACCGGTCACCCGGTACACATGGACCTCGCCGGTCTCCGGGGCGGCCGCCCCCGCGCCCGCCGACGCCGACACGAGGACGTCGTCGGACCCGATGTCGAGGACCGCCCGGACGTGCAGCCGCCCGTCGGTCAGCGTCTCGTCGCCGACGGCCAGGGCGCGGGCTCCGCTCTCGTCCGTGAGGCGCACCAGCCGCCCGTCCGGCGCCCACACCGGCACCCCCGGCAGCAGCTCCAGCCACACCGGGTCCCGCTCCTCCCGTACCGCCGTCGTCGCCCCCGACTCCGGGTCCACCGCGAGGAACACCTGCTCGCGCTGGTCCCGCGCCTGGACGAGGAGCAGCGGAGCCCCGGCCGCCGACCAGTGGACCCGCGCCAGGTACGGGTACCGCTCCCGGTCCCACCGCACCTCCGTACGATCCCCGTCGAGCCCCACCACGAACAGCCGGACCTCCGCGTTGGCGGTGCCCGCCGCCGGGTACGCCACCCGCTGCGGCTCCCGGTCCGGGTGCGCCGGGTCGGCGATCCACCACCGCCGTACCGCCCGGTCGTCCACCCGGGCGACGAGCAGCCGGTCCGAACCGGGTGACCACCAGAAACCCCGCTCCCGGGACATCTCCTCCGAGGCGATGAATTCGGCCAATCCGTAGGAGACGTCCCCGTCCTCCGGAACGGCCAGCTCCCGATCGCCCGCCCCGTCCGCGCCCACCACCCGCAGCGCGCCCTCGGCCACGTACGCCACGAACCGCCCGTCCGGCGACGGCCGGGGGTCGATCACCGGCCCCGGCACCGGCAGTTCCCGTGCCGTCCCCGCCCGCAGCTCCGCCGTGAACAGCCGCCCCGACAGGGCGAACGCCGCCAACTCCACGGTTCCGTCCACCGCGTAGGACACCACTCCCGCCGAGCCCTCACGGCTCCGCTCGCGGCGCGCCCGCTCCTGCGGCGAGAGCTCCTCCTCGGCCCCGGCGAGCAGCACCGCCGGGTCGGCCGCCACCCGCTCGACGGGCGCCCCGCCGTCACGCGGCAGGTCCAGGACCCAGAGCCGGTGCGAACGGTCCGTGCCGGACCCGGATCTGACGAACACCACGCGTTCCCCGTCGGGGGAGACCGAGAAGGCGCGCGGGACCCCCAGGGTGAACCGCTGGGTCCTGGCGTGCCGACGGGGGAAGGAGAGCCCGGCCGAGGGTGTGGCCGACTGCTGTCGAGACAAGGTCATGCGGCTGAAACTAGCGCTGTGCGCCCCCCTCGTGCCTCCGTCCGCCGATCGATGCGATGGCACGGATAGTTATGATCCGTAGCGCTAGGTGGGTATGCATCCGATCGGCATGTCCCCTGGCACATGCTGAACGACAGATCCGCTCGAATATCCGACCGAAGAAGTGTGGAGGTGAACCGCCGTGGCACTCTCGATCTCCGTGGTGGTGCTGCTGGCGATCGTCGTCTTCCTTTTGGTCCGGAAATCCGGTCTGAAGGCGGGACATGCGGCGATCTGCGCGCTCCTGGGCTTCTACCTGGCGAGCTCGTCCATCGCTCCGTCCATCAGCACCCTCACCACGAACGTGGCGAACATGGTCGGCGGCATCAAGTTCTGAGCGTCGGGTTGCGAGCGGTCCCGGCCACGACGTCTCTCGTGGTCGGGACCTCGTAGGGTGGGGACATGTCCGATCTCCCCGCCCGCCGTCTGCTGCTCGTGCACGCGCACCCGGACGACGAGTCGATCAACAACGGCGCCACCATGGCCAGGTACGCGGCCGAGGGCGCCCTCGTCACCCTGGTCACCTGCACGCTCGGCGAGGAGGGCGAGGTCATCCCGCCCGAGCTCGCACACCTGGCCCCCGACCGGGAGGACCGGCTCGGCCCGCATCGGGTCGGCGAACTGGCCGCCGCGATGACCGAGCTGGGCGTCACCGACCACCGCTTCCTCGGCGGCCCGGGGCGGTTCCGCGACTCCGGGATGATGGGCGTCGAGCAGAACAAGCGTGAGAACGCCTTCTGGAACACCGACGTCGACACCGCCGCCCCGTACCTCGTCGACGTGATCCGCGAGACCCGCCCGCAGGTCCTGATCACCTACGATCCCGACGGCGGCTACGGCCACCCCGACCACATCCAGGCCCACAGGGTGGCCATGCGCGCCGCCGAACTGGCCGCCGACCCCGCCTACCGTCCCGACCTCGGACCCGCCCACACGATCGCCAAGATCTACTGGAACCGCGTCCCGCGCCCCGTCGTCGAGGCGGGCTTCGCCCGACTGCGCGCCGAGGGCTCCACCTTCCCCGCCGTCGCCGCCGTCGACGACGTCCCCGGCGTCGTCGACGACGACCGGATCACCGCGGAGATCGACGCCGGGCCGGAGCACACCGCCCGCAAGAGCGCCGCGATGGCCGCCCACGCCACCCAAGTCGCGGTCGACGGGCCCTTCTTCGCCCTCTCCAACGACCTGGGTCAGCCGATCATCACCACCGAGTACTACGAGCTGGTCCAGGGCGTCCCCGGCGCCCCCGCGGGCATGCGCGAGACGGACCTCTTCGCGGGGGTGACCGCGTGAGCACGACCCCGCCCGGCACGGTCCCGGCCTCCCGCAACGCCCGGTTCGCCTGGTACGCCGGACTGTTCGTCCTCGGCGCCCTGGTCGGCACCGCCGGCGCCCTCGTCCAGGCCGCCTGGCTCCCCGGCGGCCTGTTCCTCGCGCTCCTCGCGACCGCCGCCCTCTTCTACGGAGGACTGCGCGCGACCGGCACCCAGACCGCCGTCGTCGCCGGCGGAGGCGGCTGGCTCCTCGCCGTCATCCTGCTCAGCCTCGGACGCCCCGAGGGCGACGGGGTGTTCGCCGGAGGCGTCGGCGAGCTGCTCTTCCTCTTCGGAGGCATGGCGCTCGCTGTGATGTGCACCACTCTGTCCCGGCTGCCGCGACCGACCCCGTGAACAGGCCGAGTTGAGACCGCGGACGCACTGACTTCGGCCGGATTGCCCGTCGTCCACCCCCGTGGGTCGGGTATATGAGGGCGGCGGCCAGTATGGTGGTGCGCGCCGCCGAACCGCCCGGGTAATACGAGCATCTGCAAGAGCGGGCGGTGGAGCCAACCGGGAGATCCTGCTTTGAGTCGTGAAACTGGTCGAGAGACTGACAGTTCGTCCTCCGGCGCCCAGGGGCGCGGTGGAGCCGCGTACCCCTCGGGTACACCGCCGTACGGATCCCGCCAGTATCCGTCGCTCCACCCCTCGCAGGACGCGCCGGAGGAGACCGCCGCCGCGTCCGCCCCGCCGGAGGAGCCCAAGACGGAGACGACGCTGACGACCCGGATCCGGATCAACATCCCGGGTTCGCGTCCGATCCCGCCGGTCGTCGTCCGCCAGACGGTCAGCGAGACGCCCACGCCCGACACGGCACCGGAGCCCGCTCCCGCCGTGGAGCAGCCGGCGCCCGTACCGCCGCCGGCCGCCGAGCCGTCGGGGGCCGCCGACGAGGTGCCGAAGGCGAAGGGGACGAGCGACTGGTTCGCCCCCCGCAAGGCCGCGCCCCCGGGCCCGGCCCCCGCGCCCGCGCTGCCTCCGGCACCCGCCCCGACCCCGAAGCCCGCCCCCCTCGGGGCGGAAGCCCGGGGCACGGGCTTCGCGGGCTCCGCGACCTCCGGCGTCCCGACGGTCGGCGGCACCCCGTCGAGCCGCCCGCTCACGGCCGCCCAGCAGACCCCCGGCAACCCGCTGTACGACAGCGGCACCCCGGCGGGCGGCACGCCGAGGTACGACGGGACCTCCGCCGAGGGCACGCCGCCGTACCCGGGCACGCCCGCGGGCGGGACACCGAGGTACGAGGGGACCCCCGGCTACCGGGGGACTCCTGCCGGGGGCACGCCGACGTACGACGGGACGCCCGGCCACGGGGGAGCCCCGGGCGCCGGGACCCCCGGCCACGGCGGCGCGACCCCGGGCACCGGGAACCCGCCCTTCGACGGAACCCCGGCCTACGACGGCACTCCCGGCGCCGGCACCCCCCCGCACACCGGGACACCGGCCGCCGGTACGCCCGCGTACCCCGGCCCCGGCGCGGCCGCGCCGACGGGCCCCACCACGGGCCCGGTCACCGGCACCGCCTCGCTCGGCGGCCCGGCCCAGGGCAGGCGACCGGGGCAGACCCCCGGGCAGCGGCCCGGCCCGGGTGGGCGTCAGGACGCGGGCCAGGGCCCGGGCCCGGGTTCGCCGTTCCCCGGCGGCGCCCCCCGCATGTCCGACGACACCGCCGTCCTCACCCCGCAGCCGCCCGCGCCGAACCCCGGCCCGGGCGGTCCGGGGACGCCCGGCGGCGGGCACGTCTCCGGTGACACCCTCACCAGCGGCATCCCCGTCGTCCCGCCGAAGGCGGCCCGCCCGAACCTGACGCCCCGCGTCGAGGAGCGGACGGCCCCGGCGCCCGCACCGCGCCCGGCGGCGGCCGGGCGCGCCCCGGCGAAGAAGGGCCGCTCCAAGCTGGTCCTCGCCGCCGTCGCGGTCCTCGCCCTGACCGGCGTCGCCTACGGCGCCGGGCTGCTCCTCAACCACTCCGACGTCCCCAAGGGCACCACGGTGCTCGGCGTGGACATCGGCGGCGGTACGAAGGAGGAGGCCGTCAACAAGCTGGACGCGGCCCTCGGCAAGCGCGTCACCACCCCGCTCCAGCTGGACCTGGGCGGCAAGAAGGTCCAGCTGCCCCCGGAGAAGGCGGGCCTGGCGCTCGACAGCCAGGAGACCGTCCGCGCCGCCGCGGGCAGCGACTACAACCCCGTCTCCGTCATCGGCTCCCTCTTCGGCGGCGAGCGGGTCGCCAAGCCGGTCTTCCCGGTCGACGAGGAGAAGCTCGCCGTCGCCCTGCGCGACCTGGCCGGCACGTCCGCCTCGGCCACCGAGGGCACGATCCTGTTCGCGCCGAACAAGGTGACGCCCGTCGAGGGCAAGCCGGGCAAGGCCCTCGACCTCCAGCGGTCGATGATCTCCGTCAGGGACGCCTTCCGCGCCCAGGTGGAGACGGGTCAGAACCGGCTCGTCGAGCTGCCGGTCACCACCCGCAGGCCCACCGTCACCAAGGCCGAGCTGGACCGGGCGATGAAGGAGTTCGCCACCCCCGCCATGTCGGGCCTGATCCGGATCTACGCGGGAGGCAAGCACATCGACTTCGGCCCGGCGCGGTCCCTGCCGCAGATCCTCTCCATGAAGGCCGTCGACGGCCGTCTGGTCGAGGTCTACGACAAGAAGGCGATCGACCGGCTCCTCGACGGCGCCTTCGACGGGGTCATGATCACCAAGGGCGACGGCGCCAAGCACGAGGTCTCGGCCGACGACGTCGCCTTCGTGATGCGTGACGCGCTGCGGGGCAGGACCCAGGCGGAGCGCACGAAGACGATCGACCTCAGCGGCGAGGGCTGAGCCCTCCCCGCCCCGGCGTCCGAGCCCCCGTCCCCTCCGTGGGGCGGGGGCTCGCTCGTGGGGAAAACGGTTCGCCGCCGCGCCCCCTCGCCCCTACGATGGCGCCCGAGGGCGGGGTCGTAGCACAGAGGTAGTGCGCCGCGACGGCATCTCGGAGGACGCCGGTTCGAATCCGGTCGCCCCGCCCCACCTCCACTCACGCGCGCGGCATCGCCCCCACCGCCGCATCCGCGACGCTCCCGGCCTCGCCTTCGCGCCTTTCCGCCGGATGCCTCGCCCCCCCAGGCCCACGGACACGACCAGGTTCCCCGCGCCGCGTGATCCGCAGGACACGGGGAGCCGTCAGTTCAGCCGTGCCCTGGCCGCCTGGGCGCGGCGGCGGATCCTCGTCGCCGACTCCGGGTCCACCGCCTCCATCACGCGCGCGTACGCCTCCATCTCGGCCGCTCCGGTCAGGAACTCGCCGCGCTGGACCAACAGCTCGGCGCGCTCGTAGCGGAGCCTGGCCGGGTGGGAGGGGAGCAGCAGGGACAGTTCCACCGCCCACAGGGCCACGTCGGAGCGTTCCGGGCGGGGGGCCGCCCAGGCGCGGATGTTGTTGAGGACGCGCAGCACGATCGCGCCGGGTTCGGCGGGGCGGAGCATCGAGCGGTCGAGGGCCTCTCCCGTCGCGCTGGTGACCAGGAGTTCGGCGTCCGCGCCGGTCATGGCCCGCCCGCCCGCGAAGGGGTCGGCGAGGTGCAGGTCGGCCGGGTCTCCGAAGCCCACGACGAAGTGGCCGGGCAGCCCGAGGCCGTACACGGGCGCGCCGGCCCGGCGTGCGACCTCCATCCAGACGACGGAGAGCAGGATGGGCAGACCCCGCCTGCGCCGGAGCACCTCGTGCAGGAGCGAGGACTCCAGGCGCTGGTAGTCGGCGGGGACGCCCACGAAGCCCTCGTGGTGGCCGAGGAGCGCGGCGAGTTCGCCGGTCCAGTCGCCGGTGACCCGGGTCGCGTAGGGGACGAGCCCGGCGAGGCGGTCGAGTTCGATCTCGGCCCGGTCGAGGTCGTGCCGGGTGACGGTGGGATCGGCCACCGCCCCGATGAGGAGGCAGAGCCGGGCGAGGTCGGGCCGTTCCGACCGGGCCTCCTCCGCGAACTCCCGGCGCCAGTCGACCGCGTCGGCCGCTTCGCCGTCCCGCGCGTCCGGTGGTTCCTCGTCCGTCACGCCTCCGCCCATCGGTAGTGGTGGTAGTGGTGGTGGGGCGCGAAGCCCATGCCGTCGTACAGCGCCCGCGCGCCGTCGTTGTCGGCCTCCATCTGGAGCCAGGCCGCCGACGCGCCCTCGTCGAGGGCCTGCCGGGCGAGCGCCGTCATGACGGACGTCGCCAGGCCGCGGCGCCGCAGGGCCGGGTCGACCTCGACGGCCATGAAGCCGGCCCAGCGTCCGTCGACGACGCACCGTCCGATCGCCGCGGGTACCTCTTCCGTGCCCGCGACGGTCGCGAACCACACACTCGGGCCGGAGGTGAGGACGGAGTGCACCGCGGGGCCCGGCTCGCCGAGGCGCTGGTAGCGGCGGAGCCACGGCTCGTCGACGGTGCGGGAGAGGCGTACGGCGGAGATGTCGGCGTCCAGGTCGCCGACCGCGGCGAGGGCACCGATCCGCACCTCCGCGGAGACCTCGCGTCGCCATCCGTGCCGGTCGAGGGCGGCGCAGAGCAGCTCCTGGGTGCCTTCGGCGCCGGTGGCGGTCTGCACGTACGCGGGAAGGCCCCGGGCCGCGTACCACGCGCGTACGTGGGCCAGGGCGTCGGCGACCGGCATCCCCGGATCGCCGAGCGGCAGGGCGGAGTTGGCGCGTCGGGTGAATCCGTCGGCGGCCCGCAGGGTCCATGCGCCGAGTGCTTCGCTCTCGACCGGCTGCCACGCGCGCGCGGTGGCCCGCGCCAGCTCGGGGAAGGTGGCCGAGGGGCCGCGTCGGCGGGCCGGGGCGGGCGGGACGGTCTTCCCGGCGACCAGGGAGGATTCCGCGATCCGGACGCTCTCGCCGCTCTTTCGTGTGATCAGCAGCACAGCGTCGTCCCATGATGTGAGAACACCGACCGCGTCGGTGAATCCCCCACCCGCCGAGGCCGTCTCCGTCACGTACCGAACGGAGACTCGTTTTCCCACGTCAGCGCTGGTGATGCGGACCTCGAGCCGCCCTCCGCCGGTGAATTCCACAGCTTCTCCGCCCCTCCTGTTCGGATCGCCCCCAAGAACGGAGATACTAGGTGCGGGCATCGACGACGCCGCGCTCCCGCGCAGACCAGCCCTATCGAGGAGGAACGACAGCGTGACCTACGTCATCGCGCAGCCTTGTGTCGACGTGAAGGACAAGGCGTGCATCGAGGAGTGCCCCGTCGACTGCATCTACGAGGGCAAGCGGTCCTTGTACATCCACCCGGACGAATGCGTCGACTGCGGGGCCTGTGAGCCGGTCTGCCCGGTCGAGGCGATCTTCTACGAGGACGACACCCCGGAGGAGTGGAAGGACTACTACAAGGCGAACGTCGAGTTCTTCGACGAGCTCGGCTCGCCCGGTGGTGCCTCCAAGCTCGGCGAGATCGAGCGTGACCACCCCTTCATCGCCGCCCTGCCGCCGCAGAACGGCTGATCGACCGCATCCGGTCCCGTACGGCGTCGGCCGCCGTGCGGGACCGAGGCGTTTCCCGACGCCTCTCCCGAGCACGTACGAGGAAGTGAGAGCCCCCCGTGAGCGCAGTCTCTTCGCGCCTGCCCGTCTTCCCCTGGGACAAGCTGGAGCCGTACAAGAAGACGGCACTCGCGCACCCGGACGGAATCGTGGACCTCTCGGTCGGCACGCCCGTCGATCCGGTCCCCGCGCTGATCCAGGAGGCCCTGGTCGCTGCGGCGGACTCGCCGGGCTATCCCACGGTGTGGGGGACGAAGGAGCTGCGGGACGCCCTCACGGGCTGGTGCGGGCGACGTCTGGGCGCGGTGGACCTCGCGCACGAGAACGTCCTGCCGGTGGTGGGCTCCAAGGAGCTGGTGGCCTGGCTGCCGACGCAGCTGGGTCTGGGCGCGGGTGACGTGGTCGCCTACCCGCGCCTCGCGTACCCGACGTACGAGGTCGGGGCGCGGCTCTGCGGGGCGACCCCCGTCGTCTACGACGACCCCACGCGCCTCGACCCGGCCGGTCTGAAACTGCTGTGGCTCAACTCCCCTTCGAACCCGACGGGCAAGGTCCTGGGCAAGGACGAGCTGACCCGGATCGTGGCCTGGGCGCGGGAGCACGGCGTCCTCGTCTTCTCCGACGAGTGCTACCTGGAGCTGGGCTGGGAGGCCGACCCGGTCTCCGTGCTGCACCCGGACGTCTGCGGTGGTTCGTACGAGGGGATCGTGGCCGTCCACTCGCTGTCCAAGCGCTCCAACCTGGCCGGATACCGGGCGGCGTTCGTCGCGGGTGACGCGGCCGTCCTCGGTGAGCTGCTCCGGATCCGCAAGCACGGCGGCATGATGACGGCGGCTCCCGTCCAGGCGGCGACGGTGGCGGCCCTCGGCGACGACACGCACGTGGCCGAGCAGCGGGAGCGGTACGCGGCCCGGCGGGCGGCGCTGCGGACGGCCCTCGAGGCGCACGGCTTCCGGATCGAGCACAGCGAGGCGAGCCTGTACCTGTGGGCGACCCGGGACGAGCCGTGCTGGGAGACCGTGGCGTACCTGGCGGAGAAGGGCGTCCTGGTGGCGCCGGGCGACTTCTACGGCGAGGCGGGGGAGAGGTTCGTGCGGGTGGCGTTCACGGCCACGGACGAGCGCGTCGAGGCGGCGGTCAAGCGGCTCGGCTGACCGCTCGCGGTCCTTGGGTACGGGCGAGGGCCCGGGGAGCAGGTGCTCCCCGGGCCCTCCGCCGTGCGGGGTCGCGGTGCCGGCGGGTCAGCCGATCGGCAGGCCGCCGAGCGTCTGGCCGGTGGGCAGGTTGCCGAGGCCACCGCCCAGGGCGCCGCCGGTCGGGGCCTCGGCGCTCTCGGTCGCGGCGCCGGCCGTCTTGCCGACGACCTCGCCCGCGCTGCCGGTGGTCTCGCCGGCGACCTTCTGGGCGGCGGGCGCGGCGGTCTTGCCCGCGGAGCCGACGGTCTTGCCGGCGGCGGGGACGGCCGTGCCGACGGCCTTGCTGCCGGTGGAGCCGACGACACCGGTGGTGGTCTTCGAGGCGCCGTCGACGGCGGTGCCCGCACCGGCGGCGTCCAGGGCGGTGACGCCGCCGAGGGCGCCGGTCGGCGCCAGGCCGTGGTCGAGGGCGCTCGCGGAGCCGGCCGCACCGACCACGGGGGCTGCGCCGGCCGCGATGAGGAGGGCGGCGCGGGCGATCCGACGGGTCAGGGGGAGGGACATGGTGCTCCTTCGACGAGGTGCGAGGTTCGTTCGGACGCTGTGACAACCGGCTCGGGGGCGGGAGAGGTTGCGGCGGTCGAAGGTAAAGAGTTGGTAATGCGTCGTATTGTCAGGTGGGGAGGAAAACGGACGAAGGCGTCATCGCGCGGGCATCTGCCGAACCGTCACTTCCCTTGTCCCGCAAGGGAAGAGGCGGGGTGGGGCGCATCGCGTGCACAACGGCTCGAAACGGTGGTGAATTCCTCCGGGCGCGGGCCCGGTCCGTGCCACCGGCGAGTGAACGGGCGTACGCGTGATCGGCTACCGTGCGAGCCGCATCCGGACGGTCTCCCCGTCACCGGCGGCCGCGCCCGAGGACGTCGACCACCCGCCTGCGGCCTCCCCGGCCCGCCACACCCGGCCCCCGTACGTGACCTCCACGATGCGCAGCGCGTCCGCCCGCGCCACCGCCCACTGCGCCAGCTCCCAGCCGCGCCGCTCGTCCGCGCCGGCCACGCGCGCCGCCCCTGCCGCCGTCCGCACCGGCACCACGAGCACCGTCGGCTCCGGCGCCGACCGGCCAGCGCTCGGACCGCCCGTGACCGCCCGGGGCGCCGCCTTCTCGCCGAAGGCCCGCACCAGCTCCGTACGCACGAGCTCCGGATCGCCCGGTCGGCCCTCCGTCTCGTCCGCCGTACACGAGAGCGCCGCAGGCGCCCGGCCCGTCAGCGCCGCCGCGAGCAGCGTCGCGTCCGGCTCGTGCTTCGCGTACGCCTGCGGGAACCCGCTCTTCTGCACCTTCTGCGCCGCCACCGTCAGCGGCAGCCGCGAGTATCCCGGGACCTTCTCCAGGCCTTCGTAGAACTTCCCCGCCGAGTACACCGGGTCCATGATCTGCGCCGGCGTCCCCCACCCCATCGACGGCCGCTGCTGGAACAGACCGAGCGAGTCCCGGTCGCCGTGCCCGATGTTCCGAAGCGCCGACTCCTGGAGCGCCGTCGCGAGCGCGATCGTCACCGCCCGCTCCGGGAGCCCGCGGGTGGTGCCCACGGCCGAGATCGTCGCCGCGTTCGACGCCTGCTCCGGGGTGAACTCGTACCGGTTCTCGCCACTGCCCACACTGCACCGGGGCGTGCCCTTGCTCCCCGTCATCTGGTGCACGGCCACGTACGAGGCGAGACCGAGGAGCACGGCGAAGGCGGCCGCGGAGCGGGCGAGGCGGCCCCGACGGGCGGGGCGGATGGGCTCGGACACGGGGCCCACCGTACTGGAGGCCGCGTTAGGGTCGGCACATGGCTGACATCACCCCGCTCGACACGCCCCTCGACCTGTCCCAGGACGGGGCCGTCCTCACCGCCGCCCTCGTCGACTTCCCGTCCGTCAGCGGGACCGAGCAGCCGCTCGCGGACGCCATCGAGCAGGCACTGCGCCTGCTGCCGCACCTCACCGTCGACCGCTACGGCAACAACGTCGTGGCCCGCACGAGCCTCGGCCGCGGCGAGCGGGTCGTCCTCGCCGGCCACATCGACACCGTGCCGATCGCCGACAACGTGCCCTCCCGGCTCGACGAGAACGGCGTCCTGTGGGGCTGCGGCACCTCCGACATGAAGTCCGGGGTCGCCGTCCAGCTGCGGATCGCCGCCACCGTCCCCGAGCCCAACCGCGACCTCACCTTCGTCTTCTACGACAACGAGGAGGTCGCCGCCGACCTCAACGGCCTCGGGAAGATCGCCGCCGCGCACCCCGACTGGCTCGAGGGCGACTTCGCCGTCCTCCTGGAGCCCTCCGACGCCCAGGTCGAGGGCGGCTGCCAGGGCACCCTGCGCGTCATCCTGCACACGGCGGGCGAGCGCGCCCACTCCGCGCGCTCCTGGATGGGCTCCAACGCCATCCACACCGCTGCCCCGATCCTCGCCCGCCTCGCCGCCTACGAGCCGCGCAAGCCGGTCATCGACGGCCTGGAGTACCACGAGGGCCTCAACGCCGTGGCGATCCAGGGCGGCGTCGCCACCAACGTCATCCCCGACGCCTGCACGGTCACCGTCAACTACCGGTACGCGCCCGACCGCTCCCCGGCCGAGGCCCTGGCGTACGTCCGCGAGTTCTTCGACGGTTGCGACATCGCCGAGTTCGTCGTCGACGACGAGAGCCCCGGCGCCCTGCCCGGCCTCTCGCACCCGGCCGCGGAGGCCTTCATGAAGGCCGTCGGCGGCAGCGCCCAGCCCAAGTTCGGCTGGACCGACGTCTCCCGCTTCAGCGCCCTCGGCGTGCCCGCGGTCAACTACGGGCCCGGCGATCCGATCTACGCGCACAAGCGGGACGAGCACGTTCCCGTCGACCGGATCCACCACTGCGAGGCACGGCTCCGCGACTGGCTGACTGCCTGACTTCCGTAATTTCGCGTTTCGTCACCTCCGTGGTCCTACGCTGACCGGACCAGAAGATCAGTTGGCGGTCGACATGGGCGGCCGCCGGTCGGCGGAGGGAGCAGGCCATGGGCATTCCCGAGGGAATGGCGAAGCCCGAGGAACAGCGACTCGGTCCGGTGCTCAGGCGGCGGGACCAGATCCAGCCGGGCACCACGGACCAGCGGCTGCTCGACACCGAGGGCGACTCGGAGTGGGTGCACACCGACCCCTGGCGGGTCATGCGCATCCAGTCCGAGTTCGTGGAGGGCTTCGGAGCCCTCGCCGAACTGCCGAGCGCCATCAGCGTCTTCGGCTCGGCCCGTACGAAGCCGGACTCGCCCGAGTACGAGGCGGGCGTACGGATCGGCCGGGCGCTCGTCGAGGCGGGCTTCGCGGTCATCACGGGCGGCGGCCCCGGCTCCATGGAGGCGGCCAACAAGGGGGCCAGGGAGGCCAAGGGCGTCTCCGTGGGCCTCGGCATCGAGCTCCCCTTCGAGCAGGGGCTCAACCCGCACGTCGACATCGGCGTGAACTTCCGCTACTTCTTCGTCCGGAAGACGATGTTCGTGAAGTACGCGCAGGGCTTCGTCGTCCTGCCCGGCGGACTCGGCACCCTCGACGAGCTCTTCGAGGCGCTGACCCTGGTCCAGACCCGCAAGGTCACCCGCTTCCCGATCGTCCTCTTCGGCACGGAGTACTGGAAGGGCCTCGTCGACTGGCTCCGTGACTCCGTCGTCGCGGGCGGCAAGGCCTCGGAGCGCGACCTGCTGCTCTTCCACGTCACGGACGACGTGGAGGAGGCGGTGACGCTGGTGACGAAGGAGACCGGCAAGTAGCTCCGTCCACGGGGGCGCCTTGTCAGGGCGGCGCCCCCTTCCGTCCCCGCTACGCCAGCCCGCGCCGGGCGACCGCGGGGGGCCGGTGCCCCGCGATGGACGCCACCATGTCGAGCACCTGGCGCGTCTCCGCCACCTCGTGCACCCGGTACACCCGGGCCCCGAGCCACGCCGAGACCGCCGTCGTCGCCAGCGTCCCCAGCACCCGCTCCTTCACCGGCCGGTCCAGCGTCTCCCCGACGAAGTCCTTGTTCGACAGGGACACGAGCACCGGCCACCCCGTCTCCGTCATCTCCCCGAGCCGCCGGGTCGCCTCCAGGCTGTGCCGGGTGTTCTTCCCGAAGTCGTGCCCCGGGTCGATCATGATCCCGTCCCGCCGCACGCCCAGCGCCGCCGCCCGCTCCGCGAGCCCCACCGTCACCCGCAGGATGTCGGCCATCACGTCCTCGTACGCCACCCGGTGCGGCCGGGTCCGCGGCTCGGCGCCACCCGCGTGCGTGCACACGAGTCCCGCGCCGTACTTCGCGGCCACCTCGGCGAGTCCGGGATCGACCCCGCCCCACGCGTCGTTCAGCACGTCCGCACCGGCCTCGCAGACCGCCGCGCCGACATCCGCCCGCCAGGTGTCCACGCTGATGACCACATCGGGATGGCGCCTGCGGACCTCCGCGACGAAACCGACCGTGCGCCGCGCCTCCTCCTCGGCCGTCACCTCCTCGCCGGGGCCCGCCTTCACCCCGCCGATGTCGATGATCGCCGCCCCTTCGGCCACGGCCTGCTCGACCCGGGCGAGCGCCGGCTCGTCGCGGAAGGTCGCGCCCTGGTCGTAGAAGGAGTCCGGGGTCCGGTTCACGATCGCCATGATCACCGGCTCGTGCGGCCCGAATTCACGCCGTCCCAAGCGCAGCATCCCTTTTGTCCTCCCTCGTGTCCGCTCGCCTGCGACCCTAGCTGTCGGTGGCGCATGGCACGATCGGCACGGGACGGTTTCCACTCCGGGGAGAGGCGCGCAGGTGTTCTGGTTTCTGCTCATCACGATGGTCGTGGTCGTGGCCGCGGTGACCCTCGCCGTGGTCGGCGGCGGCGACAGCGAGGTGCTGCCCGAGGTGGCGCCCGAGCAGCTCGTCGACCCGCTCCCGGCCACCCGCCCGGTCGACCGCGCCGACGTCGAGGCGGTCCGCCTGCCCGTCGCCGTCCGCGGCTACCGGATGGCGGACGTCGACGACGTCCTCGTCCGCCTCGGCGCCGAACTCGCCGAGCGGGACGCCCGGATCGCGGAGCTCGAGGACGCGCTCGCGGGAGCGGCCGCCGCCGGTCACGACGAGGACGAGCGGGCGTGACGGCCGGCGGGGTGATCCCGGGACCCGACGGGCGGCTGCGTTGCCCCTGGGGCCTGTCGACCGAGGACTACGTGGCGTACCACGACGAGGAGTGGGGCCGCCCGGTCCACGGTGACGACGCGCTCTTCGAGCGGCTCTGCCTGGAGGCCTTCCAGTCGGGTCTGTCGTGGATCACGATCCTGCGCCGCCGCGAGGGCTTCCGGCGTGCGTTCGCCGGCTTCGCCATCGCCTCCGTCGCCGGCTTCGGCGAGGAGGACCGCGAGCGGCTCCTCGCCGACGAGGGCATCATCCGCAACCGCGCCAAGATCGACGCGACCCTGGCCAACGCGCGACTGCTCGCCACCTGGTCCCCCGGCGAACTCGACGCCCTGATCTGGTCGTACGCCCCCGACCCGGCGGGCCGCCCGGTCCCGCGCACGGTGTCCGACGTCCCGGCGGTCACGGACGAGTCCGCGGCCCTGTCGAAGGCGCTCAAGAAGCGCGGCCTCCGCTTCATCGGCCCCACCACGGCCTACGCCCTGATGCAGGCCTGCGGCCTCGTCGACGACCACGTGACGGGGTGCGTGGCCCGGGGCGGCCGGTAGCACCGACCGCCCCGCCCCGGCTCAGCGGCCGAGGTACGCCGGCTTCTCCTTGGCGATGAAGGCGCGGACCGCGATCGTGTGGTCCTCCGAGGAACCGGCCAGGGCCTGGAGTTCCTCCTCCTTCTCCAGGGCCTCGGCGAGCGAGTGGTCGGCGCCGTAGGCGAGCGACTCCTTGAGGGCCGCGTACGCCACCGTCGGGCCCTCCGCCAGCTTGCGGGCGACCTTTTCGGCCTCGGCGGCCAGGTCGGCGGCCGGGACCAGGCGGTTCACGATGCCGAGCTCGTACGCCTCCCGGGCGCTGATCGAGCGCGGGAACAGCAGCAGGTCGGACGCCCGGCTCGCGCCGATCAGCCGGGGCAGGGTCCAGGACACGCCCGAGTCCGCGGTGAGTGCGACGCCGGCGAAGGAGGTGTTGAACGAGGCGGTCTCGGCGACCACCCGGTAGTCCGCCGCGAGTGCGAAACCGAAGCCGGCCCCCGCCGCGACGCCGTTCACGCCCGCCACCACCGGCTTGCGCATCCCCGCGAGCGCCTTGGTGATCGGGTTGTAGTGGTCGCGGACCGTGTTCATGGTCGCCCGCGTGCCGTTCTCGTGGTCCGCCATGAGCAGACCCACGTGTTCCTTGAGGTCCTGGCCCACGCAGAACGCCCGCTCCCCGGCCGCGGTGAGCAGCACCGCCCGTACGCCGGGGTCCGCCGCGGCCGTCTCCGCCGCGTCCCGGAGGGCGACCTTCGCCGCCACGTTCATGGCGTTCATGGCCTCGGGCCGGTTGAGCGTGATGGTGGCGAGTCCGTCGCTCACCTCGTACAGGACCGTGTCGGCCATCGGGTTCCCTTCGCTTCTTCGCGTGGTTGACCAGCCCAGCATGGCGGACATCACCCGGACCGCACATGTGAGCTGCGTCAAAGAAAAAAGGGCTCCGGCCGGACGCCGAGCGGCGAAGTATCGCAGGCCGATCGCCGAAATGTGGGGTTTTGAGAGAGCGCGTTGCGCAAGCGATGCCAATCGATGTTGGTCATCGGGTCCTGCCATGCGGGATAATGACCTGGAAGCAATGTGTTCGAAGCCGGTGAAGCGTGCTCCACATCATGGAGCTGCCCGGCTGACAAAGAGCTGGTTTCAGGAAGGGGAACAAGCATGGCGGCCATGAAGCCGCGGACGGGTGACGGCCCGCTCGAGGTGACCAAGGAGGGGCGGGGCATCGTCATGCGGGTACCGCTCGAAGGCGGCGGTCGGCTTGTCGTCGAGCTGACCCCGGACGAGGCCCAGGCACTGGGCGACGCTCTCAAGAAGGTCGTCGGCTGACCCTCTTCTCCACGGATTCCCCACCACTGCCCCGGTACGGCTCACCCGTACCGGGGCAGCGGTGCGTCCGGGGCGGGCACGGATCCCGGAGGGAGCCGGCCCTGTCGTACGGGTGCGGGGCGGGCCGGTCAGCCCCGGCGTACCGCGCAGAGCAGGCCGTCGCCGACCGGCAGCAGGGAGGGGATGAGCTCCTGGCTCTCCCGCACCGCGCGCAGCAGCTCGCGGACGCGCTGGACCTCCGCCGGCTGGGCCCCCGAGTCGACCGTGCGACCGTCCGCGAAGACGCCCTCGAAGCAGACGAGGCCGCCCGGTCGCAGCAGGCGCAACGATTCAGCGAGGTAGTCGAGGTACTCGAGCCGGTCGCCGTCGCAGAACACGAGGTCGTATCCGCCGTCCGCGAGACGCGGCAGGACGTCGAGGGCGCGGCCGGGGATGAACCGGGCCCTGTTGCCCGCGAAGCCGGCCGCGCGGAACGCCGTCTTGGCGAGCTGCTGGCGCTCCGGCTGGAGGTCCACGGTCGTCAGGACCCCGTCGGGCCGCATCCCGAGCAGCAGATAGATGCCCGACACGCCCGTGCCGGTACCGATCTCCGCCACCGCCTTGGCGTCCGCCGTCGCCGCGAGCAGACGCAGCGCGCCGCCGGTGCCCGGCGACACCGAGGCCTGCCCTGCCTCGCGGGCCCGCTCCCGGGCCCAGCGCAGAGCGTCGTCCTCGGCGACGAAAGCGTCGGCGAACGACCAGCTCGTCTGCCGGTTGGCGGTAATGGCCCTCTCCTGTCCCCGTAGTTGACGCAACGGTGACTGTATCCGCTGTCAGCGGGAACCCGCAGATGGGACCGTGCGTTCACCAGGGGTGGGAAGCGACGGGGGACAGCCGGGCGACCGGGTTCCAAATTCGCGTAAAGATTCTTATCCGGAGCTAACGGGCGAGGTGGCTATGGTAGGGGCTCCGCTGGACACCACCAGAGCCGACAGGGGAGGTGCGGCTGCGCCTGTGGATCGGGGAGGAGTGCTTCGGCGTCTTCTCAGGTCGGCGGGTGAGCCGAAATCCGTGACCGACACCGCTGACCGTTTCCGCACCACCGATTCCGCACCCACCACCGCGACCTTCGCATCGGATGCGGAATCGCAGGCGTGGACTCCGCCCACCTGGGAGGAGATCGTCAGCACGCACAGTGGTCGGGTCTACCGCCTCGCGTACCGGCTCACGGGTAACCAGCACGACGCCGAGGACCTCACCCAGGAGGTCTTCGTCCGCGTCTTCCGCTCGCTGTCGACGTACACGCCGGGCACCTTCGAGGGCTGGCTCCACCGCATCACCACCAACCTCTTCCTCGA
Organism: Streptomyces sp. NPDC016459; assembly: GCF_040632845.1. NCBI lineage: Bacteria > Bacillati > Actinomycetota > Actinomycetes > Kitasatosporales > Streptomycetaceae > Streptomyces > Streptomyces sp. NPDC016459. The sequence continues at coordinate 567,207 of NZ_JBEYCR010000002.1, forward strand.
CATGGTCCGCCGCAAGCAGCGCATCCGCTTCGACGCGCTCGCCGACGACGCCGCCGAGCGACTGCCCAGCCGCGAGCCCTCCCCGCAGCAGGTGTTCAACGACACCCACTTCGACGCCGACGTGCAGCAGGCCCTCGACACCCTCGCGCCCGAGTTCCGCGCCGCGGTCGTCCTCTGCGACATCGAAGGACTGTCGTACGAGGAGATCGCCGCGACCCTCGGAGTGAAGCTCGGCACCGTCCGCAGCCGGATCCATCGCGGGCGCTCCCATCTGCGCAAGGCCCTCAAGCACCGTTCCCCCGAGGCCCGGGCGGAGCGTGCCCTGGCCTCCGTCGGATGGGAGGCCGGGACAGCGTGAGCGGCACACGTCCCTCGTCACCGACCCCCGCGGAGCACCACCTCGGAGACCGGCTGGCCGCGCTCGTCGACGGCGAACTCGGCCACGACGCCCGCGAGCGGGTCCTCGCCCACCTCGCGACCTGCGCCCGCTGCAAGGCGGAGGCCGATGCCCAGCGCACCCTCAAGAGCGTCTTCGCCTCCGCCGCGCCCCCGCCGCCGTCGGAGGGTTTCCTCGCCCGTCTCCAGGGTCTCCCCGGAGGCCCCGGCGAGCCGGGAGCCCCCGGCGGACCGCGAGGTCCCCTCGAACAGATGCTGCTCGGCGCGGGCGGAGTGAAGTCCGACGGCTTCGCCACGGCGGCGGTCGTGACCCCGCAGTCGCCGGGGACCGGCTTCCGCATCCACGGGGTCGGCGACCGCGCGCCGGGAACCTCCGGGCGCGGGCGGCGCTTCGCCTGGGCGGCGGCCGGCGCCGTCTCCTTCGCCGCGATCGCCCTCGGCGGCACCCTGCCCCTCGAATCCTCGGTGAACGCGAGCGGGCGCGGCGGCCAGGGCTCGGGCAGCGCGGTCACCCCGCTGCGTGCCACCGCCGCGGGCCCGGGCGGCGGCTCCACCGTCATCCGGGGCACCCGCTCCGGCGAGCGGTCCGGCGCCCAGTCCGTCGGCGCGGGGCAGGCGGCTCCGCTGTCTCCCGGCGCTCCGGTGGCGCTGCCGCACGGTCCGGTGGCCCCGCACGGGCCGATCGCGGCGGGTGACCCGGGCACGGTTCCGGCGGGTGCGGTGCCCCCGGACGCGGTGCGCTCCGCCGCCGCCCCCCTGTCGGCGGTGCGACTCCAGCGGTCCGCCCCGCAGTCGCTCCTTCCGCTCTCGCCGTTCATACGTCCCACGGGCCCGGCCCTCCAACTGGCCTTCGCCCCCGGGCCCAGCCCGGCGCCGAGCCCGACGACCGCACCGCTCGGCTCCCACCGCTGACCCGCGACCTGGTTGAATCCAGGGACACGGGCGCCCGACCCAGGGGCGCGGACGGGTCAGCGGGCTGCGGGGAGAGCATGGACAACGGGAAGCCGAACTGGTGGAGCCGGCCTTCGAGCACGCCGGAGGCGGCGCGGATACCCTCGCCGCCTCCGGCCGGCGAGGCCACCGACCGCCCCGGCGGGGGCGGAGCCGACGACGGTGACTTTCCCCTGCCCGCGCCGCAGCCCCCGGTGGTGACGGAGGCGGCCGGTGCGCCACATGTCACTGACGAGGCCGGTGCGCCCGGTGCGGCCGACGTGACCCTTGCGGCGGAGACGGCGGCGTCGCCCGAGCCCCCGACGGTCGCGCAGCCCGTGCCCGGACCCCTGCACGCGCCCGACGAGTACCGGACGCCGCCCTACGGGGAGCCCGGCCCCTGGGCGCCCGCCCCGCCCGTACAGCTCCCGTCGGCCCCCGTACCGCCCCAGCAGGCCCACATGCCCCCCGTACCGCCGCAGGCACACCCCCAGGCTCACCCGCAGCCTCAGCCCCACCCCCAACCTCAGGGTCACCCCCAGGCCGCTGGTGCGCCCTGGGTGCAGTACGACCCCTGGGGGGTCGGCGGGGCCGGGCTGCCGCCCGCGCCCGTGAAGAAGTCCCGCAAGGGGCTCGCGGTCGTGGGAGCGCTGGTCTTCGCCCTCGTCACCGGCGTCATCGGCGGCGGCATCGGCGCCTACGTCGAGCGGAACGGCGGGCTCACCACCGTCGAACTCCCGCAGGCGGACGCCGGGGACACCGACCGCGCCCCCGAGAGCGTGGCCGGGATCGCCGCCAGTGCCCTGCCCGGCGTGGTCACCCTGCACGTCAAGGGCGGTGGTTCGTCGGGCACCGGCACCGGCTTCGTCCTCGACACCAAGGGCCACATCCTCACCAACAACCACGTCGTCGACTCGGCCGAGTCCTCGGAGGACATCTCGGTGACCTTCTCCAGCGGCGAGACCGCCCGCGCCAAGCTCGTCGGCAAGGACACCGGTTACGACCTGGCCGTCGTCCAGGTCACCGGCGTCTCCGGCCTCAAGCCGCTGCCGCTGGGCAACTCCGACAACGTCCGCGTCGGCGACCCCGTCGTCGCCATCGGCGCCCCCTTCGACCTCTCCAACACGGTCACCTCCGGGATCATCAGCGCCAAGGAGCGCCCGATCACCGCGGGCGGCGAGAAGGGCGACGGCAGCGACGTCAGCTACGTCGACGCGCTCCAGACCGACGCCCCCATCAACCCGGGCAACTCCGGCGGCCCGCTCCTCGACTCCAAGGCCCGGGTCATCGGCATCAACAGCGCGATCCGCGCGGCCGGCGGCGGCTCGGGCGAGGGCGACGGCGCCGGCGCCTCCCAGCCCGGCTCCATCGGCCTCGGCTTCGCCATACCGATCAACCAGGGCAAGCGCGTCGCCGAGGAACTCATCAACACCGGCAAGGCCAGCCACCCCGTCATCGGGGTGAGCCTCGACATGCAGTTCAACGGCGACGGGGCCCGCGTCGGCGAGAAGGGCAAGGACGGCTCCGCCTCCGTCACGCCCGGCGGCCCGGCGGCCAAGGCCGGGCTCCGGCCGGGCGACGTCATCACCAAGGTCGACGGCCAGCGCGTCCACAACGGCGAGGAGCTGATCGTGAAGATCCGCGCCCACCGTCCGGGCGACCGGCTGGAGCTCACCCTGACCCGCGGCGGCAAGGAGCTGACGAAGACGCTGACGCTCGGTTCCTCGCAGGGCACCTGAGCGCCATGTGACGGACACCGCGAGGTACCCGCCCGGCGGTTTCGGCGGGTACCGTGGACCGGGGCCTGGGCCCTTGACCCGGCATGAAGGAGCTACTACGTGTTCAGCGACATAGGCGCACTCGAGCTGGTGGCGCTCGTGGTCCTCGCCGTGCTCGTCTTCGGGCCGGAGAAGCTCCCGAAGGTGATCCAGGACGTCTCGCGCTTCGTGAAGAAGGTCCGTGACTTCTCCGACAGCGCGAAGGAGGACATCCGCAGCGAGCTGGGCCCGGACTTCAAGGACTTCGAGTTCGAGGACCTCAACCCCAAGACGTTCCTGCGCAAGCAGATGGAGCAGAACGACGACCTTCGTGAGCTCAAGGAGCTGCGCGGCAGCTTCGACCTCAAGAAGGAGATGAACGACGTCGCCGACGCGGTCCACGGCCGCGACGGCGCCGCCACCGCCGCGCCCGCCGCGGTCAACGGCTCCTCTCCCGACCTGCTCAAGAAGCAGGACAAGCCGGACACCGGAGAGCGTCCGCCGTACGACTCCGACGCGACCTGACGACGGGCTGTCACCGACCCGACGCGTCGCGGTGGCTATCCTCGCTCTGTTGACGGAACGAGGAGGCGGCCGAGATGGAGACCACGAGTCGGGTGGAGGGCGTGCCGACGGCCCGGCGGACCGCCGAGGGCTATCTGCGCGCGCAGTTCGCCTGGTACGGCCTCGACGAGGCCTTCACCGGGCCCCGCTGGCTGATGCAGGTCGGTACGGCGGCGGACGGCAGCGTGCAGCACGGGTCGACCGGGCACGGCGACACGCCGACCATAAAGTCGGACGCGAGCGCGGCGGAGAAGGAGCGGTTCGCGGTCGTCGTGACGGTCGGGGCGAGTCCCGTGCGCCGCAGCGGTGACGGGACGGGCGTCCTCGACGCCACCACCGTCGCCTCGGCGGCCTGGCTGGCCGGGTCGGGGCTGCTCGTCCACACCTGGCCCGCCTCGCTCGACCACGCGACGCGGGACAACTGGCTGGACCAGCAGACCGAGACGGCCTTCGAGCTGGCCGACGACCTCGACGGACCGGAGTGGTCGACGCTGTCGCTGCCGGTGGACGGGGTGCCGATGCCGTTCCACTACCGGGAGTCGGAGTTCGGCTGGGTCCTCGCCGGTTCCGCCGCGGGCGTCCACATCGGGGCGTACGGGCGGGGCATGAGCGCGTACGGGCTCGGGTTCTCGCAGATCAAGGACCTCGACGCGTACGCCTGACGGTACGGCGGAGGGCGCCCCCACGGGGGCGCCCTCCGTCACGTCCTGAACCTCAGAACTTGTTGCGCGGCGTGATGCCCAGGCTCATGCCCGAGAGGCCGCGCTGGCGGCCGCCGAGCTTGCCGGCGATCGCGCGGAGCGCCGCGCCCGCCGGGGAGTCGGGGTCGGAGAGGACGACCGGCGTGCCGTCGTCGCCGCCCTCGCGGAGCCGTACGTCGATCGGGATCGAGCCGAGGACCGGGACGCTCGTGCCCGTGGTCTGCGTCAGGCCGTCCGCGACCTTCTGGCCGCCGCCCGAGCCGAACACGTCGACCATCTCGTCGCAGTGCGGGCACGGCAGGCCCGCCATGTTCTCCACGACGCCGACGATCTTCTGGTGCGTCTGGACGGCGATCGAGCCGGCCCGCTCCGCGACCTCGGCCGCGGCCTGCTGCGGGGTGGTGACGACCAGGATCTCCGCGTTGGGGACGAGCTGCGCGACCGAGATCGCGATGTCGCCGGTACCCGGGGGCAGGTCGAGCAGGAGGACGTCCAGGTCCCCCCAGTACACGTCCGCGAGGAACTGCTGGAGCGCGCGGTGCAGCATCGGGCCGCGCCACACGACCGGGGCGTTGCCCGGGGTGAACATGCCGATGGAGATGACCTTCACGCCGTGCGCCGACGGCGGCATGATCATGTTCTCGACCTGGGTCGGACGCCCGTCCGCGCCCAGCATCCGCGGCACGCTGTGGCCGTAGATGTCGGCGTCGACGACACCGACCTTCAGCCCGTCCGCGGCCATCGCCGCCGCCAGGTTCACGGTGACGGACGACTTGCCGACACCGCCCTTGCCGGACGCCACCGCGTACACCCGGGTCAGCGAGCCGGGCTTCGCGAACGGCACCTCGCGCTCGGCGCCCGTGCCGCGCAGCGCCGCCGCCAGCTCCTTGCGCTGCTCGTCGCTCATCACGTCCAGCGAGACGTCGACGGCGGTGACGCCGTCGACCCGGGAGACGGCATCCGTCACGCGCTGCGTGATGGTGTCGCGCATCGGGCAGCCGGAGACGGTCAGGTAGACCGTGACGGCGACCCTGCCGTCCGGCTCGATCTCCACCGACTTGACCATGCCGAGCTCAGTGATCGGTTTGTTGATCTCGGGGTCGTTCACCGTCGCCAGTGCTTCGAGCACCGCGTCTTCCATAGCCATACCGACGATGGTACGGCGCCGACCACCGGCCCATGAAAGGCCTGTCAACGGTCGGGTACGTCACTTCCCCGGGTACCGTCCGCCGGGAATAGATCCCGGCGCTCCTCCAGCTCCTTGATGAGGTCCTGGAGTTCCGACCGGATCCAGTCGCGCGTGGCGACCTCGCCGAGGCCCATCCGCAGCGCCGCGATCTCCCGGGTCAGGTACTCGGTGTCGGCGATCGACCGCTCGTTCTGCTTCCGGTCCTGTTCGAGATTGACCCGGTCCCGGTCGTCCTGCCGGTTCTGGGCGAGCAGGATCAGCGGCGCCGCGTACGAGGCCTGGAGGGACAGCGCGAGCGTCAGGAAGATGAACGGGTACTCGTCGAACTTCAGCGACGCCGGCGCGAAGATGTTCCACGCGACCCAGAGGATGATCGTCAGGGTCATCCAGACGAGGAACCGACCCGTCCCCAGGAACCGGGCGATCCGCTCCGACATCCGCCCGAAGGCCTCGGGGTCGTACTCCGGAAGCAGCCTGGCCCGGCGCTCGCGCGGCAGGTCGAGCCGGATGCGGGGACCCGGCCGGTCCCGCTCGCGCTCCCGGTCCTGTGTGCGCTCAGCCGCCATGCCCCGCCCCCTCCTCGTGGAACTCGGTCTCCCGCCAGTCCTCCGGCAGCAGGTGGTCGAGCACGTCGTCGACGGTGACCGCGCCGAGCAGCGAACCGCCCTCGTCCACCACCGGCGCCGCGACCATGTTGTACGCGGCGAGATAGCTGGTGACGGCGGGCAGCGGGGTGTCCGGGCCGAGCGGCGGCAGATCGCTGTCCACGAGCGAGCTGACCAGAGTGAACGGCGGATCGCGCAGGAGCCGCTGGAAGTGCACCGTGCCCAGGTACTTGCCGGTCGGCGTCTCGTCCGGCGGCCGGCACACGTACACCTGGGCGGCGAGGGCCGGGGACAGGTCCTGCTGCCGGACCCGGGCGAGCGCGTCCGCGACCGTGGCGTCCGGCCGCAGCACGATCGGCTCGGTCGTCATCAGACCGCCCGCCGTGCGCTCCTCGTACGCCAGGAGCCGGCGCACGTCGGCCGCGTCGTCCGGCCGCATCAGCGTAAGGAGCCGCTCCTGGTCCTCCTCGGGCAGCTCGGACAGCAGGTCGGCCGCGTCGTCGGGGTCCATCGCCTCCAGGACGTCGGCCGCGCGCTCGTCCTTCAGCTTGCCGAGGATCTCGATCTGGTCGTCCTCCGGCAGCTCTTCGAGGACGTCGGCGAGCCGGTCGTCGTCGAGTGCCGCCGCCACCTCGGCACGCCGCTTCGGGGAGAGGTGGTGCAGGGCGTTGGCGACGTCGGCGGGACGCAGCCGCTCGAAGGTGGCGACGAGGTTCTCGGCGCCCTGCCCGTGCTCCTCCAGGGAGAAGCCGGTGACGGCCGACCACTCGACGGTCAGGGTCTCGCCCTTGCGGCGCAGCGCCCCGCCCTTGCCGCGCCGGACGAAGACCTTGTCGATCTCCCAGTCGCGGCGGGCCGGCAGCTGCTGGATGGCGACGTCGAGGACCGTGACCTCCTCGCCCTCCTGCCCGCCGGGACCCACGAGCCGGACCCGCCGGTCGAGGAGTTCGCCGAGGACGAGCCGCTCGGTGGGGCGCTGTTCGAAGCGGCGCATGTTGACCACGCCGGTGGTGATGACCTGGCCGGACTGGACGCCGGTGATCCGGGTCATGGGGACGAACACCCGGCGGCGGCTGAGGACCTCCACCACCATGCCGAGCAGCCGCGGCGGCCTGCGGCCGACCCGCAGCATGGCCACCAGGTCGCTGACCCGGCCCACCTGGTCGCCGACGGGGTCGAATACGGGGACCCCCGCGAGGTGGGAGACGAAGATCCGGGGGGCGCCTGCCGCCATGCCACGCGCCTCCTCGGTGCCGCACGATTCGAGTCCAAGCCGGAGTTCTACCGGGTTCAGGCTAGCCCGCCCGGTTCCCAGCCGCCCCGGCAGTGCCTCCGTACGGCTGCCGCCGGGCCCTTCCCCTGGCCCGGGTACGCTGCGAGCTGCCGTTCCCCCCCCGTCGGCGCCCGCACCGGACCCGGCCGTTCCGCCGGTCCGGGAACACGGTAGTCTCCCCGGCCCCGGCAGTCCCCACGGGCCACGGCCCGCCGCCCCCCCCACGACACGAGAGGCAGCGCAGATGACCGCCCGTACCCCGTCATCGCGTATCCGCAGGGCTGTGACGCCCCTGGCGCTCTGCGCCGGACTGACGGTGGGACTCACGGCGTGCGCCGCCGACCCGGACGAGGGGACCAACGGGGTCGGGAAGCTCTCCGCGCCCGAGATCGAGGGCAAGGCCCGGTCCGCCGCGGACACGGCGAAGGCGGTACGGCTCGCCGGAAGCCTGGTCAGCAAGGGCGACACCTTCAAGCTGAACATGCGCCTCAAGCAGGACGGCGCCACCGGCTCGGTGACGACGAAGAACAGCACCTTCGAGCTGCTCCGGGTCGGTGAGGCGCTCTACCTGAAGGCCGACGCGGGCTTCTGGGCGCACGACGACGCCCAGGACGGCGACACGCCGACGGAATCGGACGCCGAGGCCGCCGACAAGCTCGACGACATGTACGTGAAGGTGCCCCAGGGCGACCCCTCGTACAAGCAGCTGCGCGGCTTCACCGACATGGGCCTGCTCCTCGACGGGCTCATCGGCCTGCACGGCGAGAAGGTCAAGGGCGACCGGGACCAGATCGGCGGGATCCGTACGGTCAGGGTCAAGGGCGGCGAGGGCGGGGAGGGCGGCGCCCTCGACGTGGCCCTCGACGGCACCCCGTATCCGCTGCGGTTCGCACGGGGCGGGGGAGCGGGCGTCGTGGTGCTCTCCGAGTGGAACCAGGACTTCCCGCTCTCGGCGCCGTCGAAGGAGGAGACCCTCGACTACGGCAAGCAGCTGCCCCGGACGTAGATGGCCCTAGCGGCGGCGGCGCTTCAGCAGCAGTTTCGGGAGGCCGCCCGGGACCGTGTCGCGGGTCGTGGCCGCCGAGGGCAGCGGTACGGCGGCCAGGGAGCCGTCCGGCAGCTCCGTGGTCGCCTCGCGCGGGTCGAGCCGCAGCACCCGGCACTCGCGCGCCCAGCGCCCCGTCATGGCCTCGCCGTCGGGCGCGTTGAGCCGCTTGCCCTTGAGCTCGGCGACCGCCGCGTCCCACTCCTCGGTGCCGGGGGCGAGCTCGCGTACGGCGGCCGTCCAGGCGACGAGCCGGCCGCCCTTGTCCTTGCTGCGGACCGTCACCTCGGCCGTACCGCCGTCGAGGAGACCGGGCAGCGGCTGCTCGCCGGGGCCGTCGCCGACCACGCACGCGGCGCCGTCGTGCCAGACGTGCCAGAGCGCGCGGGCGGGCCCGGTGCCGCGCACCCAGACGAGGCCGGACTTCTTGGTGGCCTCCTCGACGAGGGCGCCGGTGAGCAGCGTGTCGGTCATGCCCGAAGCCTAACGGCAGCCGTCCTACAGCCAGCCGTTGCGCTTGAGGGTGCGGTGGATGGTGAAGCAGACCGCGATGATGCCGGTCAGCACCATCGGGTAGCCGTACTTCCAGTGCAGTTCGGGCATGTGGTCGAAGTTCATGCCGTAGACGCCGCAGACCGCCGTGGGGACGGCGACGATCGCCGCCCACGAGGTGATCTTGCGCATGTCCTCGTTCTGCGCGACGGTCGCCTGCGCCAGGTTGGCCTGGAGGATCGAGTTGAGGAGTTCGTCGAAGCCGACGACCTGCTCCTGGACGCGGGCGAGGTGGTCGGCGACGTCCCGGAAGTACTTCTGGATGTCGGGGTCGACCAGCCGCATCGGCCGCTCGCTGAGCAGCTGCATCGGCCGCAGCAGCGGCGACACGGCCCGCTTGAACTCCAGGACCTCGCGCTTCAGCTGGTAGATCCGGCCGGTGTCCGCACCGCGCGTGGCGCCCTTCGCGGCCGGCGAGAAGACGTCGATCTCCAGCTGGTCGATGTCGAGCTCGACGGCGTCGGCGACCGCGATGTAGCCGTCGACCACATGGTCGGCGATGGCGTGCAGCACGGCGGAGGGGCCTTTGGCGAGCAGCTCGGGTTCGCCCTGGAGGCGGTGCCGGAGGTTGCGCAGGGAGCCCTGGCCGCCGTGCCGGACGGTGATGACGAAGTCGGGGCCGGTGAAGCACATGACCTCGCCGGTCTCCACGACCTCGCTGGTCGCGGTGAGTTCGGCGTGCTCCACGTAGTGGATGGTCTTGAAGACGGTGAAGAGGGTGTCGTCGTACCGCTCCAGCTTGGGCCGCTGGTGGGCGTGCACCGCGTCCTCGACGGCGAGCGGGTGCAGCCCGAACTCGGCCGCGATACCGGCGAATTCGGCCTCGGTCGGCTCGTGCAGACCGATCCAGGTGAAGCCGCCGCTCTCCCGCACCTCGCTCATCGCGCCCCGCGGGGTGAGGCACTCGCTGTCCTCGACGCGCTCCCCGTCGCGGTAGACGGCGCAGTCGACCACGGCCGTCGAGGCCGAGTGGTCGCGGGTGGGGTCGTACGAGGTGTACGTGGTGGGGGTCTTGCGCAGGGGGTGCCGCAGGCTCGGGCGGACGGCTGCGCGCAGGTCACGGATCATCGACATGGGCATGCTCCTTCACGGAGAGCCGTCGGCGACCGTGGCACAGCCCGGAATGGGGACGTGGTGTGACGTCGTCCACAAAGCGGGCGGCACCGGGGGATCGCGGTGACGGCGTTCGCTACAGACAGGCAAAGGCGAGATGCTCTTCCGTCGTGCGAGATGCCGGGGAGAGAAGTCCGTACGGCGAGGTACGGGCCGGAATCACCGGTGGGTCGTACGCACCGGGCTCGGGTGCGGGGCGGAAGAGCGGCTGGTACTGCCCGACCGACTTCGGTCCATCGCAGCCCCACCTCCTCCGGCCGGTCCCCCGTGAGGGATGACGTGTGACGAGTAGTCGGGAGTCCCGACCAGCGGCCAAGACTATCAGCCGACTGAGGGTCAATCCCTGACTTTGCCCGTTCCATACGCGCTTTATGCTCAGCCCATGGGAGAAGTTCTTGCTCTGGTCGAGGCCCGGTTGCGGACGGCGCTCGGAGAACCGGACGCGCGGGCCGCGGTGACGTTCCTCGGCACGGACCGGATCGAGGTGCTCCGCTTCGTCGACGGCGACGTCGTGCGGTACGCGACCCTCGGCATGTCCGCCCAGCCGATGGCCGACCCGACCGCCGCCCTCGCCGACCCGGTGAAGGGCCCGCGCGCGGAGCTCGTCCTCACGGTGCGGGGCGGCCTCGCCGAGACCGACAAGGTGCTGCGCCCGCTCGCCGTCCTCGCCGCCACCCCGCAGGTCGAGGGCGTGATCGTGGCCCCCGGTGCCTCGCTCGACGTCGGCGAGCCGCTCTGGCCGGGCGCCGCCTTCAGCTCCGTCCTGGTCGCCGAGTCGGGCGGCCTCGTCGAGGACCTGGACCTCGACGACCCGATGGACCCGGTGCGTTTCCTGCCGCTGCTCCCGATGACCCCGAACGAGGCGGCGTGGAAGCGGGTGCACGGGGCGCAGGCCCTGGAGGAACGCTGGCTGGCGCGGGGCACGGACCTGCGCGACCCCCTGCGCCGGTCCGTGGACCTGGACTGAGCGCGGGGCCGTGGGTCCGGCGCCGGTGGCGCGGTCGCGCGGCCTGGATCGGGTGCTCGGTGTCCGGTGCCGCGCTCGCGCGGCACCGGATCGGGCGCGGTGGAACGGCTCGGATCGGGCGCCGGTCGGGCCCGGGGTGGCTCAGGGTGAACGGCACGGGCCGGACGGGTGATCGTCAGGTGGGCGTCCTTGACGCGCGGCCCGAGGGGTAGGACCGTTGAGCCCTATGAGGGGCGAACCCAGTTGTCCGAAGTGCGGTGGCCGGGTCAGGGCGCCCGGTCTGTTCGCCGACTCCTGGCAGTGCGACGTGCACGGCTCGGTGCATCCGCTCCAGCCGGTGATCCCGCCGAGCGTCGAGGCCCTCGGTGTCGTGGTGAACCGGTCCCAGGTGCCGGTGTGGATGCCGTGGCCCCTGCCCGTCGGCTGGCTCTTCACCGGAGTCGCCTACGCCGGTGACGACCGCAGCGGTGGACGCGCGACCGCCGTCGCCTGCTCGGGGCCCGGACCGCTCGGCGGCCTCGGTGAGCTGCTGCTCGTCGCGGAGGAGCTCGGAGTCGGCCTCGGCGCCCGGTACGCCGGCATCGACGGCCCCGATCCCGGCGCCGGCATGGCCATCGACAAGCCACCGCAGACGAAGGTGCTCGCCGCCGGACGGCCCACCCCGCTCTGGCACGTGAAGGACACCCCCCATGACCGGGCGGTCTTCGCGGGGGAGGCGCGGGGCCTGTGGCTGTGGGCGATCGTCTGGCCCGAGCAGTCCGGCCTGCTGATGTACGACGAACTGGTCCTGACGGACCTGCGGGACGCGGGCGCCGAGGTCGAGCTCCTGCCGTGCGGGGCGCTGACCCCGCGACTGCTCGCGTGACGGCGGACGACAGAGCCGACGGGGCCGGCGGACGGCGGCGGTGGGCGCGGCCGGGCCGACCGGTGGTAGCCGCGGCGCCCGGGCCGACCGGCGGCGGGCAACCGCGCGTCCGGGCCGCCTGGCGCTGACGGCCACGACCCGGCCGTCAGTTCGGGGTGGTAACGGGCGCCGCGGCCCATGGCTCCGTACAGCGCTGTGCGGATCGCCCGTTATGCTGGAGCGTCCCTCGTCCGCTGCCGAGCCCCCGGAGTCCGCGTCGTGCGCATCGATCTGCACACCCACTCCACGGCGTCCGACGGCACGGACTCCCCGGCCGAGCTCGTCCGGAACGCGGCGGCGGCCGGGCTCGACGTCGTCGCGCTGACGGACCACGACACCACCCGCGGCCACGCCGAGGCGATCGAGGCCCTGCCCGAGGGGCTGACCCTCGTCACCGGGGCCGAGCTGTCCTGCCGGATCGACGGCATCGGCCTGCACATGCTCGCGTACCTCTTCGACCCCGAGGAGCCCGCGCTCCTCGCCGAGCGCGAACTCGTCCGTGACGACCGGGTGCCGCGCGCGCGGGCCATGGTCGGCAAGCTCCGGGAACTGGGCGTCCCCGTCACCTGGGAGCAGGTCGCCCGGATCGCGGGCGACGGCTCCGTGGGCCGCCCCCACGTCGCCGAGGCGCTGGTCGAGCTCGGGGTCGTACCGGACGTGTCGGGGGCGTTCACGCCCGAGTGGCTCGCCGACGGCGGCCGGGCGTACGTCGGCAAGCACGAGCTGGACCCGATCGAGGCGATCCGCCTGGTCAAGGCGGCCGGAGGGGTCACCGTCTTCGCGCACCCGCTCGCCGTCAAGCGCGGCCAGGTCCTCCCCGAGGCCTCGATAGCGCGGCTGGCCGAGGCGGGGCTCGACGGCATCGAGGTCGACCACATGGACCACGACGAGGCGACGCGCGCGCGGCTGCGCGGGCTCGCGAAGGAACTCGGTCTGCTGACCACGGGCTCCAGCGACTACCACGGCAGCCGCAAGACCTGCCGCCTCGGCGAGTACACGACCGACCCCGAGATCTACGGCGAGATCACCCGCCGTGCAGCGGGGGCCTTCCCGGTCCCCGGCGCGGGGGGAACCTCCGTCTAGGGCGCGTCCGGCCCTGATCCGCCGGACCCGCCGGTACCGGGCCGGGCGCTCCGCCCCGTTCCCGCCGTCCCACCGCTCCGGCGGCAGGCCATCGTGCCCGCCGTCGCACGTGCGACGCGCGCCCGCCCACTCCGCGCATCCTCACGCGGCCGCGCACGGCTTCCTGCCCTGCCGCGGCGGCGCTCGTCCTGCCCCGCCGCCGGAATCCCGGATTCCGGGGGCGGGGGCGACACTCCACCGTTCCACCTCTCCCGCTAGGCACCCCACCGTGTTCGACGTCGCCGTCTTCGGCTCGCTGTTCCTCACCCTCTTCGTGATCATGGATCCCCCCGGGATCACCCCGATCTTCCTCGCCCTCACCTCCGGCCGCGCCGCCAAGGTGCAGCGCCGGATGGCCTGGCAGGCCGTCGCCGTGGCCTTCGGTGTCATCACCGTCTTCGGCATCCTGGGCCAGCAGATCCTCGCGTACCTGCACGTCTCCGTCCCCGCCCTGATGATCGCGGGCGGTCTCCTGCTGCTGCTCATCGCGCTCGACCTGCTCACCGGCAAGACCGACGAGCCCCAGCAGACCAAGGACGTGAACGTCGCCCTCGTCCCCCTGGGCATGCCCCTGCTCGCCGGCCCCGGCGCGATCGTCTCGGTCATCCTCGCCGTGCAGAACGCCGACGGCGCGGCCGCGCAGGTCTCCGTCTGGGCCGCCATCGTCGCCATGCACGTCGTGCTCTGGCTGACCATGCGGTACTCGCTGCTGATCATCCGGGTCATCAAGGACGGCGGTGTGGTCCTGGTGACCCGGCTCGCCGGCATGATGCTCTCCGCCATCGCCGTGCAGCAGATCATCAACGGCGTCACCCAGGTGATCCAGAACGCCTGAGCCGTCGGCCCGGGACGACCCCGGACACCACTGCGCCCCCGTACGGATTCCGCTCTGGCGGAGTCCGCGCGGGGGCGCGGTGCGTGGGGTGGACCCGGCCTGTTACGAGGCCGAGGTCTCGGCGGGGCGGATCCAGATGCGCTGGCCGATCGATGCGGCCTGCTGCACGATCCGATTGACGGAGGCGGCGTCCACGACGGTCCGGTCGACGGGCGTGCCATCGACGTCGTCGAGTCGCAGGATTTCGAAGCGCATGGGCTTCTCCCTTCGTCTGAGTTGATCCTCCTGGAGGAGAACTGCGTTACGTATGGGTTCAACGGCATGCATCCTGCAAACATTCCTTACGCTAAGGAAATTTTTCGGATGTCTAACTACTAACGGGTAGGAGAGTGTGGCGGCCGAGCCCCGGGCGGCGGACAATGAGCCCGGTATGAACGACGCAGACACCCCACAGGTGACCGAGACCGACGTCCGCCTTCGCGCCCTCGACGCGCGGATCGAGCGCACCAATGAGCTCCTCCAGCGGATGCTGGCCGAGGTCGCCAAGACTCCCTCCACCCACGCCATCTTCGTCGACGCGGGTTACGTCCATGCTGCGGCAGGATTGCTGGTGACGGGAACCGAGGACCGGCGCTCCTTCGACCTGGACGCGGAAGGCCTCATCGAGGCCTTCATCGACAAGGCCCGCACGATCTTCGCCGACAGCAGACTCCTCCGCGTCTACTGGTACGACGGGGCCAGGCGCCGCATCCACACCCCCGAGCAGCAGGCCATCGCCGAACTCCCCGACGTCAAGGTCCGCCTCGGCAACCTCAACGCCAACAACCAGCAGAAGGGCGTCGACTCCCTCATCCGCACGGACCTGGAGTCACTCGCCCGCCACCGCGCCATCAGCGACGCCGCCCTCGTCGGCGGCGACGAGGACCTCGTCTCGGCCGTCGAGGCGGCCCAGGGCTACGGGGCCCGCGTCCACCTCTGGGGCATCGAGGCCGCCGAGGGACGCAACCAGGCAGAGGCACTGCTCTGGGAGGTCGACAGCCAGCGCACCTTCGAGCTGGACTTCTGCCGCCCGTACGTCACCCGCCGCCCCGTCACCACGTACGAGAACGAGGGCGAGCCGCCGCCCTCCCGCGAGGAGGTGCGCTTCGTCGGCGCCCAGATCGCGGCGACCTGGCTCGGCGAGCGCGGCCGGGACCGGCTCGCCGAACTCCTGCCCGCCGCGCCCTACCTGCCGGGGCCCGTCGACCAGGACCTGCTCGTCGAGGCGGAACGACTGCTCAGCCGCTCCCTGCGCGGCCACGCATCCCTCCGGCGCGCCCTGCGGGACGGGTTCTGGCAGCACCTCAAGGCGCAGTTCTGACCCCCGCGGGCGCGGCCTGCCGCTCCCAGAAGCCGGTCAGCCGGTCCGTCAGCTCTCGCGGGTGCGACACATTGGGGGAGTGGCCGGCGCCCGCCACCACGGTGTGGTGCGCACCCGTGCGGGCGGCCGCCGTCGCGAGGTCCTCGACGGGCCAGACCATCTCGTCCGAGCCGTAGACGACGTGCAGGGGCATCCGCAGCGCGGTCAGCTCCGGCGTACCGTCCCGACGGTCGAGCAGGAGCCGCCCCGCGTACGCGAGCTGGGGCGTACGGGTCCGCATCCAGCGTCGCCGCAGGAAGCCCGCCAGCTCCGGCGCGTCGTCCGTGTCCGGTTCCTCGCCCCGGCTGTCCAGCCAGCACATCGCCCGCCACACCCGCTCCTTCGGCAGCAGCGCCAGCGCGACGCGCAGCACCCGGATGCGGATCCGCTGCGGCCGGGCGACCCGGCCGGGGCCCGAGGAGAGCAGGGTGAGGGTACGGAAGGCGGCCGGGGCGAGCGACGCGGCCCCCCGGGCCACCAGGCCGCCGAACGAGTGCCCGAGCAGATGCACGGGACCGTCCCCGAGGGCCGCGGCCTGCGCCACCGCGTCCAGGGCGAGGGCCCGGCGACGATAGGCGGCCCGGCCCCGGGGGCCCGCCGACTCGTACTGACCGCGCCCGTCCACCGCCACGGCCCGGTAGCCGGCCTCGCTCAGCGGTTCGAGGACGGCCAGGAAGTCCTCTTTGCTACCGGTGTACCCGGGCAGCAGCAGCACCGTCCCGCGCGGCTCGCCCAGCGGCTCCGTGTCGAGCACGGCGAAGTCGCCGCGCGCGGTCACCAGCGACCGGGCGCGGGTGCGGGGCGGCAGCACGAGGGACCGGGGCTTGCTCATATCTGGACTGTAACCGGAGGGGCGCGCACCGGGGCTGCCGGTGGACGCCGCTGCGGCCCGGCCCCTGGGGAGGGGCCGGGCCGCAGCGGTCAGGACGGGCGGGGTCAGCTCTCCGGCTGAGCCGCCGCCTTCTTCGTGGTGCGACGGCGCGGGGCCTTCGGGGCCTCGGCCTCGGCGGCCTCGGCGACCGGCTCCGCGGCGGCCTTCTTCGTCGTACGGCGGCGCGTCGGCGTCTTCGGCTCGGAGGCGTCGGGAGCCTCGGCGGCGACCGCCTTCTTGGCCGCGCGGCGACGGGGAGCCTTGGGGGCCTCCTCGGCGGCCGGCGCCTCGACGGTCTCGGCCACCGGCTCCGCGGCGGCCTTCTTGGCCGTACGGCGACGGGGAGCCTTCTTCGGCTCCTCGACCGGGGCCTCGGCGGCGGGGGCCGGGGCGGCCTCCACGGCCGGAGCGGCTTCCGCCACCGGGGTGACGGCGGCCGGCGAATCGACGACGATCGTCTCGGCGGGAGCGGAGACGGCCGGCGAACCGGCTGCCTTGCGGACCACCCGGCGACGGGTCGTCTTCTTCGGCTCCTCCTCGACGACCGGCGCGGGCGCGGCCTCGACGACGGGCGTCTCGACAGGGGTGCTGACCGTCGGCGAACCGGCGGCCTTGCGCACGACCCGGCGACGGCGCGGCCCGGGCACCTCGGCCGTGACCTCGGCGACGGGCGCGGCGTCCTCGGTCACGACGGGCGCGACGGGCTCGGTCACCACGGGGGCGACGGGCGCCACGGGCTCGGTCACCACCGGGGCGGCGGTGACGGCCTCGACGACCTGCTCCGCGGCGGCCTTCCTGGCCGTACGGCGACGGGAAGCCCTCTTCGGCTCCTCGACCGGGGCCTCGGCGGCGGGGGCCGGAGCGGCCTCCACCGGAGCGGCCGGAGCGGCCGACGCCGCAGCGGCGCGCAGGGCGGCCGCGGCGGTCTCGACCGTCTGGAACGACCCGGTGTCCTCGACCGGACGCGCCACGCGCGGGCGACGGCGGCGCGGAGCCGGGGCCGGCTCCTGGGCCGCGCGGGCCGGGGCGGTGGGCTTCGCGGCCTCCGGACGGGCGGCCGTGCGGCCGCGACGGCGCGGGGACTTGGGCTCGGCGGCCGGGGCCTCGGCGGCGGGCGCCTGAGCGACGGGTGCCTGAGCAGCGGGTGCCTGAGTGACGGGTGCGGCTGCGGGGGCGGACGCCGGAGCGACCTCCACCCCAGGAGCGACCGAAGCGACCGAGGTGACCGTGGCGGCGGGAGCGGCCGCCGTGGCGGGAGCCGACGGAGCGACGAAAGTGACCGGAGCCGCCTGGGCCACCGGAGCCGCCTGCGCCACCGGCACGCCCTGCGTCATCGGCGCGGAGCCGGGGGCGCCGACGCGGGTGCGACGGCGGCGGCGCGGGGTGCGCGGGCCGGACTCGGCCTGTGCCTCGTCCGTTACCGGCTCGACGGCCGGGGCGGCCGCCACCGGCATGTCACCGGTCTCGCCGCCGCGGGTGCGCCGGCGCTGTCGCGGGGTCCGGGCGGCGGGCTCGGGGCGCTCCTCGGTCTTCTCCGGCGCCTTCGGACCGCGTCCACGGCGTCCGCCGGGCTCGCCCAGGTCCTCCAGCTCCTCAGCGCCGAGACCCGCGCGGGTCCGCTCGCCGCGGGGCAGGACGCCCTTGGTGCCCGTCGGGATGTCCAGCTCCTCGAAGAGGTGCGGGGAGCTGGAATAGGTCTCGACCGGGTCGTGGAAGTCGAGCCCGAGCGCCTTGTTGATGAGCTGCCAGCGCGGGATGTCGTCCCAGTCGACCAGCGTCACCGCCGTACCCTTCGCGCCCGCGCGGCCGGTGCGGCCGACGCGGTGGAGGAACGTCTTCTCGTCCTCGGGCGACTGGTAGTTGATGACGTGGGTGACGCCCTCGACGTCGATGCCGCGGGCGGCGACGTCGGTGCAGACGAGGACGTCGACCTTGCCGTTGCGGAAGGCGCGCAGCGCCTGCTCGCGGGCGCCCTGGCCGAGGTCGCCGTGGACCGCGCCGGACGCGAAGCCGCGACGCTCCAGCTGCTCGGCGATGTCGGCCGCCGTGCGCTTCGTACGGCAGAAGATCATCGCGAGCCCGCGGCCGTTGGCCTGCAGGATGCGGGAGACCAGCTCCGGCTTGTCCATGTTGTGCGCGCGGAACACGTGCTGCTTGATGTTGGCGACGGTCACGCCCTCGCCGTCGGACGAGGTGGCGCGGATGTGCGTCGGCTGCGACATGTAGCGGCGGGCCAGGCCGATGACCGCGCCCGGCATGGTGGCCGAGAACAGCATGGTCTGACGCTTCGGCGGCAGCATGTTCATGATCTTCTCGACGTCGGGCAGGAAGCCCAGGTCGAGCATCTCGTCGGCCTCGTCCAGGACGAGGACCTTGATGTGCGAGAGGTCGAGCTTGCGCTGGCCGGCCAGGTCGAGCAGGCGGCCGGGGGTGCCGACGATGACGTCGACGCCCTTCTTCAGCGCCTCGACCTGGGGCTCGTACGCCCGGCCGCCGTAGATGGCGAGCACGCGGACGTTACGCACCTTGCCGGCGGTCAGCAGGTCGTTGGTGACCTGCTGGCACAGCTCGCGGGTGGGGACGACGACGAGTGCCTGCGGGGCGTCGGTCAGCTGCTCGGGCTTCGCCCGGCCGGCCTCGACGTCGGAGGGGACGGTGACCCGCTGCAGGATCGGCAGGCCGAAACCGAGGGTCTTGCCCGTGCCGGTCTTGGCCTGGCCGATGACGTCGGTGCCGGTGAGGGCGACCGGGAGCGTCATCTCCTGGATGGGGAAGGGGTTGACGATGCCGACGGCCTCAAGGGCCTCGGCGGTCTCAGGAAGGATTCCGAGGTCTCGGAAAGTCGTAGTCAGCGTGCTGCCTCTTCTGTGAGACGCGGCGCGAGGCGAACGAAGGGGGTCGTACCGTGCCGGGAAACTTCCGGTGGGATCGGGAAGATCACTGCCGGGTGGCACGGGACCACTGCCGTCGCTCGAGCGTCGAACCGCTGAGGGTGACCCTTCCGCGGGGTCCGCCGGAAGGGCTGTCGGGCCGGAGCCGATCGGGCCACCGACCGGGCATCCTCATTCATGCGTCGGCCCACCGGATACGTCCGAACGTGCGAAAGCATGTCCGCATCCTCAGCAGGCGCTTTATCACTGTACCCCGGAATCGCGCATGTGTGTTGGGAGAAATGGCGATGAGGGCACGGTCACACTGACTGACCAGCGCCTTCCCCCGTGCGCGAGCGGGCTATTGTGCGATCCATGGAGACGCCTGACAACGCCACACCCACCGGGATCGCCGCCAAGGACTGGGCGACGGCATCCGCCGAGCCGCAGTACCGCGCCGCCGTGATCGACCTCCTCGGCGCGCTCGCCTACGGCGAGCTCGCGGCCTTCGAGCGGCTCGCCGAGGACGCCAAGCTGGCGCCGACCCTCGCGGACAAGGCGGAGCTGGCGAAGATGGCCTCGGCCGAGTTCCACCACTTCGAGCGGCTGCGGGACCGGCTCACCGCCGTGGACGCCGAGCCGACCTCCGCCATGGAGCCCTTCGGCAAGGCGCTCGACGACTTCCACCGCCAGACCGCGCCGTCGGACTGGCTGGAGGGCCTGGTCAAGGCATACGTCGGTGACTCGATCGCCAGCGACTTCTACCGGGAGGTCGCGGCCCGCCTCGACTCGGACACCCGGGGGCTCGTCCTCTCCGTGCTCGACGACACCGGCCACGGCAACTTCGCGGTGGCGAAGGTCCGCGCGGCGATCGACGCGGACCCGAGGGTCGGCGGACGGCTCGCGCTCTGGGCGCGTCGGCTGATGGGTGAGGCGCTCTCGCAGGCCCAGCGCGTGGTCGCCGAGCGCGACGCGCTCTCCACGATGCTGGTCGGAGGCGTGGCGGACGGCTTCGACCTCGCGGAGGTCGGCCGGATGTTCTCCCGGATCACCGAGGCGCACACCAAGCGCATGGCCGCGCTCGGCCTGGCCGCGTAACGACGGACCGGCGTACGAGGGGGCGGGCGGCGCCGGTCACGCCGCGGCTGATCGGCGCAGCCGCCGGGAGGCCGGGCGGATCAGCAGCGAGAGCAGCACGGCCGCCACCGCCACCGCACCGATCAGGGTGGCGAGGAAGTGGCCGGGGCCGAGCGCCCCGTGGGTGACGAGCGCGCCGAACACCCCGCCGAGCGTCCCGGTGGCGAGGACTCTCCCCCGGGCGGGGAGGCGGTCGGCGAGCTGCTGCACGGCGACCCATGCCAGGGCGAAACCGAGCAGGGCGGAACCGAGGGCTTCCAGGAACACTGCGGATCACCTCGCGGGTGCTGCGGGGCGGGTGTTGCGGTCGGGGACTTCCTACCCCTGCGTTCCGGAACACAATCCTCAGATACGCCCTGACGTGGACATACGGTGATGCGAAAGGCCCGGCGGACCGAGACGGTCCGCCGGGCCTTTCGCGTAGATCCTGGGTTCAGAGCGTGCCGAAACCCACCCGGCGCACGGTGGGCTCACCGAGCTCCACGTACGCGATCTTCTCGGCCGGGACGAGGACCTTGCGGCCCTTCTCGTCCGAGAGGCTGAGCAGCTGCGCCTTGCCGGCCAGCGCATCGGCCACGGCGCGCTCCACCTCCTCGGCGGACTGCCCGCTCTCCAGAACGATCTCCCGGGGTGCGTGCTGCACGCCGATCTTGACCTCCACGGCTATGTCCCTCCGAACGGTCAGCGTTGCGCGATCTTTCCGCGCCGTACGCTGCACACATTAGCCCGGTGAGGGGACCCGTACGGTGCGGCGGGCGCACGCCAGGAGCGAACAGCCGTCGGGAATGCTCAGTGGCCCTCGGCGCTCAGCTGCCCGTCCACCGGGTGGAGCGGGAAGCCGGCGATGCCGCGCCAGGCGAGCGAGGTCAGCAGGCCGACCGCCTTGTCGCGGGGGATGGCGGACTCGCTCGACAGCCAGTAGCGGGCGACGACCTGGGAGACGCCGCCGAGGCCCACGGCGAGCAGCATGGACTCGTCCTTGGAGAGCCCGGTGTCCTCGGCGATCACGTCGGAGATCGCCTCGGCGCACTGCAGGCTCACCCGGTCCACGCGCTCGCGTACGGCCGGTTCGTTCGTGAGGTCGGACTCGAAGACCAGCCGGAAGGCGCCGCCCTCGTCCTCGACGTAGGCGAAGTAGGCGTCCATCGTGGCCGCGACCCGCAGCTTGTTGTCGGTGGTCGAGGCGAGGGCCGTGCGCACCGCGAGCAGGAGGGACTCGCAGTGCTGGTCGAGAAGGGCCAGGTAGAGCTCCAGCTTCCCGGGGAAGTGCTGGTAGAGCACCGGCTTGCTGACGCCCGCACGCTCGGCGATGTCGTCCATCGCGGCCGAGTGGTACCCCTGGGCGACGAAGACCTCCTGGGCCGCGCCGAGGAGCTGGTTCCGTCGGGCACGTCGCGGCAGGCGCGTGCCCCGAGGGCGTGCTGCCTCTGTCTGCTCGATGGCGCTCACGCGGCCTCCCACAATCGATCCGTACGCGCTGTCGCACGCGTCGCCATCGTACTTTTGGGTAACCCGGCTGTGCGCGGTGCGAACGCAGAATTTCATGGACCGGACGCCCTGGTCGACAGTCGATTCAAGATTGAACCGAACAAATCAGCGATAGTCGTCCTCGTCCAGGGTGACCACGCGGGCCTGTTCGGACGCGTCGGCCTCGTTCGCCGAGTCACGCTCGACATGGGTGAGCGGTTCGTCCTCGCGCGGCTGCAGTTCGGTGTGCTGTTCGGCGGCGTCGGCCTCCGGGACCTCCTCCTCCAGCACATCGACCTCCTCCTCGGTGAACGTGTCCGGCTCGGTCGGATCGACAGTCATGCGGTTCCCTCCTGCACGCGCGGGTCGCGGTCCTCTCCCTGGCCCTCTCTCCCGAGCCTAGGAGTACATGCGCCCCGCCGCACACGCACTTGTGACCGCACCCACACACCTCGGCACGTGATCGTCTCGTAATATTGCGGCCATGTCGTCGACCGAGCTGCCGGGAACCCGGACCGCCGCCGAACCGTCCGAGCCGCGCACCACCCGCGCCGTGCGGGTCGCCGACGGCGAGGAGCTGCGCTCCGTGTCACTGCCCGGACTCACCCTCACCGTGCGCGCCCGGCCGGGCTCCGTGGCAGGTCTGCCGCCCGCGCTGTACGTCCACGGTCTCGGCGGCTCCTCGCAGAACTGGTCCGCCCTGATGCCGATGCTCGCGGACCTCGTGGACGGCGAGGCCGTCGACCTGCCCGGCTTCGGCGTCTCGCCGCCGCCCGACGACGGCGACTACTCGGTCACCGGCCACGCCCGCGCGGTGATCCGGCTCCTCGACTCCGCGGGGCGCGGCCCGGTCCACCTCTTCGGCAACTCGCTCGGCGGCGCCGTCGCCACCCGCGTCGCCGCCGTCCGCCCCGACCTGGTCCGCACCCTCACCCTGGTCTCGCCGGCCCTGCCCGACCTGCGGGCCCAGCGCACGGCCTGGCCCACCGCGCTGCTCGCGGTGCCGGGTGTCGCCTCGTTCTTCGCGAGGCTCACCAAGGACTGGACGGCCGAGCAGCGGGTCCGCGGTGTTCTCGCCCTCTGTTACGGAGACCCCGGCCGGATCACCGACGAGGGCCTCCGGCACGCGGTCGAGGAGATGGAGCGGCGCCTGGCGCTCCCCTACTTCTGGGACGCGATGGCCCGCTCCTCGCGCGGAATCGTCGACGCGTATACGCTCGGCGGCCAGCACGGGCTGTGGCGGCAGGCCGAGCGGGTCCTCGCGCCCACCCTCCTGGTCTACGGCGCGCGCGACCAGCTCGTCTCGTTCCGTACGGCCCGGAAGGCGGCGGCCGCCTTCCACGGCTCGCGCCTCCTCACCCTTCCCGAGGCGGGGCACGTGGCGATGATGGAGTACCCCGAGACGGTCGCCCAGGCCGCCCGGGACCTGATCGTCGATCACGGCGGGAGCTGATCCGGGGCGTGGGACGACATAGTCGCAAGGGCTCAGCCCCCTCGGTGGCGGACGCCGGTCAGCAGACGGCGGTCGGTCGGGCACCGGCGACGCCGGGAACACCCGGACCGGCGAGCCAGGCGGCCGGGCGCGCGCCCGGGACCGGGCGACGCCGCAGGACGACGGGCGGGGGCGGCGGCCAGGAGGCGGCCGGAACTCCGGCGTACGGGACGCCCGCGCACGGGACCCCGGCGCACGGTACTCCCGCCCACCCGGCCCCCTCGTACGGTGGCGGGGTCCGCGACACCCCCGCCCACGGGACCCCGGGCACCCCGGCGCACGGCACGCCCGTCTTCGGGTCCACCGTGCGGGGCGGGCATCCGCAGCACGACGAGAGCTCCGCGCCGACGCCCGAGCGGTTCGGCCACCGGCACGACTCGCGCCGACGCGCCGCCGAGCCCGAAGCGGACCGTTCCCGGGCGCCGTTCATTCCGGGGCCCCGCCACGAGGACGATCCCGAGGCGGACGCGCCGGCCGGCCTCGGGAGCACGGGCCGCACCCTCACCGGTGTCGCGGCCGCCGCCATCGCCACCGTCCTCGCCGTCATCGTCACCGGCCAGGTCACCGACCGGGGGAACGCCACGGCCGCCACCCGCCCCGCCGAACAGCCGGCCGACCGGGCGGTCGACGACAGCACCGCGTCCCGTTCCGAGGAGCGGGCCGCCCCGACGCGCCCGGCGCCCGTGAAGCCCCCGGCACCGACGTACGAGCAGCTGATCGCCCGCCAGTTCCCGATCGACCCGAAGCTGAAGGGCTCCGGCGAGTTCAAGGCCGTGCCGGGCCTCCAGAAGGCGCCGGGCAAGGGACGTCTGGTCCGCTACCGGATCGACGTCGAGGAAGGGCTCGGCCTCGACCAGGAGCTCTTCACAGCGACCGTGTTCAAGACCCTCAACGACCCGCGCAGCTGGGCCGGCCGGGGCGCGATGACCTTCGAGCGCGTCTCCAGCGGGGAGCCCGACTTCGTGCTCACGCTCGCCAGCCCCGGCACCACCGGCACCTGGTGCGCGAAGTCCGGTCTCGACACCACGATCGACAACGTGTCCTGCGACTCGGCCGCCACGGACCGCGTGATGATCAACGCCTTCCGCTGGGCCCAGGGCTCCGAGACCTTCGGTCCCAAGGCGATGCTCGCCTATCGCCAGATGCTCATCAACCACGAGGTCGGACACCGGCTGGGCCACGGCCACGTGAACTGCAGCACCCCGGGCGCGCTCGCCCCCGTGATGCAGCAGCAGACGAAGTCCCTCGACATCGGCGGCATCAAGTGCCGTGCCAACCCCTGGGTGTATCCGGGCAGTTGAGTACCGGCCGAGCGCCGGGCGAGTACCGGTCGGCCGGCCCCGGCCCAGGCCTGACCCTGCGTGACCGATCCGCCGCTTAGCGCGACAGAACGCGACCGGGTCGGGAAAGTTACGTGCATTCACCCCTTCCGGTGGTGCGACGGACAACCGTCCGTCGCATCACCGGTGTCTCCGCTTACGTTCGTCCCGCTGCGAGTCGCCGGACCAACGGTGGCTGTCGTCAAGGGAGATCGGGGGTGCACTCGTGCGGATCGGACTGCTCACGGAGGGTGGCTACCCGTACGCCGACGGTGAGTCCGGAATCTGGTGCGACCGCCTCGTGCGCGGACTCGGGCAGCACCAGTTCGACCTCTACGCCGTCGGCGGCTCCGGCACCCCGCGCGCTCTCCCCCCGAACGCGCGGGTGGTGCGCGCCGCCGAACTCGGGACCGATATCACCCCGACCGGCGTCCACCTCCTCGAACGGACCGCGTTCGGCGACCGGGCCACGCGCCGCGCCTACGGCCGGCGGGAACGCCGCCGCTTCACCGAGGCCTTCCACCAGCTGGCCGTCGGCCTCTGTACGGAGGACGACACCACCCGCGGAACCCAGGAGACGGAGGGCACCGCCGAGGGCGCGTCCCTCGGTCGGAGCGCCTTCGCCACCGGGCTCTACGCCCTCGCCGAACTCGCCCGCGAACGCGTCGGACTGCCCGGCGCGCTCCGCTCCGACGACGCCGTCCGCGCCCTCGAATCCGCCTGCCGTGCGCCCGGCGCACGCCGTGGCGCGGCCGCCGCGGGACTCCCCGACCACCTCGCCTTCGCCGAGCACCTCGCCCGTGTCCTGCGCCCCCTGTCCCTCGACTGGTACACGGACGACACGCTCGGTGCCGCCGACCTCTGCCACGCCGCCGCCGGAGGCACCACCGCCCTCCCCGGTCTCCTGGCCAAACGCTTCTTCGGGACCCCGCTGCTCGTCACCGAATACGGTGTACGGCTCCGCTCCCACTACCTCTCGGCCGCCACCGACCGCTCCACCCCCCTGCGCACCCTGCTCGCCGCCCTCCACGGCCGGCTCGCCGCCGAGGTCTACGGGCAGGCCGCGCTGCTCACCCCCGGCAACACCCACGCCCGCCGCTGGCAGGAGAGGTGCGGCGCCGACCGGGCCCGGATCCGCACCGTCCACCCCGGCATGGCGGCCGACCGGTTCGCCGAGGTCGGCGAGGACGAGACGAGCGGCGACCCCACCACCCTCGTCTGGGTCGGCCGGGTGGAACCCGCCAAGGACCTCATCGCCCTGCTGCACGCCTTCGCGGAGGTCCGCGCCCGGCAGCCCGACGCGCGGCTGAGGATCGTCGCCGTGCCCGTACGCGAGCCGGAGGCCGACGCGTACCTCGGGCACTGCAAGGGGCTCGCCGCCCAGCTCTTCCCCGACGAGGCCGCCGGAGCGCACTCCGTCGGCGAGAACCCGGTCACCGTCGAGGAACTCGGCGGCCCCGAGGCGCCCACCCTGGAGGACACCTACGCGTCCGGCGCGGTCGTCGTCCTGTCCAGCGTCGTCGAGGGCTTCCCCGCCGGCCTCGTCGAAGCGATGTTCTGCGCACGGGCCACCGTCTCCACCGACGTCGGCGCGGTCGTCGAGATCATCGGTGGCACCGGTCTCGTCGTCCCCCCGCGCAACCCCCGGGCGCTCGCCGACGCCTGCCTCGCGCTGCTGCGTGACCCCGAGCGCCGGCACCGCCTGGGCGCCGCGGCTCGCGCCCGCGCGCTCGAACTCTTCACCGTCGAGCAGAACCTCGCCGCGTTCCGCGGTATCTACCTGGAGCTCCTCTCCCACGCGCCGGTGCGCCACCGCCCCGGGGACGGCGCGCTCTTCGCCCACCCCGCCGAGGCGCACGTCCCGGGCAGCTGGGCGCACAAGGCCGTGGCCGCAGGGACAGGAGCCCCCGATGCCTGAAGGAGGCACCCCCATGCGCGGCTCCGCCGCCCCCACGAGCCCCGGAGCCTGGGACGCCCGCTCCGAGGCCCTCCTCGGCGCCCGCGCCCTGACCCCCCTCCCCGACGGAACCCTGGACGCCCGCGCCCCGGAGGACTCCCCACCGCCGGGGATAGCCCCCACACGGGCACCGGCCGCTCCGGCCCCGACTTCCGCGCCGAAGGAGACCTACGGGCCGGCCGATGCCTACGGGCGGGACCGGGTTTACGGGCCGGACCGGGCTCCTGCGCCGGCCCAGACCCCCGCCGAGGCCCAGGTCCAGACCCCGGACCAGGCCCAGCTCCAGACCCCGGACCAGGCCCCGGACCAGGCCTCCGCCCTGACGACGACGCGCGCCGACGCCCCGGGCCCGGCCCGCGCCCCGGACCCGGCTGCCGCCCCCGGCCCTGCCTCCGCGCCGGACCGGGCGTCCGCCTGGGACGCGGCTTTCGCCGTGCCGCAGGCTCCCGCCCCCGGCACCACCGCCCACGAGGCGGGCGGCCCCGTCCTCCGTACCACCAGCGCGTCCACCGCCCCCGCCGGCACGGCCGGTCACACCGCCCCGGCCGGTTCGACCGGTCGTGCTCCCGTCCCCACCCCCCGTGCCCGGCGGGGGAACGCCGATCCCGTCAAGGTGCTCATGCACCGGCACCGGGAGCTGTGCGCGCGGGCCGTCGATCCGCTGGAGATCGCCGCCGGGCTCGAAGCCCAGGGGTTCACCGACCGGACCGCCGCGCGGTTCCGGCACCGGGACGTCTTCTCGCTCGCCGAGGAGCTGTACGCGCGCGTGCCCCGCGGCGGCGAGCCCGACCCGGCTCCCGCGCCGCCGGCGCTCCGCACGGACGCGTGGGTGCTCGCCGTCCTCACCCCCGGGGCCGCCGCCGCCCTCACCGGCATCGGGCTCGCCGTCACCCACGGGCCCGTGCGCCTCGCGGTCGGCGTGACCGGCGCCGTGCTGCTCGCGGGCGCCCTCCTGTTCGCCGTCCGGCGCGGCCCCCTCCGCGCCCCCGACGGCGGCACCGTGCCCGCCGCCGGACTCTGGGCCCTGTGGCTCCTCGCGTACGCGGTCTGCGGCGACGGACTGCTGACGCAGGTGCTCAGCGGCGGACCCGACGGCCCCTGGGACCTGACACCCCGCCCGCTCCTCGGCCTCGCCCTCGCCGTCGCCCCCGCCGCCTGGTGCGCCCGGCTCTTCGCGACCCGGGCGCGCCGCAGGATCGCCGACAGCCGAGGGCTCGCCGACTTCGCCGCCGCCATCCGGCCGCTGCTCCTCGGCACCGTGACCCTCCAGCTCCTCGCCCTCACCGGCCTGCTCGCGCTCACCGGATTCAGCTCCGGGGCCCTGGCCCTCGGCGCGCTCCTGCTGTTCGCCCGGCTCCTCACCGTCCACGGCTTCCCCGAGACGGCCACGGCCGCCCTCGCCGCCGCCGGCGCGGCGGAGGCCCTCGCCCTCGCGAGCGTCCTCGCCGCCCGCGTCCCCCTCCCCGGCTTCGACGCGCTCGCCGCACCCGTGCGCGCCGTCGTCGACGCCTGGGGCCCCGGGGCCGTACCCACCCTCGTCTGCGGCGCCGCCGCGCTCGGCCTGCTGGCCCACGCGACCGGCGCCCTCGTCCGGGCCTCGGCCCACAGCGCCCCGTGACCACCCCGCGCACCCGCGGAGCCGACGCCGCGGGCGTGCCCCGACACCTCCACCACCCCGCAAGGAGACCGAAGACCATGACCCCGCAAC
The DNA here is from genome assembly GCF_040632845.1 of Streptomyces sp. NPDC016459. Lineage (NCBI taxonomy): Bacteria > Bacillati > Actinomycetota > Actinomycetes > Kitasatosporales > Streptomycetaceae > Streptomyces > Streptomyces sp. NPDC016459. The sequence goes on from NZ_JBEYCR010000002.1 coordinate 595,380, forward strand.
CCCAAGCACCGGCCGGTCGGCACGTAGGGGGCGCACGATGAGGGTGCTCCTGCTCGGAGCCAACGGCTTCATCGGGCGCTTCGTCGCCGACCGGCTGCTCGCCGACCCGGCCGTGCACCTCACCGCGCTCGGCCGGGGCGACGACGCCGACGTGCGTTTCGACCTCGCATCCGGCAGCCCCGGCGCGCTGACCCGTTTCCTCGACGCCGTCCACCCCGGGGTCGTCGTGAACTGCGCGGGCGCCACCCGCGGCGGCGCCCGCGACCTGACCCGGCACAACACCGTCGCCGTCGCCACCGTCTGCGAGGCCCTGCGACGCAGCGGCTGCGGGGCCCGGCTCGTCCAGGTCGGCTGCGCCTCGGAGTACGGGCCGAGCCAGCCCGGCGCCTCCACCGCCGAGGACGCCGTACCGCGCCCGGGCGGCCCGTACGGCGTGTCGAAGCTCGCGGCGACCGAACTCGTCCTCGGGTCGGGGCTCGACGCCGTCGTGCTCCGGGTGTTCTCGCCCGTGGGCCCCGGCACGCCCGCCGGCTCGCCCCTCGGCCGGCTCGCCGAGGCGATGCGCCGGGCCATGCAGGCCGGGGACGGTGAGCTCAAGCTCAGCGGCCTCGGGGTGCAGCGGGACTTCGTCGACGTACGGGACGTGGCGCGGGCCGTCCACGCGGCCTCGCTCTCCGCCGCCCAGGGCGTCGTGAACATCGCCACCGGCCGTGCCGTCCGGCTCCGTGACGCGGCCGCCGTCCTGGCCAGGGTCGCGGGTTACACGGGCAACCTGCACGAGCTGGACGCCCCGCACGGCATGCCGCAGCGTCCGATGATCGGCGCCCCCCGCAGCGAGGGGACCATCGCCGACCAGCTGGCCTCCGCCCCCTACCCGTACCCCGACGGCTGCGGCCCCTGGCAGCAGGCCGACGTCCGCACCGCCCGCGACCGGCTCGGCTGGCGGCCCCGGATCAACCTGGAGGAGTCCCTCGCCGACATCTGGATGGAGGCGGCGTGTCGCATCTGACGACGAGCACGGCGACGGGGGCGGTCCAGGCCCTCGGGGTGGGCGTCCCCGGCTACGCCCACCCGCTGCTCGCCCCGGTCGAGTGGGGCGAGCTGACCCGACCGGGCACCCCGCTGCACTGGGCGGTGCTCAACGTGGCGGAGGGGCCGGGCAGCCGCCCCGACCCGCACTGTCTGGAGGCGGCGGGGAGGCTCCGCAACGCCGGGGTCAGGGTCCTCGGGCACCTGGACGCGGCCTATGGCTCCCGGCCGTTCGGGGAGCTGGTCTCCGACGCCCACCGCTTCCTCGACTGGTACAGGGTGGACGGCTACTACCTGGACCGCTGCCCCGCGGACCGGGCGGACCTGGCCGGGGTGCGGCGGGTCACCGCGACCCTGGAGGCGGTCCTCGGCGGCGAGGCCCACCTCGTCCTCGGTCACGGCACCCATCCCCATCCGGGGTACGCCGAGGCCGCCGACCAGCTGGTGACCTTCTCCGGCGCCTGGGTGGACTACCGCTGGTCGCAGGTGGCCGAGTGGACCGCCGCGTACACGGAGACGAAGTTCGTCCACCTCGTGCACGGGGTTCCCCGCACCCACCTCGACGAGGCGCTGCGGATCGCCCGCTGGCAGGGGGCCGGGACGATCTTCTTCACCGACCGGACGGCGGCGCCGGGACAGACCGCCGCATTCCACTCGCTGCCCGGCTACTGGGACGAAATCGTCTCGCGTATCGGACCGGGTGTCTCGGAATGAGAAGGGGCGTGGCAGTGTTACGGGGAGAACAACCGTACTGACATACCGACAACCGGAGTCCCCGTGTCGCTGCCACCCCTGGTCGAGCCGGCTGCCGAGCTCACCGTAGACGAGGTCCGCAGGTACTCCCGCCACCTGATCATCCCGGACGTCGGGATGGACGGGCAGAAGCGGCTGAAGAACGCCAAGGTGCTGTGCGTCGGCGCCGGCGGCCTCGGCTCGCCGGCGCTGATGTACCTGGCCGCCGCCGGCGTGGGCACGCTCGGCATCGTGGAGTTCGACGAGGTCGACGAGTCGAACCTCCAGCGCCAGATCATCCACAGCCAGGCCGACATCGGTCGCTCCAAGGCGGCCTCGGCGCGCGACAGCGTGCTCGGCATCAACCCGTACGTGAACGTCGTCCTTCACGAGGAACGGCTCGAAGCCGAGAACGTGATGGAGATCTTCGGCCAGTACGACCTGATCGTCGACGGCACGGACAACTTCGCCACCCGCTACCTGGTCAACGACGCCTGCGTGCTGCTGAACAAGCCGTACGTGTGGGGCTCGATCTACCGCTTCGACGGCCAGGCGTCGGTCTTCTGGTCCGAGTACGGCCCCTGCTACCGCTGCCTCTACCCGGAGCCCCCGCCGCCGGGCATGGTCCCCTCCTGCGCCGAGGGCGGCGTCCTGGGCGTGCTGTGCGCGTCCATCGGTTCCATCCAGGTCACCGAGGCCATCAAGGTGCTCGCCGGGGTCGGCGACCCGCTGGTCGGCCGCCTGATGATCTACGACGCCCTGGAGATGCAGTACCGCCAGGTCAAGGTCCGCAAGGACCCGGACTGCGCGGTCTGCGGCCAGAACCCGACCGTCACCGAACTCATCGACTACGAGGCCTTCTGCGGCGTCGTGTCCGAGGAGGCCCAGGAGGCGGCGCTCGGCTCCACGATCACTCCGAAGCAGCTCAAGGAGTGGATCGACGAGGGCGAGAGCATCGACATCATCGACGTCCGCGAGCCCAACGAGTACGAGATCGTCTCGATCCCGGGCGCGCGCCTGATCCCCAAGAACGAGTTCCTGATGGGCACGGCCCTCCAGGACCTCCCGCAGGACAAGCGGATCGTCCTGCACTGCAAGACGGGTGTCCGCAGTGCGGAAGTCCTCGCGGTGCTCAAGTCGGCGGGCTTCGCGGACGCGGTCCACGTCGGCGGCGGCGTGATCGGCTGGGTCCACCAGATCGAGCCCGAGAAGCCGGTCTACTAGACGACGCACGGCAAAGGGCCCGGACCTCCTCGCGAGGTCCGGGCCCTTTCCCGTGGGCTCAGCAGGTCGTGCCGTACGCCGGGACCTTCCCGTCCAGGAGGTAGGCGTCGACCGTCCGCGTCACGCACGGCGAGGTGCCGTAGGCGCCGTGACCCTCGCCCTTGTTGGTGACCAGGACGCCGACCCCGGCCCCGAGCTCCTTCGCCATCCTCTCCGCGCCCTCGTACGGGGTGGCCGGGTCGCCCGTCGTCCCGACGACGAGGACGGGGGCGGCGCCCGGGGCACTCGCCTCCGGGGTGACCCGCTCGCCCTTCACCGGCCAGTCCGCGCACCACCCGGCCGTGTCCCAGGCGAGGAACGCGCCGAACACGGGGGAGAGCCGACGGAATTCGGGGAGCAGCGCCTTCGCCTGCGCGGCGGTCCGCCGTTCGCTGGAGTCGGCGCAGGAGATGGCCCGCTGGGAGTGCGACTGCGTGGAGTAACGGCCCTTCTCGTCCCGGTCGTTGTAGTAGTCGGCGAGCCGGAGCAGAGCGCCGCCGCGCCCCTGCTCCGCCTCGGCCAGGGCCTCCGTCAGCAGGGGCCAGTTGGCCTGCCCGTACAGCGTGACCGCGATGCCCGTGAGCGCCAGGCCCTCGGTGAGCCGCCGCTCGCCGACCGTCAGCGGGGCCCGGTCGAGGTTCCGCAGCAGCCGCGAGATCCGCTCGGTCCCGGTCTTCGGGTCCTGGCCGGTGCTCTTCAGGTAGCTGTCCAGGGCACGCTGGAAGCCGATCGTCTGGTGCCGGGCGTGCCCGACGGCGTCGGCGGTCGGGTCGACGACCGCGTCGAGGACGAGCCTGCCCACGTTCCCCGGGAAGAGGTGGGCGTACGTGCCGCCGAGCTGGGTCCCGTACGAGATGCCGAAGTAGTGGAGCCTGTCGTCCCCGAGGACCTGCCGGATCAGGTCCAGATCGCGGGCGGTGGCGCTGGTCGTGGTGTGGGGGAGGAGGGGGGCGGAGCGGCGGGCGCAGCCGGCGCCGAAGTCGGCACTGTCCTTGAGGTACGCGGCTTCCTCCGCCGCCGAGTCCGGGGTGAGGTCGACGGAGGCCTCGGCTGCGGCCTGTTCGGCGTCGGTCCGGCAGACGACGCCGGCGCTGCGGCCCACGCCCCGCGGGTCGAAGCCGACCAGGTCGTAGCGCTCGCCGAGCGACCGGTACTCCTCCTCCAGCTGCGGCAGCATCGCGACGCCGGAGGCGCCGGGGCCGCCGAAGTTGAAGAGGAGGGAGCCGACGCGGTCCCGCTCGTCGGTGGCCTCCTTGCGGATCAGGGCGATAGGGAGGGTGGCGCCGTCGGGCTTCGCGTAGTCCACCGGCACCGTCACCGTGGCGCACCGCCACCGCGTGCCGGGTCGCTGCCCGCCCTCGGGCGCCGGGCAGCGCTTCCAGGCGGGCCGCTGGCCGGTGAGGGGGCCGGGAAGCGGGGGGAAGGCCTTCGCGGATGCGGATGCGGAGGAGGTGGCCGGGGCCGACGGCTTGGCGTCTCCGGCACTCGGCGGGGCCGAGGAGGGGCCGGGTGCGCCGCCCTCCGTGCTCGTGCAGCCGGCGATCAGTGCCCCGGCCGCCGCCAGCACCGTCACGCGTACACGTATGGACATGTGTTCCCCCAGGATCCCGGCAAGGCGGCCATCCTAGGCGGGGCGGGTGTCCGGGGCGCGACGGGGCGGGGCCCGGGGGCCTACTGGCAGACCGTCCCCGAGGACGGGACCTTGCCGTCCAGGAGGTACGCGTCGACCGCCTTCTTCACGCACGCGTTGCCGCTGTTGTAGGCGCCGTGGCCCTCGCCCTCGTACGTCAGCTCCACGCCGACGCCCTGGCCCAGCGCCTGCACCATGGACCGGGCGCCCGCGTACGGCGTGGCCGGGTCGCCGGTGTTGCCGACGACCAGGATCGGCGCCGAACCGGGCGCGGACACGTCCGGGTGGTCCCAGGTCCCGGCCACCGGCCACTGCGAACAGCTGGAGAGGGCCCAGCCCATGTAGTCGCCGAAGACCGGGGAGGCCTCACGGAACTCGCCGAGCCGCTCCTTCGCCTGGCCGAGGGTGTAGCGCTCCTTGAAGTCCACGCAGTTGACGGCGGCGTTGGCGGCCTGGATGTTGCTGTAGGAGCCGTTCTGGCCGCGCCCGTTCATCGAGTCGGAGAGCGACAGGAGCAGCGCCCCGTCGCCGCCGTCGGCCGCTTCGAGCCCCTGCTCCAGATAGGTCCAGAACTCCTTGGAGTACAGGGCCTGCGCGATGCCGTTGGTGGCCTGCGTCTGGGTGAGCTCGCGGTCGCCGATGCCCGGGATCGGGTCCTTGTCGAGCGCGGCCAGGAGGTCCGTGACGAACGACTCGATCTGGGCGACGCTCGTACCGGGCAGGGCGCACTCGTCGCCCCGGTCCACACAGTCCCGGGCGAAGTTGTCCAGGGCCAGCTGGAAGCCCTTCGCCTGGCCGAGCGCGCCGTCCTCGACGCCGGCGTCCGGGTCGACGACGGCGTCGAAGAGGGCCCGGCCGACGTTGTCCGGGAACAGGTGGGCGTAGACACCGCCGAGTTCCGTGCCGTACGAGATGCCGAAGTAGTGCAGCTTGTCGTCCCCGAGGACCTGGCGCATCAGGTCCATGTCCCGGGCGGCGTTCTCGGTGCCGACGTGCGGCAGGGCCCGGCCGGCGTCCTTCTCGCAGCCGGCCGCGTACTTCTTCTGCGCGTCGGAGAGCGTCCGCTCCTCGGCCTGGTCGTCGGGCGTGAAGTCCAGCGCGTAGTAGGCGTCGAGCTCCTTGTCGGTCGCGCACTCCACGGGATCGCTGCGACCCACCCCGCGCGGGTCGAAGGAGACCAGGTCGTAGCGGCCGCGCAGGGTCTCGTACTTCTCGGCGAAGCCGGGAAGGGCGGCGATGCCGGAGCCGCCGGGCCCGCCGAAGTTGAAGACGAGCGAACCGATCCGCCGGTCCTTGTCGCGGGCACGGGCCCGGATGAGGGCGAGCTCGATGGTCTCGCCCTCCGGCACCGACCAGTCGAGCGGCGTCTGGAGGAAGGAGCACTCCCAGGCGGTGCCGCCGGGGAGCGGGGCGGGTGCCTCCCCGCCGCCCTCGGCGGCGGAAGGCGCCGGGCACGGCGCCCAGGCCAGGTTCTGCCCCGTCAGCGCCGCGAACCCGGCGGAGCCGCTCGGCCTCGTCCCGTCCGCCGAGGTGTCTCCCCCGCCCGAGCACCCGGCGGCGAGCAGCACGGTGGTGGCGGTCAGCAGAGCGGCGCGCTGCGCGGCGGAGATCGGCATGGAACCATCGTGTGCCGCCGCCCCGGCCCCCGCGCGGGACGGAGGGCCAAGCGGGTGGCGGGTGCGGCGGCGTGACGGCCGGCTACAGCGCTTCGCGCCTCGTCAGCCAGTTGAAGCAGAGCCAGCCCGGCAGCACCGGGATCCACAGCGTCAGCAGGCGGTACAGCAGGACCGCCGGGGTCGCGACCTCGATGGGAAGGCCCACCGCGAGCAGACCGAGCGTCAGCGCGCCCTCGACCGCGACGACACCGCCCGGTGTCGGCGCCGCCGAGCCGATGGCGTTGCCCGCGAGGAAGACGACCGCCACGCTCGCGTAGCTGATCGACTGGTGGCCGTGGCCGAAGGCCCGGATCGAGGCGTCGAGGCAGAGCACGAACGAGCCGGTGAGCAGCAGCATCCCGCCGATGCCGGTCAGCAGCTTCATCGGCCGCTGGAGCACGTCCAGCATGCGCGGCACCACCCCCGCGAAGAGCGACCGCAGCCGGGTCGACACGAACTTCCGCATGAACGGGATGGCCGTCACCACCAGGACGAGCACCGCGACCGTCAGAAGACCGGCGATGACCGTCCTCGACGGGGTGAAGGACTGCGACTTCTCCGTCCCCGTCAGATAACCGAAGGAGAGCAGGAGCAGGATGTGCGCCCCGAGCCCGAAGAGCTGCGAGGCGCCGACGCTCGCCACCGCGAGCCCCGGCCGTACTCCGGCGCGCTGGAGGAACCGGGTGTTCAGGGCGACGCCGCCGACCGCCGCGGGGGCGAGGATCTTCACGAACGATCCGGCGACCTGCGCCACCACCGTCCGCCAGAACCCGACCCGCTCCGGCACGAAGCCCAGCAGGCTCATCGCCGCCGCCACGTAGCTGAGCGCGGAGAACAGCACCGCGGCCGCCACCCACCGCCAGTCCGCCTGGCTGATCGTCGACAGCGGCGTACGGGCGACCTGAGAGAGCAGGAAGTACGCGGCGACCGCGCCGGCGATCAGGCTGATCAGGGTCCGCGGCTTGATCCGCTCCAGCCGGACCGGCTCCACCGGGGCCTGCGGGCGGATCAGCAGCACCTGCTGCCGGATCTGGGCCAGCAGGTCCTCCTCACGGGCCTCGTCGAGCGCCGTGTCGAGGGCCCGTTTGTCGGCCTTCTTGTCGGCCTTCTTCTCCGCCTTGGTCTCGGCGCGCACGGTCGCCGGACCGGCGGTGGCCTCCGCGGCCTGGGCCTTGGCCAGTTCCCGCTCGCGCTTGGCCGCCTCCGACGCGGCGAGCACGGCCTCCCGCTCCCGGGCCGACCGCTCCCGGGCCTGTCGCCGCAGCGTCGCGCGCGTGGAGCGGCTCAGCGCGATGGGCTGGAGCAGCGGCAGACAGTCGGCGACGGTGTCGGGGCCGAGCACCTGCACGGCCGCGGCGACGGCCCGCTCGGCTCCCACCCGCAGACCGAGGGTGGTGAGCAGCTGGGCGATGTCCATCCGCAGCACCAGATCCCCGGCGGCGATCTCGCCGCCGCGCAGATCGGTGAGGATCACGCTTCCGGAACGATCCACCACGATCGCGTCACCCGTGAGCCTGCGGTGCGCGATCCGGCGCGACTGGAGCGCCCGCACCTGCCGGAAGGCGCTGCGGACCAGCTCGTCGGTGATCTCGTGGTCGTCGAGGGAGTCCAGACTGCGGCCGCCGATGTGCTCGTACACGAGCATCACGGCGTCCGGGCCGAGTTCCGAGGTGGCGATCAGCTTCGGCGCGTTCGCCCCGGCGGCGATCGCCGCGTACGCGAGGAGCGCCTCCTGCTCCAGGGCCTGCCGCAGAGACACGATCGAGCGGCGGGTGGTGATCGTCCGCAGGGTGAGCCGCCGCCACGCCCGGTAGAAGAAGCCGTGCGCCTGCTGCTCCCGGTCGACGACGGTGACGTCGAGCGGCGGTCCGTCCTCCAGGCTCACGAGGTAGTGGCGGCCCCGGTCCGCGCTGTCCGCCGAGTCGGGTACGCCCTCGGCGCGGAGCGCCGTGACCGGCCGGAAACCGACCCGGCGCAGACCGGCGAGGAGGGTCTGCCCGGTGGGCCGGACGTTGGGGGAGCCGACCGCGTACAGCGTGCCGTACGCCACCGTCCAGCCGATCAGGACGGTCAGGACGATGGACAGCGCCGTGGTGTAGCCGGCCACCAGCATGGTGAACGCGTCGAGCAGCAGCACCACCCAGAGCGACACCCGCCAGCGCGGCCTGCGGGCCATGCCGACGGCGGTCATGTAGGCGATCACCGGCGCCAGGTAGTTGTGCACCGGGTCGGTGAGCCCGCCGCCGGACTGCGGCTGGGTCAGCGCGTCCTGGATCGTGCCGGGTGCGGCCTGGGCGACCCAGAGGTCGGTCGCGAGGGTGACGCCGTGGGCGAGGACGGCCGCGAGGACGCCGTCCGCGATGCGCAGTCCGTCGCGTTTGATCAGCCGCTCGATGGCGAAGGCGACGGGGACGAGCAGCACGGCGATGGAGGAGACGAGACCGGCGATCTTGACGAAGACGTCCGGGGCGCCACCGGCGCCCGCGTTGATGTCCTTCTCGAGGCCCGAGGTCGTCGCGTGGGCGACCGCGGCGACGGCGATGACGAGCCCGATGGCGAGGAGACCGGAGAGCAGCCGCATCAGGTCGGAGGGCCGGTGGACGCGGGCGGCGAGCAGCGGCTCGTCGCCGGAGACCCGCTCGGGCAGGTCGGCCCTGCCCTCCTCCGGAGGATGAGTGTCCTGCCCCATCACCATGTCCGTCTCTGCATGCGCGTCGTGTCGTTCTTGATCTCGTATCACCAGTCACCGCCCGCACGATGGTGGCACGAAGAGCCGCCGCGCGGAGGCATCGGGGCCATGTCGGTGGGGTGAGGCACGATGGGGCGGATGAGCATGGAGGTACCCGTGGGGGACACCGGAGAACTGCCCGAGTACGCGGAGCGGGTGCTCGACGTCGCCGACGGGATCCCGCCCGGCCGGGTGATGACCTACGGTGACGTCGCCGAATGGCTGGGCGAGGGCGGGCCGCGTCAGGTCGGCAGGGTGATGGCCCTGTACGGCGGGACCGCACCCTGGTGGCGAGTCGTCCGCGCCGACGGCACGCTGCTGCCCGGCCACGAGCTGAGGGCCCTCGGCCACTACCGCGAGGAGGGCACCCCGCTGCGCGGCGCGGGCCCGGCGGCCGAGGGACACGTACCGAGGATCGACATGCGGCGGGCCCGCTGGGACGGAACTCACACCTGAGCCCGCCGACCGGGGGAGCGCGGGCCGGGCGGGGCGCGCACGGCGTCCGGCGAGGGCCGCGCGGTACGGATCGGGGCGCGGAGTACGGCTCGGCGACGGCCCGTTTCGCGTAACGTCGACGTTCGCGTCTCCCGAGGCGTCGGGCCGACGCACACGGCGGCCGGCCGCGGCGGACGGCCGCCTCACCCGCACCACCACTCCCACCAGGACCGGCGACCCACGTGAGTACCTCCTCCACCACCCGGCGTACGCCGTCGCACCAGGGACAGCCGTACCCGGGTCCGGGACGGCAGCGGACCCCGGGCGCGTACCGACTGGTGCGAACCACGCCGGCCCCGCTGGATCCCCCTCAACTGGACGCAACCCAGCGAGAAGTGGTTGACCACACCGGCGGACCGCTTCTCGTCCTCGCCGGACCCGGCACCGGCAAGACCACGACCCTCGTCGAGGCCGTCGCCGCCCGGATGGAGCAGGGCGCCGACCCCGAACGCCTCCTCGTCCTCACCTTCAGCCGCAAGGCCGCCGTCGAACTCCGCGACCGCATGGCCGCCCGGCTCGGCGGCCGCCGCCCGCCGCAGGCCACCACCTTCCACTCGTACTGCTACGCCCTGATCCGCGCCCACCAGGACGCCGAACTCTTCGCCGAGCCGCTGCGGCTGCTCTCCGGGCCCGAGCAGGACCTCGCCGTACGGGAACTCCTCGCCGGCCACATCGACCTGGAGAAGAGCGGCCTCGGCAGCATCCGCTGGCCCGACGAACTGCGCGCCTGCCTCACCACCCGGGGCTTCGCCGACGAGGTACGGGCCGTCCTCGCGCGCTCCCGCGAGCTGGGCCTCGGGCCGGACGCGCTCGCCCGTTTCGCCGAGCGCGTCGGCCGCCCGGACTGGAAGGCGGCGGCCGGCTTCCTCGCCGAGTACCTCGACGTCCTCGACCTCCAGGGCGTCCTCGACTACACGGAACTGGTCCACCGGGCCGTACTGCTCGCCGGGGACGTCAGCCTGCCCGCGTACGACACGGTGTACGTCGACGAGTACCAGGACACCGACCCGGCACAGGTCCGGCTCCTGCACGCGCTCGCGGGCGGCGGACGCCGCACGGTCGTCGCCTTCGGCGACCCGGACCAGTCCATCTACGCCTTCCGGGGCGCCGACGTGAACGGCATCCTCGACTTCCCCGCCACCTTCGGCGGCGCGGACGTCCGCGTCCTGCGCACCGGGCGCCGCTCCGGAGCCCGCCTCCTCGACGCGACCCGGCTGCTCGCCCAGCGCATGCCGATGCCCCGGCTCCCGGCCGACAAGGTCCGCGCCCACCGCGACCTCACGGCCGTACGGGAAGGGGGCGGGGCGGAGGCGTACACGTACCCGACGGCGTCGGCGGAGGCCGAGAACATCGCCGACCTGCTGCGCCGCGCCCACCTGGAGGACGGCGTCCCCTGGCAGGACATGGCCGTCCTCACCCGCGCCGCGGCCTCCCTCCCCTCCCTCCGCCGCGCCCTCACCTCGGCCGGCGTCCCGGTGGAGACGGACGCGGCGGACACCCCGCTGCGCCACGAACCGGCGGTGGCGCCGCTGCTGCTTGCGCTCAGAGCGGTGTCGGGGGCGGGGACGGAGCCCGAGCCGAGCCCCGCGCCCGAACCGGAGCTGGAGCTGGAGCCCGAGCTGGGCCCCGGGCCCGCGCCCGAACCGGAGCTGGAACTGGAGCTGGAGCTGGAGCCCGAGCTGGGCCCCGGGCCCGAGTCGGCGGCCGAGTCCGCGCCCGAGCCGGCGGCCGGGCGCGCGCCCGAGCCCGGGCCGGAGCCGGAGCCGGGCCCCCCGATGTCGGGGGCGGAGCCCGGGCCCGCGCCCGAGCCGGGCCCCGAGCCGGAGCCGGAGGCCGCGCCCGCGCCCGAGCCGGGCCCCGAGCCCGAGCCCGCACTGGGCCCCGAGTCCGAGCCGGGCCCCGAGCCCGGGCCTGAGCCGGGCCCCGCGCCCGAGCCCGCCGGATGGCTCCCCGTCGAGACCGCGCTCGAACTGCTCGCCTCACCCCTCGCAGGGGTGGACCCCGCCGACCTCCGCCGCCTCGGCCGGGCCCTCCGTGACGAGGAGCGCGCCGCGGGCAACCGGGTCCCGCCGCCCTCCGACGTCCTCCTCGCCCGCGCCCTCGCCCAGCCCGAGCGCCTCGTCGCCCACGATCCGGCGTACGCGCGGGGCGCGAAGCGCCTCGGCGACCTGCTGCGCGAGACCCGGGCGCTGCTCGAAGCCGGCGGCACCGCGGAGGAGGCCCTCTGGGTGCTCTGGAACGGCACCCCCTGGCCCGGCCGCCTGGAGCGCGCCGCACTCCGCGGCGGCCCCGCCGGCCGCAACGCCGACCGCGACCTCGACGCCGTCTGCGCCCTCTTCGAGACCGCCGCCCGCGCCGAGGAACGCGTCGGCGGCCGCGGTGTCCTCAACTTCCTCGAAGAACTCGACGCCCAGGACATCGCCGCCGACACCCTCACCCGCCGTCACACCCGCCCCGACGCCGTCCGTCTGATGACCGCCCACCGCTCCAAGGGCCTCGAATGGAGCCTCGTCGTCGTCGCCGGCGTGCAGGAGGGACTCTGGCCCGACCTGCGCCGGCGCGGCTCCCTCCTCGAAGCCGACCGCATCGGCCGCGACGGACTCGCCGAGCCCCTCACCCCCGGCGCCCTCCTCGCCGAGGAACGCCGGCTCTTCTACGTGGCCGCCACGCGCGCGCGTGACCGGCTCGTCGTCACCGCGGTGAAGGCCGCAGCCGAGGACGGCGACCAGCCCTCCCGTTTCCTCACCGAGTTCGGCGCCGAGCCGAAGGACGTGCCCGGCCGCCCCCGCCGCCCCCTCGCCGTCTCCGCCCTCGTCGCCGAGCTGCGCGCCACCACCGTCGACCCGGACGCCTCACCCGCGCTCCGCGACGCGGCCGCCCACCGCCTGGCCCGGCTCGCCGCGCTCACCGACGAGGACGGACAGCCGCTGGTCCCGGCCGCCCACCCGGACCGCTGGTGGGGCCTGTTCGAACCGACGCGGAGCACGGTCCCGCTGCGCGAGCGCGACCGGCCCGTGGCCCTCTCGCCGAGCTCCCTGGAGAACCTGGTCACCACCTGCTCCCTCCAGTGGTTCCTGGGCCGCGAGGTCAAGGCCGCTGCCCCCGCCACCGCCGCCCAGGGATTCGGCAACGTCGTCCACGTCCTCGCCGACGAGGTCGCCTCCGGCCGCACGCCCGCCGACCTGGACGTCCTCATGGCCCGCCTGGACTCCGTCTGGGACGCCCTCGCCTTCGACGCCCCCTGGAAGTCGGCCCAGGAGAAGCAGCACGCGCGCGTGGCCCTGGAACGGTTCCTCAGCTGGCACGTCATGGACCGGGGCGGCCGCACCCCCGCCGCCTCCGAGCACGCCTTCGACGTGACCCTGGAGGCGGGGGAGTACGAAGTCCGCATCCGCGGCTCCATGGACCGCGTCGAGACCGACGAGCACGGCCGCGCGTACGTCGTCGACTTCAAGACCGGCAAGTCGGCGCCCACCCGCGACGAGGTCGCCCACCACCCGCAGCTCGCCGTCTACCAGCTCGCCGTCAGGGAGGGCGCCCTCGACGAGGTCTTCGACGGCCGCCGACCGGAGCCGGGCGGCGCCGAACTCGTACAGCTGCGGCAGAGCGCCCCGCAGAAGGAGGGCGGGGACGCCCTCCCCAGGGTCCAGGCACAGGAGCCGCTCGCCGGGGAATGGGTCGGTGACCTGCTCGCCAACGCGGCGGGCCGGGTCCTCGACGAACGCTTCACGCCCACCACCGGGCAGCACTGCGCGACCTGCTCCTTCCGGGCCTCGTGCAGCGCCCGGCCGGAGGGCCGCCAGGTCGTCGACTGACGGCTCCCCGCCCCGCCGCTGTGGGAAGCGTCACGTCCCCCGCGTACATCCTTCGCCCCCTCTCCGTGGTCACTCTCTCCGCGACGCCCCATAAGGGCGACGTGAAGACAAGCTGTGAATGACGTTGTGAGGGAGTACGCGCATGAGGGCCAACAGGAAGCTCTGGGCGGCGGCGACGGTCTGCGTGGCCGTGATCGCCGGTGCCACGGGCTGTTCCAAGGGCGACGACAAGGCCGCCGACCCCTTCGCGGGACTCACGGCCGACGCCATCGCGGACAAGGCCGTCGCGACGACGAAGACGGCCACCGCGTTCCGTATGAACGGCACCGGCAAGACCGAGGGCGAAGAGATGACGGTGGACTTCTCCGTCAACGACAAGGGCAACTGCAAGGGCTCGATGCAGGCCGCCAAGGGCGGCAAGGCCGAGGTCATCGGCACCGGCGGCGTCAGCTACATGAAGGGCGACGACGCCTTCTGGCGCTCCAGCGGCGGCGAGGAGGGCGCTTCGGCCGACGAGTCCGGCGCCATGTCCGCGCTGCTCAAGGGCCGCTGGCTGAAGATGCCCGCCGGCACCGGCGAGGACGACCCCGCCGCCTTCTGCGACCTCAAGACCATCGTCAAGGACATGGACGAGGAGACGCCGCGCAAGGGCCTGACCCGCGGCGCCGACGCCGACGTCGACGGCAAGCCCGCCGTCACCCTGACGAAGAAGGGGACGAAGGGCGAGACCACCACCTTCTACGTGGCCAAGGACTCCGCCAAGCCGTACGTCCTGCGCGTCGTGGAGACCGGCGGCAAGGAGCCCGGCACGGTCACCCTGAGCGACTTCGACAAGCCGGTCACCGCCACGGCCCCGCCGGCCGACCAGGTCGTCGACATGGAGCAGCTCATGAAGGGCGCTTCCTGACGCGGGACCCGCGCCAGAAGTAGCGGTCACGCGCGCGCGGAGCGACCCTGGTGGGAGCCTCGGGAATCCGCGAGGAGGCTCGCATGACGTCCCACCCCCACCGAAAGCTCCGCGCCGCGACCGTCGTCTGCGCGGCCGTCGTCGTCGCGGGTCCCGCGCCGACGGCGGCCTGGGCGGCGACCGCCGGCCCCCCGGCCGACGCCGCGGTGTCCGTGGCCCCGTCACCGTCCCCCGATCCGTTCGCGGAACTCACCCCCGACGAGATCGCCGAACGGTCCGTCACCGCGACCCGAGCCGCGACCTCGCTCCGCATGGCCGGTCGGATCGTCACGGACGGGCAGCCGCTCGACATCGACTTCGCCGTCAACGACCAGGACGAGTGCACCGGCCGGATGACCATCAAGGGCGGCACCGCCGAACTCCGCAAGACCGACCGGATCACGTACATGAAGGGCGACGAGGCCTTCTGGCGCGCCTCGATGACCTCCCAGGGCATGACCGAGGCACAGATCGACACCACGATCGAACTGCTCAAGGGCCGCTGGCTGAAGATCGCCCCGGGGCAGCCCGGCAGCAGCGACCTCGGCAGTGTCTGCGACCTCGACGACCTCCTCTCCGACCTCGGCAAGGACAAGAAGGAGCCCAGCGGACTGACCAGGGGCCCGGACGCCCAGGTCGAGGACACCCCCGTCGCGACCCTGGTGAAGCAGAAGGACGGCGGGGAGAAGGACGGCGGGGAGACCGCCACCGTCTCCGTCTCCCAACGGGGCAAGCCGTACCTCCTCAAGATGGTCAGGACGGGCGGCGACCGACCCGGCTCGATCACGCTCTCCGACTACGACAGGCCCGTCGACGTGGTCGTCCCGCCCGCCGACGAGACGGTGGACCTCTCCAAGCTGAACCGGGGCGGGCCCGCGTGAGGCGAGCCGCAGCCGCGCCGGACGCGTGAGACCGAGCTCGCGCGGGAACCACGCCGGGCCGCGTGAGGTGAGCCACCGCGGAAGCCGTGCCGGGCCGCACTGTCGGTGGTCCGCGTTAGCCTCTTTGGGGTGACCGCACCCCTCACCGATCCCGAGCAGCTCAAGGAGCTCCTCGGCATCCCGTTCACCCCGGAGCAGACGGCCTGCATCACCGCGCCGCTCGCCCCGCAGGTCGTCGTGGCCGGAGCCGGCTCCGGCAAGACGACGGTGATGGCCGCCCGCGTGGTCTGGCTGGTCGGCACGGGCCAGGTGGCCCCCGAGCAGGTCCTCGGTCTCACCTTCACCAACAAGGCCGCCGGAGAACTCGCCGAGCGCGTCCGCACCGCCCTCGTCCGCGCCGGAGTCACCGACCCCGACGTCATCGACCCGGACAACCCGCCGGGCGAGCCCCGCATCTCGACCTACCACGCGTTCGCCGGGCAGCTCCTCACCGACCACGGCCTCCGCATCGGCCTCGAACCCACGTCGCGGCTCCTCGCCGACGCCACCCGCTACCAGCTCGCCGCGCGCGTGCTGCGCGAGGCCCCCGGCCCGTACCCCGCCCTCACCCGGTCCTTCCCGACCCTCATCACCGACCTGCTCGCCCTCGACGCCGAGCTCGCCGAACACCTCGTACGGCCCGAACAGCTCCAGACGTACGACTCCGAGCTGCTCACCGCCCTCGCCGACGCCAAGCTCAGCAACGCCGAACTCCGCAAGATCCCCGAGGCCGCCACCGCCCGCCGTGAACTCCTCGGCCTCGTCGTCCGCTACCGCGCCGCCAAACGCTCCCGCGACCTGCTCGACTTCGGCGACCAGATCGCCCGCTCCGCCGAACTGGCCACCACCCGGCCCGAGGTCGGCGAGATCCTCCGCCAGGAGTTCCGGGTCGTCCTCCTCGACGAATACCAGGACACGTCCGTCGCCCAGCGGCTCCTGCTCTCCGGCCTCTTCGGCCAGGGCACAGGCGAGCGGGCCACCGGACACGCGGTGACCGCCGTCGGCGACCCCTGCCAGGCCATCTACGGCTGGCGCGGCGCCTCCGTCGCCAACCTGGACGACTTCCCCGAGCACTTCCCGCACCGGGACGGCACCCCCGCCAGCCGCTACGCGCTCTCCGAGAACCGGCGCAGCGGCGGCCGGCTCCTCGACCTCGCCAACGGGCTCGCCGCCCCCCTGCGCGCCATGCACGCGGGCGTGGAGGCGCTGCGCCCCGCACCGGGCGCCGAGCAGGACGGCAGCGTCCGCATCGCCCTCCTCCCCACCCACGCCGAGGAGATCGACTGGCTCGCCGACTCCCTCGCCCACCTCGTCCGCACCGGCCGCGAACCCGGCGAGATCGCCGTCCTGTGCCGTACCGCCACCGACTTCCCCGCCATCCACGCCGCCCTCGTCGCCCGAGACGTGCCCGTCGAGGTCGTCGGCCTCTCCGGCCTGCTCCACCTGCCGGAGATCGCCGACCTCGTCGCCGTCTGCGAGGTCCTCCAGGACCCCGGGGCCAACGCCTCCCTCGTCCGCCTCCTCACCGGCCCGCGCTGGCGGATCGGCCCCCGCGACCTCGCCCTTCTCGGACGCAGGGCCCGCCTCCTCGTCCACCGGGGCGGCGGGGAGACGGACCCCGAGCAGCGGCTCGCCGCCGCCGTCGAGGGCGTCGACCCGGCGGAGGTCGTCTCCCTCGCCGACGCCCTCGACACCTTCCTCGACTCCGGGGGCGCCGCCGACGACGGCCTCGCGTTCTCCGCCGACGCCCGGGTCCGGTTCGCGCGCCTCGCCGCCGAACTGCGCGCCCTGCGCACCTCCCTCGCCGACCCCCTCATGGACGTCCTGCACCGGGTGCTCACCGCGACCGGCCTCGAAGTCGAACTGTCCGCCTCCCCGCACGCGCTCGCCGCCCGCCGCCGCGAGACCCTCGGCCACTTCCTCGACATCGCCGCCGGCTTCGCCTCCCTCGACGGCGAGGCCAGCCTGCTCGCGTTCCTCGGCTTCCTGCGCACGGCCGTCCAGTTCGAGAAGGGCCTCGACAACGCGCTCCCCGGCGGCGAGAACACCGTCAAGGTCCTCACCGCCCACAAGTCCAAGGGCCTGGAGTGGGACGTCGTCGCCGTCCCCGGCCTGGTCGCGGGTCAGTTCCCCAGCGCCCGCGCCCGCGAGTCATGGACCTCCCAGCCCCAGGTGCTCCCGCACGACCTGCGCGGCGACGCGGCGACACTGCCACGGATCGACACCTGGAACGCCAAGGCCCTCACGGCCTTCAAGAACGAGATGTGGGACCACCAGCACACCGAGGAACTCCGCCTCGGCTACGTCACCTTCACCCGCCCCCGCTCCCTCCTGCTCGGCTCCGCCCACTGGTGGGGCCCCTCCCAGAAGAAGCCCCGGGGCCCCTCGGACTTCCTCCAGTCCCTCTACGACCACTGCGCGGCCGGCCACGGCGACATCGAGGCCTGGGCGGAAGAACCGGAGAAGGACGCCCAGAACCCGACTCTGGAGGAATCGGACAGGGACCGGGCATGGCCACTGCCGCTGGACGAGGACGCGTTCAGGCGCCGTCGCGAAGCGGCGGATCTCGTACGTCACCGGTTGTGGGCGATCGCCCCGCAGGGCGGGACCGGGGGGCACGGGAGTACGGAGCCCGCTCCGCAGGACCCCCGCCCCGAGGACCCCTGGCCCGAGGACCCCCGCCCCGAGGACCCCTGGCCCGAGGAGGACGAACCCGTCTGGGACGAGGACGACCTCCCCGAAGACACCCACGCGGACGCGGTCCCCGCCCCCCGGGAGCCCGAGGCCCCGCCCTCGGAGCCGTACCCCGACCTCACCCCCGAAGACGAGAAGACCCTCGCCTCCTGGGACCGCGACCTCACCGCCCTCACCACCGAACTCCGCCGCACCCGCGCCACCACCCGCGACGTCCTGCTCCCCGCGTACCTCTCCGCCTCCCAGGTCCTCCGCCTCGCCGCCGACCCCGACGGCTTCGCCCAGGAGCTGGCCCGGCCCATGCCCAAGGCGCCGCAGCCGGCCGCACGGCGCGGCACCCGGTTCCACGCGTGGGTGGAGTCCCGTTTCGAGGAGCTGCCGCTGCCGTTCCTCGGCCCGGAGGAGCTGCCCGGCGGCGAGGACTTCGCCGGGGAGCCCGAGATCCTCGACGAGCGGGACCTCGACGAACTCAAGGAGGCCTTCGCCCGAACCCCGTACGCCCACCGCGCTCCGTACCGCGTCGAGGTCCCCGTGCACCTCTCGCTCGCGGGCCGGGTCGTCCGGGGCCGGATCGACGCCGTCTACCGGGACCCGGACTCCGGCGCGTACGAGATCGTGGACTGGAAGACCAGCCGGGCGCGGACCGCCGATCCCCTCCAGCTCGCGATCTACCGGCTCGCCTGGGCCGAGCAGCACGGCCTCCCGCCCGAGGACATCGCCGCGGCCTTCGTCTACGTCCGCACGGGGGAGGTCGCCCGCCCCGCCCACCTGCCCGGCCGGGCCGAGCTCGAGACCCTCCTCCTGGGAGAGGCACTCCCGGGCGCCGGATAGGCTCGGGGACATGAGCGAGACCCCGGACAGCGCCGTCCACGCCGTACGCACGTACATCGAGCAGCACCGTGCCGCCTTCCTCGGCGACCTCGCCGAGTGGCTGCGCATCCCCTCCGTGTCGGCGCAGCCGGAGCGGGCGGGGGACGTACGGCGCAGTGCCGAGTGGCTCGCCGCCAAGCTCACCGCGACGGGTTTCACCACCGTCGAGGTCTGGGAGACTGCCGGCGCCCCCGCCGTCTTCGCCGAGTGGCCCTCCGACGACCCCGACGCCCCGACGGTCCTGGTCTACGGCCACCACGACGTGCAGCCCGCCGCCCGCGAGGACGGCTGGCGCACGGACCCCTTCGAGCCGACCGTCGTCGACGGCCGGATGTACGCGCGCGGGGCCGCCGACGACAAGGGCCAGGTGTTCTTCCACACCCTCGGCGTCCGGGCCCACCTCGCCGCCACCGGCCGCACGACGCCCGCCGTGCACCTCAAGCTGATCGTCGAGGGCGAGGAGGAGTCCGGCTCCCCGCACTTCCGCACGCTCGTCGAGACCCACGCCCAGCGGCTCGCCGCCGACGCGGTGATCGTCTCCGACACCGGCATGTGGTCCGAGAACACGCCCACCGTGTGCACGGGCATGCGCGGGGTCGCCGACTGCGAGATCCAGCTGTACGGCCCCGACCAGGACATCCACTCCGGGTCCTTCGGCGGCGCCGTCCCGAACCCGGCGACCGTCGCCGGCCGGATCGTCGCCGCCCTCCACGACGAGCGGGAACGGGTGGCGATCCCCGGCTTCTACGACGGGGTGACCGAACTCACCGACGCCGAGCGCGCCCTCGTCGCCGAGCTGCCCTTCGACGAGGCCGCCTGGCTGCGTACGGCGAAGTCGCACGGCACCGCGGGCGAGGCGGGCTTCTCCACCCTGGAGCGGGTCTGGGCCCGCCCCACCGCCGAGGTCAACGGCATCGGCGGCGGCTACCAGGGCCCCGGCGGCAAGACGATCGTCCCCGCCTCCGCCCACCTCAAGCTGTCGTTCCGGCTGGTGGCCGGGCAGGACCCGGACAAGATCGAGCTCGCGGTACGGGACTGGCTGGCCGCCCTCGTCCCCGCCGGCATCCGGTACGAGATCCTCTTCGGCGCCCCGACCCGCCCCTGCCTCACCCCGCTCGACCACCCCGCTCTCCAGGCGGTCGCCGGGGCCATGAGCCGGGCCTTCGACGGCGCCAAGGTCCGCTACACCCGGGAGGGCGGCTCGGGACCGGCCGCCGACCTCCAGGACGTCCTGGACGCACCCGTCCTGTTCCTCGGCATCTCCGTCCCGTCCGACGGCTGGCACGCCCCCGACGAGAAGATCGAACTCGATCTCCTCATGAAGGGCGTCGAGACGACCGCTCATCTGTGGGGCGACCTGCCCGCCGCCCTCCACGCCGCCGCGCGCTGAACCCACACACCGATCCGGGGGAGTTGGAAGCACCTGTGAGCACCCTGAAGAACGCGCCGGCCGTGAAGAACGTGCCGGCGGACCGCCCGATCTCGCTCACCGCTCCGAGCGGCATCGACCGCGCCGCGCACCACCGTCTCGACGAGGCGTGGCTGGCGGCGGCCTGGAGCCACCCCACCACGCGGGTCTTCGTGGTCTCGGGCGGCCAGGTGCTGATCGACGACCTGCCCGACGGCACCACCGAACTCGTGATGACGCCGGCGTTCGAGGCCCCGGTCACCGAGACCCACCGCTACTTCCTGGGCACGGACGCCGAGGGCGTCTCGTACTTCGCGCTCCAGAAGGACTCCCTGCCGGGCCGCATGGACCAGTCCGCCCGCCCGGCGGGCCTGCGCGAGGCCGGGCTGCTGCTCTCCGACCGGGACGCGGGCCTCATGGTGCACGCCGTCGCCCTGGAGAACTGGCAGCGGCTCCACCGCTTCTGCTCGCGCTGCGGCGACCGCACGGTCATCGCGGCGGCCGGACACATCCGCCGCTGCCAGGCCTGCGGCGCCGAGCACTACCCGCGCACCGACCCCGCGGTGATCATGCTGGTCACGGACGAGGAGGACCGGGCGCTCCTGGGCCGCCAGGTCCACTGGCCGGAGGGCCGCTTCTCGACCCTCGCGGGTTTCGTCGAGCCCGGCGAGTCCATCGAGCAGTCGGTCGCCCGCGAGGTCTTCGAGGAGGCCGGGGTCACGGTCGGCGAGGTCGAGTACGTCGCCAGCCAGCCCTGGCCGTTCCCGTCCAGCCTCATGCTGGGCTTCTTCGCCCGCGCGACCTCCTCGGAGATCACCGTGGACGGCGAGGAGATCCACGAGGCCCGCTGGTTCTCCCGCGACGACCTGGCCGCCGCCTTCGAGTCCGGCGAAGTCCTGCCCCCGTACGGCATCTCGATCGCGTCCCGCCTGATCGAGCGCTGGTACGGCAAGCCGCTCCCAAGGCCGGGCGGCGTGGTCTGACCCGCCTCCCCGTATGACGAGACCCCCGACCGTCCGGTCGGGGGTCTCGTCATACGGGTAAGGCCCTCAGACGCCGACCTTCTGCTTGACCTGCGCGAGGCTCGGGTTCGTCAGGGGCGAGCCGTCCGGGAAGAGGACGGTCGGTGGTGACCTTCGCAGGTTCCCTCCCTGGCTTTCCCAGTCATGTCCTGCCTGATGCTCGCGATCAAGCAGGGTGGGGCGCAAGGACGTCGAGTTTCCGGAACGGGAAACCGGGATGCGGCAGGCAGGAGCGGGTGGCGGCCGCACCTCCGATCTCCCATCGAGGTCGGAGTGCTACCGCCCAGCCACGCGGGGGCATCAGGGCTGCGTTCCGTCCCCCTATATTGCGCCACCCCCTCCGGTGACCTTGACCAGAGGGGGCGCAGCGCTGGAGGAGCATCAGAGCGCGAGAGCCTGCTTCACCTGTGCGAGGCTCGGGTTCGTCATGACGCGGTTCTCGCCACCGCTGGCGGGAACCACCAGAACCGTCGGCACCGTCTGGTTGCCGCCGTTGGCCTTCTCGACGAACGCCGCCGATTCGGGGTCCTGCTCGATGTTGATCTCGGTGTACGCGATGCCCTCACGGTCCATCTGGCTCTTCAGCCGACGGCAGTAGCCGCACCACGTGGTGCTGTACATCGTCACAGTGCCCTGCATGGCGAGGCGCTCCTCTTGTTCGCTGACGGGTGCCGAATAGGAGAACGTACGCCTCGGCCCCTCCATTCCCGGCATTCGTACGACCGCAGCCCCGTCCCTGTGGACAAGCCTCGGCACCGACCCCGCGCGACCTGGCAGCATTGGGGGGTGACAGCAGCAACGCACTCCACTCTTTTCCCGCAGGTCCCGGAGACGGCCGACGCGGTGCTCGACGGGCTCGACCCCGAGCAGCGCGAGGTCGCCCTGGCCCTGAGCGGCCCGGTGTGCGTGCTGGCGGGAGCCGGCACGGGCAAGACGCGGGCCATCACCCACCGGATCGCGTACGGGGTGCGGGCGGGCATACTCCAGCCCGCCAGTGTGCTGGCCGTCACGTTCACCAACCGTGCCGCGGGTGAGATGCGCGGCCGGCTCCGCCAGCTCGGCGCGGGCGGCGTCCAGGCCCGTACGTTCCACTCCGCGGCCCTCCGCCAGCTCCAGTTCTTCTGGCCGAAAGCCGTCGGTGGTGATCTGCCCCGGCTCCTGGAGCGGAAGGTCCAGCTGGTCGCCGAGGCCGCGGCCCGCTGCAGGGTCCGGCTCGACCGCAACGAGCTGAGGGACGTCACCAGCGAGATCGAATGGGCCAAGGTCACCCAGACCGTCCCCGCCGACTACCCGGCCGTCGTCGCCAAGGCGGGGAGGGACGCCCCCCGGGACCCGGCCGAGATCGGCCAGATCTATGCGATGTACGAGCAGCTGAAGCGCGACCGCTCGGTGATCGACTTCGAGGACGTGCTGCTCCTCACCGTCGGCATCCTCCAGGACCGGCACGACATCGCCGACCAGATCCGCCGCCAGTACCAGCACTTCGTGGTGGACGAGTACCAGGACGTGTCCCCGCTCCAGCAGCGGCTGCTCGACCTGTGGCTCGGCGACCGCGACAACCTCTGCGTCGTCGGGGACGCCAGCCAGACCATCTACTCCTTCACCGGCGCCACCCCCGACCACCTGCTGAACTTCCGCACTCGGCACCCGGGCGCCACGGTCGTCAAACTCGTCCGCGACTACCGCTCCACCCCGCAGGTCGTCCACCTCGCCAACGGACTGCTCAGCCAGGCACGCGGCCGGGCCGCCGACAACCGCCTCGAGCTGATCTCCCAGCGCGACCCGGGGCCCGAGCCCGTCTACACGGAGTACCCCGACGAGCCGACCGAGGCCGAGGGCACCGCCCGGCGCATCCGCGACCTCATCGCCGCCGGGGTCCCGGCCGGCGAGATCGCCGTCCTCTACCGGATCAACGCCCAGTCCGAGGTGTACGAGCAGGCCCTCGCCGACGCCGGAGTGCCGTACCAGCTCCGTGGCGCCGAGCGCTTCTTCGAGCGCCAGGAGGTACGGGAGGCCCTGGCGGCCCTGCGCGGCGCGGCCCGCTTCGGCGCCAACGACTCGCTGCTCGACGGCGCCGAGGACCTGCCCGCGCAGACCCGGGCGGTCCTCTCCGGACGCGGCTGGACCGGCGAGCCTCCCGCGGGCTCCGGCGCCGTCCGCGACCGCTGGGAGTCCCTCGCCGCCCTCGTCAGGCTCGCCGAGGACTTCGCCCGCGCCAAGCCCGGCGCCACCCTCTCCGACCTGGTCGGCGAACTCGACGAGCGGGCCGCCGCCCAGCACGCCCCCACCGTCCAGGGCGTCACCCTCGCCTCGCTGCACGCCGCCAAGGGCCTCGAATGGGACGCCGTCTTCCTGGTCGGCCTCACCGAGGGCATGATGCCCATCACCTACGCCAAGACCGACGAGCAGGTCGAGGAGGAGCGGCGCCTGCTGTACGTCGGCGTCACCCGCGCCCGGGTCCACCTCACGCTGTCCTGGGCGCTCTCCCGCTCACCGGGCGGCCGGGCCTCCCGGCGCCCCAGCCGTTTCCTGAAAGGGCTGCGGCCCGGCTCCGGTGCCCTCGGCCCCGTCGGTGTCGGCGCTTCCGGCTCGTTCGAGCGGGGCGGCGGCGCGACCGGCCGGCGCAGGCCGCGCGGGCCCGTCCGGTGCCGGGTCTGCGGCACGACCCTCACCGAGGCGGGCGCGATGAAGCTGATGCGCTGCGAGGACTGTCCCTCCGACATGGACGAGGGGCTCTACGAGCGGCTGCGCGACTGGCGCTCGGAACAGGCCAGGGAGCTCGGCCAGCCCGCGTATTGCGTGTTCACCGACAAGACGCTGATGGCCATCGCCGAGCGCGTCCCCGCCACCGGCGGGGAGCTCTCCTCGATCTCCGGCGTCGGCGCCCGCAAGCTGGTCCGTTTCGGGGACGACGTCCTGGCCATCTGCGCAGGTGGGGAGGGAGGAGCGGGAGACGACGAGAGCTGAGGAAAACTCGTCGGAAAAATAGTTTGCGCCCGCCCCGTCAAGCCCCATAGGTTCTTAACCACGGAAACAGCGGCTTCTTCGAAGCCCTGTCTTCGTGCTGTACTTGTCCAAATAAACATGAGGGACCGGGCTCGCGCCCCAACCCTCCGAGACGCCGAGAGGAGGCGAATCCAGTGATCAGCAACACGATTCAGGCCAGCACCACCGCCCGCTTCGTCAGCACCGCCAGCTCCTTCAGCACCGCCAAAAT
Source organism: Streptomyces sp. NPDC016459 (assembly GCF_040632845.1). NCBI lineage: Bacteria > Bacillati > Actinomycetota > Actinomycetes > Kitasatosporales > Streptomycetaceae > Streptomyces > Streptomyces sp. NPDC016459. The sequence continues at coordinate 619,804 of NZ_JBEYCR010000002.1, forward strand.
GACCGATCGCTCGGTCGTCTCCGTCTGCCCGCTCGGCTTCTCCGCCTCGGCGTTCATCGGCACCGGTCTGCCCGTCGCCGGCCTGCCCGTCACCGGTCTTTCCGGTCTCGGCGCGGCCGTCATCGAGCGTCGCGACGAGCGACCGACCAAGGCACTGGGAGCAGTAGCAGCAGGCAAGGCCACGGCCTATGGCTTTGCGGCGACCGGTGCCGGCAACCAGCAGACGACGCAGCACCACCACATGATGTGGGCCTTCCGTGGGCTCGAACCCTGGAGTGATCCAGTCTGATCCATGATCAGACCGGCGCCTTCAGGGCCGCGGAACCCCACCCGGGATCCGCGGCCCTTCTGTTTGTCCCCGAACGGGGGCGACGGCCCGAAGGCGCCTCGGGACAGACACACCCGGTACCAGCCGAAACCCCGGTCAACAGGCCGGAACGACCAGACGAGGAAAGACCACCGTGCAACTCGAAGCGCACGCCCCGTCCGTACCGCCTTCCGATTCGATCCCCCTGCCCGGCCTCACGGAGGACCCCGCTTTGACCCCCCTCACCGCGCTCACCGCGCTCGACGACGCCATCGAGAACCTTGGCGTCCCCGTCCCGTGTCGCGCCTACGACCCCGAGGTCTTCTTCGCGGAGTCCCCGGCCGACGTCGAGTACGCGAAGTCCCTCTGCCGGACCTGTCCGCTCATGGCGGCCTGCCTGGCCGGCGCCAAGGAGCGCCGCGAGCCCTGGGGCGTCTGGGGTGGCGAGCTCTTCGTCCAGGGCGTGGTCGTCGCCCGCAAGCGGCCTCGCGGCCGCCCGCGCAAGAACCCGGTCGCGGCATGAGCGCCACCGGAACCATCGACCGTCCCCTCACGCACGATCCCCAGAAGCAGGCCCCGATGACCTCTTCCACCAGCGAGCCCGCCGGCTCCGCGACCCCAGCCTTCTCCCCCGCCGCCGCGCCCACCGCGCGTCAGAACAGGACCCGTGAAATGCAACTCATCCCAGAAGCCCTCGCCCGTGCCCATATGCACGAGCGACAGCGTGAGGCCGACGCGGAACGCCATGCCGTGCGCCTGGTCGCCGCCCGCCGTATGCAGCGCCGTGCCGAGCGCGTCTCGCTGCGCGCCCGTCGCGCGCTGGCCATGGCCGTCATGCACTAGCTGACATCGCGCCCCTCCGGGTGCCGTCGCGGGGGCCGGTCCTGACGGACCGGCCCCCGCGGTGCGTTGTCGGGGCCGCGGTGTCCTGGCGGGTTATCGTCGTGAAGATGAACGACGCCCGCACCCCCGAGGGACCCGTCGCCTGCGCGCGCTGCGGCAAGACCGCCGAAACCCTGCCGCTGACCTGGACCTGTTCGGTGGAGAACGGTCGGCGCACGTACTTCTGCGAGGACTGCGCCCGCGCCAACATCCGCGCCATCGAGAGCCGTCTCGACTCCTCCTGGTGGTGACGCCCCGAGCCGGTGGTGACGCCCCCGAGCGCCGCTCCCCGGCCGGGACCCGCACCGCGCTCAGGGTGCGGGGGCCACGAAGCCCGGCAGCCACTCCTCCAGTTCGGCCCGCAGGCGCACCGTCGCGTTGAGCTGGCACAGCACCCCGATGGTGCTCAGCGTCACCCGGTGTATCAGCAGGTACGAGGGCGGCAGATTGAGCTGCTTGCCCAACTGGTGGGCAGGGGAGCGGATATCGGCGATCCGGGCCGCCTGGGCGCGCAGCCAGCCTCGGGTGAAGACGAAGGACTCCGCCTCGGCCGGCTCGATGATCGGCAGCAGGTACTCCAGGACCGCTTCCGGGTCGAGCACCACGGACTCCTTGACGAAGCCCTCCGCGCGCAGCAGCTCGTAGACCGTCTCGGCCTCACCTTCGAGCGTCATCCGCAGACAGGTCCCGATCGTCTCCGGCAGCCCGCCCGGCAGCCGGTCCACGGTGCCGAAGTCGAGCACCCCGAGGCGCCAGCCCTCCGGGCCCTCGTCCTCGCCGCCCGGCAGCAGCCGGAAGTTCCCCGGGTGCGGATCGGCGTGCAGCAGACCCGTGCGCGCGGGGCCCGAGAAGAGGAAGCGGGCAAGCAACTGGCCCGCCCTGTCCCGCTGCTCCTCGGTGCCGTCCGCTATCACCTCGGAGAGCGGGACCCCGTCGATCCACTCGGTCACCAGGATCTGCTCCGCCTGGTGCACCACCGCCGGCACCACCACGTCGGGATCGTCCGCGAACACTTCGGCGTGCTTCCGCTGGGACTCCGCCTCCAGGGCGTAGTCCAACTCCTCGGAGACCCGGTCCCGCATCTCGGTGATCAGTGGCTTGATGTCCATGCCGGGGACGAGCGGGCCGAGCAGCCGGGCGAAGCGGCTCAACTGCGCCAGGTCGGAGAGCAGTGCCTCGCCGGCGCCCGGGTACTGCACCTTCACCGCGACCTCTCGCCCGTCGTGCCACACGGCCCGGTGCACCTGGCCGATCGAGGCCGCCGCCGAGGGCTTGTCCTCGAACTCCAGGAACAGCTCCCGCCACTCGGGGCCCAGCCGCTCGACGAGGACGGTGTGCACCGTGCGCGTCGGCATCGGTGGCGCGGCGTCCTGAAGTTTCGTCAGCGCCGCCCGGTAGGGCCCGGCCACCTCCTCCGGGAGCGCGGACTCGAAGACGGACAGCGCCTGTCCGAGCTTCATCGCCCCGCCCTTGAGCTCGCCGAGCACCTTGAACAACTGCTCGGCCGTGCGCTGCTGCAGCTCGCGGGCGACGATCTCCGCCGATCTGCCGCCGATCCGTTTGCCCAGGCCCCAGGTGGCCCGGCCCGCGAAGCCCAGTGGCAGCGCAGCCAACTTGGCGGTCCGGGTGACCGCCTTCCGGGGAAGATCAGACATGTGCCCCTCCAAGTCCCAGACTGTCGTGCCGCGCAGGGCGGTTACCCCGCCATTGTGTCCTGCGCCCTTCCGGCTGCCGAGGCGCGCTCCCCCTCTCGTCCGCGGAACGCCCCGCAGGGGCAGTTCGGGTGCGGTCCCATCCGCTCCGCCCGCCACTCGAGGAATGGCAGTGACGCCTCCCAGCGGGTGCCCGTGCTCGCCGGGAGGTCCCCGTCCAGAAAGGCCAGCGCGTGGGCGGCGGCCAGGCCCGCCACCGCCGTCGCGAGGCCCAGGTCGCAGGCGGGCAGCGGATGCGGTGCACCGGAGCGCCACTGGGCTAGCAGCCGGGGCCAGTCCGGCTCGCGGTCGGTCCGCGCCTCCTGGAGGCACCGCGCGCAGGCGGTGCCGCCCGGCAGCACGAGTGGTCCGACCGTCCCCGTCGCCTCCAGGACCCCGGCGTAGAGGTGGGGCGTGCCGGTGGCGACCCATCGCTCGGCCGGGAGCGGATCGGGGACGTACGCGCCGAGACCGTCCCGAGGCGTCACGACGACGAGTGAGAGCCCGCCTCCGCCGGCCCGCTCACGCGACCGGTTCCGTCCCGCCGCCGGGCCGGTCGACGACGCCGGTCCGCCGCGTCCGGTGCGCCAGCGGCCGACCAGGCGACGGGCCGCGCTCACCCGGCGCTCGCCGACGGACTCGGCCGGCAGTCCGCCGGGGGCCGTCTCCCAGGGCTCGACGCGGCCCGAGTCCACCACCTCGACCTGACCCACGCCCGCCGCCGAGAGGAGCGCCGCCACCGTCGCCCCCACCCGCCCGGCACCACGGACCTGGACGCGCAGAGCCCGTCGCGCCGCCAGGGTCCGTACCGCCCGCTCCGGCTCGGGGTGGACCACGGAGAGGGAGGCCAGGTCGGCGCGGAGCGGATCGAGGGCCGGGTCGACGGAGCCGGCTTGCGGCCCGGCCCTCCCGGGCCGTCCGGCCGTGGCCTCGGTGAGCAGCCCGGCCGACCCCAGTCGGTGGACGAGCGCCTCCAGACGTCCGTCCGGCAGGCCGCGCGCCCGCGCCTCGGCACGCAGCAGCTCGGTCCCGCGGGTGCCGTCGAGCAGTCCGAGCAGGGCTTCCGTGTCCGGGTCGACGGGGTCGAGCACCACCGCGTGCGCGGGGGTGACGCCGAACTGGACGCGGCGCAGACCGCGCCAGGCGCGTCGCAGCGCCGGTTTCACCATCGGATGCATTTCCCTCACCCTCATCCCTCGTCCCCATCCCTCACCCCAAGATCGACAACGGCCTTTTCGTTGTCCCGGGGTGAGAATGCCCCGCCGCCGTGGCGGCCGCCGAAAGTTGTCCACAGGCAAGGGGATTAGTCATTCGAATGGTGCGGAGTGGGGGCGGATGGTTCCCGAAACCCCTCCACGGACGGGACTTCCCCCGCCGCCTGCGGGTAACGTCGGGGCCGTGCCCGCCGATCCACAGCGCAGCGTGACCGACTCCCCGCACCGCGGTGCGGGGACGAGTGCGGTCGAGGTCCGCAGAAGCCCGCGGCGGAGGAGAACCGTGTCGGCCTACCGCGAGGGCGACCGGACCGTGGTCCTCATCCCGGCCCGGATGTCCGAGGCGGAGGAGCGCCGCTGGGTGGGCGTCATGCTCGACAAGCTCGCCGCCCAGGAGAGCCGCAGCGTCCTCGGGGACCAGGAGCTGACCGAGCGGGCGACGCGCCTGTCGGAGCAGTACTTCGGCGGCCGGGCCCGCCCCCGCTCCGTGCGCTGGGTCACCAACCAGAACACCCGCTGGGGCTCCTGCACCCCCTCCGAGGGCAGCATCCGGCTCTCCCACCGGCTCCAGGGCATGCCCGAGTACGTCGTCGACTACGTCCTCCTGCACGAGCTGGCCCATCTGCTCGTCCCCGGTCACGGCCCCCGGTTCTGGCGGCTCCTGGAGGCGTACCCGCGCACCGAGCGGGCGCGCGGCTACCTGGAGGGCGTGGTCGCCGCCGCGCGACTGCCGCACCTCCCCGCCCCTCACGAGGAGTGACGGCGTCGGCACGCGCGCGGGAGCGGGTTTCCCGATTCCGTACCGAAAACGACCTGCCCTGTCTCAATGTCGTACTCAGCGGCTAGCCTGGCGCGAGCAATCGGCATTCGGGATGGGGGACGGTCGTAACGCATGGCCAGGGAATTCCAACGCGGCCACAAGGCCAAGATCAGTGATCTCACCGCGGGAACCGATCTGTACGTGGGTGTGCAGATCGCGGCGCCCGGGTTGACCTTCGACATCAGCTGTTTCGGTCTCGACGCGGAAGAGCGGCTCTCCGACGACCGCTACTTCGTCTTCTTCAACCAGCCGAAGACTCCCGAGGAGTCCGTCCAGCTGCTCGGCGCCCAGTCCGGCGACACCGAGTCGTTCCGTGTCACCCTCGACCGCATCCCCGCCTCCATCCACAAGCTGTCGTTCACCGCGACGATCGACGGCCCCGGCCAGATGTCCCAGGTCGGCCCCGGCCACCTGCGGATCGTGGCCGGCGGCGAGGAGGTCGCCCGGTACTCGTTCACGGGCACGGAGTTCAGCACCGAGCGCGCGGTGATGCTCGGCGACTTCTACCTCAAGGACGTGTGGCGGTTCGCCGCCGTCGGCCAGGGCTTCGACGGCGGCCTGGACGCGCTCCTGCGGAACTTCGGCGGTGAGGTCGCCGAGGAGGCGCCTGCCGCCCAGCCGCAGGCAGGGTCTCCCGGCTTCGCCCCGCCGCCGCAGGCGGCGACGCCCCCGGCCTTCGGCGCACCCGCCGCCCCTGCTCCCGCGCCCGCGTTCGGCGCGCCGCAGGCGCCGACGCCGCCGCCCGCTCCCGCGCAGCCGGTGCACACGGCGCCGACGACGGTGGCCCCGATGGCACCCGCGCCGGGCCCGCCGCTCGCCCCCGCGGCCCCCGGGCCGTATGGACAGCCTCCGCAGCCGCCCCAGTACGGTCAGGTGCCGGGCCAGCCGCCCGGCCCGTACCCGGGACAGGTCCCGGGGCAGGCCCCCGGCCCGTACCCGGGACAGGTCCCGGGGCAGGCCCCCGGCCCGTACCAGGGTCAGCCGCCGCAGGCGCCGTACGGGCAGGCCGCACCCGCCCCGTACGGACAGCAGCCCGCGTACGGTCAGCAGCCCGGCGTCCCGCAGGGCGTGCCGGCGACCGGCGCGGGACTCGCGGCCGCGCTCGCGCCGTACAAGGAGACCGCCACCGGCGCCCGCTGGACCCCGCAGAACCAGCAGCTGATGCGGGTCGACCTCGCCATGGGCGGCACCCCCGTCCTCGCCCGGCAGGGCTCCATGGTCATGTACCAGGGCAAGGTCGACTTCTCCCACAAGGGCGCGGGCTTCGCGGGCCGGATCGTCGGCAACGCCACCGGCCAGGAGATGCAGCTGATGCGCTGCACCGGACGCGGTCAGCTCTTCCTCGCCGAGGAGGGCGCCCATCTGCACCCGATCGAGCTCCAGGGCGACGGCATCTGCGTCTCCGCCGAGAACGTCCTCGCGTTCGACGAGTCGCTCCAGTACGAGGTGCGGCGTATCGAGGGCCACGGCATCCCCGGCGGCGCCCTGTTCACCATGCAGTTCCAGGGCACCGGCACCGTCGTCGTGAAGACCCACGGCGTCCCCGTGGTGCTGCCCGTCACGCCGACGACCTTCGCCGACTGCAACGCCGTCGTCGCCTGGTCGTCCGCGTCCCAGGTCATCCTCTCCACCCAGGTCCGGCTCCGGCGCAACGCCTACCCCGGCCACAGCGGGGAGACCGTGAACCTCCAGTTCCGGGGCGCCCCCGGCAACTTCATCGTCGTCCAGCCCTACGAGGTCTGAGGGAGCCCGAAGTCATGAACCAGCAACTCGCGGGCTACGCCCCGACCCCCGTCGCGGCCCGGATGGAGAACCACGGCCGCACCATGCTCCAGGTGGCCATGGCCTCCGGCCAGGACCTCTACGCCCGGACCGGCTCGATGGTCTCCTACGAGGGGTACATCACCTACGAGCCCAATCCGCCCGCCGCCCGCCAGGTCGCCCAGCAGTGGGTCACCGGCGAGGGCGCGCCGATCATGAAGTGCTCCGGCGACGGACTGCTCTACCTCGCCGACTACGGCGCCGACGTCGTCGTGATCAACCTGCAGAACGACTCGCTCTCGGTCAACGGCACCAACCTCCTCGCCTTCGACGCCCACCTCCAGTGGGGCGTCGAGAAGGTCAAGGGCCTCGCCAAGTTCGCCGGCCAGGGCCTGTTCAACGTGGAGATCTCGGGCACCGGCTGGGTCGCGCTGACCTCGCGCGGCACGCCGATCGTGGTCGACTGCGGCCGTGGCGACGACGAGACCTATGTCGACCCGGACGCGCTCGTCGCCTGGTCGCCGTCGCTCAAGGTCAAGGGCAAGCGCAGCTTCAAGGCGTCCTCCCTGATCGGGCGGGGCAGCGGCGAGGCATACCAGATGGCCTTCTCGGGCCAGGGCATCGTCGTCGTACAGCCGAGCGAGGACAGCACCGACCGCCTGCGGGTCCGGGGCTGAGGGGAAGCGAGAAACACACCATGCAGAGCCCGCTTTTCAACCACGCCGAACAGCAGAGCCAGGAGCGATACGTCCTCCAGAACCCGCAGCTCCTGCGGGTCAGCCTCACCGGCCAGGACGACGTCCTCGCCCGCAAGGGCGCCATGGTGGCGTACCAGGGGCTCGTCGACTTCGACGGCGAGTACAAGACCCCGAGCCAGCGGCGGGCCCAGGCCCGCACCGGCGAGGGCCTCGACCTGATGCGCTGCTCCGGCCAGGGCACGGTCTACTTCGCCAACCTCGCCCAGTACGTCCACGTCGTGGAGGTCGAGCAGGAGGGTCTGACCGTCGACAGCGCCTACGTCCTGGCGCTCGACTCGACCCTCAACACCGAGGTCATCGCCGTCGACAGCCAGTACGGCATCTCCGGCTCCGGCAAGTACCAGCTCAACATCTCCGGCCGTGGCAAGGTCGCCCTGATGACCTCGGGGCAGCCCCTGATGATGCACGTCACGCCCGACAAGTACGTCAGTGTCGACGCGGACGCGATCGTCGCCTGGTCCACCGGGCTGCGCGTCCAGATGCAGGCGCAGACGCACAACTCCAGCATTCGCCGCCGTCGCGGGGACACGGGCGAGGGCTGGGAGCTCAGCTTCCTCGGCCAGGGCTTCGCGCTCGTCCAGCCCAGCGAGGTCATGCCCCCGCAGCACGCGGCCATCGGGCAGGGCGTCGCCGCCCAGTTCGGCGCGGGACAGCACGGCGCCCACGCCCAGAACCAGAACAACGCCTGGAACTGAGCGCCGGAACGGGATGAGGGGCGGTCGCGTCGGCGGCCGCCCCTTCCCCGTGTCCCGCTGCTACAGGCGGGCGAGCGTGCCCTCCAGGAGACGGACCACGGACACGTCCGCCACGCCCGCCACCTCCTCGTACGCGAACCAGCGCAGGTCCAGCGACTCCTCGCTGATCGCCTCCACCGCGTCGGCCGGCGCGAGCGCCGCGTACTGCACGTCCAGGTGCCAGTGGCAGGGCGCCGGGATCGGATGCCGGTCGAGCCGCACCGGACCGCCCGGCAGCAGGCTCAGGCCCCCGATCCCCGACTCCTCCGTCGCCTCCCGCAGCGCGGCCGCCTCCACCGTCGCGTCGCCCGGCTCGCAGTGGCCGCCCATCTGCAGCCACATGCCCAGCTTCCGGTGCAGGGTGAGGAGCACCCGGCCCCGCGCCGGGTCGACCACCAGCGCGCTGCTGGTGAGATGACCGGCCCCGCACGGCTTGTACATGCCGTCGGGATGCGCGCCCAGATGGTCCAGGTAGAGCTGTCGCAGCTCCTCCTGGTCCCCGTACTCCTTCAGTACGAGGACCGCGTCGTCGTGCAGGCTCACTCCTTGCCGTCCCCGTCCCCGTCCTCCGGGGCGTCGCCCTTCGCCGCCTCGCCGAGCATCTTGTCCAGCTCGGAGAAGTCCAGGTGCTCGCGGTGCACGAAACCGTCGGGGTCGTCCAGGTCGGTCGCCGTCGGCAGCATGTCCGGGTGCTCCCACAGACCGTCCCGGCCGTCGACCCCGCGCGCGTCCGTGAGCGAGGCCCACAGGCGCGCCGCGTCCCTCAGCCGCCGCGGACGCAGCTCCAGACCGATCAGGGTCGCGAACGTCTGCTCGGCGGGGCCGCCCGAGGCCCGACGCCGCCGCAGCGTCTCCCGCAGCGCGTCCGCCGAGGTCAGCCGCGACTTGGCGGCCTCGTGGACCACCGCGTCCACCCAGCCCTCGACCAGGGCGAGCGCCGTCTCCAGACGGGCCAGCGCCGCCTTCTGCTGCGGGGTGTCCTCCGGCTGGAACATGCCCTGCTGGAGCGCCTCCTGAAGCTGCTCCGGCTGCGTCGGGTCGAGCTGACCCACCGCCTCCTCCAGCTTCGAGGTGTCGACCGTGATCCCGCGCGCGTACCCCTCGACCGCGCCGAACAGGTGCGCCCGCAGCCACGGCACGTGCGCGAAGAGACGCTGGTGAGCGGCCTCGCGCAGAGCCAGGTAGAGCCGCACCTCGTCCGAGGGCACGCCCAGGTCCTTGCCGAAGGCCTCGATGTTCAACGGGAGCAGCGCGGCCCGGTTGGCCGGGCCGAGCGGAAGTCCCACGTCGGTCGAACCGACGACCTCACCCGCGAGCGCGCCCACGGCCTGCCCGATCTGCTGGCCGAACATGGCGCCGCCCATGGAGCGCATCATGCCGATCAGCGGGCCGGCCATGGCCTGCATCTCCTCCGGCAGGACATCGCCCATCGCCGCGCCGACCCGCTCCGCGACCGGATCCACCAGCTGCTGCCACGCGGGCAGGGTCGCCTCGACCCACTCGGCGCGGCTCCACGCCACCGCCGTGTTCGCCCCGGAGGGCAGCGAGGTGACCTGGTCCAGCCACAGGTCGGCGAGCCGCACGGCCTCCTCGACCGCGGACTTCTCCGCCGGGCCCACACTGGCGTCCTTGGTGCCGTCGGCGGTGCCCTGGGCCACGACCTGGCGCGCGATCTGCTTGGCCATGTCCCAGTTCACGGGACCGCCCTCGTAGCTCAGCATCTGGCCGAGCTGCTGGAAGGCGGCACCCAGGTCGTTGGGGTTCAGCGAGCCGAACATCGCCGCGAACGGATTGTCCGCTCCGCCCTGACCGCCCAGACCGCCCATGCCGGGCAGCCCGCCGAAACCGAACGGGTTCGCCCCGAACGGGTTCCCGGGCTGGCCACCGGACCCCTGGCCACCTCCGGCGGGGTCCTTCTTCTTGCCCTCGTCGCCGTTCTCCGGCTCCTCCGGCGGAAGGCCGAATCCGAATGGGGTGTCACTCACAGGTTTCCTCGGCTCGTAGGGCCGCCGGCCTCTGCCGACGGCGACTGCCCGTTACACACCACCAGCGTAGGTGCTGTCCCGCCGGACAACCGGGCCGGAAACGGGCTCGGTGCTCCGCCGGGCCGTGCCCTGCGGCAGGATGGACGCCACCTGGTCCGTACGCGTCATGCGTGTACGTACTGAAGACAACCGCTGGAGACGCCCGGTGAGTTCCCCAGACCCTCAGATTCGCGGAGCGCGAAACCACTCAACCCGGTCCGCCGCGCGCGGCCCCGTCGTCGCGGTCACCGGCGCCGCGTCCGGGGTCGGTGACCTGCTGACCAGACGCCTGGCCGCCTCCGACGAGATCAAGAAGATCATCGCCATCGACGAACGCCGGGGCGATGTCGCCGAGGCGCACTGGCACATCCTCGACGTGCGCGATCCGGCCATCGCCGAGAAGCTGCGCGGTGCCGACGTGGTCGTGCACCTCGCCGTCGATCTCGACCTGGAGACCGACCCCGCCGCCCGGACGGCCTACAACGTGCGCGGTACGCAGACCGTGCTGACGGCAGCGGCGGCGGCCGGCGTCCACCGGGTGGTGCTGTGCACCTCCGCGATGGTCTACGGCGCCCTGCCCGACAACGACATCCCGCTCTCCGAGGACGCCGAGCTCAGGGCCACCGCGGAGGCCACCGGCGTCGGCGACATGCTGGAGATCGAGCGCCTCGGCCGCCGGGCACCCCGCGCGCACCCCGGCCTCCACGTGACCGTCGTCCGCCCGGCCGTCCTCGTCGGCGGTACGGACACGGCCCTGACCCGCTACTTCGAGTCGCCCCGGCTGCTCGTCGTCGCCGGGTCCCGGCCCACCTGGCAGTTCTGCCACGTCGACGACCTGGTCAGCGCCCTGGAGTACGCGGCCCTCGAGAAGGTCGAAGGGGAGTTCGTGGTCGGCTGCGAGGGCTGGCTGGAACAGGAGGAGGTCGAGGAGCTCTCCGGGATCCGCCGCATGGAGCTGCCCTCCGCCGTCGCCCTCGGCGCGGCGGCCCGCCTCCACCGCATCGGGCTCACCCCGTCCCCTGCGGGCGACCTCGCGTACACGATGCACCCCTGGGTGGTGAGCGTGGGACGGCTGCACGACGCCGGCTGGCGGCCGAAGTGGACGAACGAGGAGGTCCTCACGGCGCTCCTCGACGAGGTCCAGGGCCGTCATACGGTCGTCGGCCGCCGTCTGGGCCGCAAGGACGCCACGGCGGCCGGTGCGGCGGGCGCGACGGTGGCGCTGCTCGGCACGGCGGCGCTCGTCCGCCAGATGCGGAAGCGGCGCGGGATCTGACCGACGCCGGAGCCTCTCGGGCCCCGTCCCGGCGGCCGTCTGTAGGACCCTCCTACCGCGGCCGCCGACCGCCGGTCGAAACCGCTATTCCGGGATCCCGCGCGCGTACGGCACGATGGGTCCATGGCACCGACGTCTGACCATCCCGGCGAGCAGGCCGCCGCCGATCCGATCAAGCTTCTCGCGATCCGCGAGACCCCGCTCTCCGTCGACGAGGTCTTCCGCGCGGTCGGGGACGACGCCTCGGGCGGCACGACGCTCTTCGTCGGCACCGTGCGCAACCACGACGGCGGCGCCGACGTCGACGCGCTGGGCTACTCCTGCCACCCCACGGCCGAGGCGGAGCTGCGCCGGGTCGCGGAGAAGGTCGTCGCCGACTATCCGGTGCGGGCGCTCGCCGCCGTGCACCGGGTGGGCGATCTCCGCGTGGGCGACCTCGCGGTCGTCGTGGCCGTCTCCTGCCCGCACCGCGGAGAGGCCTTCGAGGCCTGCCGCAAGCTCATCGACGACCTCAAGCACGAGGTCCCCATCTGGAAGCACCAGACCTTCTCGGACGGCACCGAGGAGTGGGTCGGCGCCTGCTGAGGCTTCACCCCCGGCTGGGGGTCCCCCCGGCCGGAGGCTGGGGGAGGGTCGGCGCCTGCTGAGGCTTCACCCCCGGCCGGGGCGCCTGCTGAGCCTCAGCGCCAGGGGTGCGACGCACTCCCCATGCGCAAGGCGACCCGCCGACACCCCGTAGCCGAACGCCCGATTTGCGTAACCGGCCCCCACGCGCGAGCGTTGACCTCACGGATGAGACAGTCTGCTGATCAACTCACTGGGGACGGGAGGTCGAGATGGCAGCACTGGCCTGGTTGCTGATTCCGCTTTTCGCAGTCGTCGGCGCGGCGATATGGGGAAGCTGGGCGTCGAGGAACAAGACGATAGGTGACGTGGCCGAACTCGCCGGCTACGCCCGTTTCCGGGACGCCATGGAACGCTCCCACCTCACGACCCCCGATTCCGCTCCGCACGAGCGTGAACCGGCCGCCGCGGCCGGTGGGGTCACCACCTCGCCGTCGAGCTGACTCCGGCCCTCCTCGTACGGCCCCGCCCCACGGGTGCGCCTGTGGACGAGTCCCGTACTGTCGTTCCATGCCACGCCGCACCGCGACGATGCTCGCCTCCACCCTGGTCCTGATCTGCCTGCTCATCGCCGGCGTTCTGATCCCGGTGCCGTACGCGGAGATGAGCCCGGGCCCCACGGTCAACACCCTCGGCGAGGCCAGGGGAGAGCCCGTGCTGCACATCGCGGGACGAAAGACCTACCCGACCGACGGGCACCTCAACATGACGACGGTCCGGGTCACCAGCGCGGACTACAGGATGAACGCCGTCGAGGCCGTCTACGGCTGGCTGGCCCACGACAACGTGGTGGTGCCGCACGACACGCTCTACCCGGACGGCAAGACCGAGGAGCAGTCGAGCCAGGAGAACGCCGAGGAGTTCACCCAGTCCCAGGAGAGCGCCAAGGTGGCCGCGCTCAAGGAGCTGGGGATCCCGGTGGTCTCCCGGGTCGTCGTCGGCACCGTGATCAAGGGCTCGCCCTCCGAGGGCAGGCTGCACGCCGGGGACGTGATCAAGGCCGTCGACGGTGTGCCGATCGCCGCCCAGGCCGATGTCGCCAAGCAGGTCGTCAAGCGGAAGCCGGGCCAGGACGTGGTGTTCACCGTCGTCCCCGCCAAGGAGGCGGCCGCCGCAGAGAAGGCCCGCAAGGAGCCGACCGTCACCCGGAAGGTCGTCATCACGACCACGACGTCCGAGGAGGGCGACCGGGCCGTCGTCGGCATCCAGGCCGGCACCGACCACGTCTTCCCGTTCACGATCGACATCAACCTGGCCGACGTCGGAGGCCCCAGCGCCGGGCTGATGTTCGCCCTCGGCATCGTCGACAAGCTCACCCCCGACAGCCTCACCGGCGGCCGGTTCGTCGCCGGGACCGGCACCATCGACGACGCGGGCGCGGTCGGCCCGATCGGCGGCATCGGGATGAAGCTGGTCGGCGCGCGGAACGCCGGCGCGGAGTACTTCCTCACCCCTGCCGACAACTGCGAGACCGCCGCGTCCGACATCCCCGAGGGCCTGACCCTCATCAAGGTGGACACCATCGACGACGCCACGAAGTCAATGGAGAAGCTCCGCAAGGGCGACACGAAGTCCCTGCCGAGCTGCTCGAAGAGCTGAGCGGCGATACGCCGATGGGGCGCCCGGTCGACGGACCGGGCGCCCCATCGGCGTATCGCCGTGTCTCAGGACTCGAAGGTCGCGGCCAGTGCCTCGGCGAGGCCCGGCACCAGGTCGGGGCCCGTGAGGACCTCGGTCGCGGTGTCCTTCTCGCGCAGCCGGATCGCGGCCTCGCGGGCGCCGCCGCGCAGCACCGCCACCGTCATCCGTACCTCCTGTCGGTCCGGGTGGGCGGCGACCCACTTGGCGAGCTGCTTCTCGCCGAGGCCCTGCGGGACCTGGGCCTCGGCGGACGGGGGCAGCATGAGCCGTTCCACCGTCATGGCGCAGCCGGCCACGGCGTCGGGCCAGGCGATCGTGCCGAGGAAGTCGTCGAGGGGCTTTCCGCGCGGCAGCTTGTCCTGCTCGATCGGGGTGTAGGCGGTGGCATCGTCACCCAGGCCCAGCTGGGAGGCGAGCGCGGGTTCCTTGGCGCGCAGGCGCGCGGTGTCGACCAGGGCGAAGAGGCGGGCCGGCTGGTTCCAGCCGAGGCCCGCCGCGTACTCGTCGATCTCGAGCACCGCGCGGGTGAGGGGGCTCGCGGCCATCGCCGGGCCGGGGGGGGAAACGTTGGACATGACGAACATCCTGCCTCCTCTTCCCCGGAACACGGGAACTAGGTAAAGCCTCAGTAAGTTGCACCAGTGGGCTCTACGATCGCGGGGCCTGCTTTCAGACGCATCAACACCGAGGGGCGCACGTTGGCTTTCCAGATGCCGGACCGCGGCGGAGGCCCGACCGGGCCAAGGATGAGAGTCGGCCGGCCGTCCCGGCGGGCCCGTACCCTGCTCATGACACTCGGCGTGCTGGCCGTCCTCGCCATGGCGTTCGTGATGTTCGCCGGGTTCTGGACGGACTGGCTGTGGTACCGCTCGGTCGAGTACTCGTCCGTGTTCACCACCACGCTGTGGACCAAGATCGGCCTGTTCGCGGTCTTCGGCCTGCTGATGGGGCTCGCCGTCGGCGTGAACATCTGGCTGGCGTACCGGCTGCGGCCGCCGCTCAGCGCGATGTCGCTGGAGCAGCAGAGCCTCGACCGGTACCGGATGGGCCTCGCCCCGTTCAAGAAGTGGGTGCTGATCGCGGTCACGGCCCTGGTGGCGCTGATCGCCGGCGCCTCCGCCTCCGGCCAGTGGCGCACCTGGCTGATGTGGGTCAACGGGGTGAAGTTCGGCCAGAAGGACCCGCAGTTCGGGCTCGACGTGTCGTTCTTCGCCTTCGACCTGCCCTGGTACCGCTTCCTGCTCGCCTTCGGCTTCGCCGCCGCCGTCCTGTCGCTGATCGCCGCCGCGCTCACGCACTACCTGTACGGCGGGCTGCGGGTCACGAGTCCGGGGGCGCGGGCCACCGCCGCCGCCACCGGGCACCTCTCGGTGCTGCTCGGCGTGTTCGTGTCGCTGAAGGCCGTGGCGTACTGGCTCGACCGGTACGGCCTGGCGGTGAAGTCCAGCGACTTCAAGGCCACCGGCAACTGGACCGGCCTGCGGTACGTCGACGCCAACGCGTACCTGCCGGCGAAGACCATCCTGTTCTGCATCGCCGCGATCTGCGCCGTGCTGTTCTTCGCGACGCTCTGGCGCCGCACCTGGCAGCTGCCGGTGATCGGCTTCGGCCTGATGGTGCTCTCCGCGGTCCTGATCGGCGGCCTCTACCCGGCCATCGTGCAGAAGTTCCAGGTCCAGCCGAACGAGCAGGCCAAGGAAGCGCCGTACATCCAGAAGAACATCGACGCGACCCGCAAGGCGTACGCGATCGACGGGACGAAGCTCGAGAACTACTCGGGCAAGTCGACGGTGAAGGCCAAGGACCGGCTGCGGTCGGACGCCGACTCGGCGGCCAGCTACCGCGTCCTCGACCCGAACATCGTGTCGCCGACGTTCCAGCAGCTGGAGCAGAAGCGGAAGTACTACCAGTTCCCGACGACCCTGGACGTGGACCGCTACGCGGGCAAGGACACCGTCGTCGGTCTGCGCGAGCTCAACATCAAGGGCATCCCGAAGCGCAACTGGATCAACGACCACTTCACGTACACCCACGGCTACGGCGCGATCATGGCCTCGGGCACGCAGACGGACGCCAACGGCTCTCCGGTCTTCACCGAGGCCGGTCTGCCGACCACGGGGACGCTCGGCACGTACCAGCAGCGGATCTACTACGGCGAGAAGACCGACCAGTACTCGATCGTGGGCGGCCCGCAGAAGGAGCTGGACTACGAGGAGAACGGCGAGAAGAGCACCAGCTACGAGGGCAGGAGCGGGGTCAACCTCTCCAGCACCTTCAACCGCGCCGCGTACGCGGTGGCCTTCAGCGAGCCGCAGATCCTCTACTCGGGGGCCATCGGCGAGGGTTCGCGGATCCTCTACAACCGCACCCCCAAGCAGCGCGTCGAGGCCGTCGCGCCCTGGCTGACCATCGACGGTGACGCGTACCCGGCGGTCGTGGACGGCAGGATCCAGTGGATCATCGACGCCTACACGACGACCAACGGCTACCCGTACGCCTCGCGCACCACGCTCGGCGACACCACGGCGGACTCGCTGACCGTCGGCAACCAGCAGCGCGCGGTCGTCGCCCAGCAGAACCAGGTCAACTACATCCGCAACTCGGTGAAGGCCACCGTCGACGCGTACGACGGCTCGGTCACCCTCTACGAGTGGGACACCCAGGACCCGGTCCTCAAGACCTGGATGAAGGCGTTCCCCGACACGGTCAAGCCGAAGTCCGAGATCAAGGGCGACCTGCTCGACCACCTGCGCTACCCGCAGGACATGTTCAAGGTCCAGCGCGAGCTGCTGACCCGCTATCACGTCACCGACCCCGCGCAGTTCTACAGCGGCTCGGACGCCTGGCAGGTGCCGGACGACCCGACCAACAAGGAGGGCAACGCGGTCCCGCCGTACTACCTGAGCATGAAGATGCCCGGGGACGCGGCGCAGCGCTTCTCGCTGACGACGACGTTCACGCCGAACGGGCGGCCCAACCTGGGCGGCTTCATGGCGGTCGACGCCGACGCCACCAGCAAGGAGTACGGCCGGCTGAGACTGCTGCGGGTCACCGAGGACGTGCCGGGCCCGGCCCAGGTGCAGAGCAAGCTCAACGGCCTGCCCTCGGTCGCCACGTTCGTCCGGGACATGAAGGGCGCCGACTCCGACATCCAGTACGGCAACCTGCTGACCGTCCCGCTCGACGGCGGCTTCCTGTACGTGGAGCCGGTGTACGCCCAGGGACGCAACGCGCTCTACCCGCTCCTGAAGAAGGTCGCGGTGTCGTACGTGGACGCGGACCAGCCGAACGGTGACACGACCAAGGACACCACGGTGTTCGAGGACAGCCTCACCGAGGCGCTCAACGCGGTCTTCGGGGTGGACGCGCCGACCACGCCGCCCACCACGCCCACGAACCCGCCGGGCACCACCGAGCCGCCGGTGACGAACGACGCCGCCCTGAAGCGGGCGATCGCCGACGCGCAGAAGGCGTACGACGCCGGGCAGACGGCTCTGCAGAAGGGCGACTGGACCGCGTACGGCAAGGCCCAGGACGACCTCCAGACGGCCCTCCAGCGGGCCGCGGAAGCCGGAGCGAAGCTCAAGTCGACGGGATCAAGCGGCTGACCTGAGGTTTTCCACCCCGCGCCCGTGATACGGTTGGTTTACCGACGCGGGGTGGAGCAGCTCGGTAGCTCGCTGGGCTCATAACCCAGAGGTCGCAGGTTCAAATCCTGTCCCCGCTACTCAGAGGACGAGGGCCCGGATCCATAAGGATCCGGGCCCTCGTCGTGTGTCGGCGTGCATGGGGGGCTCGAAGAGCGGTAGGGAAGGGGCGAGTTGGCGTGAGTCGTGTTTGACTTGTCTCTCTGTGGGCATGTCGACAAAACGCTGAGTGACCTCACTGGCTGCGGGTATACCAGGTGTGCTCGGGTTGCGGGTGGTGCGACGATGGTATTTATGGGGGACAGGGCAACTCTGTTGAAGACAGGGCGGTTTGTGCAGCGGCACGCCAGGAACGCCGCGGACGAGATCATCGAGGCAGTGAAGGCCGTCGATGCGGCCGTCGACACCACCGCCGAGACCGATGCCGACTCCGAGAACGAGACCGAGGTCGAGGCCCGCCACCGGCGGGCCGCCGAGCACGGCGACCTCGCCTCGATGAGCGCGCTCGGCGCGCTGCTGCTGCGCCGCGGTGACCTCGACGGCGCCGAGCCCTATCTGCGAGCCGCCACCGCCGAGGGCGACCGGGCCGCCGCGAACAACCTCGGGGTCCTGCTGCACCAGCGCGGATACGCCGAGGAGGCGGCCGGCTGGTGGCGGGTCGCCGCCGTCGCCGGCTCCGCGCCCGCCGCCCACGCCCTCGGCCGCCACCACCGCGAGCGCGGCGACGAACCGGCCGCCGAGTACTGGCTGCGCCAGGCCGCCGAGCAGGGCCACGCCCTCGGCGCCTACGCCCTCGCCGACCTCCTGGAGCACCGCAGCGACGTCGGCGCCGAGCGCTGGCTGCGCGCCGCCGCCGAGCAGGGGCACCGCGAGGCCGCGTACCGGCTCGCCCTCGCCCTGGAGCGCCGCGCCACCGAGACCACGCTCGGGCCGCACGACACCGGTGCCCGGCTCAGGGTCCCCGGCACGGGCGCCCTCGTGCCCACCGGCGCCGCCGCGACGGGCGCGGAGATCGCCGCCGGGCGTCCTGCCGGCGAGCCCGGGGGAGAGCCGACCGAGGCCGAGCAGTGGTTCCGGCAGGCCGCCGCCCGCGGCCACCGACGGGCCGCGCTGCACCTCGGCGCGATCCTGGAGCAGCGGGGCGAGCTCAAGGAGGCCGGCCGCTGGTACCTCAGCTCCGCCAAGGAGGGCGAGGCCAAGGCCGCCTGCGCGCTCGGCTTCCTGCTCCGCGACGCGGGCGACGAGGAGAGCGCCGCCGTGTGGTGGCTGCGGGCCGCGCAGGACGGCGACGGCAACGCCGCCAACGCGCTGGGCGCGCTGCACGCCGCCCGGGGCGAGCAGCAGACCGCCGAGCGCTGGTACCGGGCCGCCATGGACGCGGGCGACGTGAACGGGGCGTACAACCTCGGGCTGCTCTGCGCCGCCCAGGACCGCATCCCGCAGGCCGAGCAGTGGTACCGGCGCGCCGCCTACGCGGGTCACCGCGAGGCTGCCAACGCGCTCGCCGTGCTGCTCCTCCAGGCCGGCGACGCCAATGGCGCGGAGCCGTGGTTCTCCAAGGCCGCCGAGGCCGGCAGCGTGGACGCCGCGTTCAACCTGGGAATCCTCCACGCGGGCCGGGACGACGACCGTACGGCCCTCGTCTGGTACGAGCGGGCCGCGGCCGCCGGGCACACCGAGGCCGCCCTCCAGGTCGGCATCGCGGCCCTCAGGGACGGCGACGAGCGGACCGCCGAGCGGCACCTGCGGTGCGCGGCAGGCGGTGGCAGCGCCGAGGCCGCCTTCCGGCTCGCCTCGGTCCTCGACGCGCGTCGCCCCGACCCCGGCCCCGCCGTCCTCGGCGCGTCCCGGGAGGAGAAGACCGAGTGCGAGGAGTGGTACGAGCGGGCCGCGCAGCAGGGGCACCGGCGCGCCCAGGTCCGGGTCGGGATGCTCGCCGCCGGGCGCGGCGACCTGGCGGAGGCCGACCGCTGGTACCGCGAGGCGGCGGAGGCGGGCAGCCGTAACGGCGCCTTCAACCTCGGGCTGCTCCTCGCCCGCGAGGGCAGCGAGCGCGAGGCCGCCCTCTGGTGGACCCGGGCCGCCCGGGCGGGCCACGGCCGTGCCGCGCTCCGGCTCGCGCTGCTCGCGGCGCGCCGCGGGGAGCTCACCGAGGGGCGCCGCTGGTGCGCCCGCGCGGTGGAGCTGGGTCCCGCCGAGGTCGCCGAGCGGGCGGCCCGGCTGAGCGAGGCGCTGCACCAGGAGCTCACCGCTTGACGGATTTGCGCTGGTCGGCGGCCGTCCCGTACAGTCAGGTTCACCGACGCGGGGTGGAGCAGCTCGGTAGCTCGCTGGGCTCATAACCCAGAGGTCGCAGGTTCAAATCCTGTCCCCGCTACTCAGTAGCAACGAAGGCCCGGATCCGATGCACTCGGATCCGGGCCTTCGTCGTATGGCGTCGTCGAGTGTCACGGCGGCAGGAGACGGATGTCACGGCATCAGGAGACGGAAGGGCCCCCGCCGGAGCGGGGGCTTTCGCGTGTGTGGCTCAGGCCGTGGTCGCGCAGCTCGGGCAGATGCCCCGGTACGTGACCTCGACGTTGGAGATCGTGAAGCCGAAGCGCTCGGTGTCCGGCAGGTCCGCCATCGGGTCGCCGCCCGGGTGGACGTCCCGTATCGCGCCGCAGCGTCCGCACACCAGGTGCTGGTGCGGCCGGTGGGCGTTGGGGTCGTAGCGCTTGGCGCGTCCGTCGGTCGCCACCTCGATGACCTCACCGAGGGTGACCATCTCGCCCAGCGTGTTGTAGACGGTGGCGCGTGAGATCTCGGGCAGTCGTGTCACTGCGCGCGCGTGGACCTCGTCGGCGGTCAGGTGTACGTGATCTCCGTCGAGGACCTCGGCCACGACACGCCGCTGTGCGGTCATCCGCCAGCCGCGTCCACGCAGTCGTTCCAACAGGTCACTCATGGGGGCCAGCCTAACAGTCAGGGACCGTGATCCCGAACGGGTGTGACTTTGGAAGTTCACTTGACTTAGACAATGTCTATCGTAGGATCTGAACCGGGATCGGCCAAGGGCTTCACCGGCCCGGTCGAAGGACAGGACTCGCAGTAATGACGCAGGAGGCGCACGTGACGCAGGGACCGCTCACTACGGAGGCCGGGGCGCCGGTAGCCGACAACCAGAACAGCGAGACGGCGGGCGTCGGCGGTCCGGTCCTCGTCCAGGACCAGCTCCTCCTGGAGAAGCTCGCCCACTTCAACCGTGAGCGCATCCCGGAGCGCGTCGTCCACGCCCGCGGCGCCGGCGCCTACGGCACCTTCACGGTCACCCGTGACGTCTCGCAGTGGACGCGTGCCGCGTTCCTCTCCGAGGTCGGCAAGGAGACCGAGACCTTCCTGCGCTTCTCCACCGTCGCGGGCAACCTCGGCGCGGCCGACGCGGTCCGCGACCCCCGCGGCTGGGCGCTGAAGTTCTACACCGAAGAGGGCAACTACGACCTCGTCGGCAACAACACCCCGGTGTTCTTCATCAAGGACGCCATCAAGTTCCCCGACTTCATCCACACCCAGAAGCGCGACCCGTACTCGGGCTCGCAGGAGGCGGACAACGTCTGGGACTTCTGGGGCCTCTCCCCGGAGTCGACCCACCAGGTGACCTGGCTCTTCGGTGACCGCGGCATCCCCGCCTCGTACCGCCACATGAACGGCTACGGCTCGCACACGTTCCAGTGGAACAACGAGGCCGGCGAGGTCTTCTGGGTCAAGTACCACTTCAAGACCGACCAGGGCATCAAGAACCTCACCACCGAGGAGGCCGTCCGCCTCTCGGGTGTGGACCCGGACTCGCACCAGCGCGACCTGCGCGAGGCCATCGAGCGCGGCGACTTCCCGACCTGGACCGTGCAGGTCCAGATCATGCCCGCGGCCGACGCGGCGAACTACCGCTTCAACCCGTTCGACCTCACCAAGGTGTGGCCGCACGGGGACTACCCGCCGATCGAGATCGGCAAGCTGGAACTCAACCGCAACCCGGAGAACATCTTCGCCGAGGTCGAGCAGTCCATCTTCAGCCCGGCGCACTTCGTGCCCGGCATCGGCCCGTCCCCGGACAAGATGCTCCAGGGCCGCCTCTTCGCCTACGGCGACGCCCACCGCTACCGCGTCGGCATCAACGCCGACCACCTGCCGGTGAACCGCCCGCACGCCACCGAGGCGCGCACCAACTCCCGTGACGGCTTCCTCTACGACGGCCGTCACAAGGGCACCAAGAACTACGAGCCGAACAGCTTCGGCGGCCCGTTCCAGACGGACCGTCCGCTGTGGCAGCCGGTCCCGGTCGGCGGTGTCACCGGCGACCAGGCGGCGCCGGTCCACTCCGAGGACAACGACTTCGTGCAGGCGGGCAACCTCTACCGTCTGATGTCGGAGGACGAGAAGAGCCGCCTCGTCGAGAACCTGGCGGGCTTCATCGCCAAGGTCTCGCGCGACGACATCGCCGAGCGGGCCATCAACAACTTCCGCCAGGCGGACGGTGACTTCGGCAAGCGGCTGGAGGCCGCGGTCCAGGCCCTGCGCGGCTGACAGCACTTGTCGTAGGGAGAGCGGGCCGGATTTCCGTACGGGATCCGGCCCGCTTTCGCTTGCCAGCAGGCGCGGTTCAGCCGGCGACGCTGTGCACGGGGATCCAGCAGCGGATGATGTCGCGTACGGAGACGATGCCGACGGGCCCCCGGTCGTCGAGGACGACGAGGTGGCGGAAGCCCCCGTGGGTCATGGCCTCGGCGGCCTTCGCCAGAGTCCAGGCGGGGGCGGCGAAGACCACGTCGCGAGTGGTGTGGGAACCCGCGGTCTCCACGTCGGGATCCTGGTCCAGGGCGAGGGAGTTGAGGATGTCGCGCTCGGTGAGGATGCCGAGCCCGGCATCGGAGTCGAGGACGACGGCCGCGCCGACGCGGCGCGCCGACATCAGCCGGGCCGCCTGCCTGAGGGTGTGGGCCGGGCCGATGGTGAGGACCACCGAACTCATGGCGTCGCTGACGAGCATGGACGGAGCCACCTCCTTGGTGAACCGTTCCCGCTCTCGACGAGAAGCCCGGCGCCGGAGACGCCTGAGAAAAGCTTCACAAGTTCACAAGCGGGGGGACTCTCAGAGTGGCACCGGGAGAGGAACCCGACAAGGGGGCGCGCGAGGCGCCCCCGGGGAGCGTCGAGGGCGCTCAGCCCTTCGCGTCCTCCTGGTTGAGGTAGCTCAGCAGCTCACCGTGGAGCAGACCGTTCGACGCCGCGGCGTTGCCGCTGTGCGGACCGTGCCGACCGTCCAGGCCCGTGTACGTGCCGCCCGCCTCCTGCACCACGACCGCCACCGCGGCCATGTCCCACAGCGACAGCTCCGGCTCCGCGCAGATGTCCACGGACCCCTCCGCGACCATCATGTACGGCCAGAAGTCCCCGTACGCCCGGGTCCGCCAGCACGCGCGCGTGAGGTCGAGGAAACCGTCGAGACGCCCCGCCTCCTCCCAGCCGCTCAGCGAGGAGTACGCGAACGAGGCGTCCTCCAGGGAGGCGACCTTCGAGACCCCGATCCGGGTCGCCGAGGCCAGGCTGCGCCCGGTGTACGCGCCCGAGCCCTTCGCCGCCCACCAGCGCCGGCCGAGCGCCGGGGCCGACACCACGCCCACCACCGGCTGGAACCCGGTCTCCCCGGCCTCCATCAGGGCGATCAGGGTCGCCCAGACCGGCACCCCGCGCACGTAGTTCTTCGTACCGTCGATCGGGTCGATCACCCAGCGGCGGGGGCCCGAGCCCTCCACGCCGTACTCCTCGCCCAGGATCGCGTCGCGCGGCCTTGCCCGCTTGAGCTGACCCCGGATCAGCTCCTCGGCCGCCTTGTCGGCCTCGCTGACCGGAGTCATGTCCGGCTTCGTCTCGACCTGCAGGTCGAGCGCCTGGAAACGGTCCATGGTGGCCGCGTCGGCGGCATCCGCGAGGACATGGGCGAGACGCAGATCATCGTGGTAATCGGCCATGGTCGGCACTCTATCTCCGTGCCGTCCCCGGGCGGAGAAGCGCCCACGGGCGCCCTTGACAGGGCGTGAGCCGCTGCCGACGCTGTGCGGACAACCCTTCCCTCCCGGAGGTGCCCATGGCGACCGCCCGCGAGGCCCTGCTCGACGCCGCCCTCGACGCGCTCGCGCACCGGCCCTGGTCCGCCGTGCGGATGGCGGACATCGCCGCGGCCGCCCGGGTCTCCCGCCAGACCCTCTACAACGAGTTCGGCAGCAAGGAGGGGCTCGCCCGCGCCCTGGTGCGGCGGGAGGCCGACACCTACCTCCACGGCGTACGGCGGCTGCTCGCCGTCCCCGCCCCGCCCGAGCGGAACCTGGTCGCCGTCGCCGAGTGGATCGTGGCCAGGGCCGCCGCCCGGCCCGTCCTCAGGGCCCTGCTCACCGGCGCCTGGGACGGACGGCTGCCGGCGCCCCGGCCCGCCAGGTCCGGCGCCCGCCCCGCGGCCGTCCCCGCCCAGCGCCGCGCCGACGAGGGGCCGCCCGCGCCGGGCGAACTGGTCGCGGCGACCGTGGCCTGCGCGGACGAGCGGTGGGCGGTCGGCTGCGAACTCGCCGTCCGGCTCGCTCTCAGCCATGTCGTGGCGCCCGCCGTCCCGTCCAGGGAGGGCCGGAGGGCGGACGGTCAGTGGGAGGAGCCGGAGAGCTGGAGTCCGATCACCCCGAGGATGACCAGGGTGATCGAGACGATCTTGAGCGTGGAGACCAGGTCGCCGAGGAAGACCATGCCGTAGATCGCCGTCCCGGCCGCCCCGATCCCCGTCCACACCGCGTACGCGGGACCCACGTCGAGCTTGCGCAGCGCGAGCGTGAGGAGACCGAAGCTGCCCAGGGCGAAGGTCGCGAAGGCGATCGTCGGCCAGAGCCGGGTGAATCCGTGCGAGAGCTTCAGACAGACCGCGAAACCGGTCTCCAGGATGCCTGCGACCACCACCAGCAGCCACGCCATCGAAAGTGCCTCCCCACGCCGTCGGTGACTGCTTCGTCGCACTCGGTGCGATTATGCACTTACCGGTCACCGTGGGCCGTGAACGCGGACGGCTCAGTCGCCCTCGCGTCGCTCGCGGGTCGAGAGCAGCCGCCGCAGCGACTCCA
Source organism: Streptomyces sp. NPDC016459 (assembly GCF_040632845.1). NCBI lineage: Bacteria > Bacillati > Actinomycetota > Actinomycetes > Kitasatosporales > Streptomycetaceae > Streptomyces > Streptomyces sp. NPDC016459. The sequence continues at coordinate 644,322 of NZ_JBEYCR010000002.1, forward strand.
GGCGCGCCGGATCGGCGTGCCCGTCGGCCGCCCACGCGTCGAGCGCGCAGTCCGGCTCGTCGTGGCTGCACGCGCGCGGGCAGTTCTCCGTACCCGGTACGAGGTCGGGGAAGGCGAGGATCACCCGGGACGGATCCACGTGGTGCAGGCCGAAGGAGCGCACGCCCGGGGTGTCGATGACCCAGCCGCCCTCCTTGTCGTCCAGCGGCAGCGCGAGCGCCGAGGTGGTGGTGTGCCGGCCGCGGCCCGTGACCGCGTTGACCACACCGGTGACCCGCCGTCGGTCCGCCGGCACCAGGGCGTTGACCAGGGTCGTCTTGCCGACGCCGGAGTGCCCCACGAAGGCGGTGGTCCGTCCCTTGAGGTGCTCGTGGACCCGGTCGGCCGCGACGCCGTCCACGAACTCGTCGCGCGTGGTCACCACGTACGGCACACCCAGCGCGCCGTACATGTCGAGGAGCGTGTCCGGCGACGCCAGGTCGGACTTGGTCAGGACGAGCAGCGGGGTCAGGCCGCCGTCGTAAGCGGCGACCAGACAGCGGTCGATCAGCCGGGGGCGCGGCTCCGGGTCGGCCAGCGCGGTGACGATCGCCAGCTGATCGGCGTTGGCCACGACCACCCGCTCGTACGGGTCGTCGTCGTCGGCCGTCCGGCGCAGCACCGAGCTGCGCGTGCCGATCCGCACGATCCGGGCCAGCGTGTCCTTCTCGCCGGACAGGTCCCCGACGATCTCCACCCGGTCACCGACGACGGCGGCCTTGCGGCCCAGCTCGCGCGCCTTCATCGCCGTCACGAACCGGTCGCCGACCAGACACGTGAGCCGGCCCCGGTCGACGGTGAGGACCATGCCCTCGACGGCGTCCTCGTGCTTGGGCCGGATGGTGGTACGGGGACGGGTGCCCTTGCGGTTGGGCCGCTGGCGGATGTCGTCCTCGTCGGTGTTCTTGTTGTAGCGCCGCATGGTTCAGGCCCCGAGCATTTCGGTCCACATCCGCGGGAAGTCCGGCAAGGTCTTCGCCGTCGTCGCCACGTCCTCGATCTCCACGCCCTCGACCGCGAGGCCGATGATCGCGCCCGCCGTCGCCATGCGGTGGTCGTGGTACGTGTGGAAGACACCGCCGTGCAGCGGGCGCGGGCGGATGTGGAGACCGTCCTCGGTCTCGGTCACATCGCCGCCCAGCTCGTTGATCTCCTTGGTGAGCGCCGCGAGCCGGTCCGTCTCGTGCAGCCGGAGATGGGCGACCCCGCGCAGGGTCGACGGGGAGTCGGCGAGGGCGGCGACCGCCGCGATGCCCGGGGTCAGCTCGCCGACCTCGCCGAGGTCCACGTCGATGCCGTGGATCCGGCCCGTACCGGTGAACGTCAGAGCCGCCTCGGTCAGCTCGCAGGAACCACCCATATCGGTGAAGATCTCCCGCAGCGCGTCACCGGGCTGGGTGGTCCGCGCCGGCCAGTCCGGGACCGTCACCCGGCCGCCGGTCACCAGCGCGGCGGCCAGGAACGGCTGGGCGTTCGACAGGTCGGGCTCGACGACCAGGTCCCGGCCGCGCAGCGCGGACGGCGACACCCGCCACACGTCCGGCTCACCGCCGTGCTCCGGCTCGTCGACCTGGGCGCCGACCGCGCGCAGCATGTCGACCGTCATCCGGATGTGCGGCAGCGAGGGAAGCCGCGTGCCCACGTGCCGTACCTCGACGCCCTGGTTGAAGCGGGCCCCGGACAGCAGCAGGGCGCTCACGAACTGGGACGACGAGGAGGCGTCGATCTCGACCGTGCCGCCATCGAGGCCGCCCCCGCCGTGCACGGTCAGCGGCAGCGCGCCCCGGCCGTCGTCGTCGATGTGGGCACCCAGCGCGCGCAGCGCGTCGATCACGCCGTGCAGCGGGCGCTCGTGGGAGCGGGGGTCGCCGTCGAAGCGCACCGGGCCGTCGGCGAGCGCCGCTACCGGGGGCAGGAAGCGCATGACCGTACCGGCGTTGCCGACGTCGACGGCCGCGGGACCCCGCAGCGGCGCCGGGATGATCCGCCAGACCTCACCGGACCCGTCGGGGCCCACGCCCTCCTCGATCCGGGCGCCGAGGGTACGCAGCGCCTCCGCCATCAGCAGGGTGTCCCGGGAGCGCAGGGGGCGCCGCAGCCAGCCGGGCTCGGAGGCCAGGGCGGCGAGGACCAGGGCCCGGTTGGTGACCGACTTCGAGCCGGGCACGATGACGGTCGCGTCGACGGCGCCACGCGCGTACGGAGCGGGCCAGAGGTCGGTGGACGGGTCTGTGTGCGCGGAAGCAGCTGCGGTCATGGAACTCACTGTACGGGGGAGTCAGTAGCCGAGGAGCCAGCGCCCGCCGCCGATCAGGGCGCAGATCGAGACGGCGTGGAAGAAGACCAGCCACACCCCGGCGGGCACATGGGTGAGCCGCGCCAGCTGGTCCGCGTCCGAGTCCCCCGTGCCGCCCTGGCGCCGTTTCGCCTGGAGCTCGAAGGCCGGCCGGACGCCGCCGAGGAGCAGGAACCAGACCACCGCGTAGGCGAAGGCCGACTGGACGTCGGGGCCGGTCAGCCAGGAGACGAGGAGGAAGGTCGCCCCCGTGAGGAGGACGGTGAGGATCCCGTACGCGTTGCGGACCATCACGAGCATCGCGAGGAGCAGCGCCGTCGCGATCCACAGCAGCAGGGTGACCCGGTGGGTGCCGAGCAGCGCGGCACCGCCGAGGCCGAGCAACGGGGCCGCGGGGTAGCCGGCGGCCAGGGTGAGGACCACCCCGACACCGGTCGGGCGGCCCCGGCTCACGGTCAGTCCGCTGGTGTCCGAGTGCAGCCGGATCGCTTCGAGGCGCCGCCCGGTGGCGAGGGCCAGGAGCCCGTGGCCGCCCTCGTGGGCGATGGTGATCGCGTTGCGGGCGAGCAGCCAGAGGCGGCGGGGCACGGTGACGGCGAGGGCGGCGACGCCGGTGGCGATCACCAGCCACTCGGCCGGGGCGGCCTGTGGATCGAAGAGGTCCATGTCTCGGGCCGCTCCTCCGGGGGTCGGGGTCGTGGCAGTCTGGCACGTATGTGCGGACGGTATGCAGCGAGTCGGCGGCCCGAGGACCTCGTCGACGCCTTCGGGATCGAGAAGTGGGAGCCCGAGGAGACCCTGGCCCCCGACTGGAACGTGGCCCCCACCAAAGAGGTCTGGGCCGTTCTGGAGCGTCCTCTGAAAGACACAGAATCGCGGGATCCGGTTCGCCAGCTGCGGGCACTGAAGTGGGGCCTCGTCCCGTCCTGGGCGAAGTCCCCGGAGGGCGCCGCCCGGATGATCAACGCGCGCGCGGAGACCCTGGACGAGAAGCCCTCCTTCAAGCGGGCCTTCGCGGCCCGCCGCTGCATCCTGCCCGCCGACGGCTACTACGAGTGGGTCACCGGCGCGGATGAGCGCGATCTGGAGGTCGAGGGGAAGAAGAAGCGGCCCAGGAAGCAGCCCTACTTCGTCACCCCGGCCGACGGCACGGTCTTCGCGATGGCCGGCCTCTACGAGTTCTGGCGCGACCGGACCCTCCCCGACGCCCACCCCTCCGCGTGGTGGGTGACCTGCTCGGTGATCACCACCGAGGCGGAGACCGGCCCGCTGGGCGTCGCCCCCGCCGAGGGCCCGCACTCGCTCGCCGACATCCACCCCCGGATGCCCCTGATGCTCACGCGGGACCGCTGGGACGCCTGGCTCGATCCGGCGCGCACCGACCCCGAGGAGCTGCGCGGACTGCTCGCCCCGCCCCCCGGCGGCCTGATGCGGGCCTACCCCGTGGCCACCGCCGTCAGCAACGTCCGCAACAACGGACCCGAGCTGCTCGACGAGCTGGAGGGCCCGGAGATCGCCACACTGTTCTGAGCCCCGTTCCCGGCCGGGCCGGACGGCAGGATGGGCCCGTGACCGACGTGACAGAGAACGAGACCGTTTCCACCGACGCCGGTGAGGCCCGCGTCACCTGGTACGAGGGGACGCGGCCGTGGGCCGTCCTCGCCCTCGGCCACGGCGCCGGCGGCGGCATCGAGGCCCGCGACCTGAAGGCCCTGGCCGCCGCCCTCCCCGCGCGGGGCGTGACCGTCGCCCTCGTCGAGCAGCCCTGGCGGGTCGCCGGCAAGAAACTGGCACCCGCGCCCAGGACCCTCGACACCGGATGGCGCGGCCTCTGGCCCGCCCTCGCCCGCCCCGGCCTCCCGGTCATCGCCGGCGGCCGCAGCGCCGGCGCCCGCGTCGCCTGCCGGACCGGCCGGGAGCTCGGCGCGCTCGCCGTCCTCGCCCTGAGCTTCCCGCTGCACCCCCCGGGCAGGCCGGAGAGGTCCCGCGCCGACGAGCTCCTCGGCACCGGTCTGCCGACGCTCGTCGTCCAGGGCGGCAACGACCCCTTCGGACGGCCCGAGGAGTACCCGGACGGCCCGTACGAACTCGTCGGGATCCCGTACGGCGACCACGGCTTCGCCGTGCCCAAGCGCGCGCCCCTCGGGCAGGACGCGGCGATGGACCTGCTCGTGGACGGCGTCGCCGCGTGGATCACCGCCCTGCGCCGAACACCCCGCCCGTAGCGGGAATGTGGAGCGGGGAACCGCTGTTGTCGAGAGCGTCGGTGTGAGAGCAAAGGAAGAGGTGTCCGTCGTATGGGTTCGACCATCTGCCCGGAGCGTGCGCAGGCCGCTGACCTCGACTGGACAGTGCTGCCCGCCCCCAAGGGCGCCCGGATTCGGGCGGCGGGCGGAGCGGTTCCTCGTCTATCCTCCGAAACGAGCGGGTCCGCCCTCGGGCTCGCCGCCGCGCTGGAGGAGGTGGGTCCGGTCACTGGGACCGACACAGGGACCGACGACGGCCCCGAGGAGACGACCGAGGAGCGCAACGCGCGCTTCGAGCGGGACGCCCTCGGCTACCTCGACCAGATGTACTCGGCCGCGCTGCGCATGACGCGCAACCCCGCGGACGCGGAGGACCTCGTGCAGGAGACCTACGCCAAGGCGTACGGATCCTTCCACCAGTTCCGCGAGGGCACGAACCTCAAGGCGTGGCTGTACCGCATCCTCACGAACACCTTCATCAACTCGTACCGCAAGAAGCAGCGCGAGCCCCAGCGCAGCGCCGCCGAGGAGATCGAGGACTGGCAGCTCGCCCGCGCCGAGTCCCACATGTCGACAGGGCTGCGCTCCGCCGAGTCGCAGGCCCTCGACCACCTCCCGGACTCCGACGTGAAGGAAGCGCTCCAGGCGATTCCCGAGGAGTTCCGCATCGCCGTCTATCTCGCGGATGTCGAGGGCTTTGCGTACAAGGAGATCGCGGACATCATGGGGACACCCATCGGTACGGTGATGTCCCGACTGCACCGGGGCCGCCGCCAGCTGCGCGGCATGCTCGAGGACTACGCCCGCGACCGCGGGCTCGTTCCCGCGGGCGCCGGAGAGTCGTCGAACGATCTGAAAGGCTCGGGCTCATGAGCTGCGGAGAGCCGCACGAGACGGATTGCTCAGAGGTCCTGGATCACCTCTACGAGTTCCTCGACAAAGAGATGCCCGACAGCGACTGCACCAAGTTCGAGGTGCACTTCGAGGAGTGCTCCCCGTGCCTGGAGAAGTACGGTCTCGAGCAGGCGGTGAAGAAGCTCGTCAAGCGCTGCTGCGGCAGTGACGACGTCCCCACCGACCTGCGGGCCAAGGTCATGGGCCGGATCGACCTGATCCGCTCCGGGCACCCGGTGCCCGAGCACGAGATCACGGCGACCCTCCCGACGACGCCGGCGCCGCAGGAGTAGACCCCTCCGGCAGAGGGAACGAAGGCCGTCGCGGCACGAACGCGGCGGCCTTCGCCGTAAGTCAGCTTGTATCACCCGAAGGTGCTAATCCGCGCCTCACCGCCGCCGCCGGCCGCCCCGCTCGCTAGCGTGACAGGGATGATGGGCGTGAAGGTCATTCCACGGGCGGCCCGCGTGTACATCGGCTGCGCCCTCCTCGCGGCCGGGGCCTGCGCCCTGCCCGCGCTCCACCCCGACGCGTCCACCCCCTGGGGCACGCTCGCACTCCTCGCCGCCCTGTACGCGCTCTGCGAGCTGCCCGGCCGCTGTCCCCTCCTCGGCCGCGCGCTCGGACGCTCCGTCCCCATGGGCACCGGCTCCTTCTTCCCCGTGCTCCTCGCCGCCGCCCTGCTCCTGCCGCCCGCCGCCGCCGCGCTCGCCGCCCTCCCCGGCAGCCTCCTCACCCGCGTCGACACACCCCCGGCCGCGCCCCGCCGCGCCTGGCGCGCCGCCGCCACGGCCCTCGCCGTCTGGGCCGCCGCACAGACCGCCGGCGCCCTCGGCGGCGCCCACGCCCTCGGACACGGCCCCGACGCCCCCGACTTCCCGTACGCGCTGCTCCCCGCGACCGCCGCCGCGCTCACCTTCTGCCTCGTCCTGACCGCCCTCGACGGCGGCATCCGCGCCACCGCCGACGGAGTGCCCCCGCGAGCCGCCTGGCGCGGACTCCTCGGCCGGGCACTCGCCCCGCACACCGTGCACGGCCTCGCCGGACTGATGATGGCCGTCCTCTGGCGCAGCACCTACGGGCCCGTCTCCGCCCTCTTCGTGCTCCTCCCGATGTACATCTCCTGCTGGGTCTTCGCCCAGTACCACCGCGAACGGGCCGCCCACCAGGCCACCATCCGCGCCCTCGTCCAGGCCGTCGACATCAAGGACCGCTACACCCGCGGCCACAGCGAACGCGTCGGCCACGCCTCCGTCCTGATCGCCCGTGAACTCGGCATGGCCGAGGACCGGCTCGACGTCGTCCGGTTCGCCGGCATCCTCCACGACGTCGGCAAACTGGGCGTCCCCACCCGCGTCCTCCGCAAGGACGGTCCCCTCACCCCGGAAGAACGCCGGATCATCGAACTGCACCCGGAGTACGGACACGAGATGGTCCGGGGCATCGGCTTCCTCGGCGAGGCACGGGGCGCGATCCTCCACCACCACGAACGCATGGACGGCACCGGATACCCGTACGGACTGCGCGGCGAGGACATCCCCGAGTTCGCCCGCGTGGTCGCCGTCGCCGACGCCTTCGACGCCATGACCTCCACCCGCTCCTACAGCCGCGCCCGCCCCGTCCCCACCGCCGTCGCCGAACTGGAGCGGTGCGCGGGCAGCCACTTCGACCCCCGGATGGTCGCCGCGCTCGTCCAGGCCCTGGACCGCCACGGCTGGCAGCCCGCCGTCACCGCCGACGAGACACCCCCAGGACCCGACCGGCTGCCCCCGCCACGCGAACCCGGCGCCCCCCGCCCCACCCGGCGGGCGGAGCGGACATGAGGCCCGGGGCCGTCACCGTCGGCGCCGTCCACGGCGCCGCCCTGCTGCTGAGCCTCGCCGGCTTCGCCTCCACCCTCTGGTACGGGGTCGTCGAACCCGGCAACGCCCTCGCCTTCGGTACCCTCGTCGCCCTCGGCGAACTCGCCCGCCGGGGCGCCGCCCCCGACGAACGGGAGCCGGCACCGCTCGCCGCCGCCGGAGCCCTCGCCTACGCCCTCCTCGGAGCGAGCGGCGGCACCGCCACCACCCACGGCGTCCTCCAGATCGTCGCCGTCGTCGTCGCCGCGGGCCTCGCCGGGATCGTCCCCCACCTCGCCCGGGGCAAGGACGCCGGCCCCGACCACCTCGCCCGCCGCGTCCTCACCGTCGCCTTCGCCGCGCTCTGCTTCCAGCCCCTCTACAACTCCGGGGCCGTCGTCGGGCACCTCGGCCACGGCCCCCCGTACGCCCTCTTCCTGCTGCTCCTGCTCGTCCTGACCGCCCTCTGCGACGCCGTGCTCGCCGCACTCCTCCTCCGCGCCCGCACCGGATTCCCGTACGGCCCCCTCCTCCGCGACGAACTGCGGGCCCTCCTCGGCATCGGCTCCGCCGTCTGCGCCACCGGCGCCGTCATGGCGCTCGGCGTCGCCGCCGCCGGGCTCTGGGCGCTGCCCGTGCTCGCCGTGCCCCTGCTCCTCGCCCAGGTCTCCTTCCGGCGGTACGCGGCCGTGCGCACCGTCAACCGGCAGACCATCGCGTCCCTCGCCCGCGCCACCGAGATCGCCGGCTGCACCCCGCCCGGCCACGCCCGCCGCGTCGCCGCCCTCAGCACCGCCGTCGGCCGCGAGCTGGGCCTCTCCGGAGCCGAGCTGACCGTCCTGGAGCAGGCGGCGCTCATGCACGACATCGGCCAGCTCTCCCTCGTCGACCCGGTCGACGGCGGCGCCACCGCACTCCTCCCCGCCGAGGAGCAGCGCAGGATCGCCCACCTGGGCGGCGAGGTCGTCCGCAGGACCGGCGTCCCCGCGGCCGTCGCCGTGATCGTGGAACGGCAGGCCGACCCGTACCGCGAGCAGCCGCTGCCCGCCCGCATCGTCCGGGCCGTGAACGCCTACGACGACCTCGCGGGCGGCGAGAGCGCGGGCGCCGCCCTCGAAGCCCTGGAAAGGCTCCGGCTCGGCACCGCCCGCGACTATCACCCGGATGTCGTCGAATCCCTGGCCAGAGTCCTGGCACGGGGCGGACCCGCGGGGGTGACCTCCGCGGTCACGGGGTAACCCATGGGTAATGAGCGCGCGTCCGACCGGGCATGGTTGGATGCGAACAAGAGGGTGAAGCGACCGGCAGGCGGGAATCGTGAAGATCTTCGGGAAGGTACGGCATCGGCCCTCCGCCTCATGGCGGCAGGCCACCGACCGCGCGTTCACGCTGATCGGCGACGGACGGTACGAGGACGCGGGCGCGCTCCTCACACGCGCGGCGGATCTGGAGCCCTGGCTCTCGGAGTCCTGGTTCAACCTGGCGCTGCTCCACAAGTTCCGGCACGACTGGGAGCAGGCGCGTGCCGCCGGGCTCCGCGCGGTCGCGCTGCTCGACAAGGAGAGCGGTGCCCCCGACTGGTGGAACGTCGGCATCGCGGCCACCGCGCTCCAGGACTGGCCCCTGGCCCGCCGCGCCTGGCAGGCGTACGGCCTGAAGGTGCCCGGCGCCGCATCCGGCACCGGCGAGCCCGTCGGGATGGAGCTGGGCAGCGCCGCCGTCCGCCTCTCGCCCGAGGGCGAGGCCGAGGTCGTCTGGGGCCGCCGGCTCGACCCGGCCCGGATCGAGGTCCTCTCCATCCCGCTGCCGTCCTCCGGCCGCCGCTGGGGCGAGGTCGTCCTCCACGACGGCGTGCCGAACGGCGAGCGGACCACCACCGCGGGGCCCTCCTACCCGGTCTTCGACGAGATCGAGCTGTGGGCGCCCTCACCCGTCCCCACCTGGGTGGTCCTCCTCGAGGCGGCCACCGAGGCCGACCGGGACGCCCTGGAACAGCTCGCCGCCGAGGCCGGATTCGCCGCCGAGGACTGGTCGTCCTCCGTACGGCTGCTCTGCCGGGCCTGCTCCGAGTCGACGATGCCGAGCGCCGAGGGCGAGGGCGAGCACTCCGACCCCCACGACCACAGCGAGCCGGGACACCCCGGGCCGCTCGGCCACCGCTCGCCCGGCGAACTGTGGGTGCCCGAGCGGGAGTGCGGCATAGCGGCCCCGCCGGGACTCGTGCGCGGGCTTCTCGACGGCTGGGTGGCGGACAGCCCGGACAGCCGCGAGTGGCGGGATCTCGAAGAGGTCTGCTGACCGCTGCCCGTAGGCTGTACGGGATCGTTCACTGGGGTTCCGAGGAAGGCACGCGCCGGACATGACGCAGCAGGAAACTGACGAGCAGACCAACGACGGGTTCGTCGTGGACACGGAGGACTGCGAGGCGCGCGAGCTCGCGTACCGCGAGCGCGGCACGGCGCGCCCCATCACCGTCGTCGGCAACCCGGTGCTCCACAAGGAGTGCAAGGACGTCACCGAGTTCGACGACTCGCTCGCGTCCCTCATCGACGACATGTTCGCCAGCCAGAAGGCCGCCGAGGGCGTGGGCCTCGCCGCGAACCAGATCGGTGTGGACCTCAAGGTCTTCGTCTACGACTGCCCCGACGACGAGGGCGTCCGCCACACCGGTGTCGTCGTCAACCCCGTCCTCCGGGAACTCCCGGCCGAGCAGCGCGTCCTGGACGAGTCCAACGAGGGCTGCCTCTCCGTGCCGACCGCCTACGCCGAGCTGGCCCGCCCCGACTACGCGGAGGTCCACGGCCAGGACGCCGCGGGCAACCCGATCAAGGTGCGCGGCACCGGCTACTTCGCCCGCTGCCTCCAGCACGAGACGGACCACCTGTACGGCTACCTGTACATCGACCGCCTCTCCAAGCGCGACCGCAAGGACGCCCTGCGCCAGATGGAAGAGGGCACCCCGCGCTACGAGACGGTGCCGAACGCCTGAGCTCCGCACCGACGCGAAAGGGCCCCGCACTCCTCGGAGCGCGGGGCCCTTCTCGTACGAGCGGGTCCTAGAAGTCCTCGTCCAGGTCCACCGAGCCCTCGACCGCCACCTGGTAGGCGGACGGGCGGCGCTCGAAGAAGTTGGTCAGCTCCTGGACGCCCTGGAGCTCCATGAACGCGAACGGGTTCTCCGAGCCGTACACCGGGGCGAAGCCGAGGCGCTGCAGGCGCTGGTCGGCGACGCACTGCAGGTACTCGCGCATCGACTCGGTGTTCATGCCCGGCAGACCGTCGCCGCACAGGTCGCGACCGAACTGCAGCTCCGCCTCGACGGCCTCCCTCAGCATGTCCGTGACCTGCTGCTGAAGCTCCGCGTCGAACAGCTCCGGCTCCTCTTTGCGGACGGTGTCCACGACCTCGAAGGCGAAGTTCATGTGCATCGTCTCGTCCCGGAACACCCAGTTGGTGCCCGTCGCCAGGCCGTGCAGCAGACCGCGGGAGCGGAACCAGTACACGTACGCGAAGGCGCCGTAGAAGAACAGGCCCTCGATGCAGGCCGCGAAGCAGATCAGGTTCAGCAGGAAGCGGCGCCGGTCGGCCTGGGTCTCCAGGCGGTCGATCTTCTCGACCGAGTCCATCCAGCGGAAGCAGAACTGTGCCTTCTCGCGGATGGAGGGGATCTCCTCGACGGCGTCGAACGCGGCGGCGCGGTCGTCCGGGTCGGGCAGGTAGGTGTCCAGCAGCGTCAGATAGAACTGGACGTGCACGGCCTCCTCGAAGAGCTGGCGCGACAGGTAGAGGCGCGCCTCGGGGGAGTTGATGTGCTTGTAGAGCGTCAGGACCAGGTTGTTCGACACGATCGAGTCGCCGGTCGCGAAGAACGCGACCAGGCGGCCGATCATGTGCTGCTCACCGGGGGTGAGCTTGGCGAGGTCGGCGACGTCCGAGTGGAGGTCGACCTCCTCCACGGTCCAGGTGTTCTTGATCGCGTCGCGGTAGCGTTCGTAGAAGTCCGGGTAGCGCATCGGACGGAGGGTCAGCTCGAAGCCCGGGTCGAGGAGGTTCTTCCGTTCGGTGGAGCTCATCACTGGCAGGCCTCGCAGGACTCGGGGTTTTCGAGGGAGCAGGCGACGGCGTCTTCCGGGGTCGCCTGTACGGGGATGGGGGCGGTGGCCACGGTCGACGCCTGCGCCGCGCGGGCGATCCGGGTCGCCGGGCGGGAGCGCAGGTAGTACGTCGTCTTCAGGCCCTGCTTCCAGGCGTACGCGTACATCGAGGACAGCTTGCCGATGGTCGGCGTCTCCAGGAACAGGTTCAGCGACTGCGACTGGTCGAGGAACGGGGTGCGGGCGGCCGCCATGTCGATCAGGCCGCGCTGCGGGATCTCCCACGCCGTGCGGTACAGCTCGCGGACCTCGGCCGGGACCCAGGTGAAGCCGGCCACCGAGCCGTTGGCGTCGCGCAGTGCCTCACGGGTCTGCGCGTCCCACACGCCGAGCCGCTTCAGCTCGTCCACCAGGTACGAGTTGACCTGGAGGAACTCGCCGGAGAGCGTCTCGCGCTTGAAGAGGTTGGAGACCTGCGGCTCGATGCACTCGTAGACGCCCGCGATCGAGGCGATGGTCGCCGTCGGCGCGATCGCCAGGAGCAGGCTGTTGCGCATGCCGACCGCGGCGATCCGCTCGCGCAGCGCGGCCCAGCGCTCCGGCCAGTTCAGCTCCACGTCGTAGTGGTCCGGGTGCAGGACACCGCGGGCGGTGCGGGTCTTGTCCCAGGCGGGGACCGGGCCGTTGCGCTCGGCGAGGTCGGTGGAGGCCTCGTACGCGGCGAGCATGATCCGCTCGGCGATCCGGGTGGAGAGCGCGCGCGCCTCGGCGGAGTCGAACGGCAGCTTCAGCTGGAAGAAGACGTCCTGGAGGCCCATCGCGCCCAGGCCCACCGGCCGCCAGCGGGCGTTGGAGCGGCCCGCCTGCTCGGTCGGGTAGAAGTTGATGTCGACGACGCGGTCGAGGAAGGTGACGGCCGTGCGGACGGTGGCGTCGAGGCGCTCCCAGTCGATGTCCCGGGCGGTGGTGTCCACGAACGCGCCGAGGTTGACCGAGCCCAGGTTGCAGACGGCCGTCTCGCCGTCGTCGGTGACCTCCAGGATCTCCGTGCAGAGGTTCGAGGAGTGGACGGTGTGGCCGGGCTCGGCGGTCTGGTTGGCCGTACGGTTCGAGGCGTCCTTGAAGGTCATCCAGCCGTTGCCGGTCTGGGCCAGGGTCCGCATCATCCGGCCGTACAGGTCGCGGGCCGGCATCGTCTTGCGGGCCAGGCCCGCCGCCTCGGCCGCGCGGTAGGCGGCGTCGAACTCCTCGCCCCACAGGTCGACCAGCTCGGGCACGTCGGCGGGGGAGAACAGTGACCAGTCGGCGTCGGCGTTGACGCGGCGCATGAACTCGTCCGGGATCCAGTGCGCCAGGTTCAGGTTGTGCGTGCGGCGCTGGTCCTCGCCCGTGTTGTCACGGAGCTCCAGGAACTCCTCGATGTCCGCGTGCCAGGTCTCCAGGTAGACGGCGGCGGCGCCCTTGCGGCGGCCGCCCTGGTTCACGGCGGCGACGGAGGCGTCGAGGGTCTTCAGGAACGGCACGATGCCGTTGGAGTGCCCGTTGGTGCCCCGGATCAGCGAACCGCGGGCCCGGATGCGGGAGTACGAGAGACCGATGCCGCCCGCGTGCTTCGAGAGGCGCGCCACCTGGTGGTAGCGGTCGTAGATGGAGTCCAGCTCGTCCAGCGGGGAGTCGAGCAGGTAGCAGGAGGACATCTGCGGGTGGCGGGTGCCGGAGTTGAAGAGCGTGGGGGAGGACGGCAGGTAGTCCAGGCGGCTCATCAGGCCGTAGAGCGCGGTGACCTCGTCCAGGGCCCGGGTGCTGTCGTCCTCCGCGAGGCCGCAGGCAACGCGCAGCATGAAGTGCTGCGGGGTCTCGACGACCTGGCGGGTGATCGGGTGGCGCAGCAGGTAGCGCGAGTAGAGGGTGCGCAGACCGAAGTAGCCGAAGCGGTCGTCGGCGGCCTGGTCGATCGTCGCGTCCAGGCGGGCCGCGTGCTGGGCGACGAACTCGGCGGTGCGGTCGGCGATCAGGCCCTCGCGGTGACCGACGGCGACGGAGGCGGAGAAGGAGAAGGCGCCCTGGCCGGCCGCCTCGTCGGCGATGGTGACCGTGAGGAGCCGGGCGGCGAGCCGGGAGTACGCCGGGTCCTCCGCGATCAGGCCCGCGGCCGCCTCGGTGGCCAGCTCGCGCAGCTCCGCCTCGTCCGACGTGGCGTTGCGGCCGCGGAGCGCGGCGGCGGCGACCTTGCCGGGGTCGGTGTCGGGGAGATCGGCGGTGAGGTCGGTCAGGGTCCGCAGCAGCACGGTCCCGGGGCCGTCGCTCTCGACCGCGGAAGCCTCGGCGGACGCCGGATCGGCGGGCGCGATGGTCACGTGGGGGCTCTCCCTCGCTCGGCTCGGGGCCGCGGCGGGGGAAGGCGGGCACGCGGGCGTCCGTAACGCCGGACGCGACGCTTCCACCGGCCCACTCCGCGAGGCCCGGACGTCAGTGGCACCCGGAACGGACGGACCGGGTGCGCTGCCGGCAGGTCCTCGGACTCACCTCGTACGAATGTGATGCATTCGTACGAAGCACACCGTTGCGGGACAGTTCCGGATTCGCGCCGGATTCCCCTGCGTCGACAGCGAGCACGAGCATACATGTGGGGGGCTCCACTCATCGCACCCCCCACATGTTGTGTCGCCGCCCGGCTTCAGAACTCCAGGGCGTAGGTGAGCAGCAGAAGGCCGGGGGTCGGTTCCCAGTCCCGGTGGGGGGTGCGGACGAAGCCCAGGCGCTCGTAGATCCGGTGCGCGGAGAGCATCCGCACGTCCGTGGAGAGCACGATCCGCTCGCTCCCCGGCAGGGCCCGGGCGCGGTCGACGCAGGCCCGTACGAGGGCCTCTCCGACGCCCCGGCCGCGGGCCTCACGGGCGACGGCGAGCATCCGGAACTCGGCCTCGCCCGCGACCGCGATGTCCGCCCAGGGGGTGTCGCCGGTGGCGAAGGTCACCCCGCCGAGGAGCGTCCCCTCGGCGTCCTCGGCGACGAGCACCTCGCTCTCGCGCGCCCGCCGGGCGGTGTCCCGCAGGACCTCCAGGTAGAAGTCCTCCGCCCCGTGCTGCAGCAGCCCGTCGTTCAAGTAGGTGCCCGCGGTGAGTTCTCCGAGCGCCTCGTACTCCTCCAGCCGTACCGCCCTGATGGTGAAGTCCATGAGGGCAGTGTGCCTTCCCGGGGACGAGAAGGGGCCCGGGATTCCTGGTGGAGATCCCGGGCCCTTCGCGTGCGGCCGTGCGTGGGCCGGTGTGTGGGGTCAGCGCGTCTCGGCGGCGAGCTTCGGCATGTCGGTCTGCACGCCGGCGTCACCGGCGTCGGCCGTGTAGTCCGAGGGGGAGGTCTCGTCGATGCCCTCGGGGGCCTTGACGGCCTTGAGGACGAAGGTGAGGACGACCGTGACGAGGAGGTTGAGGACGAAGGCGGTGAGACCGATGTAGCCGATCTCGCCGATCCCCGGGATCTCGGCGGAGGAGCCGCCGAAGTGCTTCTGGGTCGGGCTGGCGACCCCGTACGCGGCGACCGTGCCGTAGAGCATGCCGACGGCCCAGCCGGCGAGCAGCGCCCAGCGATGGAACCAGCGGGTGAAGAGGCCGCCGACGAGGGCCGGGAAGGTCTGCAGGATCCAGATGCCGCCGAGCAGCTGGAAGTTGATCGCGACCGTCTTGTCCATGGTGAGGACGAAGGCGAGCGCGCCGACCTTCACGAGGAGCGAAACGATCTTGGAGACCTTGGTCTCCTGCGCCGGGGTCGCGTCCTTCTTGATGAAGTCCTTGTAGATGTTCCTCGTGAAGAGGTTGGCCGCGGCGATCGACATGATCGCGGCCGGGACGAGCGCGCCGATGCCGATCGCGGCGAACGCGACGCCCGCGAACCAGTCGGGGAACATCGTCTCGAACAGCTGCGGGATGGCGAGCTGCCCGTTCTTCACCTGGATGCCGGCGGCGATCGCCATGAAGCCGAGCAGCGCGAGCAGGCCCAGCATCAGCGAGTACAGCGGCAGGATCGTGGTGTTGCGGCGGATGACCTCACGGCTCCGGGACGACAGCGTCGCCGTGATGGAGTGCGGGTACATGAACAGGGCGAGCGCCGAGCCGAGCGCGAGCGTCGCGTACGTCCACTGGCCGGCCTCGCCGGGGACGAGCGACCCGCGCGGCTTGTCCGTCGCCGGGTTGGTCTGCGCGTAGGCCTCGCCGGCCTTGGCGAAGATCTCGTCGAAGCCGCCCAGCTTGATCGGGATGTAGATGATCGCCACCGCGATGACGATGTAGATCAGGGTGTCCTTGACGAAGGCGATGAGCGCGGGCGCCCGCAGGCCCGAGGAGTACGTGTACGCCGCGAGGACACCGAAGGCGATGAGCAGCGGCAGGTCCTTGATGAACCAGTGGGTGGTCTCGCCGCCGCCGACGCCCATCACGTCCAGGACGGCCTGGATGCCGACGAGCTGGAGCGCGATGTACGGCATGGTGGCGAGGATGCCGGTGACCGCCACCGCGAGGGACAGGCCCTTGGAGCCGTAGCGGCCGCGTACGAAGTCCGAGGTGGTGACGTAGCCGTGCTTGTGCGAGACCGACCAGAGGCGCGGCAGGAAGGTGAAGATCAGCGGGTAGACCAGGATCGTGTACGGCACGGCGAAGAAGCCGGCCGCGCCCGCCGCGTAGATGGCCGCCGGGACGGCGACGAAGGTGTACGCGGTGTAGAGGTCGCCGCCGAGCAGGAACCAGGTCACCCAGGTGCCGAACGACCGGCCGCCCAGGCCCCATTCGTCGAGGCTGTTCTCGTTCTCCGCCCTGCGCCAGCGCGAGGCGAGGAAGCCCATGACCGTGACGGCCAGGAAGAAGAAGATGAAGACGGCGAGTGCGACGCCGTTCACGCCGTCCTTCATCGCGCGTCACCACCCTTGCGGCCGCGCTGGTCGATCTGCCACAGCTTGTAGGCGACCATGGTGAGCACGGTGGAGACCAGCACCCAGAGCATCTGGTACCAGTAGAAGAACGGGATGCCGGCGAAGAGCGGTTCGGTCTTCGCGTAGGAGCTCACCCAGAGCATCGCCACGAACGGGGCGAACAGACAGAGTCCGATCACCACCCGCATGGGTGTGATGGTGGGTTGTTTCCCTTGTGTCGTATCTGGCGTGTCTGACATGGCGATTCCCGTCCCCTCGCTGATCACCTCGTTAATGGTGGGGAAATCTAGGGGACGGCCACGCTCCATGGAACCCCTGTCCGCATAACGGAAGTGATTCATGGGGCCGTCGGGGTCGCCGGGTCAGAGCCAGCCCTCCTTGGCGGCCCGTACGCCCGCCTCGAATCGGCTGCGCGCGCCGAGCCGGTTCATCAGCTCCGAACTCATCCGGCGCACGGTCCGCAGGGAGATCCCGAGCCGCCGGGCGGCGATGTCGTCCGTGCAGCCGATGCCGAGGAGCATGAGCAACTCCCGCTCCTGCGGGGAGAGGTCGTGCGCGTCCCGGCGCGGGGTCTCGCCGAACGGGGTTCCGGTGTCCCACAGGCGGTCGAAGAGCACCACGAGCGCGTGCACGAGCCCGGGGCTGCGGACTTCGAGGGCGCCCGCGCGCCCGTCCTCCGGGTCGACGGGGACGAGCGCGGCCTCGCGGTCGACGATCACCATGAGCATCGGGACCACGGGCACGGTCCGGGCCTCGCCGCCGAGTTCGCAGTACCAGCGGACGTACTCGACGGTCGGCGGGTCGTTGCGGAAGCTCTCCTGGTAGATCGACCGGATCCGCACGCCGCGTTCCAGGGCCAGTTGGTCGAGCGGCTGGCTCGCGTCCATCGTGTCGGGGAGCTGCGCCCCGCCCGGAAGGAGCGAGAGGCATTCGGTGCGGGCGTTCGCGGCCAGGTCCTCAAGCCGTTCGCGGACGTTGTCGAGGCCGGTGATGCGGTCCACGAGGTCGTGCCGGACGCCCGGTTCGGAGTGGTCGGCGTACGAGGCGAGGATGCCGGCCACGGCCCGGCCGGCCTGCTCGACCTGGCGTTTTCGTTTGCTCAGTTCGGCTTCGGCGCGGGACAGCAGGAAGGAGAATCCGACGTCCGGGTTGAAGGGCTCGACCTCGCCCGAGGAGTCGTCCATGAGGACGAGCTTGAGGTCCGCGAGGCAGGCGAGCGCCTCGCGGACCTCTGGTTCGGAGCGGCCGAGGTGGGCCGCCATCTCCGTCACGTCGTACTCGGGTCGCTCCAGGAGCAGGCGGTAGACGGCCTCCGTCGACTCCTTTATGCCGAGCGCCTCCAACATCCGTTATCTCCCCCGTCGTCACGTTCCGTCGCACGATCGATCGCGTTGGTGATCGCGGTCGTCGATGCTAAGCGCGGGACACTGTCTAGGTCTAGACCAATTGGGGTGAACTCCGGGGTACGGCGGCCGGTCCGGACGTCGGTCCGGACCCCGGTACGGTGAGCCGTCGGCCGGCCAGCGCGTCCAGCGTCGCAGCCATCGCGAACCCCGAGACGAGCAGCGCCAGTTCGACCTGCGGACCGATCCCGACGGCGAGCACCGCGAGCGCGCCCGCACCCGCCGCCACCGGACCGGCCCACGGCGGACCGCCCGCCGTCGAGGCCACCGCCCGGTCGACGGAGACGCAGAAGGCGAACACGCCCACGACGAGGGGGACCCAGCCCGTCACCGCGCCGGTGTCCGCGGGACCCCACTGCCACAGGACGGTGAGGGCGCCCGCCGAGGCGGTGGCGGCGAGCAGGGCGCCGGCCGCGGCGCGGGCGGCCGCGCCCGCCGCGGTGAAGGCCACGAGCACGCCGAACGCCGCCAGGGCCGCGGCCGGGACCGCGTACGGCAGGAGCCCGTACACCCCGTCCACGAGGTCGCGGTCCACCACACCCGAACCGCCGACGAGGACGGGACCGCCCGCGCCCGTACCGGCGGTTCCCAGACCGGCAGCCGTACCCGTGCCGCCGGGTCCCGCTCCCGCACCCGTGCCGCCGGGTCCCGCACCCGTACCTGCGCCGTCGGGTCCCGCGCCCGTACCTGCGCCGTCGGGTCCCGCGCCCGTACCCGCGCCGTCGGGTCCCGCGCCCGTACCCGCGCCGTCGGGTCCCGCGCCCGCGAGTGCCGACCGCAGGGCCGTCACCGTCGTGGCGCCCGCCGCCGTCATCGGTTCCTCCTCCGGTACGACCACGACCACCGCCGACCCGGCGCGGTGCCACCCGGCGTCCGCCGGCGCCGCCGCCAGCAGCACCCCCGGCACCCGGGCCGCCCGCGCGGCCACCGCCTTCGCGTCCACGCCCTCGGGCACGAGGACCTCCAGGGGGTTCAGCGTCCCCGTCGGCACCCCGGCCGCCGCGAGCAGGTCCAGACCGTCCCGGGCGGGACCGTTCGCCACCAGGGCACGGGCCTCCGGATTGCCCACCCTCAGCTGCGTGGCCGCGCCGGTCAGCAGGACGAGGAGCGTCAGACCGAGCGCGGCGGGGACGGCACGGGAGCGCCGGCCGGGCCGTGGCGCGTCGATCCGTGGCGTCTTCGAGCGGAGGACCGGCGCCAGGGTCAGGGCCGCCACCGTGCCCACCGCGCACACCGCGAGGCCCGCGATCCCGACCGAGCGCAGGAAAGCGGCCGGGAAGAGCGCGAGGACCGCACAGGCCGCCGCCCCCACCGCACCGCCCGCCACCGCGGACCGGGCCGTGGTCCCCGGCGGCTGCGCCCAGCGGTGCACCGCGAGCACCAGCGCCGTGACCGGCACCAGGTACACCACGACGAAGCTGATCTCGGTGAACCCGGCGACCGCCTCCACCAGGACCAGCGCCGCCACCGACGTCACCGCGGCGAGCAGCAGCGGGGCCAGGGCCCCGACCGGCGAGCGGAACGCCAGGACGAGGAGGGCGATCAGCCCCAGCGCACAGGCCGCCTTCGCCGCGAGGGCCCACGCCCCCGGCCCCGCCACCGCGCTGTCGTG
The DNA here is from genome assembly GCF_040632845.1 of Streptomyces sp. NPDC016459. Taxonomy (NCBI): domain Bacteria; kingdom Bacillati; phylum Actinomycetota; class Actinomycetes; order Kitasatosporales; family Streptomycetaceae; genus Streptomyces; species Streptomyces sp. NPDC016459. Next base: position 663,671 of record NZ_JBEYCR010000002.1, read on the forward strand.
CTGGAGCGGCAGCACACCCGTCACCTCGACCCGGGCCTCGGGGAGGGCCGATCGCACTCCGGTACGCAGGGTGCCCGCCGCCTCCTCGACTGCCGTGAGCCCCGCCAGGTCCGGCTTCCCGGCGCCCGGGTACACCAGCGCGTACACGGTCCTGCCGTCCGCCCCGACGAACCCCTCGTCGCCCGTGCCCGCGTACGACACCGTCCGCGCTCCCGGGCCCGCCGCCCGCCCGACGGCGGAGGCGACCCGCGCCGCCGTGGCCGGGGCCCGTACGTCCGTCCCCGCCGGCCAGGTGACGACGGCGACCAGCGGGGCGACGGCCGCCCCGTTCCCGTACCGCTCCTGGATCGCCTGGTTCGCGCGGTGGCCCGGCCCGCCGGAGGCGGTGAAGGACTGGTCGAGCCGGCCGAGGCCCGCGACCGCCGCCGCACCGCCGAGCAGCAGCACGAGCGACCACACCACGACGACGGCCGCCCGGTGCCGGAGCGCGAACGACGTCACGGCGGCAGCCCGTTCAGTCGACACCGTCGAGCCGCTTCCTCAGCTCCGCGTCGAGCCGCAGCCCCACCGCGCCCAGCGACTCGTCCAGCTGCGCCGGCGAACTCGCCCCGATCACCGGCAGGACCGGCAGCTCGCCGCCGAGGGCCCAGGCCAGGACCACCTGGTTCGCGGTCACCCCCAGCTCCGCCGCGACCTCCGCGAGCACCTTGAGGCGCCGCTCGGAGCCCGCGTGCCGGTACTGCTCCGGCACCTCCTTGCCCGGATCGGTGTACGCCCCCGTCAGCTGGGTCGTGTACGCCGTGAACGTCAGCTCCGGCCGGGTCCCCAGATAGTCGAGCAGCTCGTCCGAGGCGTGCGGGTTCACCCCGAACTCCGCGCCAGGACGCGGCCGCAGATAGGTGTAGCGCTGCTGCACGGCCGCGTAGTCCGGCACCCCCGCGGCGACCGCCGCGCCCCGCGCCTCCTCGATCCGCCAGGCGGCGAAGTTGGAGCAGCCGGCCCGGCCGATCTTGCCCGCGTCCTCCAGCTCGCCGAAGGCACCCATCGTCTCCGCGACCGGGGTCGCCCGGTCGTCGATGTGCGCGTAGTAGAGATCGATCCGGTCCGTGCCCAGGTTCCTCAGGCTCTCCTCCACCTGGCGGCGCAGCACCGGGGCCGAGAGGCCCTCCGCGCACTCCGGCCAGGCCGAGCCCGGCGGGTCCGGCAGCGCGCCGACCTTCGTGGCGATCACCATCTCGTCCCGTACGCCCCGGCTGCGCAGCCAGCGGCCGATGAGCAGCTCGCTCTCGGCGCCGGTCGCCCCCGGCTCCCAGAAGGCGTAGGTGTTGGCGGTGTCGACGAAGGTGCCGCCGGCCTCGTGGAAGCGGTCGAGGACGGCGAAGGCGGCGGCCTCGTCGATCCGGGTGCCGAACGGCAGGGTGCCCAGGCACAGCGTGCTGACGCGCGGTCCCTCGGGGCCGCCCAGTCGCGTGTACTCCATCAGGTGATGCCTTTCTCTCGTCGGTGGTTCTCGTGGGGCACGGTCAGGGTCAGCTCCTGGACCAGGTGGTCCGAGAGGCCCTCCGCGTCCCGGAAGCGGTACGAGCCGACCCGGGCGCCGCCGCCGGTGAACGCCCAGTCGATCCGCCACAGCCGCAGCCGGGCGCGGGCGTTCCAGCTGGCGGGGAGGACCGAGCGGCAGGCCCCGATCGCGTCCCGCAGCGATGCGGGCATCCGGCGGATGTCCCCGATGGCCGCGCTGGTGTTGAAGTCACCGGTGACCACGACCGGGTGCGGGTTGCCCCGAAGGTCGGCGACGAGCGCCGCGTACTCCCGGTCGCGGGCGGCGGCCCGGCGCCGCATGTCCCGGAGGAAGGCAGGACGCAGCGGGTTCATCACTGTCAGCTGCACGGGGATGTGCACGTTGTACGTGGACAGGATCCCGTCGCCGATCCGCAGGTCCACCCGGAGCGAGCAGGCGCCGACCGGCGTGGGCGGCCCGGCGGGCGGGAACCGGGACAGCGTCACCGAGTTGTTGCCGACGGCCAGGTGGTGGCCGGGGAACGAGGCCCGCAGCCGCTCCTCGTCGTCGATGTCCCAGACCTCGCCGCCCTCGAAGCCGTTCAGGTACTCCTGGAGGACGTAGACGTCGGCCGTGAGCCCGCGCAGGAAGGCGTGGAAGCGGTCCGGGTCGCCGCCCTGGTTCCAGTGCTGGGTGTTCCAGGACACCAGCCGAGGCTCGCCGTCCCCCGCACGGGACCGGCCGGTGCGGCCGCTGTGGTCGGTGCGGTCTCCGCGGTCTGCGCGGTCTGCGCGGTCTGCGCGGTCTGCGCGGTCTGCGCGGTCGGCGCGGGGGAGGAGCGCCCGCGCGTTGACCCCGTTCTGCGACCAGCCCGCGACCAGGCAGCCGGCGGCGAGCGCCGCCGCCCCCCACCCGCCGGTGGCGGCGGCGCAGGCGAGCACGGCCAGCGGCACGGCGGCGAAGGTCACCGGCGGGATCAGGGAGACCGCGAGCCAGGGCCACCACCGCCCGTTGAGCGCGAGGTGCAGGCCGAGGAATCCCGCCCAGACCAGGGCGCAGGACAGCACCACGTCCTCACCCGTTCCCCGGCAGGGACACCCACAGGTCCTGCACCGCGTGGTCGGACAGCTTCTCCGGCTCGCCGAACACGTACCGCTCGGCCTTCGCCCCGTTCCCGGTGAACGCCCAGTCGGTCCGCCAGAAGGGCTTCCACCCGCCCTCCTCCCAGCTCGTGGGGTACGGGTCGGTGCTCACGTCCGCCGCGTCGTCGAGACGCTCCCGCAGCGGGTCGAGGTCGGACATCGCCGCCGTCGCGTTGAAGTCGCCGGCCACCACCACCGGGTTGCGGTTGGCCGCCAGGTCGGCCTCCAGGCCCGCGTACTGGGCCTTGCGGGGGGCGAACCGCTCCCGCATGTGGCGGTAGAAGGCGGCGGACAGGAGCCCGTCCGGCATGCTGTTCCACACCGGCATGTGCACGTTGTAGAAGGACACCGCCCGGCCCCTGACCAGCACGTCCGTCCGCAGCACCTTGTTCGCCCGGTACTCCGCCGCCCAGTCCGCGCCGGACGGCAGGTCCCCGGCCGGGCCGACGGCCGGCTGCCGCACGATCGGGAAGCGGGAGAGCGTCACCAGCTCGCCCCGGACCGCGACCTGGTGGCCGGGGAACTCCCGGCGCAGCCGCGCCAGGTCGTCGACGGGCAGCCGGCCCTTCCGGTCGTCGGTCACGTGCTGGTACTCGTGCAGCAGGTAGACGTCCGCGTCCTTCGCCTTCAGGAAGGCGTAGAAGTGGTCCTGCGTGCCGAGGAGCTGGTTCCACGAGTTGGTGTTCCAGGCGAAGACCCGCACGGAGTCCGGGCCCGGCCTCGGCTCCGCCCGCCACAGCGCCGCCGGGTCGAAGCCCGACTGCCCGAAGCCCATGACGAGCGCCAGCGCGGCGGCCGCCAGGCTCCGCCACCGGGCGGCGCCCCTGGCGAGGGCGGCGAGGGCCGCGAGCAGCAGGGGGACCAGGACGAAGGCGGCCGGCGGGACGATGCCCACCAGGTGCCCGAGCCAGATCCGGCCGTCCGCCGCCCACTCCACGAGCAGCAGCACCGGCCAGGCCAGGGCCGCGCCGAGGACGAGCCGGTCGCGCCGCCGCCGGGGGGAGGAGGGAGCGGTCGGCGGCCCGGTCTCGCGTACGGGTGCCGGCGTGAGCGTGTCAGCCACGGGACGCCTCCGTCGCCAGGCGCGGGAGGTCGGGGCGCGGCTGCGGGTCGTACAGGTGCCGGAACCGCTTCGAGCACAGCCACTGCGCGCCCGCCACCCCGATCGCCGCGCACACCGTCAGGTTCACCAGGAAGTTGACGGCCACGAAGTACCCGAGGAAGGCGCGCCCCCGATGCCGCCGCACCACCCGGTACATGTCCAGGTCGCCCCACACGCCCAGCCCGAACAGGGCGAGCGGCAGCAGCGCCCATCCCACGCCCCACAGCGGCGGCGCTGCGAGCGCGGCCACCGTCAGCGGTGCGGCGAGGCTCGCTCCCGCCCGTGGACCGGTGACGAAGCCGCCCTGGAGCGCCCGGCGGCTCAGGATGAGCGGTACGGCGAGCCGCGCGCGGGCGAAGACCTTGCCGAGGACGATCCGTACGGTGTCGTCGTGGTCGTGCCGGCCGAGGACCTCCAGGGAGCTGAGGACCGTGTACCGCTCCGAGATGCGCCGCCCGTAGTCCTGGTCCTCGGTGTGCCGCAGGATCGGGTTGAACGGCCCCACCTCGTCGAAGACCCGCCGCGGGATCGCCAGGATCGCGGTGTGGACGGTGTCGATGACTCCTTCGGACCTCAGCAGCAGGTAGTACTGCTGGAGCGAGCGGTACTCCTCGATCAGGCTGTCCCGGATCAGCGGTTCCGGTTCGTAGGTGCCGCAGATCGCTCCGTACCCCTGTCCGGATCCGAGCAGCTCGACCGACTTCGCGACGGCGTCCGGGTGCATGGCCACGTCGGAGTCGAGGAAGACCAGGATCTCGCCCGAGGACAGTTCGGCGCCGAGGTTGCGGGCGACCGCGACCCCGCTGTTGACGCCGGTGGACACGATCCGGGCGCCGGCCGCCGCCGCGACGGCGGCGGAGTCGTCGGTGGAGCAGTCGTCGACGACGAGGACCTCGATGTTCGGGTACGTCTGGGCGAGGGCGGCCTCGACGCAGAGGCCGATCGAGCGGCCGTAGTTGTAGTTGGGGACGATGACGGAGACCAGGGGAAGGGACACGGTCGGGTTCTCCTAGAAAAGGACCTTGGCGAGGGAGAGGGCTCCCTGCCGCCACGGTTCGACACTGGTGACGCCCTCGCTCTTCTTCGCGGGGCGGGCGCCGGCGGGGAGCGCGGCGGCGGTCCGCCGCTGCTCGCGCCACCAGGCGAAGGTGCGCAGGATCGCGTCCTGGTTGGAGTGCTTCGGCCGGAAGCCGAGGACGTCGCGGGCCTTGTCGGTGGAGACGAAGCTGTCGTCGAGGAGCTTGTGCAGCAGCCGCCCGTACACCGGGGAGAGCCCGGTGCGCTGGAGCAGGCTGAGCGCGGCGAGGGCGGGCCTCGCGGGCAGCGAGCGGACCCCCTTGCCGTGCCCCGCGGCGTCCAGGACGGCCTGGAAGTCCTCGCGTATCGTGCCGAACGAGGTGGCCCCGAGGTTGAACGTGTCGTCGGCGCGCTCGGCGGGCGCGTCCATCGCGGTCACCACCGCGTCGACCAGGTCGTCGACGTCGAACATCTGGATGCGGACGTCGCCCCGTCCGAGGACCGGGAAGTTCCGGCCCTCGTCGGCCCATTCGAAGAGCATCGCGAACAGGCCCATCCGGCCCGGCCCGAGGAAGGTCTTGGGCCGCAGGATCGGCACGCACGTGCCCCGGCCCCGGAAGCGCTCGGCGACCTCCTCGGCCTCCGCCTTCGCGGCGCTGTACGTGTCGACGGGCTCCCGGGGGTGCTCCTCCGGGGTCGGCACCCGCTTCGGCAGGCCGTACACGGCGGTCGAGGAGATGTGGACGACCCGGGGCACGGCGTTCGCCTCGGCCGCCGTCAGGACCGCCTCCGTACCGCCGACGATGACCGACCGGATGGTGTCGGCGGGGTAGCTGGGCAGGGCCGCCGCGCAGTGGACCACCACGTCGGCGTCCGCCGTGACCCGCTTCATCGTGACGGCGTCCCGGATGTCCGAGACCGTGTGCGTCAGGTTCTCGTGCTCCGTGCGCGGGGCCCGCAGGTCCACGCAGTGCACCTGCCGGCCGTCGCCGACGAGCCGGTCGATCAGCGTCGATCCGAGCATGCCGGCACCGCCGGTCACCACGATGCGCTCTACCACAGCGACGACACCTTCTCCTTGACGAAACGGGTGAGCAGACGGGGCAGACCCTGGGCCAGGGTCTTGTCGAGGGAGTCCAGGAAGAACTCGACCTCGTGCGGTTCGGCGACCAGCGAGGGGGCGGCCATCAGCGGGTTGTCGCCGTTGAGCGTGTAGTACGCGTAGACGCCGTGGTCGCGGTAGAGGGCGTTGACCACCGCCGAGGTGATGAGCTTGGTGCGGAAGCGCGGGTCCTTCGTCATCGCGCCCGGCACCAGCTTCGTCACCAGCTCCAGGACCTTCGGGCCCTTGTGCAGGAAGACCCCGTGCAGCGCGCCGTGGCCGCGGACCTCGGCCACCACGTCCGGGTGCTCCTTGGCGATCCGCTCCAGACCGGGGCCGAGGATCCGCCCGATGTCCCGGGCGCGGGCCGGATAGTCGTCCTCGACGGCCACGTTGACCGCCTCGATCGCGGTGATGGCCTCCTCGCCGAAGCCGTAGTAGGTGGTCGACGTCGACTGGAGCAGGGCGTCCGTGAGGTTGTCGTAGGCCTTGCGGAAGACGGGTTCCCGGGCGACGAACGCGGAGATGGAGGACTTGCCGCCGCCGAAGGACTTCGAGGTGGTGAGGATGTCGGGGACGAGGCCCTCGTACCGCATGAAGTGGAAGAGGGTGCCCGTCTTGCCCCAGCCTGTGTAGATCTCGTCGAAGAGCAGCACGATGTCCTCGGCCGTGCACAGCTCCCGCAGCCCGCGCAGGAACTCCTCGGAGCACTCGTTCATCGTGGACGCCGACAGCGGTTCGATGAGGATCGTGTACACGTCCGACTCGCCGGTGGCGGTGCGGTGTTCCGCGACCAGCTTCCGGACCGAGTCGAGGTCCCCGTACCGGAAGATCCCCACCCCGGGGATGCCCGGGAACTGGAAGGTGGACTGGTTCTGGCCGGTCAGGCTGCCCGAGCCGAGGAGCTTGCCGTGGAAGGAGATGTCGGCCCGCAGCACCCGGGAGCGCCGGCCGCCGTGGTACTTGTACGCCAGTTTGACCGCGCCCTCGACGGCCTCCGCACCGGAGTTGGGGAAGAACGACATGGTCAGGTCGCCGGGCAGCAGCTCGGCCAGGTTGTGGCCGAGGGCCGCGATGTACGGCGAGAAGTAGGTCTTGTGGACCTCCATGCTCCTGCGCTCCTGGAAGCGCTGCCGGGCGGCGAGGATCCGGGGGTGGTTGTGGCCGTGGTTGAGGACGCCGACGCCACCGGTGAAGTCGAGCACACGGCGGCCGTCGCGCTGGGTGATCCAGACGCCCTCGGCGCTCTCGACGAGCTCCTGGCCGAAGCCGAAGGAGGTCATCAGGGAGACCTGGCTCTTGTTGACGTGGTCCTTGTACAGGCCGTGGACCTGCTTGGTCGTCAGCGACTCGCAGTCGTCGACGGAGTACAGCGGGGGCATGTGCGCGGTCCTAACGTGTGGGTGGGGGCGTCTTGCCGGTGGGGGAGGCGGGGGAGGTACGGGAGGGGAGGGTCAGGAGCAGGGCGGCGCCGCCGACGAGGACCTCGCTGAGCGTGCAGACCACCCGGCTGGCGACGGCGACGGCGGTCGCCTCCTGCCAGGGCAGGACGGCGGTCAGCGCCAGGAGCAGCAGGGCCTCGCGGGCGCCCCAGCCGTCGGGCAGCACCACCACGAGGCTGGCGGCGGCCGTGGCGAGGGCGAAGCCGCCCACGCAGACCGGCAGCGCGGTCAGCGGCGGGGCGCCCAGCATCACGGCGAGCGCCCACAGGTGCAGTCCGCCGACCGCCCAGGAGGCGGTCGCGGAGGCGAGGGCCCGCCGCATGCCCCGGTCGCTCGCCCGGGTGGACGGGGCGGGCCGCCGGGCGAGACGGGCGGCGAACGCGGCCAGGTGGTGCAGCAGTCCGGGCCGTACGGCCCAGGCGAGGGTGACCGCGCCCGGGAGCACCAGCCACCAGGCCTCCGTGCCGAGCGTCCAGGGCGCGGCGAGGGGGCCGACGGCGAGACCGGTGAGGACGGCCACGATCAGGTTGAGCAGGAAGACGGCGAGCACGACCGGTGCCGGGACGCCTGCCGCGCCGCCCATCCGCAGCTGGGCGAGGACGCCCCAGACGGCGCCGGGCACGTACTTGCCGAGGTAGGAGGTGAAGTAGATCCGGGTCGCCGTCCTGCCCGGCACCCCGGGGCCCAGGTCGGCGAGGAGGGTGCGCCAGGTGGTCATCGAGAGCAGGACGGCGAGGGCGTTGGCGGCGAGCGCGGTGAGCAGGTACGGGACGGAGTCGGGCCGCAGGACGAGCGCGGCGAGTTCGCCGGCCCTGCCGTACAGGGCGAAGCCGATGCCGGTGACGACGGCGAGGGGGAAGAGGACGGGGAGGGCGCGTCGGAGCGGGCCCCGGCGGGTCCGGGGGGCGGGTCCGGTCGAGAGCGTGGCCGTCTCCGCGGCCGGGGCGGTGGTCGTCATGACCGCCTCACGCGCCGAGGTGGCTGAGCGGCCACGCGCCGGCGAGCAGCGCCGACCAGAGCAGGGCGTTGGAGACGGTCATCCGGTCGCTGAAGAGGGCCCGTGTGGGGTTGCCGCCGCCCGCGTCGACCACGAGCAGCTGGAGGTAGCGGGCGAGCCCGAACAGGGCGAACGGGGCGGTGAGCACGGCGACCAGCGGGCCGTGCGGGCCGAAGACCGGACTGTCCCGCACGTGCAGGACGTAACTGACCGCGGTGAGGACCGCGGTGAAGGCGAGCAGCTGGTCGAGGAAACCGAGGGTGTAGCCGCGCAGCGCGGGCCGGTGCAGGACCCCGCCGACCGCCATCTCGTGGCGCCGCTTGCCCAGGATCAGGAGCAGGCAGAGGGAGAGGACGCAGAGGGTGAGCCAGCTGGGCACCGGGTTCCCCGAGGCCAGGCAGCCCTGGGCGAGACGCAGCACGAAGCCGAGCGCGACGATGAAGACGTCCAGCAGCGGCACGTGCTTGAGACCCTTGCTGTACGCGGCGTTGAGCGCGACGTACGCGGCGACCGGCCACCAGTCCACGGGCGAGGCCGTGCCGGTGGCCACCGTCAGGGCGACCGTCGCGGCGAGGAGGACGGCGAGGGCGGCGGCGAAGGTGACGGCGGTGGCGACGCCGATCCGTCCGGCGGCGATCGGCCGGTGCCGCTTCTCCGGGTGCCGGCGGTCGCGGTCCCGGTCGCCGATGTCGTTGACCAGGTAGATCAGCGCGGACGCGAGCGTGAAGACGCCGATCGCGGCCGCGGCCCCGCCGAGCGCTCCGGCGTCGAGCCGGGGAGCGCCGAGCAGTCCGAGCGGGACGACGACCAGGTTCTTCGTCCACTGTCCCGGGCGGACGAGTGCGGTGAGGTCGGCGAGACGACTGGGGGGTCGGGAGGCAGGCGGGCGGGCCGTCGGCGCCTTGGGGCCGGTGAGCGTGGGCGTGGCCATGAACGGGCTCCTGAGGGGAGGGACGTACGGGGGTCGGCGGAGGTCACCCGGTGGTCGTGGGGGCCGCGGCGGGGGCCGCGGGGCGGTCTCCCGGGACGTCCTCGACACGGCGGCGCACGCTGGGCCCGAAGTCCGGCTCGGTGAGCCGGCGGACGGCGCCGCGTGCCGCGCCGAGCACGATCGCCTGGTGCAGCACGAAGTGGACGGCGGTGAAGTACAGGAGGAAGCCGGGTCCCCGCGTCCGGAGCGCGAACCGGCTCAGGCCCGGGTCGGCGCAGGCGAAGAGGAGCGCGCACAGGGCCGGGACGAGCAGCAGCCAGGGCGTGAGCAGGCCGAGCGGCAGGGTGGGGAGGGTGAGCGCGGCGGCCAGGACGCCGAGCGGCCGGTTGGCGGTGAGGCCGCCGTCCCGTATCTGCCCGAGCGCCGCGATGAGGAGCTGTGAGCGCCGGTACTGCTCACGGAGCATGTCCCCGAGCCGGTCGACGTCGTCGTGCCGGCCGCGGATGGCCTCGGTCATCAGGATGCGGTGGGTCCGGACGAGCCGGCCGCTGTACTCGACGTCCTCCGAGTCCCGGAGGTTCTCGTCGAAGGGGCCGGTCGCCGCGAAGACGTCCTTGCGGATCGCGCCGAGGGCGAAGAAGGCGGTCCGTACCTCGCCGACGGCCCGGCGGCGCCAGAAGTGGGCGTGGAGGGCGTGGTAGCGCTCCACGGGTCCGTCGTCGAAGAGCGGATCGGGATCGAGGACCCCGTGGACGCAGCCCAGGCCGGGGTCGTCACGGAGCAGGTCGGCGGCGTTCGCGAGGGCCTCGGGATGCAGCGCCGTGTCGGAGTCGAGGAAGAAGAGGACCTCGCCCCGGGCGGCGGCGGCGCCGAGGTTCCGGGCGGTGGACACCCCGCTGTTGCGGGGGTTGGCGATCAGGACGACGTCGAACTCGCGGGCGATGTCCCGGGACGTGTCGGTGCTCGCGTCGTCGACGACGATCACGTCGAGCGGGGTGTGGCTCTGGGCGAAGACCGAGGTCAGGCAGGCGCGGAGGGTCTTCTCGTAGTTGTAGTTGGGGATGATGACGGACACGCTGGGACGGGCCCTTGGCATGGGGGTTCCTTGGGGTGGCGCGGGGATCTCGCGGGCTTTCAGAGCAACCGGAAGTCCGCGATGCGGTGGCGGGAGAGCTCGGGGGAGTGGCCGAGGAGACGCCGGCAGAGCAGCAGCGCGTTGCCGACGGCCTCGATCTCGTCGGGGCCCCGGATGTACAGGGCGAGCCGGACCGACCGGTCGAGGACGAGCGCCCGTGCGGACTCGAAGCGGTCCTGCGGACGGGCGACGCGGTGCAGCGTCTCGACGAGTGCGGCGGCGGACGGGGCCGGTGGGTCGGTGTCCGGGGCGGGTTCGTCGTCCGGTGCCCTCATCGAGATGCCGACGAGGTAGATGACGATCAGCCCCAGGAGAACCCGTCGCCGCTGTCGGCGGGCCGCGCGGTCGGGGCGGTCACGTCCTCGGCGGTGACGCCCGCTGCCCCGGGCGCCGACTGGGCGGAGAGGACGAAGGCCAGCGCGGCCGCGGCCGGGACGAACAGGGCGAGGACGGGACGGAGCTGAACGCGGACGAAAGCGGCGTAACGGGCGCTGCTGGGCATGACGGAACTGCCTTCCTGGCGGGACGGGGTGAACGGCGCGGAGCGGGTCTTCCGGGGTGCTTCTCCCGGTGCCGCTCCGGGGCTCTGCCGGGCGGCTCCGACAGGTCCAAGACTGGCCCGGCCGCGGTGCCCTGTCACCGGCCAACGGCTGGCGCCAACCGCGTGGCCGCTAGGAGCCACTCCGTACGCCCGGCCGCCGCGCGCCGCTCACCAGGGGGTTTCCGGGGGCCGTCACGTTCCTGCCAGGCGGAAGGTGCCGGGGGGCCGTCATCTCCTCGTACGGGGGCCGCCCCGGCCTCGGGCGGGGGAGCGCCGTCCTCGTCGGACTGGGCCGCGATCTCCTCGGACTGAGCCGTCATCTCCTCGGACTGGGCCGCCATCTCCTCGTACGGCTCCGGAAACGCGGACGGCCGCACCCGGTGGGGTGCGGCCGCTCGTGGCGTACGGAAGGGGCGAGGGTCAGCCGTTGGGGCGCTTGAGGCGCGCCACGAACTTGTACCGGTCGCCGCGGTACACGGACCGCACCCACTCCACGGGCTCGCCGTCGGCGTCCACGGAGTGGCGGGAGAGCATCAGCATCGGCAGGCCCACGTCCGTGCCGAGCAGGCCGGCCTCGCGCGGGGTGGCGAGGGAGGTCTCGATGGTCTCCTCGGCCTCGGCGAGGTGCACGTCGTAGACCTCCGCGAGCGCGGTGTACAGCGAGGTGTACTTCACCAGCGACCGGCGCAGGGCGGGGAAGCGCTTCGCCGACAGATGGGTGGTCTCGATCGCCATGGGCTCGCCGCTCGCGAGCCGCAGGCGCTCGATGCGGAGCACCCGGCCGCCGGTCGAGATGTCGAGCAGTCCGGCGAGGGTGTCGTCGGCGGTGACGTATCCGATGTCGAGGAGCTGCGAGGTGGGTTCGAGGCCCTGGGCGCGCATGTCCTCCGTGTAGGAGGTGAGTTGCAGGGCCTGGGAGACCTTGGGCTTGGCGACGAAGGTGCCCTTGCCCTGGATGCGCTCCAGGCGGCCCTCGACGACCAGCTCCTGGAGGGCCTGGCGCACGGTGGTCCGTGACGTGTCGAACTCGGCCGCGAGCGTCCGCTCCGGCGGGACCGGTGTGCCGGGCGGCAGGGTCTCCGTCATGTCGAGCAAGTGCTTCTTGAGTCGGTAGTACTTGGGCACGCGCGCGGTACGGGTGGGCGCCCCGCCCTCCGTCTCCGTGCTGCCCGCGTCCGTGGCCATGGCCTGCCTTCCCGACTCCCGTGCTGCTGCCGTCACCGGCTCCTCCGTCTGTAGCGGCTCACATGGTGGCACGGACCGGTCACGGGTCGTCGCCCTCCCTCAGGTGTCGGTCCGATAACGGACGCGACTGCCCTTCTTATACACCCTTGACACCCCTAAAGGTCTAGGCCAAGCTCCGGGTACTGGTCTAAACCATTAAAGACCAGGTCCCAGCCCCACGAGCACTACCCGAGGTATGTCTTCGCGCGGTGGGCAGGGGTTGCAGCATCCCTGAGGAGGGTGGCGTGAAGCGCAAGCTCATCGCGGCGATCGGCGTCGCAGGCATGATGGTCTCTATCGCTGCGTGTGGTTCCGACAGCGACAAGGGCAAGGACGGCGCCAAGGCGTCGGCCGGGGGCGACAAGACCCTGACGGTCTGGGTCATGGACGGCTCCGCTCCGGACGCCTGGATGGCCGAGGTGAACAAGGCCTTCGAGGCCAAGCACCCGGGCGTCAAGGTCAAGGTCGAGAAGCAGATCTGGAACGGCATCCAGGAGAAGGTCACCACCGCCCTCTCCGAGGACACCCCGCCGGACGTCCTGGAGCTCGGCAACACCCAGACCGCGGGCTACGCCGTCACCGGCGGCCTCGCCGACCTGACCGGCGACAAGGCCACCCTGGGCTACGACGCCTGGAACAAGGGCATGGTCGCCTCCAACGAGCTGGACGGCAAGCTCTACTCCGCCCCGTGGTACGCCGCCAACCGCGTCGTCGTCTACGACAAGGCCGCCTTCAAGAAGGCCGGGGTCACCCCGCCCAAGACCCGCGCCGAGTGGATCGACGGTCTGAAGAAGCTCAAGGCCTCCGACCCCAAGTCGCAGGCGATCTACCTGCCGGGTCAGGCCTGGTACGTCCTCGCCGGCCTCATCTGGGACGAGGGCAGCGACCTGGCGGTCAAGGACGGCGACAAGTGGAAGGGCAACCTGTCCTCCCCCGAGGCCGTCAACGCCATGAACTTCTACAAGGAGCTGGCGTCCTACTCCACCGCTCCCAAGGACAAGGACGAGGCGACCCCGCAGCAGTCCACCGATGTCGTCCCCAAGGGCGGCGTCGCGTCCTGGATCGGTCTCGGCTGGGAGGCCGGCGGCGCGATCGACGCCATGAAGAAGGCGGGCAAGACCGCTGACTTCGGCTACTTCCCGATCCCGGGCAAGACCGCCGACAAGCCGGGCTCCGTCTTCCTCGGCGGCTCGAACCTCGCCATCGCCGAGCGCTCCCCGAACAAGGACCTCGCGAAGGAGTGGCTGGCCCTCGCCGCCGGCAAGGACTTCATGACGAAGTACGCCGCCGCCACCGAAGGCGCGCTGCTTCCGAACACCGACGCCGCGCAGTTCAAGCCGGCCGCGGGCTCCTTCGCCGAGGCCATGGCCCTCTCGTCCGCCTCCGGCAAGGTCACCCCGGTGACCCCGGGCTGGGCGAACGTCGAGACCGCCCCGAACCCGATCAAGGACTTCATGACCAAGGTCCTGAAGGGTGGCGACCCCAAGGCCGCCGGCGAGGCGGCCGACAAGATCATCAACGAGCGCCTCAACCAGCAGTAGTCGGCGGCCCGGTGGTGCGGCCGGTGGCACACCGGCCGCACCACCGGCCTTTGCAGCGATGCAGTGATCAGCGGCCCGCTCCCCCGGGCCGTGCCCCGGTGGGCGCGGGAGCCCCAGAACCGCGAGGAATAAGACCATGACCGTGGACTCCCCGGGGACGGCGACCGCCGGTCCCCAGGACGCGCCCGGGAGGGCGGCCGAGAAGTCCCAGACTCCGCCACCCCCTTCAGGCCCGAAGGAAGTCCTTCAGCCTGCGCGCGGCAGACGCTCCCTGCCCGGCGGGCTGCTGCCGTACCTGCTCGTCGCGCCTGCCCTGCTGTCCATGGCGGTGCTGCTGCTCTACCCGCTGATCCGCAATGTGATCCTCTCCTTCCAGCAGCTCAACCGGAAGGAGTTCATCACCCGCGAGACGGTCTGGATCGGCTTCCAGAACTACACCGAGCTCCTCGGAGACTCGCACTTCTGGTCCGTCGCCGTCCGAAGCGTCGTCTTCACGGCCGTCAACGTCGCCCTCATCATGGCGATCGGCACGGGCATAGGTCTGCTGCTCAACCGCCTCGGCAAGAAGATGCGGCTGGTCCTCTCGCTGTCCCTGATGTTCGCCTGGGCCATGCCGATCGTCGCCTCCGTCACCGTCTTCCGCTGGCTCTTCGACGAGCAGTTCGGCGTCGCGAACTGGGTGATGCGCACGCTCGGCTTCTCCGGCTACGAGCAGCACAACTGGTTCGAGACCGGCTTCTCCACCCTGGTCATCATCCTGCTGCTGCTCGTCTGGGGCTCCGTCCCCTTCGTCGCCCTCAACATGTACGCCGGCCTGACCACCATCGGGTCCGAGCTGTACGAGGCCGCCAAGATGGACGGCGCCAGCGGCTGGCGTACCTTCTGGGCCGTGGTCTTCCCCAACCTGAAGTCCTTCTTCATGATCACCACGTTCCTGGAGATCATCTGGATCTTCAAGGCGTTCGCCCAGGTGTACGCGATGAACCAGGGCGGCCCCGACCGCGGCTCCGAGACCCTCCCGGTCTACGCCTACATCGAGGGCGTCGGCCAGTTCCACTACGGTGTCGCCGCCGCCATCTCCATCCTCACGATCGTGATGCTCATCGCGGTCATGTCCTTCTACTTCCGCCTGATCCTGAAGCAGGAGGAGGAGCTGTGAGCGCCACCACCCAGACTCCGCAGAAGCTGCGCACCAGGAAGCCGGTCACGGTCGGCGCGGTCGCCAAGAACGTCAGCGCCCTCGTGATCGCGGTGGTGTTCGTCTTCCCCGTCTACTGGATGTTCTCGTCCTCGCTGAAGCCGCAGCACGAGATCATGACGAAGGACCCCGTCTTCGTCTTCACGCCGACGTTCGAGAACTACACGACGGCCACCGGCGTCGACCTCTTCTGGACGTACGTCGGCAACAGCCTCATGGTCACCCTCGGCGCGGTGCTCCTCGCCCTCGTCGTCGCCCTGGCCGCGAGCTTCGCGATCGCCCGCCTCAAGTTCAAGGGACGCAAGGGCATCGTCCTCGTCGTGATGATGGCGCAGATGGCCCCCTGGGAGGTCATGGTCATCGCGATGTACATGATCTCCCGTGAGAACGACATGCTGAACAGCATCCCGATGCTCACGCTCATCTACTTCGTCATGGTCCTCCCCTTCACGATCTGGACCCTGCGCGGCTTCATCGCCGCCGTCCCGGTCGAACTGGAGGAGGCCGCGCAGATCGACGGCTGCACCCGTGGCCAGGCGTTCCGCAAGGTGATCTTCCCGCTGCTCGCCCCCGGCCTGATGTCGACCTCGCTCTTCGGCTTCATCACCGCCTGGAACGAGTTCGCCATGATCCTCATGCTCAACAAGGACAAGGAGTCGCAGACCCTGACGCTCTGGCTGACCCAGTTCCAGACCGCGTTCGGCAACGACTGGGGCGCCACCATGGCCGCCTCCACGCTCTTCGCACTTCCCGTGCTCGTCGTCTTCCTCTTCCTCCAGCGCAAGGCCGTCGGCGGCATGACCGCCGGCGCGGTGAAGGGATAAGGGCTCCTCATGACCACACTCGTACACGGCACGGACACCCTGACCCGTGACGCGCTCACCGTGCTCCAGCCCGGCTTCGTCGGCACCACCGCGCCCGACTGGCTGCTCCGGCGCATCGGCGAGGGCCTGTCGTCGGTCGGCCTGTTCGGCCGGAACATCGTCGACCCCGCCCAGCTCGCCGCCCTCACCGCGCAGTTGAGGGCCGAGCGGGACGACGTCCTCGTCGCCATCGACGAGGAGGGCGGGGACGTGACCCGCCTGGAGGTCAAGCAGGGTTCCTCCTTCCCCGGCAACTACGCGCTGGGAAGCGTCGACGACGTCGAGCTCACACGCGCCGTGGCCCGCGAACTCGGCCGCCGGCTCGCCGCGTGCGGCGTCGACCTCAACTGGGCGCCCTCCGCCGACGTCAACTCCAACGCCGAGAACCCGGTCATCGGGGTCCGGTCCTTCGGGCCGGACCCCGACCTGGTCGCACGGCACACCGTGGCCTACGTCGACGGCCTCCAGGGCGTCGGCGTCGCGGCCTGTACGAAGCACTTCCCCGGACACGGCGACACGAACGTCGACTCCCACGACGCGCTGCCGCGGATCGATGTGGACCTCGCCACACTGCACACCCGTGAGCTGGTACCTTTCCGCGCCGCCGTCGCCGCCGGTACCAAAGCGGTCATGAGCGCGCATATTCTGCTCTCCGCGCTCGACCCCCACCGCCCGGCCACCCTGAGCCCCCAGATCCTCACGGGTCTGCTCCGCCAGGAACTGGGCTTCGAGGGGCTGATCGTCACCGACGGCATGGAGATGCAGGCCGTCTCGGCGACGTACGGCATCGAGCGCGGTTCGGTCCTCGCCATCGCGGCGGGAGCCGACGCCATCTGCGTCGGCGGCGGCCTGTGCGACGAGGACACCGTGCTGCGCCTGCGCGACGCGCTCGTCAGCGCGGTACGGACCGGTGAACTGCCCGAGGAGCGGCTGGCCGACGCCGCGGCGCGTGTACGCGCCCTGGCGGCCTGGACCCAGGCGCACCGGGCCAGGGGGGCTGGATCGGTGCCGGGCGCGGCAGTGCAGGAGGGGACCGCGCCCGGCGCCGACATCGGACTCGTGGCGGCCCGCAGGGCCCTCAAGGTGACCCGGGGGGAGCGGCCCCACACGCCGATGACCAGCGCTCCCTACGTGGCCTCCTTCACTCCGGTCGCGAACTTCGCGGTCGGCGACGAGACGCCCTGGGGCATCGCGGCGGAGCTGGAGCGGCTGCTCCCGGGCACGCGGACCGGCTCGTACGACGAGTCCTCCGCGGACGCCGTCCTGTCCGCCGCGGGGGAGCGGCGGATCGTGGCGGTCGTACGCGACGTCCACCGGCACCCGTGGATGACCGAGGCCCTGGAAGCCCTGGTCGCGGCCCGCCCCGACACCGTCGTGGTCGAGATGGGCCTCAACGAGGCGGAGCCCCGCGGGGCCCTGCACATCGCCACGCACGGCGCGGCCCGGGTCTGCGGCCGCGCGGCCGCGGAGGCCGTCGTCGGAACCGGCGCCTGACCGGCCGCCTCCGACACCCGCCGTACGCGGGTCGTACGCGGTCGGACACGCTCGTACGCGAAGGGGCCCGGCACCTGAACAGGTGCCGGGCCCCTTCGCCGTGCGCAGCGGGAACCGGACGGTTCAGATGCCCTGCCAGTCGGGCTTGGCGGCGTAGGTGTGGCGGAAGTAGTCGGCGAGCTTCAGCCTGGAGGCGGCGGCCTCGTCCACGACGACGGTGGCGTGGGGGTGGAGCTGGAGCGCGGAGGCGGGCACGAGCGCGGCGACCGGGCCCTCGACGGTCTGCGCGACGGCTTCGGCCTTGCCCTCGCCGGTGGCGAGCAGCACCAGGTGGCGGGCTTCGAGGATGGTCCCGATGCCCTGGGTGATGACGTGGTGGGGGACCTGCTCGATGTCGTCGTCGAAGAAGCGGGCGTTGTCGACGCGGGTCTGCTCGGTGAGCGTCTTGATCCGGGTGCGGGAGGCGAGGGAGGAGCACGGCTCGTTGAAGCCGATGTGCCCGTCGGTGCCGATGCCGAGGATCTGCAGGTCGACGCCGCCGGCCTCGGCGAGGGCCTTGTCGTAGGCCTCGCAGGCGGCCTGGACGTCCTCGGCGGAGCCGTCGGGGCCCATGAAGGCGGCGGGGGAGAGCCCCAGGGGTTCGACGACCTGGCGGAGCACGGTGGAGCGGTACGACTCGGGGTGGCCGGCGGGCAGGCCGACGTACTCGTCCAGCTGGGCGATCCTGGCCCGGGAGGCGTCCACGGTGCCGGCCGTGACCCGGGCGGTGAGGGCGTCGTAGATGGGGAGGGGCGTCGATCCCGTGGCCACGCCGAGCAGCGCGTCGGGCTTGCGGCGCAGGAGGTCGGCGATGCCGTCCGCGATGAGCTCGCCGCCTGCCTTGGCGTCCTTGACGATGACAACTTCCACGCTGTGCCTGCCGATCTGGTGAGGGGCTGCTGAGGGGCCGTGGTATAGACCAATCTCAGTCCAAATCTAGCAGAGGAGGGGCCTTCCCCTCATGCCGTTCCGCCCCCCGGACGCCCCCACCGCCTCCATCGTCGAACGCCGATGTCCACCCAGCCACCCGAGCCCCTGAAACCCCTTCAGTCACGGGGCCGGCTCCCCCACGCCGACCTCGGTGACGGGCCGCCGGTTCCTCCGCCGACCCCCGGTGCCGGCGCCCCGCGCCCCTCGCCGCCCCCACCGCCCGCGCTCAGACCAGGGAACCCCCCGTCGCGTCGATCCAGTGCCCCGTCACCCATCGCGCGTCGTCGGAGGCCAGGAAGGCCACCACGTCCGCTATCTCCGCAGGGGTCCCGACCCCGCCGAGCGCCGACATGGCCGCCGCTCCGGCCCAGGCTTCGTCGCTGCCCCGCAGCCAGTCCGCGTTGATGTCGGTGTCCACGATTCCCGGCGCCACCGAGTTGACCGTGATCCGGCGCGGCCCGAGGACCTTCGACAGATCCCGGGTGAAGACGTCGAGCGCGGCCTTCGACATCGAGTACGCGATCAGCTCCGGCATGAGTGCCGCCCTGCTCAGCCCCGTCGAGACGTTGATGATCCGCCCGCCGTCCCTCAGCCGCTCCGCGCCCAGCTGCGCCAGGAAGAACGGTGCCTTGGTGTTGATGGCGAAGACGCGGTCGTACTCCTCCTCGCCGAGCGTCGCGAAGGGCTCCGAGGCCGCGATCCCCGCGTTGTTCACCAGGATGTCCAGGCCCCCGTCGCCCCCGACGGCCGTGTCGAACGCCGCCCAGAGGGCTGCGGCGTCCCCCGCTACCCCCAGCTCCTGGCCGAGCGCGAACGCCTCGCCGCCGGCCGCCTCGATCGCCGTGACCGTCTCCTTGGCCGCCGTCTCGTTGCTCCCGTAGTGCACGGCGACCCGGGCCCCCTCGCGGGCGAGCCGCTCGGCGATCCCGCGCCCGATACCCCGGCTGCCCCCCGTCACCAGTGCCGTCTTCCCCACCAGCCTCCCGGTCGCCCTCCCGGCCACCTTCGCGGCCGCCTCCTCGGCCACCTTCTCGGCCGGCTGTCCCGTCGTCGGTCCTGCGAGCACGCCCATGACGACGCCCCCCTCATTTCTGTAGCGGTCGTTACGTAAAGACCGTACCCCACTTCCGTAGCGCGCGCTATAGAATTCATTCCATGGTGACGACACAGCGCGGCCGCCCCCGCTCCTTCGACCGGCTCACGGCCCTGGAGCAGGCCACGATGGCCTTCTGGGAGCACGGCTACGAGACGACCTCCGTCTCCGACCTCACCCGAGCCATGGGCATCAGCGCACCCAGCCTCTACGCGGCCTTCGGTGACAAGAAGACGCTGTTCGAGGAGGTCGTCGAGGTCTACGCCACCTCGTACGGTGCGTACGGCGGCCGGGCCTTCGCGGAGGAGGCCACCGCCCGCGGTGCCATCGGCAGGCTCCTCGGCGAGGCGGCCGAACTCTTCGCGGAGCCCGGCCACCCCCGCGGCTGCCTGATGATCTCCGCCGCGACCAACTGCTCGACCCCGGAGGTCGAGGAGTCCCTGAGAGCCCGCAGGAACGCCAATCTCACGTCCTTCGAGGCCCGTATCCAGCAGGGCGTCGAGGCGGGCGAGCTGCCTGCCGACACCGATGCCCGCGCGCTCGCCCGCTTCTCCGGAGCCGTCCTCCAGGGCATGTCGCAGCAGGCCCGGGACGGGGCGACGGCGGCGGAGCTGGCGGCCGTGGCCGAGACGGCGATGCGGGCCTGGCCGCCCGCCCCCGCGCGCGTACCGGCGGAAAACGCCCCCGACGCGGTCTCGGGCGCGATCTCGGGGGCGACCGCGAAAACAGCCCCGGAAACACCCGCGGGCCGCGGCGCCTGACGGGACCCTCAGCCCGCCCGGCACCGCAGCCCGGAGTTGCTCCGGCCGGGGGTGTGCGGTCCCTCGGCCGTGTGGGAGGTCTCGACGCAGTCAGGGCAGAGAGCGTCGGGTACCTCGTTCCACCCTCCTGTGCGGGGAGGGTGGAGCCTCTATCACGTTCATTGTGGACTAGACCATTCTTGTCTGTCCATCCACACGTACGCGGTCGTTCATGGCCCATCCTCCAGTACGAACGCCCGGAGATCCAGGTTCACCGGCTCTTTATTCCGCGGGTACGCTCGCACAGTGCCCTCCATGAACGACCTCGTGCGCCAGCACACCGCCCTGAGCGACTCCGACCTCGAGTGGCTCCATCTGCTGGTGTCGGAGTGGCAGCTGCTCTCCGACCTGTCCTTCGCCGACCTCGTGCTCTGGGTCCCGACCCTCGACGGCACGCGGTACGTCTCCGTCGCCCAGATGCGGCCCAACACCGGCCCCACCTCCTACCAGGACGACATGATCGGCCATCTCGTGCCGCGCGGCCGCCGCCCGCTGCTCGACGCCGCGCTCGACGAGGGCAGGATCGTCCGCGAGGGCGACCCGGAGTGGCGCGAGGAGGTGCCGGTACGGGTCGAGTCCATCCCCGTCCGCCGCGAGGGCAGGGTCCTCGGCGTCATCGCCCGCAACACCAACCTGCTGACCGTCCGCACCCCCTCCCGGCTCGAGCTCACCTACCTCCAGTCGGCCTCCGACCTCGCGCAGATGATCGCGGCGGGCACCTTCCCGTTCCCCGGCGAGCAGGTCGACATGGACTCCTCGCCCCGGGCCGGCGACGGACTCGTCCGCCTGGACGCCGAGGGCATCGTCCAGTACGCCTCGCCCAACGCCCTCTCCGCGTACCACCGGCTCGGTCTCGCCGCCGACCTCGTGGGCCAGCACCTCGGTCAGATCACCGCCGAACTCGCCCCCTCGCGCGGCCCCGTGGACGAGGCCCTGGTCACGCTCGCCTCCGGATACGCGCCGCGCGAGTTCGAGGTCGAGGGCAACGGCGGCGTGATCCAGCTGCGGGCGATCCCGCTCAAGCCCAAGGGCACCCGCATCGGTTCGCTCGTCCTGCTCCGGGACGTCACCGAACTGCGCCGCCGTGAGCGTGAGTTGATCACCAAGGACGCCACCATCCGGGAGATCCACCACCGGGTGAAGAACAACCTGCAGACGGTGGCCGCCCTGTTGCGCCTCCAGGCCCGCCGGATGGACTCCGACCGCGGCCGCGAGGCCCTCAACGAGGCCGTACGGCGGGTCGGTTCGATCGCCATCGTCCATGAGACGCTGTCTCAGAACCTGGACGAGCGGGTCGAGTTCGACGAGATCGCCGACCGGGTGATCGCGATGGTGGCCGAGATCTCCCCGGGCCGGGTCACCTGTCGGCGCAACGGCCGCTTCGGCATTCTGGACGCCGAGGTCGCGACCCCGCTCTCCATGGTCCTCACCGAGATTCTGCAGAACGCCCTGGAGCACGCCTTCGTCCAGGGCGACGAAGGAACCGTCGAGGTCACCGCGGTGCGTGGCGAGCCGAGGCCCGAGGCCCGGCTCCTGATCACGGTCCAGGACGACGGCCGGGGCCTGCCCGAGGGCTTCGACCCGCAGCGCGCCGGAAACCTCGGACTCCAGATCGTACGCACCCTGGTGGAAGGGGAGTTGGGCGGAACCTTCGACATGCTGCCGGGCGCCGGGCGCGGTACGAAGGTGGTCCTCGACGTTCCCGTGCAGCCGCAGAAGTAGTACGCGGCCGCGTCACAGCAGCGAGCCCCGGACCGAAGGAGATCGGTCCGGGGCTCGAATGCTGTGGGTTACTGCTGCGCGCTGCGGCTCAAGGGCGGTGATTGCGCACGCGATGTGCGCGCCGCCGGCCTCAGGCTGTCGGTGGGCGTCAGGCGCTGGCGTTACGCGCCCGGTTGCGAGCGGCACGGCGCTTCATCGCGCGGCGCTCGTCCTCGCTGAGGCCACCCCAGACGCCGGAGTCCTGGCCGGACTCGAGCGCCCACTGCAGGCACTGCTCCATGACGGGGCAGCGGCGGCAGACGGCCTTGGCTTCCTCGATCTGCAGCAGCGCAGGACCGGTGTTGCCGATGGGGAAGAACAGCTCGGGGTCTTCCTCACGACAAACGGCGTTGTGACGCCAGTCCATGGCTGCTACCTCTCTTGGTATGACATGCAATTGCTTGTGAATGTGAACGCTTTCACGAATCCCTCCGCAAGGGAAGGGCCGACTGCCAGATGAACTGGTGTGGTCCTTGGGCTGAGGAGGGGTTCTGGCTCTCAGTGGAGGCCGGTGTTGCGGGCCGTCCCGATCGCCAAGAAGAGACTCGCAAACCTCGGCAGCGGATACAACCCCTTGCGGAAAGTTTTTTTTGATTCCTCGGTGTCGGCTAGGTCACAGCCGTACTTCTAAGGGGTGGATGCACGCCTAAACGTTCGAGTGAAAGGACTTTCGGCCCTTCCACTCACACAATCACACGCAGTGCACGGCGAACGCCTGTGAACGCGACGCTCGTACGCAGTCCGAGGTGGTCTCCGTCCATCTGCAGGGGGAGGGGAACCTTCGAATGCAAGGTGAAGTCGGTCAGGTCGTGCAGGGACACCGCGTGCTTGCCGCGCGGGCCCCGATCCGGGGTCGAGGTGAGCAGCTGGGTGGCGTAGCGGGCCACGGCGGCGGTGGAGAGACGGCGCAGCCCCAGCACGTCGAGCGCGGTCTCGAATGAGGCCTCTGGCGACGCGTACACCGGACGATTGCCCAGGTAGGTCCA
The DNA here is from genome assembly GCF_040632845.1 of Streptomyces sp. NPDC016459. Lineage (NCBI taxonomy): Bacteria > Bacillati > Actinomycetota > Actinomycetes > Kitasatosporales > Streptomycetaceae > Streptomyces > Streptomyces sp. NPDC016459. The sequence goes on from NZ_JBEYCR010000002.1 coordinate 686,510, forward strand.
GGGGGAGGTGTTGCAGATTATGGAGAGGACCAGGTTCTCGACCGGCTCGGCGCCGGGGCGCTCCAGGGTGACCGTGCCGTGCCGGCGGTGTGGTTCCTCGAAGAACTGACGTGCCACCTGGCGCAGATAGAGGGCGTGCGTGGATCTCTTCCCGCGCTCCCGCTGCTGTTCGACCCGGCCGATGACACTGGCGTCGAATCCCAGCCCGGCGCAGAAGGTGAACCAGCGGGACGGCACGGACTCGTCCTCCGTGCCCGGCGTCCCCGACGCGAGGCCGAGGCTCACCGTGCGTGCCCGCCGCTCACGCAACGCGTCGAGCAGCGCGCCCGTCGCCTCCACCGCGTCGTTCGGCAGGCCGAGGGCACGGGCGAACACATTGGTCGAACCACCCGGGACCACCGCGAGCCCCGGCAGCCGGTCGGGGTCGGGCCCGTCGTGCAGCAACCCGTTGACGACCTCGTTCACCGTGCCGTCGCCGCCCAGGGCCACGACGAGATCGATGTTTCCGGCCTCGGCGGCATGACGGCCGAGGTCCCGCGCGTGCCCGCGGTACTCGGTGGTGACGGCCTCCAGCTTCATCTCGCTCGCGAGCGCGTGGATGAGCACGTCACGGGTGCGGGCACTGGTGGTGGTGGCTGCCGGATTGACCACGAGAAGTGCGCGCATGAGCTTCAGCGTACCTACCCGGCGGTACCGGGCCCAGCGCCGGCCATCCCGTGGACACCCCGCCGCCGAGCCCACCGGGCGGCCGAGATCGAGGGGTGATACCCCGGCTACCCTGCCCTGTATGAGCAGTACGGAGCAGACCCCCCGCCCCGCCCGCCTCGCCGCCGTCGCGGCCGTGGCCGGTATCGAGGCCCTCGGGCTCGTCGCCGGAGGTGTCTACATGCTGGTGGACGCCCTGACGCGGACGACCGGCGACGTCACCGGCGCGCTCACGGGCGCTGTGACGCTCGTCGCACTCGGTCTGATCCCGCTCGCCGCCGCCCGCGGCCTGTGGCTGCGCCGCTCCTGGAGCCGCGGCCCGGCCGTGATCACCCAGATCCTGGCCCTGCCGGTCGCCTGGCAGATGACCCAGGCGGACAGTGCGATGATCCCGGCCGGCGCCGTCCTCGGCGTCCTGGCCGTCACCGGGCTCGTCCTGCTGGTGAACCCGGCCACGACCGAGGCGCTCGGCATCCGGCGCCCCGGTCAGGAAGCCTGACGGGACCTACTCCTCCACCAGGAGCTTCTCCCGCAGCTGGGCGAGGGTCCTGGCCAGCAGGCGGGAGACGTGCATCTGGGAGATGCCCACCTCCTGCGCGATCTGCGACTGGGTCATGTTGCCGAAGAAGCGCAGCAGCAGGATCCGCTTCTCCCGGGGCGGCAGGTCCTCGAGGAGCGGCTTGAGCGACTCGCGGTACTCGACCCCTTCCAGGGCCTCGTCCTCCGCGCCGAGCGTGTCCGCCACCGCCGGGGACTCGTCGTCCGTGTCGGGGACGTCCAGGGAGAGCGTCGAGTAGGCGTTCGCCGACTCCAGGCCCTCCAGGACCTCCTCCTCCGAGATCCCCAGCCGCTCGGCCAGCTCGTGCACGGTCGGTGAGCGGCCGTGCTGCTGGGAGAGCTCCGCCGTCGCCGTGGTCAGCGAGAGCCGCAGCTCCTGGAGGCGGCGCGGCACCCGGACCGCCCAGCCCTTGTCGCGGAAGTGACGCTTGATCTCGCCGACGACCGTGGGGGTCGCATACGTCGAGAACTCGACCCCGCGCTCCGGGTCGAACCGGTCCACCGACTTGATCAGGCCGATCGTCGCCACCTGGGTCAGGTCGTCCAGCGGCTCGCCGCGGTTGCGGAAGCGCCGGGCCAGGTGCTCCACCAGCGGCAGATGCATCCGTACGAGCCGGTTGCGCAGCTCCGCCTTCTCGAAGGAGCCCTCCGGCAGCTCGCGCAGCGTGACGAACAGAGCGCGGGCGCCGCTGCGGTCGTGCGGGTCCGGGGCGGTGCGGACGACGTCCGGGGCCTCGTCTGCCTCGGTCTCGTCGTCCGAGGCCTTCTCCGCCTCGACCGACCCCTCGGCCTCCCCGGACTCCGGGGACCCCTCGGACTCGTCCGACTCCTCGGACTTCCGACTCGCGGCAACCCCCGCGGTCCCGTGGGGCCCGGAGGCCTCCGGGGAGCCGTTCACACTCGCGGGGCCCCGGGGGGCCTCGGAGACGCCCGGCGTCTCGGGAACCTCGTGGTGCTGCTCGTGCTCGCTCATCTGGTCCGCCCGCTCCGTAGCGACCTCATGCGGCCGCGCCTGCTGCTCAGGGATGCCGGCCGTCGCGTCCCCGCTCCTCACGCCGGGCCTGGCCCCGCGCCGCGCTGTTTGTACAGGCTGATCGAGACCGTACGGTCCTCGGCCACCGACGACTCGACCTTCCCGGCCAGTGCCGACAGCACCGTCCAGGCGAAGGTGTCCCGCTCGGGCGCCCGCCCGTCGGTCGTCGGGGCGGAGACGGTCACGTCGAGGGAGTCGTCGACCAGCCGGAAGACACAGCTGAGGACGGACCCCGGCACGGCCTGCTGGAGCAGGATGGCGCAGGCCTCGTCGACCGCGATCCGCAAGTCCTCGATCTCGTCGAGGGTGAAGTCCAAGCGCGCCGCGAGGCCGGCCGTGGCCGTACGCAGCACGGACAGATAGGCACCCGCAGCGGGCAGCCGGACTTCCACGAAGTCCTGGGTCCCGGGCTCACCTGCGATCTGGGACACCCTCACCTCCAAGGTGGCACAAGCTCATTCGGGGCTCGGGGGGAGAGGCCCCCGAACCGGGCGGTACGCAGGGGGCTGCGCAGTCCGCCGTGACGCTATCGCGATCCGTCCCGCCGTGTCGCCGCGAACTCCCCGCCCCCGTCGACGCCCCGGCCGCCGGTCATCACCCATGGTAGGCCCATGGCTGCGGACGGTGGGCGGGGGTCTGCGGGAGCCGGAACCGAGCGACCGGCGGAGGGGTGACGTACCCACCCGGGGAGCGGGCGAACCACCGCACGGCCGAATCGCCGGAGGGGCGTACGGTCCGAGGACCGAACCGCCCGGCACATCGGGACGAACAGGGACGCCGAAGGTCGGGACAGGCAGGGGCGCGGGACACCGGGACGGGCGGGCCCGCTCAGACGATCGCGCCGTCCACGAAGCACCAGCGCCAGGCCTCACCCGGCTCGAACGTCCGCATCATCGGGTGCCCCGTCGACGAGAAGTGCCCCGTCGCGTGCCGCCCCGCCGACGAGTCGCAGCAGCCCACGTGCCCGCAGCTCAGACAGAGCCGCAGCTGGACCGGATGCGTCCCGTCCGCCAGGCACTCGGGACAGGTGTCGGCCAGGGGCGCCGGCTCGGGGCGCGGCATTTCGGCAACGTGGGGGCACTCGCTCATGATGGCCAGGTTACGTGGCGGCTCATGACGGGGACGGGCATGGAATCACTGCAGTTGGTGGCACTGGTGGCGGCGAGCGCCGCGATCGCGGGGGCCGCCCGGCGGACCCCTGTGCCCGCTCCGCTGCTCCTGGTCGCCGCCGGCCTGGCCGCCGCGTACGTCCCCGGGGTGCCCGACTACACCCTCGACCCGCACATCGTGCTGCCGCTGATCCTGCCGCCGCTCCTCTACACGGCCGCCGTCGACTCCTCGTACCTCGATCTGCGGGCCAACATCCGGCCCGTCGCCCTGCTCTCCGTGGGGTACGTCCTCTTCGCCACCGTGGCCGTGGGCTGGCTCGCGTACGTCCTCGTCCCCGACCTGCCGCTCACCGCCGCCCTCGTGCTGGGCGCCGTGGTGGCCCCGCCGGACGCGGTCGCCGCCACCGCCATCGCCCGCAAGCTCGGCCTGCCGAACCGGATCACCACGATCCTCCAGGGCGAGTCCCTCGTGAACGACGCCACCGCCATCACCGCCTTCAAGGTCGCCCTCGCGGCGGCCGTCGGCGAGGGTGTGAGCTGGGCCGGCGGCCTCGGCGACTTCGCGCTCGCCGCCGTCGGCGGGATCGGTGTCGGCCTGATCCTCATGGTCCCCATCCACTGGCTGCGCCTGCGGCTCGGCGACTCGCTGCTCCAGAACACCCTCTCCCTCCTCATCCCCTTCGTCGCCTACGCGGCGGCGGAGGAGGTCCACGCCTCCGGGGTCCTCGCCGTCGTCGTGGTCGGGCTCTTCCTGGGCCACCGCGCCTGGCAGGTCGACTTCGCGACCCGGCTCCAGGAGGAGGCGGTGTGGAAGATGGTCGCGTTCGTCCTGGAGTCCGCCGTCTTCGCCCTGATCGGCCTCCAGTTGCCGTACGTCGTCCAGGGCCTCGGCCAGTACGGCATCGGCGAGGCGGTCCGGTACGCGGTCGGGGTCTTCCTCGCCGTGGTCCTCGTGCGGTTCGTCTGGGTCTACCCGGCGACCTTCCTGCCCCGGTGGCTCTCCGCCCGGATCAGGGAACGGGAACCCGGCGTGGACTGGAGGGCTCCGCTCGTCGTGGGCTGGGCCGGCATGCGCGGCGTGGTGTCCCTGGCCATCGCCTTCTCCATCCCCGTCGTCGTCGACGGTGAGGGGTTCCCCGCCCGCAACCTGGTCCTCTTCCTCACCTTCACCACCGTCATCGGCACCCTCGTGGTGCAGGGCCTCAGCCTGCCGCCCCTCATCCGGCTCCTGAAGCTTCCCAAGCGGGACAGGTACGCCGAGACCCTGGCCGAGGCGCAGGCCCAGAGCGAGGCCTCACGGGCCGCCGAGGAGCGCCTCGACGCGCTTCTCGCCGACGAGCGCAACGCCCTGCCGACGCCTCTCGCCGACCGGCTCCGCACCGTCCTGGAGCGGCGCCGCAACGCGGTCTGGGAGCGGCTCGGGGCCGTCAACGAGGTCACCGGGGAGACCGCGGACGACACGTACCGGCGCATCTCGCGCGAGATGATCGACGCCGAGCGCGAGGTCTTCGTGCGGCTGCGCGACGCACGCCGGATCGACGACGAGATGATGCGGACCCTGCTCCGCCGCCTCGACCTGGAGGAGGCGGCCGCCTACCGCGCGGAGGCGGAGGACTGAGACGGGTCCGGCAAGGACGGCGGGGGCGCCTCGGGCAGGGGCGGCCGGGGCGCCGGGGATCCCGCCGCCGGGGGCGGCTGGAGCGCGTCGGGGGCGCCCGTCACCACCGCCGCGAGCCGGGTACCCGCCGGGAACGCGCCCTCCTCCGCCAGGACCGTGAGGCCATGAAGCATTTTGGCCACATACAGTCGCTCGATGGCGAGTTCGTGCCGCGCCTCGAAGTCGCGTGCGAACGCCTCCAGAACGGGGGACGTGCGCGCGTACCCCCCACCGTGGAAACGCTCGTCCAGCGCCCACTCGCCGCGCCGCCCGCCGAACGCCGCCTCCTGGAGGGCCCGGACCTCGTCGCCCAGGAAACCGCCCTTGAGGACGGGGAAGCCCAGCGCCCTCTGTCCGGCCGAGAGGCCGGCCGCGAGGCCCGCGAGGGTGCCGCCCGTGCCGCAGGCGACGGCGACCGTGTCCGCCGCACCGGCGAGCTCGCGGCCCAGCTCGACGCACCCCCGCACGGCGAGGGTGTTGCTTCCGCCCTCCGGGACCACGTACGCGCCCGCGGGGGCCCGCTCCAGGAGCGCCGCGAGGACCGCCGGGTCGTTCTTCGCGCGGTACGTGGCCCGGTCCACGAACTCCAGCCGCATCCCGTCCGCCGCGCACCGCGCGAGGGACGGGTTGAGCGGGCGCCCGGCCAGCTCGTCGCCCCGGACGATCCCGACCGTGGGGAAGCCGAGCAGCCGGCCGGCGGCCGCCGTCGCCCGCAGGTGGTTGGAGTACGCGCCGCCGAAGGTGAGCACCGGACGCCCGTCCGCGGCCCCCAGGTTGAGGGCGAGCTTGCGCCACTTGTTGCCCGGCAGCTCGGGGTGGATGAGGTCCTCGCGCTTGAGCAGCAGCGTGAGCCCGCGCCGGGCGAAGCGCTCGTCCTCCACCGGCTCCAGGGGCGAGGGGAGCCGGGGCCGCAGGCGGGAGAGGTCGTACGCGTTCACCCGGTCATTGTCCGTCCCGGCCGGCACGGTCAGCGCAGGCGGTCGGCGATCCGCTCCCGCATCGAGCCCATCGTGAAGCCGCGCGGGTCGATCTTTCCCGGCTGCCACTCCAGGTGTCCGATGACCGAGCGGTGCGTCCAGCCGTGCACCCGGCACACTGCGGCCGCCGCCTTCGCGATGGCCTCCAGCTGGACCTTCGGCCACGGGTCCTTGCCGTCCCCGAGGTTCTCGCACTCGAAGCCGTAGAAGTGCCGGTTGCCGTCGGTGGTGGCCTCGTCGTCCCGCGGCAGGCGCCGCTCGGCGATGACCGCCCTGAGCACCTCGTCGTCGCCGAGCCCCGCGTGGTTCGCGCGCCCGTAGCCGACCAGGTGGACCGTGCCGTCCTTGGCGATCACACCGTGGCAGAGCGGCCCCGGCAGGGCGTCGTGGCCGTCCCGGCAGAGCCGGACGGTGCCGGCGGTGCCGCGGGTCACGGTGTGGTGGATCATCACGCCGTGCACCGGCCCCCAAGGGCCCTTGTGGTTGCGGTTGTGGGTGGACCAGTCGCCGACCTGGACGACCGCGAGGCCCTCGTCGCGCAGCGCGCCGAGGAACCTGTTCGCGGACATGGGGGTGGACATGACCGACTCCCTTCGGAGGACGGGATGGGCTTCCGGAGTCCCGGAGCTACCGGACCCCGATGCCTCCGGAGTACCGGACTGCGCCACTCCGCTGCCATCCGTTCGGACCGTGTGCGAGCCGATCCGGACAGCGCCCCCCGGGGTGGTGAGGTTCCGCTGTTCGGGGGGAAATCGCGTGACATGCCCCGAAGATCACCGAACAGTCCCACCCGAATGTGTAATGGCGCCGACACGTTCCGTGCTGAAAGGCTTCGTCTCGCAACTCAGTCATACGAGAGGGAGTTCCATGTCCGTTGGTTCGGTTGGCGACGACGTACGCGCGGAGCAGGCTCCGCAGCAGAGTCTCAGTACCGCCGCCGCGCGGAACCTCGCCACGACCACCAAGTCGGCGCCGCAGATGCAGGAGATCACCTCGCGGTGGCTGCTGCGGGCGCTGCCGTGGGTCCAGGTGCAGGGCGGTACGTACCGGGTGAACCGGAGGCTCAGCTACTCCGTGGGTGACGGCCGCGTCACCTTCGTCCAGACCGGAGAGCGCGTCGCGGTCATCCCCGCCGAACTCGGCGAACTCCCCGTCCTGCGCGGCTACGAGGACGAGGAGGCCCTGACCGAGCTCGCGTCCCGCTGCCGCCAGCGGGAGTACGCGGTCGGTGAGGTGATCGCCGTCGCGGGCGAGCCGACCGACCGCGTCCACCTCCTCGCGCACGGCAGGGTCGAGCAGATCGGCGAGGGGCCGTACGGCGACGAGACCGTCCTCGGTGTCCTCGCGGACGGCTCCTACTTCGGCGACACCGCGCTCGTCGACCCGGACGCCACCTGGGAGTGGAGCGCCCGCGCCGCCACCGCCTGCACGGTCCTGGAGCTCACCCGCGACGACGTGCGGAACCTCGCGGACCGGGCCGGTTCGCTCGCCGCCCACCTCGCGAGCGTGGCCGCGCTGCCCCACCAGCGCACCAACAGGTACGGCGAGGCCGAGATCGACCTCTCCGCCGGCCACGTCGGTGAGGCAGTCGTCCCGCACACCTACGTCGACTACGACGCCTCGCCCCGCGAGTACGAGCTGAGCGTCGCCCAGACCGTGCTGAAGGTCCACAGCCGCGTCGCCGACCTCTACAACCAGCCGATGAACCAGACCGAGCAGCAGTTGCGGCTCACGGTCGAGGCACTCCGCGAGCGCCAGGAGTACGAGCTGGTCAACAACAAGGAGTTCGGCCTCCTGTCCAACTGCGACTACGAGCAGCAGATCCAGCCGCACGACGGCGCCCCCAGCCCCGACGACATGGACGAGCTGCTGTCCCGCCGCCGGGGTTCCAAGCTGTTCCTCGCCCACCCGCGCGCCATCTCCGCCTTCGGCCGCGAGCTCAACAAGCGCGGTCTGGTGCCCGAGACGATCGACATCAACGGCAACCGCATCCCGACCTGGCGCGGGGTGCCGATCTACCCGTGCAACAAGATCCCGGTCTCGGACGCCCGGACCACCTCGATCATCTGCATGCGTACCGGCGAGGCCGACCAGGGCGTGATCGGTCTGCACCAGACCGGCATCCCCGACGAGATCGAGCCCAGCCTCTCCGTCCGCTTCATGGGCATCGACGAGCAGGCGATCATCTCGTACCTGGTCACGGCCTACTACTCGGCCGCGGTCCTCGTCCCGGACGCGCTCGGGGTCCTGGAGAACGTCGAGGTCAGCCGCTGGCGCTGAGCCGACGACGCCCGGGGGCGGGGACCGAACCCTCCCGCCCCCGGGCGATCCCGGCTCCTCGCCCCGCACAACGACACGGAGGATACGAAGGACGTGACCATGACCAGCGTGGATGCCGTCACCGACGGTCAGGGGGCCGTGGCGCTCCTGGACCGGACGCGGACCGCCGTCGACCCCCAACTGCGCTCGACCGTCGAAACCCTGCCCGGTTCCATGCGCCGGGTCGCCATGTACCACTTCGGCTGGGAGCACGCCGACGGCACACCGGCCACGGAGCGGGCCGGCAAGGCGATACGCCCGGCCCTGGTCCTCGCGGCGGCCCGCGCGCTCGGAGCCGACGAGACGCGGGCGGTGAAGGCCGCGGCCGCGGTGGAGCTCGCCCACAACTTCACCCTGCTCCACGACGACATCGTCGACGAGGACGTGACCCGCAGGCACCGGCCCACCGCCTGGACCGTCTTCGGAGTCCCGGACGCGCTGATCGCGGGAGACGCGATGAGCGCGCTCGCCCTGCGGCTGCTCGCCGAGGATCCGCATCCCGCGTCGACGGCGGCCTCCGCGCGCCTGGCGGCCTGCATCATCGAGCTGTGCGCGGGCCAGCAGGCGGACTGCGCCTTCGAGCGGCGCGGCCCGCGTGAGGTGTCCCTCGACGAGTGCCTCGCCATGGCCACCGCCAAGACCGGAGCCCTGCTCGGCTGCTCCTGCGCCCTCGGCGCGCTCTACGCGGGCGCGGGGGAGGAGGAGGTCGCCGCGATGGACGCCTTCGGCCGGGAGGCCGGTCTGGCCTTCCAGTTGATCGACGACCTCATCGGGATCTGGGGCGACCCCGACCGGACGGGCAAGCCGGCCGGGGCCGATCTCGTCGCCCACAAGAAGTCGCTGCCGGTGGTGGCGGCGCTCGCCTCGGGCACCGCGGCGGGCGAGGAGCTGGCCGAGCTGTACTCCCGTCCGGTCCTCGACGCGGCGGCGGTACGGGCGGCGGCCGACGCGGTCGAGCGGGCCGGTGGGCGTGACTGGGCCCAGGCCCAGGCGGCCGAGCGCATGGGCCGCGCCGTGGAGTACCTGGCGCAGGCGGTACCGGACCTGGACGCGGCCGGGGACCTGCTGGCCCTCGCGGAGTTCGTCACCCGGCGTACGCGCTGACGGCCGGGGGTCTCACGGCTCGGGGACGATGCGGGTGACCACGGACTCGATCAGGTCGTCGAGGCCCTGGTCACCGTGCAGGCCCGGCACGGTGAAGTGGTCGAACAGCAGCCCGGTGAGGGCGAAGTAGAGCAGGCGGACGGTGTCGGCGTCCCCGGGCATCCCCGAGTCGAGATGCAGCCGGATGTTCTCGTCGAGGTCGGCCCGGAGCACCTTGGTCAGCTGGATGCGCAGCTCGGGGCGGCGTACGGCTTCGAGGCGGAGCTCGAAGAGCCCGAGGTAGCAGGTGCGTTCGGTGGCGAGCCGCTGGGCGAGTCGGCGCATCAGCTCGACGAGCAGTGCGCGGCTCGGCGGCGGCAGCAGGGCGGTGTCGACGTCCCCGGGCGCAGGCGTGAGGCGTACGAAGATCCGGTCGGCGACCTGGGAGAGCAACTCGTCCCGGTGGCGGAAGTAGTTGGACGAGGTGCCCGTGGGAACCCCCGCCCGGGCGTCGACCGCCCGGAAGGTGAGCCCACGGGCGCCTTCGTCCGCAAGTGCCTCGATCGCGGCGTCGAGTAGTGCCGTACGGCGTTCCGCGTTTCTCGCCATGGACCGGCTCCTCTGCGTTGGGTGTGATCTTTTTCGAAAAGAGGGCTTGCGCAACCACTACAGGTGAAGCACTATAGCCGTCGTGGTTGCGAGCGCAGCCACACTCCGAAGCAGAAGAGGACCGGCTTGCGCAAGCTCACGTACTACATCGCCTGCACCATCGACGGTTTCATCGGTGACCCCAAGGGCGATGCCACCTCGATGTTCGCGTTCACCGAGGGCTCCTACCTGGAGTGGATGGGTTCCGACTACCCGGAGACCATTCCGACCCACGGCCGGGAAGCCCTCGGCATCGACGGCGAGAACAAGCACTTCGACACCGTCGTCCAGGGACGGGCTTCGTACCAGCTCGCCCTCGACATCGGCGTCACCAGCCCCTACGGCCACCTTCGCGAGTTCGTCGCCACCCGCTCTCTCACCGAGTCGCCCCACCCCGACGTGGAGCTGATCAGCGACGACCTCGTCGGCCGTGTCCGCGAGCTCAAGGCCGAGGACAGCCCGCTGGGCGTGTGGCTCTGCGGAGGCTCCACCATCGCCGGCGAGCTCATCGAGGAGATCGACGAGCTGGTCATCAAGACCTACCCGCAGGTCTACGGCACCGGTATGCCGATGTTCGGCGCCGACTTCGAGCCCCGCGACTTCACGCTCGGCGACGTACGCGCCTTCGACAACGGCGTGATCGTCCGCACGTACACCAGGAAGCGGTAACGGCGGGAAGCGGGGCGGCAAGCGGGCGAGATCGGGAGAAGTCCGGCCTCGGGGCGACCGGCCGCGCGCCGGAGCCGGTCATGCCGCTACAGTCCGCGCATGTCATCGGAGTCGACAGAAGTCTGGACCGGCTGGTACCGGGACCGCAGCGGCGCGGAAGCGATCGTCATCACGGCCGTCGGGCGGCGCGTCGCCACCCGGATCAGGGGGGTCGAGTACACCGGCGAGGGCTTCGCCGCGCTCAGCGCGGCCGGCGAGGGCGGGCAGCCCCTCACCGGCTGCGTCCTGGAGTGGGACCTCCCGCTCCCCGTCGTCGTGGACGGCGCCACCCAGCAGGCGACCCTGAGCTGTCTGCTGACGCTCGGTGAGCGCGCGGACCTGAGTCTGACCCTGCACTGCGGCGGCGCCGCCTTCGAGTCGTGCGTCGCCGGAGGCGACTTCGACGGCGCCCTGGAGCGGGTGCGCCGACAGCTGCCGCCCGGCGCGGACTTCGCCCGCCGCCTGCTCCAGGCGGCCTGAGACGAGCGCGGCGGCCGGCCCCGGGGAGGGGGCCGGCCGCCGCCTTCACCTCACGCGCCGCTCGTCAGCCCTTGAAGGCGGAGGCGAGACCGTAGCGCCAGAGCTGGTCGACGCGGGACCGTTCCTGGGCGTTCGGCTGGGCGTTCTGGCAGGACGTGCCGGGGCCGCCGCCCGACATGAGCTCGCTGCACGGACCGCTGTAGTGGTCCGGGAGCCCCAGGACGTGGCCGGTCTCGTGGGCGGTCACCCGGGTGGAGTTGTACTGCTGGTTCTGCCGGTAGTCCAGGAAGATGTAGCCGCGACCGTGACCGTCGGTGCTCGCGTACGAGCCACGGGAGTCGTTGCCCTCGTAGTAGCGGAAGTCCGGGTTGCTGCCCTCGACGAGCCGGACGTTCACCACCGAGCTGTTCCATATCTGGGTGGAGCGGGCGATCTGGGTGCGGAAGCTCGGCGCGTTGGCGGCGCTGTAGACGACGGTGACGGCGGCCGCGCCGGGAGTGGCGGCCCGCTTCTGCGCCACCGACTTCATGACGGCGTCGAAGAAGGCCTTGTTGGCCTTGGCGTTCTCCGCCGAACCGGCGTACGCAGCGGCCGAGTTGCCGGATACGGCGGAGTGGCCGGCGCTCTGGGCCGCGGCCGGGGCCACGCCGAGGGAGGCGGCGAGACCGAGACCGAGGGTGGCGGTCAGTACGGAGGTGAGGACCTTGGGGTGACGCATGGGGGGCTCCTCCTCTAGGGGACTGGAGAGAGTCTCGGGGGAGGCGGGGTCCGCGGGGATGATGTCAACCGCCGATAGCACCACCGCATCACCCCGCCTCGCCGTCCCCCGACGCCCTCAACGCCCTTGAAAACGAAGGTGATCGAGGGACTTCGGGTATCTGGTGCGACTCAGGGCGCCGCCCTACCCTCGGGGCATGGAGCTGGAGGTGAGACACCTGCGCGCGCTCTGCGCCATCGCGGACACGGGCAGCCTGCACAAGGCGGCCCGCCAACTCGGCATGAGCCAGCCGTCGTTGACCACCCAGCTGCGCCGCATCGAGAACTCCCTCGGCGCCGAACTCTTCTCCCGCGGCCGCACCGGCTGCCGCCCCACCCCACTCGGGCGCTCCCTGCTCAGCCGGGCCCGCCCCCTCGTCGCCGACATGGCCGCGCTCGTCACCGAGACCCGCGCCGCGGCCGCCCGCACCGAGGGCCCCGGACTCGGCGTCGGATCCACCGCCAGCCGGGCGCTCCCCGGCTGGCTGCGGCGACTGCGCCAGCGGCTGCCCGGTACCGACATCGGCCTCCGGGTGGACGTCTCCGCGAACGCCCTGCTGCGCACGGTCGCCGCCGGCGGGCTCGACGTGGCCTTCGTCCACGAGGTGGAAGGCTGCCCGCTGCGGGTCCCCGAGGGCCTGGAGCGGCGGGTCCTGGTCGCCCGCGAACCACAGTTCGTCTCCATGGCCCGCGACCACCCGGCCGCCGCCCGGACCGTCGTGGACCTCGCCGACCTGGCCACCGACCACTGGATGGTCGACCCGACCGTGGACGGCGAATGGGACGGCCTGCGCCGGGTCCTGGACGCCGCCGGCATCGACCCGCCCCTGCTGCACGGCGACTACCACACGGCCGCCTCGCTCATCGTCCTCGGCGAGGCCGTGGCCCCCTGCCAGCCGACCTCGATCCCCCGCGAGGACATGGCCGTCCGCCCCTTACGGGGTGACCCCCTGGCGGTCCGGCTGCTGCTGTACGCGCGCCCCGGAGCGCCCCTGGACACGCTGTACGCCGAACTCGCCGCGGCGTACCGCGAGGTGGCCCTGCGCGCCGCCCCGTACCGCGAGTGGCTCCACCGCCAGGGAACGGCGGCGGAGCTGTCGGTGGGACCGTGCATGATGACGGTATGAACGAACGCGAGGGCGGGCCGGAGGGGACGGGGGCGCCCGATGGACGGGCGTGGCCGAAGGGCCTGGCTCCGGTGCGGCAGGCGCGCTCCGAGCGGCCGGCGACGGTGCGGCACGCGCGCCCGGGGGATCCGGCGACGGTGCGGCACGCGCGCCCCGGGGATCTGACGCGGGTCGTGGAGCTGATCGCCGAGCACGCGGCGTACGAGAAGGCGGCGCCCCCGGCCCCGGGCCTTGCGGACCGCCTGGCCCGTCTGCTCTTCGCCCCGGCGGAACCCCGGCTCCGCTGCCTGGTCGCCGTCCTCCCCGACGGCACCCTCGTGGGCTACGCCACCTGCGCTCCGGAGCTGTCCACCTGGGACGGCACGGAGTATCTCCACATGGACTGCCTCTACCTCACGGAGTCCGCCCGCGGCCACGGCCTTGGCCCGCTCCTGATGGCGGCGGTCCGCACCGAGGCCCGCGCCCTGGGCCTCGCCGAGATCCAGTGGCAGACCCCCGCCTGGAACGAGAGCGCGATCCGCTTCTACGACCGCCTGGGCGCCTCCTCCAGGGAGAAGCGCGGCTACACGCTCCGAGCAGGGGACCAGAAGGGGGGCCAGGGCCCGGCGAGCCCCGCCCCTCGCACGTGATCAGGTCACCGCCGGCCGTGGGCGAGGTTTCCGTGCTCGCTCGGCGGACCGACGCGCGGTCCGAGGTGGTCGCGCCGTGTCGGTGCCTGGAGACTGCCGTGCGCCCGGGGGCCGCGTAACGGGAGCGTTCGGCTGAGGGCGAGATCGATGGTCGTGCTCCCGAACTCGGCCAACTCGTCGACGATCCGCTCCAGACGGGCCGTCGACGTGGCCGCCGCCTTCATGACGTAGCAGACCCTGGCAGCGCACGTGTACGCCACCCCACGAGAACGGAACAGCCATGACCACGCCTGACGACCACGCCCTCCTCCGCCGGGCCATCGCCCTCGCGGCAGAGGCCCGTGAGAGCGGCAACCCGCCGTTCGGCTCGCTCCTCGCGGGACCGGACGGGACCGTGCTGGCCGAGGAGCGGAACACCACCCTCACCGACAAGGACGTCACCACGCACCCGGAACTGAAACTGGCGAGGTGGGCCGCGCGGGAACTGGACGCGGGCACGGCGGCGGACACCACGATGTACACCAGCTGCCAGCCCTGCGAGATGTGCGCGGCCGTCATCCGGGCGGCGGGGCTGCGGCGGGTGGTCTTCGCGCTGTCCGGCGAACAGCTCCTCGACATCCGCCCGGGCAGCGGCCGGCCGCCCGTCCCGCAGGACGGCCCCGCGCTGCTCGACGAGGTGCGGGCCGTCGTCGAGCCGTACTACAGGTGACCGGGGGAACGGCGACGGCCCGCCCGGGGTGACCGGGCGGGCCGTCGCGCGTCTGGCCGGACAGAAGGTCAGGCCTTCTTCGTCTCCCAGAAGATGCGGTCGATCTCGGCGATGAGTTCCAGCGCCTTCTCGCCCGTCTTCGGGTCCGTCGACGCCTTGGCGGCCGAGAGGGCCTTCAGGGTGTCGTTGACCAGCTGGTTGAGCTCGGGGTACTTCTCGAAGTGCGGGGCCTTGAAGTAGTCGCTCCAGAGCACCGAGACGTGGTGCTTGGCGAGCTCGGCGCGCTGCTCCTTGATGACCGTGGCGCGGGCGCGGAAGTGCGCGTCCTCGTTCGCCAGGTACTTCTCCTGGACAGCCTTGACCGACTCGGCCTCGATGCGGGCCTGGGCCGGGTCGTACACGCCGCAGGGGAGGTCGCAGTGGGCGCTGACCGTCACCTTGGGGGCAAACAGGCGGGAGAGCATGGTGCCGTCCTTCCTCGTGATCGTCTTCTCAGGTGGGACATTACTCGGTGAGAAGGGCGTTTTCGCGGGCGCCCCCTGGGGCTTAGGTCAAAAGTCCAGGGTCACCATGGGACTCGTGGACGAGTGGACGAGCGGACGCGCGGCGGATCGGGAGGTGCCGGATGAGTGGACCGGGACGGGAGCGGGGGGCGGAGGCCGGGGCTCCGTTCGGGGTCGCCGAGGTCACGGGGGTGTCGATGGTGCCCACGCTGCTCCACGGTGACCAGCTGCTGGTGCAGTACGGGGCGCGGTTGCGGCCCGGGAACGTGGCCGTGCTGCGGCATCCGCTCCAGCAGGATCTGCTCATCGTGAAACGGCTGATCGAGCGACGCGACGGCGGTTGGTGGGTGCTCGGGGACAATCCGGACGCCGAGGGGGACAGCCGGGTCTTCGGCGCCGTACCGCCCGAGCTGGTTCTCGGGCGGGTGCGGGCGCGGTACCGGCCGGTGACGCCGGGGCGTCAGCGGTCGGCCGGGGTGGTGCTCTCCTGGCTGGTCTCCTCGGTGCGGCCCGTCCGGTCCGTCCGGTCGGCCTCCAGGCGCTTGCGCGCCCGGTAGGCGGCCACGTTGGCGCGGGTCGCGCACCGGTCGGAGCAGTAGCGGCGGGAGCGGTTGGTGGAGGTGTCGAGGTAGGCGTTGCGGCAGGGCGGTGCCTGGCAGAGGCCGAGCCGGTCGGCGCCGAACTCGGTGAGGTGGAAGGCGAGGCCCATCGCCGCGATGGCCGCGTATCCCGCGGTCGCGTTCGACGGGTGGTCGGCGAGGTGCATGTGCCACCGCGGCCGGCCGTCCTCGTCGAGGATGTCGTGGCCGGAGATCTGAGGGCTGACCGGGAACTCCAGCAGGAGGGAGTTCAGCAGGTCCACGGCGCCCGTGTGGTCGCCCTCGTCGGCCGCGGTGAAGACCGCCCGCAGCCGGGCGCGCACCGCGCGGAAGCGGGTCACGTCGGAGTCGGTCGCCCTGCGGGCCATCTGGTTGGCGGGGCCGAAGAGCTCCCGGATGACCTCGACGGAGGTGAGGGCGTCCTTGTTGCGGGCCGGCTCCTCGGTGTTGACCAGACGCACGGCGTAATCCGAGTAATAGGCCAGTTCCACTTGTAGTCCTTACTCCGGCGGGCTAGTGTCTCGGTCGGCAGGGGTAACGGCTGTTTCCCCTATGAGGGTATTACGCGACGGGGAGGAACGGCGATGACCGGAACCGACTGGGCGGCCTGGCAGGAGAGCTGGGACCGTCAGCAGGAGTGGTACATGCCGGACCGGGAGGAGCGGTTCCGGGTGATGCTCGACATGGTCGAGGCCTTGGTGGGGCCGAAGCCCCGCGTCCTCGACCTCGCGTGCGGTACGGGAAGTATCACGGACCGGCTCCTCCAGAGGTTCCCGGAGGCGACCAGTACCGGCGTCGACCTCGACCCCGCACTCCTCGCCATCGCCGAGGGGTACTTCGCCGACGACGAGCGCGTCACCTTCGTGACCGCCGACCTCAAGGACCCCGCGTGGACCGCGCGGCTGCCCCACGCCTCGTACGACGCCGTCCTCACCGCCACCGCGCTCCACTGGCTCCACAGCGAGCCGCTGACCGCCCTCTACGGGCAGGTCGCCGGCCTCGTCCGCGACGGCGGCGTGTTCATGAACGCCGACCACATGATCGACGAAGCCACTCCCCGCATCAACGCCGCCGAGCGCGCCCGGCGGCACGCCCGCATGGACCGCGAGAAGGCCGCCGGGGTCCTCGACTGGGCCGATTGGTGGGCACTCGCCGCGAAGGACCCCGTCCTCGCCGAACCCACCGCCGGCCGCTTCGCGATCTACGGCGAGCACGCCGACGGCGACATGCCTTCGCCGGCCTGGCACGCGGACACCCTCCGCGCCGCCGGATTCGGCGAGGCCAGGGCCGTCTGGGCCTCGCCCTCCGACACGCTGCTCCTCGCCGTGAAGTAGTCGCCGGGGACGGGGAAGGGGCGGTACGGGATTCCCGTACCGCCCCTTCCCGCTGCGGCTGCGCCGGCTACAGCACCTTGGACAGGAACGCCTTCGTCCGGTCGTGCTGCGGGTTGCCCAGGACGTCCCTCGGGTTGCCCGACTCGACCACCACGCCGCCGTCCATGAAGACCAGCGAGTCGCCGACCTCGCGGGCGAAGCCCATCTCGTGCGTGACGACGATCATCGTCATGCCCGACTCGGCGAGGTCCCGCATGACGTCGAGGACGTCACCCACCAGCTCCGGGTCGAGCGCCGACGTCGGCTCGTCGAAGAGCATCAGCTTCGGCTCCATCGCCAGCGCGCGGGCGATGGCGACGCGCTGCTGCTGACCGCCGGAGAGCTGCGTGGGGTAGTTCCCGGCCTTGTCGGCCAGGCCCACCCGGTCCAGCAGCCGCTCGGCCCGCTCGCGGGCCACGGCCTTGGACTCGCCCTTCACCTGGATCGGCGCCTCCATGACATTGCCCAGGGCCGTCATGTGCGGGAACAGGTTGAAGCGCTGGAAGACCATGCCGATGTCACGGCGCTGGGTCGCGACCTCGCTGTCCTTCAGCTCGTAGAGCTTGGCGTTCTTCTCCCGGTAGCCGACCAGCTGGCCGTCCACCGAGAGCCGGCCGCCGTCGACCCGCTCCAGGTGGTTGATGCACCGCAGGAAGGTCGACTTGCCCGAGCCGGACGGGCCGACGAGGCAGAAGACCTCGCCGTTCTGCACTTCGAGGTCGATGCCGCGGAGGATGTGGGCGGCGCCGTACGACTTGTGGACGCCCTCCGCCTTGACCATGGGCTGACCGGTCATGCCGATGCCTCCGGGGAGCGCTTGAACGTGGTGAGGTTCGTCTTGACCCGCTGCCACGGGGTGGGCGGCAGGCTGCGGAGCGAACCTCGGGCGAAGCGGCGCTCCAGGTAGTACTGGCCGACGCTGAAGACGCTGGTCAGCGCCAGGTACCAGATGGAGGCGACGAAGAGCATCTCCATCACGGCACCGGCCGTGTTGCCGATGTTCGAGGAGGCCCGCAGCAACTCGGTGTACTGCACGGCCGAGACCAGCGACGAGGTCTTCAGCATGTTGATGAACTCGTTGCCCGTCGGCGGCACGATCACGCGCATGGCCTGCGGAAGGACGATGCGCCGCATGGTCTTCGTCTGGGACATGCCGAGAGCGTGCGCCGCCTCGGTCTGGCCCTCGTCGACCGACTGGATGCCGGCACGGACGATCTCCGCCATGTAGGCGCCCTCGTTGAGGCCGAGGCCGAGCAGCGCCACCATGAACGGCGTCATGACGTCCACGGTCTCGTTCTTGTAGATCGGCCCGAGGTCGATGTACTGGAAGATCAGCGACAGGTTGAACCACACCAGCAGCTGGACGTAGACCGGGGTGCCGCGGAAGAACCAGATGTAGAGCCAGGCGACGGCGCCCGTCACGGGGTTCTTCGAGAGGCGCATCACCGCGAAGACGACGCCGAGGACCAGGCCGAGGGCCATGGAGGCGACGCTGATGATGATGGTGTTCCACAGGCCGCTGATGACCGATGTGTCGAACACCTTGTCCCACACCGTGTCCCAGAGGATGTTGCCCTGGGAGAAGGCGAAGACGAGCCAGCCGAGCAGGGCGACGACCACGACGGCGCTGACCCAGCGCCCGTAGTGCCGCACCGGGATGGCCTTGATCGCCTCGTACGGGCTGCCCGAGGCGCCGGGCCCGGCCGGAGCGGCGGCCGGGTCCTTGTTGATCTTGTCAGTCACGACGACTGCCCTTCAGTGGAGCGGGGAGGTCACTTGCCGGCGTTGACGGTGGCCGACTTGACGGCGCTGCCCTCGACGTTCCACTTCTTCAGGGCCTCGGCGTAGGTGCCGTCCTTGATGATGGCGTCGAGCGCCTCCTTGACGGCGTCACGCAGCTGGGTGTTCTCCTTCGAGACGCCGATGCCGAAGAGACCGACGTCGCTCTGGCTGCCGACGACCTCGAAGTCGTTGCCGCCGCCCGAGGTCTTCGCGATGTACGCGGCCACCGGGTAGTCGTTCAGGTCGGCCACGGCGCCGCCGGCCTTGACGCGGGTCTGCGCCTCGGCGTCGGTGTCGAAGGCCTGGATCGTCAGCTTCTTGGCACCGCACTTCGTGGCCTGGGCCTTGAAGGTGTCCTCGTAGATCGTGCCGCGCTGGACGGCCACGGTCTTGCCGCAGAGGTCGTCGAGGGAGTTGATGCCCTGGGGGTTGCCCTTCTTGACCAGGAGGGAGACGCCGGAGCTGAAGTAGTCGACGAAGTCGATCCCCTTGCCGATCTTCTTCCCGTTGTCGTCCAGGCCCTCCTGGCGCTTCTTGTTGTCCGTCATCGAGGACATGATCAGGTCCTGGCGGCCGGTGTAGATCGAGGTGATCAGACCGTCGAAGGTGCCCGAGGTGAACTTGAACTCGACGCCGAGCTGCTTGCCCAGGGCCTTGGCGATGTCGGGGTCGACACCGACGATCTTGCCGCCCTCGGTGAACTCCATCGGCGCGTACGAGGCGTCCGTGCCGACCTTGATGACACCGGCCTTCTGGATGTCCGCGGGGAGCTTCGAGAAGAGCGGGGCGGCGTTGGTGGACGCGGAGCCGCCGTCCTTCGTCGGGGTGGCGGAGCCGCCCTCGGTCTGGTCACCGCAGGCGGTCAGCAGCATGGAGCCGGCGACCGCGACGGCGGCGACCGCGGCAAGACGGGAGGTGCGGGTCTTGGCGGTCGTACAACGCGTGGAGCGTGCGGTCATGATCGGGTTCCTCCGGCGTGTGAGGGAGTTTCCAGCGGTCACGTACGTCTCTTCGAGTGTCGTGACCTCGTGTGATTACGGCATCTTGCCATTCGGACCGCCCCAAACCGACGGCCACGGATGTCAAAATCGGGTAACGGGTGACGGCCGGATGCCGAGAGACCGGTACATCAGGGCCGGATCATCTGCTGAATCCCTTCCCCGTCACCGAAGAATCTCCTGATTATCTCGCCGTTCGGATGACTCGAAGGCGGCTATTCGGGTGGGGTTCGCATCTATCGGGACATCGGGTGACGTGTCGCTCTCCGTCCACGTCCGGATGCACTCGGTATGAGTCGCATCACCGAGCGGTTATGGACTCGTCTGCGGTGCCGTCCGTCCGGTAAGAAGGATCCTTACACCCCTCATCCGGGGCTCAGGGCGCGTTGTGCGGCGCGCCCGCGCGGCTGCCAGACACGGCGGCCGCGGTGCCTCCCCACCCCTCCCCAACCGGGAGTGGCCACCCTCAAATGAAAAGACTTAAGGGGTTCAACCCAATGGCAGCGGAGATCGTCAATCCTCGCAATGACAGTGGTACGGAAGGAGCTCCGGAGGAGCCCTTCGATCCTGTCTTCGCCCTCCACCGGGGCGGCAAGATGGCCGTGCAGGCCACCGTCCCCCTCCGGGACCGGGACGACCTGTCCCTCGCGTACACGCCCGGCGTCGCCAAGGTGTGCACCGCGATCGCCGAGCAGCCCGAGCTGGTCAACGACTACACCTGGAAGTCCCAGGTCGTCGCGGTCGTGACCGACGGTACGGCAGTGCTCGGCCTCGGCGACATCGGGCCGGAAGCCTCCCTCCCGGTCATGGAGGGGAAGGCCATCCTCTTCAAGCAGTTCGGCGGGGTGGACGCGGTCCCGCTCGCCCTCGCCACCACCGACACCGACGAGATCATCGAGACCGTCGTCCGGCTCGCCCCGTCCTTCGGCGGCGTGAACCTGGAGGACATCTCGGCGCCGCGGTGCTTCGAGATCGAGCGCAGGCTCCAGGAGCGCCTCGACATCCCGGTCTTCCACGACGACCAGCACGGCACCGCCATCGTCACCCTCGCCGCCCTCCGCAACGCGGCGAAGCTGACCGGCCGGACCCTCGGCGAACTGCGCGCGGTCATCTCCGGCGCCGGTGCGGCCGGTGTCGCCATCGCGAAGTTCCTCCTGGAGGCAGGCCTCGGAGACGTGGCCGTCGCCGACCGCAAGGGCATCGTCAGCCGCGACCGCGAGGACCTCACGGACGTCAAGCGCGAGATCGCGGAGCTCACCAACAAGGCCGGGCTCAGCGGCTCCCTGGAGAGCGCCCTCGCCGGCGCGGACGTCTTCATCGGCGTCTCCGGCGGTACGGTCCCCGAGGCGGCCGTCGCCTCCATGGCCCCGAACGCCTTCGTGTTCGCCATGGCCAACCCGAACCCCGAGGTCCACCCCGACGTCGCGCACAAGTACGCGGCCGTCGTGGCGACCGGACGTTCGGACTACCCGAACCAGATCAACAACGTCCTCGCGTTCCCCGGCATCTTCGCCGGCGCGCTCCAGGTCCGGGCCTCCCGGATCACCGAGGGCATGAAGATCGCCGCGGCCAACGCCATCGCGGACGTCGTCACGGACCAGCTCGCCGCCGACTGCGTCATCCCGTCGCCGTTCGACGAGCGGGTCGCCCCGGCCGTCGCGGCCGCGGTCGCCGCCGCCGCCCGCGCCGAGGGCGTCGCCCGCCGCTGACGCGCGCACCGGTCGGACGTGCCTGGTGCGGGCGCGTCCGCCGGTCCTCCGCCGGTACGCCCGGGGGCCCCGTTCCGTACGCCGGGACGGGGCCCTTTCGCGTACGCGGGGTCCGACGGCGGCGCCGGGCGACATGGGTCACACGGGGGTGTGGTTCCCCTCGCCGTCCGCGGCACCCTAGGGTCGGGCCCATGTTCGCTGCCTACGCTGCCCGAATCGACCGCGACCAGCCGCTGAACGGCCTCGAATTGGGCGAACGCCCCGAACCCGAGGTGCGGCCGGGCTGGACCACCGTCACCGTCAAGGCCGCCTCGCTCAACCACCACGACCTGTGGTCGCTGCGCGGGGTCGGGCTGCCCGAGGGAAGGCTGCCGATGATCCTCGGCTGCGACGCCGCGGGCATCGACGAGGACGGCAACGAGGTCGTCCTGCACTCCGTGATCGGCCAGACGGGCCACGGCGTCGGACCGGACGAGCCCCGGTCCATCCTCACCGAGCGCTACCAGGGCACCTTCGCCGAGCGGGTGACCGTGCCCCGCTGGAACGTGCTGCCCAAGCCGAGGGAGCTGTCCTTCGAGGAGGCCGCCTGCCTGCCCACCGCCTGGCTGACCGCGTACCGCATGCTCTTCACCAACGCCGGGGTACGGCCCGGGGACTCGGTGCTCGTCCAGGGCGCGGGCGGTGGTGTCGCCACCGCCGCGATCGCCCTCGGCAAGGCGGCCGGCCTGCGGGTCTTCGCCACCAGCCGCGACGAGGCCAAGCGCAAGCGGGCGGTCGAGCTCGGCGCCGTCGAGGCGTACGAACCGGGCGCGCGGCTTCCGCAGCGGGTGGACGCGGTCATCGAGACGGTCGGCGCGGCCACCTGGTCCCACTCGGTCAAGTCGCTGCGGCCCGGCGGCACGCTCGTCATCTCGGGCGCCACGAGCGGTGACCGGCCCGCGCACGCCGAGCTGACCCGGATCTTCTTCCTGGAGCTGAAGGTCGTCGGCTCGACCATGGGCTCCAAGGACGAGCTGGAGGACCTGCTGGCCTTCTGCGCGGCCACCGGCGTCCGACCGGTGATCGACGACGTCCTGCCGCTGGACCGGGCCCGGGAGGGCTTCGAGAAGATGGCCTCCGGTGAGCTCTTCGGGAAGATCGTCCTGACGAACCCCTGACGGACTCCTGCTACGGCTCCGGCTGGGCCGGCTACGTCTGGTGCTACGGCGGCGGCTACTGCGCCGTGAACGGCGCCGGGACCTTCCGTACGAACAAGGAGCTGACCGCCGAGCCGTACGCCCGGATCCTCGCGGCCCCGGGCGCCCGGGTGACGGTCACGGCCACCCGGGGCTGAGGTCCCCACCCCGTGGGCTACACGGAGGGGCGTGACCCCAGCAGGCCCGTGATTCTGATCGCCGCCGTGGACAGCTGGTCGCGGGCCTCGGCCAACTGGTCGCGGCTCACCCCGTGGTCCCGGGCCGCGTCCCGGATCTCGTCGCGGAAACGGTCCAGGAGCCGGTCCAGGTCTCGGGCCGG
Organism: Streptomyces sp. NPDC016459; assembly: GCF_040632845.1. Taxonomy (NCBI): domain Bacteria; kingdom Bacillati; phylum Actinomycetota; class Actinomycetes; order Kitasatosporales; family Streptomycetaceae; genus Streptomyces; species Streptomyces sp. NPDC016459. The sequence goes on from NZ_JBEYCR010000002.1 coordinate 709,487, forward strand.
ATCGCCCGAACCCCCCGTGTCCCGCGCCCACTCCGGCGCCTCGTCGGCCGGGGCCGTCGTGAAGGGCGGCTCCTGGCCGGCGGCCTTCGGGTGGGTCGTGCCCGTCACCAGGTCACCGAGCTGGGCCGTGATGCCGGAGAGTCCCTCCCACACTCCCTTGGGCCAGTCGCCCCGCGAGAAGCGGTCCTGGACCTCCTCCTGCACCTGCTGGGCGATCCGCTGGAACTCCTTCGCCTGGTGCCGGGCCGACTTCGCCTCGGCGCGGGCCTGACGGGCCTGCTCCTTCCACTCCTGCCCGACCCGGCGCAGCTCCTCCTTGGCGTCGGCGAACGAGGAGGACTCCGCCGCACGGGCCCGGCCCGCCGCCGCGCGCATCTCGCTGCGCACCCGGCCGGCCGCACCGCGCACGTCCTCGCGGATCTCCGCCGCCAGCTCCGACACCGACTCGCGGATCTCCTGCTCCAGGTCGTCCAGTTCGGCACCGCGACCGGCCAGCTCCGCGCGGCCCGCGTCGGTGATCGAGTAGACCTTCCGGCCTCCCTCGCTGGCGTGGGTGACGAGGCCCTCGGCCTCCAGCTTGGCGAGGCGCGGATAGACCGTGCCGGCGGAGGGCGCGTAGAGCCCCTGGAAGCGCTCCTCCAGGAGGCGGATGACCTCGTAGCCGTGGCGCGGGGCCTCGTCGAGCAGCTTGAGCAGGTAGAGACGGAGGCGGCCGTGCGCGAAGACGGGCGGCATGTCAGAGCACCTTTCCGGTCGCGGAGGAGGAGGAAGTGGGGTCGGTGTCGCCGTCCGGCTCGGGACGGCGGAGCAGGGCGATGGAGCCGGAGACGGTCGTCGCCCTGAGGGTGCCCCGGCCCGCGCCGAGGGTGCCGGTGAGGGACTTGGCGCCCCACTGGCCCCCGACCCGCAGGTCGTCGAAGGCGCTCGACACGGAGCCGCTCGTGGTGCTCGCCTCGACCCGGGCGTCGGCCGGGTGCGGGAGCCGGATGGCGACCTCGCCGGAGACGCTGGCGAGCCGGATGTCGGCGGGCGGCCCCGCGAGGTCGGCGGGGTCGAGGTCGATGACCATGTCGCCGCTGACCGTCTCGGCCCGCACGGAGGAGCCCGCGCCCTCGATCACCGTCACGTCACCGGTCACCGAGTTGACCCGGAGGGCGCCCGTGACCGACTGGGCCTCCAGATTGCCCGAGACGCTCTCGGCGCGGACCGGGCCCGAGAGCCCGAGGAGGGTCGTGTCGCCGGTGACGCCCCGCACCTCCGTACGTCCCCGGATGCCGGTGACGACGGCCTCGGCCCCGACCACTCCCACCTCGACGTCGACGCCCGCGGGGACGGCGACGGAGACGACGACCCGGCGCCGGTACTCCTTGCGGTCGAGCCACTTGAGGATGTTCTTCCACTGCAGGTCGTCGTAGCCCACGGTCAGGGCGGAGCCGTCCTGCGACACGGTCAGCGGCGGGCCCTCGATCTCGGTGATCTCCACGCGCGCGGAACTCTCGTCCGTCCCCACCACGTTCACCGTGCCGTTGACGATGCGGATCTGCAGGCGGGTCACGGGGTCGGCCGGCGCCAGTTTCGTCGGCTCGGTGACGGACCACTCTGTCATGGTGCTGACCTCCCGCTCGGGCAATGCAACATATCGCGTCTTCCGTCAGAAACGATATATCGCGGCTTGGGGGAGTCAACCCTGACTCTCCCCTGACAGGGTGTGCAATCACTGCCTTAAGCGGACGAATTGACCTAGCGTGGGGTCCATGAACCCGACATCCGGACCGAGCTCCGCCGGGGCGCTGCTGCTCTGCCGCGCCGAACCCCCGGCGGTCCGCCCGCCCGCCCAGCTGCTCGGGGAACAGCTGCTCCTCGCCCCGGCGGGCGACGGCTGGAGCGTGCTCGTCCCGGAGGGGAAGCCCTGGCTCCACGGTGGGGAACCCGTCGAACAGGTCGTCACGGGCTGGGCCACCGCCCTCGCCGTCTCGGCCGGGGCCTGGCCCGTCGTCGCGCTCTGGTGGGACCGGGACGGGGCCGGGCTCACGCTCGCCGCCGGCTTCCGCCGTACCGTCGGCTACACCTGGCTCGCGGACGGCACGCCCGTCGGCGAGGACGAGGCCATGTACACCTTCGCCGCCCGCCTCGGCCTCGACCCGGTCCTCGACGTCCAGGCCCTGGAACCGCTGACCGCGCCCGACCCCGACGCGGACGCGCCCGGCCGGCTCCTCGCCGTCGTCGCCGTCCTCGGCCGGATCGGCCTCGCCGTGCCCACCGGCCTGCACCCCGGCGAGAGCGCCGACCGGCTCCGCTCCGTCGCCCTGGCCCACGGTGCCGAGCAGCTCGAACAGTCCGGCCACGGGACCGTCCCCCCGGCGCGAACGACGCCGGGGGGCTGGGGAGGAGACGCCGTACGCGCCGAACTCCACGTGCTGGAGGACAACCCCCTGGGGTCGTACCCGCGCGGCCCCAAAGCGCGCGTACTCGCCGCGGCGCAGCTCGCGGTGGGACTGCCCCTGCTGCTCTGGGGTCTCGGCCGCCGCAGCGGCGGGTGGGCTACGGCCGGAGCCCTGCTCGTCGCCCACGGCACCCTCGGCCTCGCCCACGACCGGCTACGGGAGACGTGAGCCCCGGCGGAGGGCATGGGCGACGGTGACCCCGCGTGCGCGTGAGTGGGACCTGCGGCCCCTCGCCGTCATACGAGCGGCGGGACAACCATCCGGCGTGCGCGGGCGTACGGCCTTCGGCGTCCTGCGGGCGGTCGCGCAAGTGACCCCCGCGCGCGCGTGCGTACGGCCTTCGGCGTCCTGCGGACGGTCGCACGAGTGACCCCGGCGTGCGCGTGAGGCGTACGGCCCTCGCCGTCCTGCAGGCGGTCGAACGGTGTCCCCTCGCGTGCGCGTGCGGCGGGCCCGACTTCGTGCGCCAAGGCGTCCTCCAGGCCCCGCGTGCCCCCCGCGGCCCCCCGACTTCCTACTCGTCGTCTTCCATGTCGTCGTCCAGACGTGCCAGCCAGGTCGCGAGGCGCTCGACCGGCACCTCGAAGTCGGGGTTGAGATCGACGAAGGTCCGCAGCTGCTCGGCGAGCCACTCGAAGGTGACCTCCTCCTCGCCTCGCCGCTTCTCCAGTTCCTCGATGCCACGGTCGGTGAAGTACATGCGATCAGGATAGGTCGTGCCCCCGGCGCCTCCCACCCGCCCCGGACACGCCGGAGGCCCGGCACCCCACCGCGGGTGCCGGGCCTCCGTACGTCGTCGGACGAGGTCAGGCGTCGAAGACCTCGTTGACCAGCTGCTGCTGCTCCGCCTGGTGGCGCTTGGCCGAGCCGACCGCCGGGGACGAGGAGTGCGGACGCGAGATCCGGCGCAGGCGCTCGCCCGCAGGGATGTCCGCGCCGACCGCCAGGTCCAGGTGGTCGATCAGGTTGAGCGCGATGAACGGCCACGCACCCTGGTTCGCCGGCTCCTCCTGGGCCCACAGGTACTTCTCGGCGTTCGGGTACTTGGCGATCTCGGCCTGGACCTCGGCACCCGGCAGCGGGTACAGGCGCTCCAGGCGGATGATCGCCGTGTCCGTGGCGCCGCGCTTCTGACGCTCGGCCTCCAGGTCGTAGTAGACCTTGCCCGCGCAGAAGACGACCTTGCGGACGTCGGCCGCCTGCACCGTCGCGTCCCCGATCACCGGGCGGAAGCCGCCGGTGGTGAACTCCTCCACCTTGGACGCCGCGGCCTTCAGACGCAGCATCGACTTCGGGGTGAAGACGATGAGCGGCTTGTGGTGCGGGTTGTGCACCTGCCAGCGCAGGAGGTGGAAGTAGTTCGACGGCAGCGTCGGCATGGCGACCGTCATGTTGTCCTGGGCGCACATCTGCAGGAAGCGCTCGGGACGCGCGGACGAGTGGTCCGGGCCCTGGCCCTCGTAGCCGTGCGGCAGGAGCAGCGTGACGCCCGAGGTCTGGCCCCACTTCTGCTCGGCCGAGGAGATGAACTCGTCGACGACGGTCTGCGCGCCGTTGACGAAGTCACCGAACTGGGCCTCCCAGACGACCAGGGAGTCCGGGCGGGCCAGCGAGTAGCCGTACTCGAAGCCCATCGCCGCGTACTCGCTGAGCAGCGAGTCGTAGACGTTGTAGTGGGCCTGGTCGTCGGTCAGGTAGAGCAGCGGGGTGTAGTCCTCGCCGGTCTCCTGGTCCACCAGGACCGCGTGCCGCTGGCCGAAGGTGCCGCGGCGGGTGTCCTGGCCGGAGAGCCGGACCGGGGTGCCCTCCATCAGCAGGGAGCCGATGGCGAGGGTCTCGCCGAAGCCCCAGTCGATGGTGCCGTCGTCGATGGAGGCGGCGCGGCGCTGCATCTGCGGCAGCAGACGCGGGTGGACCGTGATCCGCTCCGGGACGGTGACCTGCGACTCGGCGATCCGCTTCACGACCTCGGCGGAGACCGCGGTCGTGACGCCGACCGGGAACTCGGCGCGGGCGTCGGGGACGTGCGCCGGGGCCGGGGCGGCCGTGGCCTCGCGGACCTCCGCGAACACCTTCTCCAGCTGGCCCTGGAAGTCCTGGAGCGCCTGCTCCGCCTCTTCGAGGGTGATGTCGCCGCGACCGATGAGCGACTCGGTGTACAGCTTGCGCACCGAACGCTTCTTGTCGATCAGGTTGTACATCTGCGGGTTGGTGAACTGCGGGTTGTCGCCCTCGTTGTGACCGCGGCGGCGGTAGCAGATGAGGTCGATCACGACGTCCTTGTTGAACGTCTGGCGGAACTCGAAGGCGAGCCGCGCGACGCGGACCACGGCCTCCGGGTCGTCGCCGTTCACGTGGAAGATCGGCGCCTCGATCATGCGGGCCACGTCGGTCGCGTACATCGAGGAGCGCGAGGACTCCGGGGCGGCGGTGAAGCCGACCTGGTTGTTGATGACGATGTGGACCGTGCCGCCGGTGCGGTAACCGCGCAGCTGCGACATGTTCAGCGTCTCGGCGACGACACCCTGGCCGGCGAAGGCCGCGTCACCGTGGAGGGCGACGGGCAGGACGGTGAAGTCCGTGCCGCCCTTGTTGATGACGTCCTGCTTGGCGCGGACGATGCCTTCGAGGACCGGGTCGACCGCCTCCAGGTGCGAGGGGTTGGCGGCCAGGGAGACCTTGATCTCCTCGCCGTCGAGACCGGTGAAGATGCCCTCGGCGCCCAGGTGGTACTTGACGTCGCCGGAACCGTGCATCGACTTCGGGTCGAGGTTGCCCTCGAACTCGCGGAAGATCTGCGCGTAGGACTTGCCGACGATGTTCGCCAGGACGTTCAGCCGGCCGCGGTGGGCCATGCCGATCACGACCTCGTCGAGGCGCGACTCGGCGGCCGAGTCGATGACCGCGTCGAGCAGCGGGATGACGGACTCGCCGCCCTCCAGGGAGAAGCGCTTCTGGCCGACGTACTTCGTCTGCAGGAAGGTCTCGAAGGCCTCCGCCGCGTTCAGCCGGCGCAGGATCCGCAGCTGCTCCTCGCGCTCCACGCGGGAGTGCGGGCGCTCGACGCGGTCCTGGATCCACTTGCGCTGCTTCGGGTCCTGGATGTGCATGAACTCGACGCCGGTGGTGCGGCAGTACGAGTCGCGGAGCACGCCGAGGATGTCGCGGAGCTTCATCATCGACTTGCCGGCGAAGCCACCGACCGCGAACTCCCGCTCCAGGTCCCACAGGGTGAGACCGTGCTCGGTGATGTCCAGGTCGGGGTGCTTGCGCTGCTTGTACTCCAGCGGGTCGGTGTCGGCCATGACGTGGCCGCGGACCCGGTAGGAGTGGATGAGCTCGAAGACCCGCGCGGCCTTGGTGACGTCGTCGTCGTGCGAGGCGTCGATGTCCTTGAGCCAGCGGACCGGCTCGTAGGGGATGCGCAGGGCCTTGAAGATGTCGTCGTAGAAACCCTGCTCGCCGAGCAGGTAGTTGGCGACGACGCGCAGGAACTCGCCGGAGGCGGCACCCTGGATGACCCGGTGGTCGTACGTCGAGGTCAGGGTCATGACCTTCGAGATGCCCAGCTTGTTCAGGGTGTCCTGGGAGGTGCCCTGGAACTCGGCCGGGTAGTCCATCGAGCCGACGCCCATGATGACCGACTGTCCGGGCATCAGACGCGGCACGGAGTGGACGGTGCCGAGGCCGCCGGGGTTGGTCAGGGAGACCGTGACGCCGGTGAAGTCCTCCATCGTCAGCTTGCCCACGCGGGCGCGCTTGACGATGTCCTCGTACGCCTGCCAGAACTCGAAGAAGTTGAGCGTCTCGGCCTTCTTGATGCCCGCGACGACGAGCTGGCGGTCGCCGTTGGGCTTCACCAGGTCGATCGCGAGACCGAAGTTCACGTGCTCCGGCTTGACCAGGGTCGGCTTGCCGTCCTTCTCCGCGAAGGAGTAGTTCATCGACGGCATGGCCTTGATCGCCTGCACCATCGCGTAGCCGATGAGGTGCGTGAAGGAGATCTTCCCGCCCCGGGCGCGCTTGAGGTGGTTGTTGATCACGATGCGGTTGTCGAAGAGCAGCTTCACCGGGACGGCGCGGACGGACGTGGCCGTCGGCACCTCCAGGGAGGCGTTCATGTTCTTCGCGACCGCGGCGGCGGGGCCGCGCAGCGTGATCAGCTCGGGGCCGGCGGGGGCCTCGGCGGCCTCCTGGGCCTTCGCCGGGGCCGGAGCGGCCTTGGCGGCGGCCGGAGCGGCGGTGGCGGGCTTCGCGGCGGCCGGGGCTGCGGCGGGCTTCGCGGCGGCCGGAGCCGGAGCGGCAGCCGGAGCCGGAGCGGCGGCCGGGGCGGGCACGGGGGCCGGAGCGGCTACCGGAGCGGCAGGTGCGGCCTGTGCGGGGCCCGCCTGCGGCGCGGGGGGCGCGCTCTGAGTGGCCGGAGCGGCCTGGCTGGTGGGTGCCGGGGCGGTCGGGGTCTCCGACGCTCCGGGCTTGTAGTCGGCGAAGAAGTCCCACCAGGCACGATCGACCGAATTCGGGTCCTGGAGGTACTGCTGGTAGATCTCGTCGACGAGCCACTCATTGGCACCGAAGGCGGTCGCAGGGTTCTGGCCCTGCCCGTCTTGGTCGGTCGGGGAGCTCGGGGTACTGGGGGACTGAGACGACACGGCGGCAACCGCCCTCTTCCGCTTCACAAGGTGATGGACAGCGGGAATCAAGGCTACGCCTGTCCGGCCGAGAGGTGCAGGCGGGGCGCACCAACGTCGCGCAAGTCACACTTGACGAGGTGTTTCGGGGCTGTGAATGGCGGGAAACAAGCGGGGTTCCGCAGGTGTGAGGGTACGGAAAAGCGCAGGCACGGCCCGCTTCGACCGCTCCCCCGATCACGTCCTGCTCACCTACACGCAGAACGCGCTCTTCCGGTTCGAACCCTACGTCAATCCCTGGGAGGAAGGCTGCCCGGAAGAGTGACTCTGATGCGGCAGCCACGTGCGGATTCGGCCACACCGATCCCGCCGCCGTGCAGATCCACCGCCCAGCGGGCGATCGCGAGACCGAGACCCGTACCGCCGTCGCTCCCCGGCCCCTGCCGATGCCGCGCCGAACCCCGGTTGAAGCGCTGGAAGACCGTGTGCCGCTCCGACTCCGGGATGCCGGGGCCCTCGTCCTCGACCTCCAGCTCCAGCGAGTCCGGGTACGGGCCGCGGCGGGCCCTCACCGTGACCCGGCCGTGCGGCGGCGAGTGCTTCACCGCGTTGTCGATCAGGTTCGCCATCACCTGGTGCAGCCGCTCCGCGTCCGCGTGCGCCACCAGCTCGGGCGGCGACACGTCCAGGTGCAGATGCACGTCCGTACGGTTGTGGAGCCCCGACGTCGACGAGAGACCACGCTGCGACGCGGCCAGGTTCGCCTCCCGCAGCACCCCCGACAGATACGGCCAGACCTCGAAACGGCTCGCCCGCAGGGCGACGACACCGTTGTCAAGACGGGACAGGTCGAGCAGCGTCTCCACCAGGCGGCCCAGCCGCTCCGTCTGCTTCAACGCCGACCGCATGGTCTCCGGATCCGCGTCGGACACCCCGTCCACGACGTTCTCCAGGACGGCCCTGAGTGCGGCGATCGGGGTGCGCAGCTCGTGCGACACATTGGCCACCAGCTCCTTGCGGTGCCGGTCGACGGCCTCCAGGTCGTCCGCCATGCGGTTGATCGTGGAGGCGAGGTCGCCCAGCTCGTCCCGCCGGTCCGCGCCCCGCACCCGGCGGCTGAAGTCACCGCGCGAGATCGTCCCCGCCACCGTGGTCATCTCGTCGAGCGGCGCCGTCAGGGACTGGGCCACGAACTGCGTGATCAACAGGGTCGCGATCATCGCGAAGATCGTGATGTACCGGAACTCCGTGGACGTGCGGATCGCGACCAGGGCCAGGCAGGAGGTGAGCAGCACCGCGCCGACGACCAGCGCGCCCAGCTTGGTCTTGATCGAGATGACGATCCGGCGCGGCCTGCGCGCCCCGCCGTCCGGCCCCCGCTGCGCCCGCGGCCCTCCGGGCCCCCGCAAGCTCACAGCGCCGGGGTCTCCAGCGCGTAACCGACGCCGTGGACCGTACGGATCCGCTCGGCCCCGATCTTCCGGCGCAGCGCCTTGATGTGACTGTCCACGGTCCGGGTGCCCGAGGCGTCCGCCCAGTCCCACACCTCGGCGAGGAGCTGCTCCCGGGAGAGGACCGCGCGGGGCGTGCTCGCCAGGCAGACCAGCAGGTCGAACTCGGTCGGCGTCAGGTGCACGTCCTCGGAACGCACCCGGACCCGGCGCTGCGCGTGGTCGATCTCCAGTTCGCCGAGGCGGAGGATGCCGCTGCGCGGGGTGGCCGCGGCCAGCGCGGCCCGCTCCACCCGGCGCAGCAGCACGTGCACCCGGGCGGCCAGCTCGCGCATCGAGAACGGCTTGGTCATGTAGTCGTCCGCGCCGACGCCGAGACCGACCAGCATGTCGGTCTCGTCGTCGCGGGCGGTCAGCATGAGGACCGGGACGGGGCGCTGGGCCTGGACCCGGCGGCACACCTCCAGGCCGTCGAAACCGGGCAGCATCACGTCAAGCAGCATCAGGTCCGGCTGCCAGGCCTCGGCCGCCTCCACGGCCGCGGGACCGTCGGTCGCGGTCTGCACCAGGAAGCCCTCGGCGCGCAGCCGCGCGGAGATCGCTTCCACGATCGTCACGTCGTCCTCGACCACCAGGACACGTCTCTGAGCCCCCGGAGTTGCCGCCGCACCGTGGTGAGTGGTGTGTGTCTGCTCCATTGCCCCGCCTCGCGTCGCCGATGTCGGTGCAGCAGCCTAGAGGTACCCGCAGCGTCCCGGCTATCCAGGATCTACACGGGGCGGACGGCGAGGTGGATCACGTCGGGGACGCCCCGGGCAACGGGCACCTCTTCCGTCCGTACCCCGCTGAATCCGGCATTCCGCAACGACTCCTCGAAATCGGCGGAGGGCCGCGCGGACCATACGGCGAGCACCCCGCCCGGGTTCAGCCGGTCCGCGCAGGCCGCCAATCCCTCGGCCCCGTACAGGGATTCGTTGTCCTCGGTGACCGTCCAGTCGGGGCCGTTGTCGATGTCCAGGCAGAGGGCGTCGAAGGTGTCCGTGGAGGTCTGCAGGTACTCCACGAGGTCCGTGTGGAGGATCACCGTCCGCGGATCCCCCAGCGCGCGCCCGGAGATCGCGGCGAGGGGGCCCTGCCGGTGCCAGTCGATGATCGCCTCCTCACGCTCGGCGACGGTGATCCGGCCCCAGCCGGGGTCGGCCGCGGCGTGGGCGAGGGAGAACCCCACCCCGAGACCCCCGATCAGGAGGGAGCAGCCGACGCGGGACTCCTCGGGCAGGGCGTCCCTCGCCGCGTCGACCAGGAGCCGCTCGGAGCGCCCGTCGGAGGTGTCCATGAGGAAGGTGCCGTTGGCGATGATCTCGTAGTGCTCCGCGCGGCGGCGCAGCACGACCTCTCCGTACGGTCCTTCGCGGCGGTCCAGGGTCACGGGTCCTGACATCGTTCGTCACTCCGTTCTCGTCGGCTCGGCAGACGGTCCCCGCCATCCTCGCGGGCCGGGGTCGGCGGGAACAAACGCCTTACAGAATCACGGGGTTACGCCCCCGGGGCGCCCCGGGCCCTCAGGACTCGCCGGCCATGTGCCGCGCACCCCGCCTCGCGTACCCGCTCGTGCCCATGACGAACGCGGCGACCGCCACCGGCCACGCGCCGGCCTGCACGCCCGGCTGCATCACCCAGGCCCACCCCTGCGCCGCGCCACCCGCGGCGGACGGCGCCGCCAGGTACACCGTGCCCACGAGGAAGGCGGGCGACAGCCAGCTCAGCCGGGCGCCGGCCCGCTGGGCGTCCACCAGGCGCCGGGCGGCGATCACCCAGATCCAGCCACCGGCCTCCCCACGGCCCCGGTGCCCGCCGGTCCAGCGTCGGACTGTGACGAAGGTGTCCTGCAGGACTCCCGTACGGTCTCCTCGTCGGCGCGGCGCGGCGCCGGGCGAAGCGGGCGGGCAGCCAGCCGGCATGGCGGTCGTAGAGGACGGCGAGCGCCTCTGTGTCCCCCCGGGCGACCGCGCGCAGCCGCGCGGAGTCGTCCTCGTCGCCCCCGGAGGGGCCTCCCGGCCTCCCCCTGGAGGGGCGCGGCAGTCTCACGCCCTCCATCGCCGGGAGGGTCCGTACGGTTCACGCGCTCACGGGCCGGTGGGCGGGCCGCCGTCGGGAAGGGCGGCGAAGACGCGCTGGAGGGCGGGCGGGCGCTCGCCTTCGCCGGCGACGACGAGCCGGTGGCGGTAGGTGAGGGAGTACTGGAAGCCGTCGGGGACGGGGTCGCCGGTCGGACGCGCCGGTACGCGCGCGTAGGCGGGGTCTTCGAGCGCCGCCCGCAGCTCGGCGGCCTCGACGGGGGTCATCCGGCCGGTGCGGGGCGCCTTGGTGCCGGAGCGGCTGGTCCAGGAGCCGTCGTAGTGGACGACGAGCTGGTTGCGGACCCCGGCGAGGCCGCCGTTGACGACCACTTCGACGAGGACCTCCTGACCTCGCGGCTCCCGGATGGGCGCGCCGGTCCCGGACGGGGCGGTGGACGGGGCGGGGGTGCCGGGGGCGGACGGCGCGTCGGACGACGGCGCTGGGGTGCCGGGGGTGGAGGGGGCGCCGGTCGCCGACGCGGGGCCGCCGGGTGCCGGAGGGGCCTCCGGGCCGCAGCCGGTAGCGCCGACGGCGCCGAGCGCCAGGGCGGCCGCAAGGAGCAGCGGCCCGCGCCGTGTCCCCCGCGCGAATGGGGCGGTCTCCGGTGCGGCCTGCCGGGACTCCCGCGCACGTGGCGCGGCTTCCGGTTCGCCCCGCTGGGACTCCCACGCGCGTGGGAGTCCCAGTACGCCCCGCCGCCCCGCCGTCCGTACGTCTCGCCGAATCTTCCGTACGCCTCGCGCCATGCACCGAGCATGCCCCGTCCGGGCCGCCGCGCGCAGCCGGAAGCCCGGGATTGCGTGCCCCCGGCTCCGGCCAGGCTCGCGGTCAGGCCTCCGTCCGGACGATGCCGGTGAGCGGCCCCCTATGGCGCCAGCCAAGCGCGTCGTACAGCGCGAGGCCGTCCGTGGTCGCGGAGAGCACCCCGGTCTCCGCGCCCGCCTGGGCGGCGGCGGCCTCAAGGGTGCGCATGACGTTGGCGCCGAGGCCGCGCCGTCGGTGTGCGGGGTCGGTCTCGATCTGGTCGGCGACGGCGGTGGACCCGGTCGGGGCGATCTGGCCGCGGGCGGCGAGGGTGCCGTCGGGGGCGAGCACGCGGACCCGGATGACGCCGTCCCGGACCTCGGTGGTCCTGGCGTACCCCTCCGGGGGCACGGGGCGGGCCCCGGGGTCGAGCGGCTTGGTCATCATGAACCCGGGGTCGTCGGGGACCGTCCACCCCTCGGTGATCCACGGCTCCACGTCCTCGGGTGGCGCCATGACCTTGAGCCAGCTGTACGGCGCCGTGAGCCGCGCGCAGAGCGCCCCGACGGAGGCCGCGTCGGGGGCGGGCAGGACGTGCCGTACGACGTGTCGGGGCAGGCCCACGTCGATCCGGTAACCCCAGGGCTCCGAGACGGCGACGGGGGTGCCCCGCGAGACCGTCCAGCCCGCCACCCACGCCGCTGTAATAGATGCTATATCCACAAGGGCATTACATCTGGTGTCACTGCACGGAGAAACAGTGATCGCTCAGAGCGAACGGGCGTCCGGGAACATCTCCGGGCTCACGTGCATTGAGTCCACATAGCTCAACTTGACTGCCGAAGGGGAGATCATGGCTTCTGAGTCCAAGGCGTCCGTGCCGCTCACTCTGCCCGTCCTGCCGCTCGACGACGAGGTCGTGCTGCCCGGAATGGTGGTGCCGCTGGACCTCTCCGACACCGATGTACGGGCCGCCGTCGAGGCCGCCCAGGCCGCCGCGCGGCCCGGTGCCGGCAAGCCGCGGGTCCTGCTCGTGCCGCGCGTCGACGGGACCTACGCCGCGACCGGCGTCCTGGGCACCGTCGAGCAGGTCGGCCGGCTCTCCGACGGCGACCCCGGCGCACTGATCCGCGCCCTCGGCCGCGTACGCATCGGCGCCGGTACGAGCGGACCCGGCGCGGCCCTGTGGGTCGAGGGCAGCACCGTCGAGGAGACCCTGCCCGACCCGCTGCCCGGCCAGGTCACCGACCTGGTCAAGGAGTACAAGGCACTGGCCACCAGCTGGCTCAAGAAGCGCGGCGCCTGGCAGGTCGTCGACCGCGTCCAGCAGATCGACGGCGTCGGGCCCCTCGCCGACAACGCCGGGTACTCGCCCTTCCTCACCGTCGAGCAGAAGGTCGCGCTCCTGGAGACCGCCGACCCGGTCGCCCGTCTCAGGCTCGCCACCGCCCAGCTCCGCGAGCACCTCGCCGAGCAGGACGTCGCCGAGACCATCGCCAAGGACGTCCAGGAGGGCGTCGACAAGCAGCAGCGCGAGTTCCTGCTCCGCCGTCAGCTCGAAGCCGTCCGCAAGGAGCTCCGTGACCTCAACGGCGAGGCCGAGGGCGACGAGTCCGACGACTACCGCGCCCGCGTGGAGGCGGCCGACCTGCCCGAGAAGGTCCGCGAGGCCGCGCTCAAGGAGGTCGAGAAGCTGGAGCGGTCCAGCGACCAGTCCCCCGAGGGCTCCTGGATCCGCACGTGGCTGGACACCGTCCTCGAACTGCCGTGGAACCGGCGGACCGACGACGGCGCGACCGGCCGCGACATCCGCGGCGCCCGCGCCGTCCTCGACGCCGAGCACGCCGGCCTGGACGACGTGAAGGAACGGATCACCGAGTACCTGGCCGTGCGCAAGCGACGCTCCGACCGTGGCCTCGGCGTCGTCGGCGGCCGCCGCGGCGGAGCCGTACTCGCCCTCGTCGGCCCGCCCGGCGTCGGCAAGACCTCCCTCGGCGAGTCCGTCGCGCACGCGATGGGGCGCGAGTTCGTCCGGGTCGCCCTCGGCGGCGTACGGGACGAGGCGGAGATCCGCGGACACCGCAGGACCTACGTCGGCGCCCTTCCCGGCCGGATCGTCCGCGCCATCAAGGAGGCCGGCTCCATGAACCCGGTGGTCCTGCTCGACGAGATCGACAAGGTCGGGTCCGACTTCCGCGGCGACCCCGCGGCCGCGCTCCTCGAAGTCCTCGACCCGGCCCAGAACCACACCTTCCGCGACCACTACCTGGAGGTCGAACTCGACCTCTCCGACGTCGTCTTCCTCGCCACGGCCAACGTCCTCGAAGCCATCCCGGAAGCCCTCCTCGACCGCATGGAGCTGGTCAGGCTCGACGGCTACACCGAGGACGAGAAGGTCGTCATCGCCCGCGACCACCTGCTGCCCCGGCAGCTGGAGCGGGCCGGCCTGGAGCCGAGGGAGGTCGTCCTGGAGGACGCGACCCTGCGCAAGCTGGCCGGCGAGTACACCCGCGAAGCGGGCGTCCGCACCCTGGAGCGGTCCGTCTCCCGGCTGCTCCGCAAGGTCGCCGCCCAGGTGGAACTGGGTGACCGCGAACTGCCGTTCACGGTCACCCCGGACGACCTGCGGGACCTCATCGGACGGCCGCACCACGTGCCCGAGTCGGCCCAGGACCCGGCGGAGCGCCGTACCGCCGTGCCGGGCGTCGCCACCGGGCTCGCCGTGACCGGCGCGGGCGGTGACGTCCTCTTCGTCGAGGCGTCACTCGCCGACCCGGAGACCGGCGCCGCCGGACTGACCCTCACCGGCCAGCTGGGCGACGTGATGAAGGAGTCGGCACAGATCGCGCTCTCCTTCCTGCGCTCCCACGGCGCCGAACTGGAGCTGCCCGTGACCGGCCTGAAGGACCGGGGCGTGCACATCCACTTCCCGGCGGGCGCCGTCCCCAAGGACGGCCCGAGCGCGGGCGTCACCATGACGACCGCACTCGCCTCCCTCCTGAGCGGGCGCCAGGTCCGCACGGACGTGGCCATGACCGGCGAGGTCTCCCTCACCGGCCGGGTCCTCCCGATCGGAGGCGTGAAGCAGAAGCTCCTCGCCGCGCACCGGGCCGGCATCACGACGGTCGTGATCCCCAAGCGGAACGAGGCCGACCTGGACGACGTCCCGGCCGAGATCCTGGAGAAGCTGGAGGTCCATCCGGTGACGGACGTCCGCCAGGTCCTGGAGATCGCCCTGACCCCGGCGGCGGTCCCGGTGGGTGTCGCGGCCTGACAGGTCCGGCCGGCCGGCTGCCGTACGACGGAGCGGGGTGTCCTTCGCGGGCACCCCGCTCCGCCGTGCCGTGGCGGCGGGACGCGTACCCGCGGGTAATTGATCACCCGGATGTCAGCGCGGGCTGGCATGCTCGTATGCATGAACGACGACGCCTTCTGGGCTCTCATCGACGAGTTGAGCCGCCGACCCGGTGACCGGGACGAGCGGCTGGAGTGGCTCCGGACGGAGCTGCTCCGACGACCGGCGGACGAGAGCGTGGAGTTCCAGGTGCGGCTCGAGGCCGCGTGCGAGGTCGCCGGTACGCGCGCGGTGCGGCGGGCGGCGAATCTGATCGAGGGCGGCGACTGCACCGACGACGGGTTCCACTACTTCACGCTGTGGCTGGTGGGCCAGGGACGGAAGGTGTACGAGTCGGTCGTCTCCGACCCGGACGCGCTGGCCGACGTGCCGGAGGTACGAGCCCTCGTGGGGCGCCACCGGAACGAGTGGGACGACGACGAGTGGCCGGAGTGGGAGGAGCTCGACTATGTCGCCCAGGACGCGTTCGACGAGCTGACCGGCCAGGAGGACGACGACGGCGAGGAGTTCCTCGACGCGGTCGAGGAGGTGGCGGAGGAACTCGCGGACGAGCTCGCGGACGACCTCTCGGGCGAGTTCTCGGACGGGTTCGCGGACGCGCTCCCGGGTGACCCGACGAGAGGGTGGGAAGAGGGCGACGGACCCCGGGGGGCTCGTCCGGAGGGGGTGGCGACACCCCGGCTCGCCGCCCTCTTCCCGGCCGTGACCTCCGGCTCCTAGGAGTCGGACGGGTTCCGGCGGCGGCCGAGCAGCAGGCTGCCCGCCGCGAAGACGGCGAGGCCGCCCGCGCCCGCGAGGGCCGACGGGAGCGGCGAGGACGGGGCCGCGGCGCTCTCGGTGGAGAGGGCGGGCGCCTGCTCGTCGCCGCCGTGGCCCGCGTGGCTCACGGTGGACAGCTCCGCGCCCGCCGCGATCCTCGCCTCGGACGGGGCCCGGCCCCGCGCCGCGGCCTGTTCCTTCGCCGCCGACCCGCCGAAGGTGACGTCGGAGCAGCTGTAGAAGGCCTCGGGGCTGTCGCTGCGCTGCCACACCTTGTAGACGATGTGGCGGCCGGTGCGGGCGGGCAGGTTGCCGGTGAAGGAGTAGTAACCGTCGGTGGCGGTGCGGGTGGTGTTGTACACGGCGACGGGGGTCGCGTCCAGGTCCGACCACTTCAGCGGCTGCGTGGGGTCGAAGCCGGGCCTGGTGACGTAGACGGTCATGGTGCCGGAGTGGGCCGCCGTGGCCCGGACCTTGAAGTCGAAGGAGCCCGCGGCCACCGCGGTCGCCGGCCAGTCGGTGCGCGCCCAGTCCAGGGCCCGGTACTTCTCGCGGTTCGCGGAGCAGAGCCTGCCGTCGGGGATGAGGGTCCGGTGCTGTCCGGCGGCGTTCGCGATGTTGACCTCGTTCCAGTCGTAGAGCGGCTGGGTGCCGGAGTCGGCGACGAGGTCCTTGCACACCTGCGGCCTGGGCGTCTCGGGGCCTTCGGCGTAACAGGCGGCCACCCGGCTGACGGGGTTGAAGACGGCTCCGTGGGCGCTCGCGGCGGTGGGGGTGAGGCCGATGAGTGCGGCTGCGGCGGACAGTGCGGCGACGCCGGTGACGGTGCGGCGTGAGGGCGGCATGCGGGGGCTCTCTTCTCGTGCGTGGGGAGGACGGGACGAGCAACGCGCGCTGAACGCACGGAAGTTGCATCCCGTGCGATCGTCGAAGAGGTTCGCATTGGTCCATACCAATAGGCAAGGGGGTGGACCGAAAAAGGCCGCGGCGGCCCCCGGGGCGCCGCATGCCCGGGAACCGCCGTGGAGCGAGGTGGACGGGGGAGCCGTCAGCCGTTCGCGAGTGCCTGCACCCGCGACAGGTCGCCGTTGAAGTGGTTGTGGTCACCGACCGTCGGGCCGGACGAGGTGTACTGCCACATCGTGTAGTACAGCCAGCCGGCCGGGAGTTCGCCCACCGTGGAGGCGTACCGCGCGACCCACAGCGGGTTGGTCGACCCGAAGCCCGCGTAGTTGCCGGTGCACTGGGTCCACCAGCTCGTCGCCGTGTAGATCACGGCGTCGCGGCCCGTGCGGTACTTGTAGCGGTTCACGAAGTCGCGGATCCAGGCCACCATCCCGGCCTGGGTCTTGCCGTAGCAGGTCGCCCCGTACGGGTTCCACTCGATGTCGAGCACGCCCGGCAGCGTCCTGCCGTCCTTCGACCAGCCGCCGCCGTTGTTGACGAAGTAGTCGGCCTGGGCGGCGCCGGTCGTCGTGTCCGGGGTGGCGAAGTGGTACGTGCCGCGGATCATGCCGACGTTGTACGAGCCGGTGTACTGCTGGGTGAAGTAGGTGTTCTTGTAGTAGGTGCCCTCCGTCGCCTTGACGTAGGCCCACTTGACGCCGCTGTTCCACAGGGTGGACCAGGCGACGTTCCCCTGGTGGCTTGAGACGTCCACGCCCTCGGTCTGGACGGCCTGACCCGAGACGCCGCCGGGCGCGCCGTCGCGTCCGTCGTGCTTGAGCACGCCCATGCCCATGCTGGCGGAACCCCGCGCGGGCGCCGTGCGGACGCCCGGGTCCTGGGCGGCGCCGGCGGGCCCGGCGAGGGGGAGGAGAAGGGCCAGCGCCGCGAGGGCCGCGCCGGCGAGGGTCGTTCCGGATCTGTGCACACGCATTCCGTGCCTCCGGGAGGATCGGTGGGGGAGCGAGACGGCAGTTATCTGGCGTGAACATGTCAGTAGCTGCCGAGGGCGACGCTACGCACGTAGACCCGGCAGGCGGAAGGGGACCTGGGTTCCGCCGTTGGTCTAATCCTGCGAAATACTGGAAGAGCTGCGGCGATGGCCTCGGCCGGAAGAAACTTTCAGCGGCCCGAAAGCTGCCGGAGGGCCGCCGGAGAACGCGTGAGAGGTGCTGACGTGCACGGAAGCGGTACGGGAAGTGAAGGCCGGGTCCCACCACCCGCCGACGGCCCGGTGCCCGCCCCGGCGGACGCCGGCGCGGGCACCGGGGTCCCCGCCGGCGCGGACCGCGGCGCCCCGCCCGCCGACGGTCAGGTCCCCGGCGTGGACCACGGCGCCGGCGGCCCGGCCCCTGCCCCGGAGCGCGGCGCCCCGCCTGCCCACAACCAGGTCCCCGACGCGGACCACGCCGCCGGTGGCCCGGCCCCTGCCTCGGAGCGTGGCGCCCTGCCGGCCGACGGTCAGGTCCCTGTCGCGGACCACGGCGCCGGCGGCCCGGCCCTTGCCCCGGAGCGCGGCGCCCCGCCCGTCGGCGGCCCGGCGCCCGCAGCCCCGGCCCCCGGCGCCCCGCCTGTCGCCGGCATCGACCCTGCCGGTGGGGTCGACCGCGTGTTCCTCGCGCTCGAGCGTGAGCTGGCGGTCTTTCTGCGGCGGGCGCGGGCCCAGTCCGGCGAGATGGCCCGTGAGGTGCATCCCGAGCTGGAGCCCGCCGCCTACGGCCTCTTCGTGCGGCTCGACGACGCCGGACCGCAACGGGCCACCGAGCTCGCCGGGTACTTCGGCGTCGGCAAGGCCACCATGAGCCGGCAGCTCCGGGCCCTGGAGGACCTCGGGCTCGTCGCCCGCGACCCCGACCCCGCCGACGGCCGGGCCTCCCTGGTGCGGCTCACCGAGGAGGGCCGGAACCGCTTCCGGCGCGTACGGGTCGCCCGGCGCGAGCGGTACGTCCGCAAGCTGGCCGACTGGGACCGCACCGAGGTCGCCGAACTCGCCCGCCTCCTCAACCACTTCAACGTCCGGTTCGAGGGCTGACCGCTCAGGTCCGGGACAGCTCCACGTACGCGGCCGTCGCGTCGTCATGCCGCTTCCAGCGCCGCACCCCGCCCGCCCGCTCGTCCGCCGTCTCCAGGGCCCGCACCCGGTGGAGCAGGCCGAGCGGGCCCTCCTTGCGCAGGACGCCCAGGCACTCCGTCCAGTCGCCCTCGGCGAACAGCTCCACCCAGCGGCTCGCCCCGTCCGTGAGCGCGGCCAGGGACCGCACCTCCGCGCGCGGGGTCGTCCCGGTGACCGCCCGTGCCGCCACCGCCGGGTCGGCCGCCGCGGTGAAGAAGCCACCCTCCTGGTTCCGGAGCCGGTCCGTCGCCGCGAGGGAGCGCAGGACCTCGACCGGCACCCGGTCGAGGCGGTCGTCGAGAACCGCCCGTACCGTCCCGTCCGGGGCCTCCAGGAGGAGTGCGGAGTCGGAGAGGACGAGATGCTCCACCGAGGTCTCGTCCCAGCGGGCGAGCGCCACCGTCGCCTGGGGCGTACGGACGTGAGAAAGGTCACAGGTCTCACGGTGCGCGTCCGCGGTGCGCCGGATTGCCGACGCCAGGACGTCCGGCAGGGGCATGTCCGGCCGGGAAGCGGACAGTTCGGTCAAAGCTCCGCCCAGTCGCGCGGTGAACCACGGCACGGTGTGCACACAACCGTCATCACCGGCGGGAGGCGTGACGCCGTCGAGGAGGACGACGGTTCCTCCGCTGCCCGAGGCGGGCAGGACGGCGGCCACCCAGTCCTCGTTGGGGCGTTCGGGGCTGCCGGGGAGGGAGGCGACATCGCTGCGCATGAGGACCAGTGTGCCCGGCCGGGCGACCCGCCCGGCGTACACCTTCACCAGACCTGCAAATGACCGGAAATGGCCTGTACCAACCTGACGGAGGGGGCGCGCGACGCGGAACGGCCACTTCCGTGGAGCTGCGGGCGGGCATCCTGCCAAAGCCCGCGCCGAAGATCCAACCGGGGGTCCCTCGGGGCCCTTGGACCCCGCCCGTAGAACTTGTTCGCCAACTCAGGAGTGCTGTTCACTCGTTCGGGTGGCGGAGCGGCCGATGCGCGCCTCCTTCCCAGAAGCGCTGGAATGGTCGGAAGCCGTACCAGGGGTGGGGGCACTCCATGTGACCGGCCGTCACCTCTGCTTTGTGGGCGGACGAGTCAAGAATGCGAGCACCGGTGCAGATGAAGCGGCCTCGGAGCAAGAACGGCGCGCGGAGCCGGACCACCGGTACGACTCCGACCCCGGACGACGGCGCCGTCACGGCGCCCACCGCCGGCGCCGCCCCGGCCGGCACCACCACCGGCCCCGCCCCGGGCAACGCCCCCGCGGGCCGCTCCAAGCGCGTCCGCAACCGCCTGGTCGCCGGCGTCGCCCTCGTCGGCATCACGGTCCTCGCCGCCGGAGCCCCCGCGGTCCTCGCCGCCTCCACCCAGCTGACCGACTCCCAGAGCCTGGTCACCCTCGCCGAACTCGACCGGCAGGCCGTCACCCTGGCCCACTCGCTCGCCGACGAGCGCGACGAGGTCGTCGCGTACATCGCCGCCGGCCGCGACGCCCAGGGCGGCGAGGCCGAGGACAGGCGCCAGGTCACCAGCGTCCGGTCCACCCGGGTCGACCGGCAGATCGACGAGATCCGGCCCGCCGCCTCCGCCGAACTCCGCCGCGACCTCGCGGGCGTCCCCTCCGTCCGTCGCGCCGCCCTCACCGGCAAGGGCACGGCCCTGGAGGCCCACCGGGCGTACTCGGAGGTCATCACCAAGCTCCAGGCCCTCGCCGACGAGCTGGCCGACCAGACCCCGCCCCGCGCCGTCGGCACCGCGCTCACCGAGACCACCCGCGCCCCCGCCGCCCTCGGCCGCGCCGTCGAACAGGCCTCCGCCACCCGCGGCCTGCTCCTCGCCGCGCTCTCCGTACCGCAGCCCGAGCCCACCGGGGACGTCCGTTACGACCCGGAGACCGACACCTACGTCCCCGAGGTGCCCGAGGGCGCCGCCGAGGCCGATCGCGCCCGCGACACCCTCACCGCCGCGGCCCAGCAGGCCCGGGTCCGCGAACTCGCCGCCCTCGGCGACTTCGACCAGGCCGCGGGCTCCGCCGCCCGTGACTCCCTCGCCGCCACCGTCACGGGACCCGACGTCAAGAGCGCCGAGCGGTCCCTCGCCTCCCTCACCGACCAGCCCCGCCTGACCGAGGCCGAGCGCGAGACCGACCCGGCCGCCCTCGAAGCCACGCTCTCCGCCCGTATCGAGCAGATGCGAGGAGTCGAGTCCGCCCTCGCCGCCGAGCGCGTCGAACAGCTCGGCGCCCTCCGCGACGACGACGTCACCGCCCTCGAACTGCGCCTCGCCTTCCTCGGCGGCTGCCTCCTCGTCGCGATCGGCATCTCCACCTACGTCGCCCGCACCCTCACCCGGCCGCTCGCCGTGCTCCGCATCGGCGCCGCCCGGCTGGCCGGCGCGCCCGCGCCGCACACGGAGGAGCCGGTCCGCTTCACCGGCCGCAACGACGAGTTCGCCCAGGTCGTCCGCTCCCTCAACACCCTGCACGGCAAGCTGTCCGGCCTCGCAGCGCACACCGAGCGGCTCACCGACGGCCAGGCCGACCTCGCCGCCGCGAAGGAAGCCCTCGGCGCCGAACTCGCCACCCAGCGTGCCGAACTCCAGGGCCGGGTCGCCCTCCTCACCGCCGACCTCGAACGGCTCAGGAGCACCGTCCACCACACCTTCGTCAACCTGTCGCTGCGCAGCCTCGGGCTGGTCGAGCGGCAGCTCGGCGTCATCGAGAAGCTGGAGGAGCGCGAGCAGGACCCGGACCGCCTCGCGACCCTCTTCAAGCTCGACCACATGGCGACCGTCATGCGCCGCCACAGCGAGAACCTCCTCGTCCTCGCCGGGCACGAGCACGTCCACGGCCACGCGGGGCCCGTCCCGCTCGTCGACGTCCTCCGGGCCGCCGTCAGCGAGATCGAGCGGTACGAGCGGGTCACCATCCAGTCCCTCCCGCCGCACGCCCAGATCGCCGGCTTCGCCGCGGACGACCTGAGCCACCTGATCGCGGAGCTCCTGGAGAACGCGACCTCCTTCTCGCCGCCCGACGCCGAGGTGCAGCTCTCCGGCTGGCTCCTGGAGTCCGGCGAGGTGATGCTCTCCGTGCAGGACGCGGGCATCGGCATGACCGCCTCCCGCCTCGCGGAGATCAACGCGCGCCTGGCCGAGGCAGACCCGACCGCCTTCGACGGCGAGGGCCTCGGCATGCGGGTCATCGCCCTGCTCGCCGCCCGCCACGGCGTCCGTGTCGAGCTGCGGGAGCAGAAGCCGGGCGGTACGGCGGCGGTCGTGGTCCTGCCCGAGCCGCTGCTGCCCACGACCCCGCCGACCGCGGTGACGGAGCCCGTACGGGTCGGGGGCACGGCGCCCGCGCTCCAGCTGCCCGGCTCGGCCGCGGAGGCCAACTCCAACACGCTGCCGTCCCGTAACCGCGACCCGCTCGTGGACGCGGCGGAGCGGGCGTTCCTGGCGGCGGAGGTGACCGCGGCGAAGGAGCAGCGGGAGCAGCAGCCCACCCAGGAGCCGACGCCGGAGCCCGCGCCGGATCCCACGCAGGAGCCGACGCCGGAACCCACCCCGGAGCCGACCCGGGAAGCGCCGCACGAGCCGCCGGCCGCCGCGCCCGCCCCCACGCCCACGTCCGCGTACGAAAAGCCCCGCAGGGAGCCCGCTCCCCTCGGGGAGTCGCTCTCCGAGACCACGCTCCAGGTCCGGCTGCCCGACCCGCCGCCGGAGCCGGACGCACACGAGCGCGCCGCCGACCCCGCGCCGTACGCGGAGCCCGCCCACCGCGAATCCGGCCCGGAGCCGGTCACCGACGAGCCGGTCACCGACGAGCCGGGCGGGCCGGGCCTTCCCGGCCGGCCGGTTCCCGGCCCGCGTGCCGGTCAGTGGGAGCGGATCACCGACAAGGGCCTGCCCAAGCGCACCCCTCAGGTGGTCCGTCCGGCCGGTGCCGCCGCCGCGCCCCGCCAGGGCGGCGTGGACGCGGAGGCCCTGCGCCGCCGGCTCGGCGGCTTCCACAAGGGTGCCGAGGCCGGGCGCCGCGACGTCGAGGCGGAGCTGGACTCGGCGCGGATAGAAGACGTAGAGCCTGCACGTACAGAGGAGATGACGGGGGACACAGTCGAGGAGGCACGCAGTTGACTGCGACGGGAACGTTCGGACTGAGCACGGAAGCCCGCAACCTGCAATGGCTGCTGGGAAACCTGGTGGAGGAGGTACCCGGGGTCCGCTCGGTCGCCGTCGTGTCCTCCGACGGCCTGCTGCTGCTCTCGTCCGACCCGGCCATCCAGCAGAGCACGACGGTCGCCGCCGACGCCGGCCGTCCCGACGGGCCGCGCGGTTCCAGCGCCGACCTGGCCACCATCGTCTCCGGCATCGGCAGCCTGACCATCGGCGCCGCCCGGCTCATGGACGGCGGCGGGGTCAAGCAGACCATGGTGGCGATGGAGGAGGGCAGCGTCTTCGTCATGTCGATCAGCGACGGCTCGCTGCTCGGCGTGCACGCCACGCCCGACTGCGACATGAGCGTCGTCGCGTACCACATGGCGCTCTTCGTGGGCCGCGCCGGTCACGTACTCACCCCCGAAGTCCGCAGTGAGCTGCGCAAATCGATGGAGAGCACCCAGTGACGTCAGCATCCTCGGCCTACCCCGGGCCCCACGCCCACCGGCTGCCGGTGCGGGGAGACGGGCGGCGCCCCGCGCGCGTACGCCCGTACTCGCTGACCGGAGGCCGTACCCGCTTCGGCCACGTCCTGCTCGTCGAGACCTTCGTGGCGGCGCTCGAAGCGCCCGCCGTGCGCAAGGTCCTGACGGACGGCGGGCCCGGTGCCCGCGGTCTGATGCCGGAGATGCGGGCCATCGTCGAGATCTGCCGCCGTATGCGGACGGTCGCGGAGATCTCGGCACTACTGAAGATGCCGTTGGGAGTCGTCAGGGTGCTGCTCAGCGACCTGGCCGACCAGGGAAAGATCCGCGTGTACGGGACCGGTCACGGCACCGGCCAGCCCGACCGCGCGCTCCTCGAAAGGGTGCTGAGTGGACTCCGTCGTCTCTGACGCCTCCGCCGTCTCCGACTCACCGGTGGTGACGGGCGTTCCCGTACAGCCCCAGACCGACCTGTTCGATCGGGATACCGCCGGCCCGGGCGCCGAGGACGGCGCGCAGGACTGGCAGCTCGACCACACCCGCGCCCCGATCGCGACGAAGATCGTCGTCGCGGGCGGCTTCGGCGTCGGCAAGACCACCTTCGTCCGCGCGGTCTCGGAGATCACCCCGCTCCAGACCGAGGCGCTGATGACGCGGGCGAGCGAGGACACCGACGACCTCACCGCCACCCCGGACAAGCTCACCACCACCGTGGCGATGGACTTCGGCCGGATCACGCTCGACAACGACCTGGTGCTGTACGTCTTCGGTACGCCGGGGCAGCAGCGCTTCTGGTTCATGTGGGACGACCTGGTGCGGGGCGCGATCGGCGCGGTCGTGCTGGCCGACACGCGTCGGCTGACCGACTGCTTCCCGGCCCTCGACTACTTCGAGAGCTGCGGACTGCCGTACATCGTGGCCGTCAACCACTTCGAGGGCACCGAGGCGTTCGAGGCGGAGGACGTCAGGGAAGCTCTGACGGTGCCGGCGCACGTACCCGTGGTGATCATGGACGCGCGCAAGCGGTACAGCGTCATCGAGAGCCTCCTCGCGATGGTCGCGCACGCGCTCGAAGCCACCCCCGAATAGTTCTCCCCGTCACGCCAGGAGCACCACCCATGCGGAAGATACTCATAGTCGGCGCCGGCCAGTCCGGTCTGCAGCTCGCCCTCGGACTCCAGTCGGAGGGGTACGAGGTCACCCTCATGTCGAACCGGACGGCGGACGAGATCCGGTCCGGCCGGGTCATGTCCACGCAGTGCATGTTCCACACCGCGCTCCAGCACGAGCGGGACCTCGGCCTCAACTTCTGGGAGTCCCAGGCCCCGAAGATCGAGGGCCTGGGCGTCTCCGTCGCCGCCCCCGACTCCAGCCGGGTGATCGACTGGGTCGGGAAGCTCGACGGGTACGCCCAGTCCGTCGACCAGCGGGTCAAGATGGCCGGCTGGATGGAGACCTTCGCCCAGCGCGGCGGCCAGCTGGTGATCCACGGCGCGGCCGTCGGTGACCTGGACTACTTCTCCCGCAGCTACGACCTGGTGATGGTGGCGGCGGGCAAGGGCGAACTGGTCTCGATGTTCGGCCGGGACGCGTCCCGTTCGCCGTACGGCGAGCCGCAGCGCGCGCTGGCCGTCGCGTACGTCCACGGCCTCGGGCCCCGCCCCGAGCACCCCGACTTCGACGCGGTCCGCTGCAACGTCGTCCCGGGCGTCGGCGAACTCTTCGTCATGCCGACCCTGACGACGGGCGGCCGCGCCGACATCCTCTTCTGGGAGGGCATCCCCGGCGGCCCGCTCGACGCCTTCCAGGGCGTGAAGGACCCGGCGGAGCACCTGTCCCTGACCCTGGAGCTGATGGAGCGGTTCACGCCCTGGGAGTACGCGCGGGCCACCAAGGTCGAACTGACCGACGCGGGCGGCACTCTCGCCGGCCGGTACGCCCCGACGGTCCGCAACCCGATCGGCCGGCTCCCCGGCGGAGGTCTCGTCCTCGGTGTCGCCGACGTCGTCGTCGCCAACGACCCGATCACCGGTCAGGGCTCCAACTCGGCGTCCAAGTGCGCCGCCGCGTACCTCGCCGCCATCGTCGAGCGCGGCGAGGAGCCCTTCGACGAGGAGTGGATGCAGGGCGCCTTCGACCGCTACTGGCAGACGGCCCAGCACGTCACCAAGTGGACGAACGCGATGCTGGCCCCGCCGCCGGAGCACGTCCTGAACCTCCTCGGCGCGGCCGGGCAGCTCCAGCCCGCGGCCGACCGCTTCGCGAACGGCTTCAACGACCCGTCGGACTTCGAGAACTTCTTCTACGAGCCCGAGAAGACGAACGCGTACCTGGCGTCGCTCGCCGGGAACTGACGGACCGTGTCCCGGGCCCCACGGGCGGCCGGAGAACGCGGAGAGGGCGGCGTACCCCGACGGGTGTCGGGGTACGCCGCCCTCGTGCGTGGCGGGGGCTCGCGCCCACCGGGGATCGCGGTTGCGGACGGCCCTGGTCGGAGGTCGGAAGGCGCGCGTCAGAGGCTGCGGGCGGTGATGTCGCCGTAGGCGGTGGTCGCGTGGATGGCGAGCCGGGCCTCGGCGCCCCCGGAGTTCTGGAGGGCGTTGTCGACGCGGCCGTAGGAGGTGCCGGCGTTCAGGGTGGCCGAGACGCCGCGGGCGGCGCCGACCGAGATCGCGCCGTGCTCGGTGCGCAGGGTGACCGTGCCGCGCACGGCCTCCGCGATGGTGAGGTCGCCCTTCTGGCTGCTGATCTCCGCCGGGCCGCCCAGACGGCCGACCGAGATGTCGCCGGCGGCGAGGGTGATGCGGGCGCCCGCGGTCTCGTCGAGCTTGACGGTACCGTGCGCGCTCTCGTAGGTGACGTCGCCGAGGCGTCCGACGCCCCGGAGTTCGGCGGTGGCCGTCGTGGCCTCGACGCGGGAGCCGGCGGGCAGCTGGACGGTGACCTCGACGGTGCCGGAGTTCCCGAGGGCGCGGTTGCTCGCGTCGGAGGCCTCGATCCGCAGGACGCCGTCGCCGTAGGCGACCGTGATCCGCTCCGCCGCCTTCACGTCGCGGCCCTTGGAGGGGTCGGCGGGCAGGACCTCGACGGTGGTGTCGGTGCGGTCGGCGGCGATGAACCGGATGCGGCCGGCGGGGATGTCGAGGACGGCGGAGACGGGGGCGGAGGTGAGGAACTTCTGCATGGTCTATTCCTTCGGTTCGTTGTTTCTGATGAGTGAAACGCTACGTTGCATTCACACTCTCGGCAATTAGCATGTTGCGTTGTAAGCGCATCACTGCAGGTCAAAGCCGCTGTTTCGTTGCACTGATCCTGTCGTATAACGCAACGTCAGGCAGAGGCGCGTTGCAATGGAATGGGAGTGAACGCTATGGTGAAGGCGTAAACGGCACAGAGGGAACGCGAAGGAGACCGCGATGCCGGGAGGCAGGCTCACCCAGCAGGAACGCCGGCAGATCGCGCTGGGACTGGCCGACGGCCTCGCCTACGCCGAGATCGCCAGGCGGCTCGACCGTCCGACCTCCACCGTCACCCGCGAGGTGATGCGCAACGGCGGGCCCACCGCCTACCGCGCCGACCTTGCCCAACGGGCCACCGAGCGCCGCACCCACCGGCGGAAGCCCGCCGCGTCCCGGACGGCGGAGGCGCCCCCGCAGGCCCACGGGCGCGACGCCGAGGCGGTGCGTGAGTTCCAGGAGACGTTCACGACCGTCCTCATGAGCTCGGGCATGCCCACGATGATGTCCCGGGTGATGGCCTGCCTCACCCTCACCGACACCGGCAGCCTCACCGCGTCCGAACTGGTCCAGCGCCTGCAGGTCAGCCCGGCGTCCATCTCCAAGGCGATCGCGTTCCTGGAGGACCAGGGCTTCGTCCGCCGCGAGCGCGACGAACGCCGCCGCGAGCGCTACATCGTCGACGACGACATCTGGTACCGGTCGATGATCGCCAGCGCCCGGTCCACCGCCCAGATCGTCGCGACCGCACGGCAGGGCGTCGGCGTCCTCGGCCCCGACACCCCGGCCGCCCACCGCCTGGAGAACGTCGCCCGCTTCCTCGACTTCGTCAGCGAGAGCACCGCCCGCGCCGCGGAACAGGCCCGCGACATCCTCACCCCCAGAGCCGCGGCACCCGCGGGGCTCCAGGAGTCGGACCCCGGACCGCGGTGACCGGCGAACCGGTGGTGCGGGGTCGGCGACCCGCCGTCACCGGTGTCGTTCAGCCGCGGTCGTACCCCTCGTCCTGCCCGTCCCTGGCCCCCGCCGGAAGCGGCGGCGGCACGTACGCGGCCAGGGCCCTCCCGTCCGGGTCGGGGCGCACGGCTCCGAGCAGCGGATTCGCCGCGATCGGGGAGACCTTCACCTTGCCGCCCGGACGCGGCGCGTGCACCACGAGCCCCTCGCCGAGGTAGACCGCCACATGGGTGGCGCCGGGGAAGTACACCACCAGGTCCCCCGGCCGAAGCTCCGCCCACGACACCCGGGGCAGGGTCGCCCACTGCTCCTGGCTGGTACGCGGCAGCTCCCGGCCCGCCGCCGCCCACGCCCGCTGGGTGAGCCCCGAGCAGTCGTACGTCTCCGGGCCCTCCGCCCCCCATTCGTACGGCTTGCCGATCTGCCCCACCGCGAACCGCAGCGCCTCCGCGCCCGCCCGGGACGGGGTGCGCCGCCCGTCCAGGACGCCGGAGCCGAGGAGTTCGCGCTGCGCGCCGGCCGTCTGGACGCGCTCGAGCTCGGTGAGCCGGGCCAGTTGCCCGGGGGACAGCGCGGCGAGCAGTCTCTCGACCTCCGCGAGACGTGCCCGTGCCTCGTCACGCCGGGTGCGCTGCGCGACGGCGAGGCCCTGCTGCCGGTCGAGGGCCTTCCGGGACGCGCTCGCCAGGGAGTCCGCCTGCCGCTCGGCCTTCTCCAGGCGCGACACGGCCGCGACGCGGTGGCGGCCGGCCCGGGCGATCAGATGCCCCTGGTCCAGGGCCGACCGCGGGTCGGGCGCGAGGAGCACCCGCAGGTACGAGGAGAGTTCGGACCTGCCCTGGTACTGGTCCCGGGCGATCCGGCCGGCCACGGCACGCCCCTGCGCCAGGGCGGTCCGGGCGGCGGTGAGCCGGGCGGTGACCTTCTTGGTGTCGGCGGTCTGGAGCTTCAGGGCCTCGTCGGCGGCGTTGTACCGCTCGGCTGCCTCCTCGGCCCGCTGGTAGAGCGTGCGCAGCCGGGTGAGCAGGGTGGTGACGGAGTCACCACCGGGAGGGGGGAGGGCGGCGCCGTCGTCGAGGGGGGCGGGCCGAGCGGCCTCGGGGGAGCCGGGGGCGTCGGGGACCTCAGGAGAGCCGGGGACCTCAGAGGAGCCGGGGACCTCGGGGGAGCCGGAGGCCTCGGGGGTACGAGGGGGCGGCTCTCCGGGGGCCAGGGGGACCTCGGGGTCGTCGGGAGCCTCGGTGACGTCGGGGCCGTCGACGCCGCCGGGCGCGTCCGCGGCCTCGGGGTCGACGCGGGCGTCGGGATCGACGGGACCCACCGGTTCCTTCGCGGGGTCGGCCCACGCGATCGGGGCCTCCGCCGGGGAGTCGGTCGGCGGGACCGGGGCGGCGGCGCCCGAGGGGAGCGTCACCCCGGTGAGCGCCGTCACCGCGGCCAGCGCCCCCGTGCAGACCGTACGCAGCAGCCTTCGCGTCACGTCACCACCTCCACAGGGATGATGACGTGTCAGATCAGCCGATTAACGTACGAATAGGGGCGCGTCCGGCGGCCTCACCCGTTCGGCTCAGCGTGTTACGCGGGCGGAGGCGTGCCGCCGCCCGGCTTCGACCACGGCCACCTCAGCTCGCGCCGCTCGCGGCCATCGGGCGCGTACGCGTAGACCCAGCCACGCTGGAGCCCGAGCCGCTTCGTGTAGCCCGCGGGCTCGCGCCGGTACGCGTACACGGTCGGTGGACGCCCGTCGTGCGCCGGGACCGGGACCTCGTACCACTTCGGCGGGTGGCCGGTCGGGCCGAGCAGGATCGGCAGGACCCGGCCGTCGAGGGGGCCGCCACGGAAGGGGGTGTTCTCGCTTCTCACCCCTCCAGTCTGCCCCGCTCACCCCTCCTGCCTCCCGCGCCTCCCGGCTCACAGGAGGTGGGCCGCCTCGCCCACCACCGGCAGGACCCTCCGGGCGAGCCGTGCCACCGGCCCCTCGGGCGTCTCCTGGGCGAGGAGCAGCCCGACGACCCCGGCGGTCTCCTCGTCGCTCGCCGTGGTCGCGGCGAGCAGGGCGACGAGATGATCGACGAGCCACTCCCGCAGTTCCCGGGCCGGTGGCTGCTTGTCCTCGTCGAGCCAGATGAGCGACGCGGCCTCCACGGCGGCGATCCACGTCCGCACCAGCATGCCGAGCCGGGGCCCGGGCCGCTCCACCCCCAGGTGGACCAGGATCTGCTCGGCGGCAGCCCGCCGCACCTCGTCGACGATCGCGCTCGTCCGGGAGGTCTCGGCGACGCTGCCGCCCCGCAGCAGCGCGCTGAACCCGGCGTCGTGCTCGTCGACGAAGGTCAGGTACCGGTCGAGCACCCGCCCGAGCCGCTCCGTGGGCGGGCCCTCGGGCGGCTCGGTGAAGCAGCGGTTCAGGGCGTCGGCGGACGAGCGCAGGGCGGCCTCGTACAACTGCTGCTTGCCACCGGGGAAGTAGCGGTAGACCAGCGGCCGCGAGACGCCGGCGGCCTCGGCGACGTCGTCGAGCGAGACGTCCTCGGGCGTCCGGTGGGCGAAGAGCCCCAGGGCCGCGTCGAGGAGCTGCCCGCGCCGCTCCTCGACACTGAGCCTGCGGTACGCGGGAGTGGCGGCGCTCGTCATGCTCCGCAGCGTAGCCGCGCGGCACGCGGGCGGGACATCCGGAGCCGGACACCGCAGGGCCGGTCCGGAAGGTCCGCGAGCCCTGCCCTCAGGGCGGACGGCGCTACGCTCCGGACGCCACCCACGCCCTCAGGCCAGCAGCCCCGAGGACTTCCAGAGCCGGCGTCCCGGCCCGCGCAGCACGCCGATGTCGTCGAGGAAGTCGGTGAGCCGCCTGGCGCCGGACTGCATGACCTCGCGCCGGTGTCCGCTCGCCCGCACCTGCGCGACGGCCTCGCGCCGGTCCAGGCCCACGGCCTCGTACACCCCCGGATTGACGAAACACGTGGAGAAGACCCGGGCGGCCTCGCCGCAGCTGAGCCGGGTGAGTTCCTGTTCCCAGCGGGGGGCGGTCACCATCTGGCGCCGCAGCTCCTCGCGGGCGTACCGCACATGGCGTGCCTCCTCCACCACATGGATGCGGGTCACCCCGCGGACGAGGGTCTGCACGCGCTCGTCCGGGAAGGTCAGGCGCTGCATCCAGTCGAGGATCTCCTCGCCGAGCAGGGTGGCGGCGAAGGACCCGGGAGTGGTGGACACGGTCTTCAGGACGCGCGCGAGGTTGTGGTGGAGCCTGGGGACCGGGTACGCGGGGGTGCCGCTCCGCTGGATCATCCGGGCGAACATCATCGAGTGCCGGCACTCGTCGGCGATCTCGGTGAGCGCGTACCGCACATGATGGCTGGTCAGGGACTTGTCGTAGATGTGACGGACGAGCAGCTGCATGAGGATGATCTCGAACCAGATGCCGAGCGAGGCGAGTGACGCCGCCTCGTGGCGCGACAGGTCGATCCGCTGCTCCTCGGACATCCGGCGCCAGAGCGGGGTGTCGTAGAGCGACACGAGCTCCGGCGGCCAGAACCACTTGCCGTCCTCGAACGGCGCGTCCCAGTCGAGCTCGGCGTCCGGGTCGTAGGAGTGCTTGCGGGAGGACTCCAGAAGGCGCTCGGCGACCTGCTCGCGGTCGCGCAGCGGCCCCAGGGCATCCCCGAGGAGGCTGAAGTCGGGCTCGGTGAAGGGGGTCATGGTGGGAGACACCTCGCTGCGCTCGCCGACATGTTACCGGGGGTCACTGTCTATGAGACTGCCCGTCAGTAACGCCGTCAATCCCTTCGGCGCGACTTGTTGACGATCCGTCTACCACCGTGTGAGCCTGGCGGGTGGACTCGCACCACGGGAACGGTCCCACCCCCGAAGGAGGCGTCAGTGTCGACGCGCGACCTCTACACCACGGCCCCGTCCACCCCCACCTGGCAGGTCCCCGCCACCGGCGCCGCCCGCTTCTCCTGGGAGTACGAGGACGGCCGCGAGCGCCTCCTCGCCCTCTACCAGAAGGGCAAGGACAAGCAGTGGGACGGATCCACCCGGATCGACTGGGACCTGGAGGTCGACCCGTACGACCCGCTCGGCACCCCCGACGAGGTCCTCACCCTCCACGGCACCCGCCACTGGGCCAGGATGACCGAGAAGGACAAGGGCGACCTGCGCCGGCACTACGCCTCCTGGCAGTTCAGCCAGTTCCTCCACGGCGAGCAGGGCGCCATGATCTGCGCCGCCCGGATCGTCGAGTCCGTCCCCGACCTGGACGCCAAGTTCTACTCGGCCACCCAGACCATGGACGAGGCCCGGCACGCCGAGATCTACGGCCGCTTCCTCCACGACAAGATCGGCATGCTCTACCCGATCAACGACAACCTCAAGGGACTCCTCGACGACACCCTGCGGGACTCCCGCTGGGACATGCCCTACCTCGGCATGCAGGTCCTCATCGAAGGGCTCGCCCTCGCCGCCTTCGGCATGATCCGCGACACCACCGACAAGCCGCTCCCCAAGCAGATCCTGGCGTACGTCATGCAGGACGAGGCCCGGCACGTGGCCTTCGGCCGGATGGCCCTGCGCGACTACTACCGTCAGCTCTCGGACGCCGAACTCCGCGAACGCGAGGAGTTCGTCATCGAGGGCTGCCACCTCATGCGGGACCGGCTGCGGGGCGTCGAGGTCCTGGAGAACTTCGGCATCCCGAAGAAGGAGGCCGAGGAGTTCAGCGAGCAGAGCGAGTTCCTGCACCTCTTCCGCAAGCTCCTCTTCAGCCGGATCGTCCCCTGCGTCAAGGACATCGGCCTGTGGGGCGAGCGCCTCCAGAAGGCCTACCTCGACATGGGCGTCTTCGACCTCGGCGACTCGAACCTCGACCTGCTGATGACCCAGGACGAGGAGATCGCGGAGCGGCTCGACGCGGAGCGCTTCGCGGCGGAGGAACGGGCCAGGGTGACGGAGGTGGAGGACACGATCGCGGAGGGCGCGACGGGGGAGTGACCAGGGCCTCAGGGCTCGCGGCCCCCGGCCCCTGATCCGAACGAGTGGCCCTGGCCCCTCCGGGCCTCCGCCTCCAGCCGCAGCGCCTCCGTCATCACCGCCTTCGCGATCGGAGCCGCGCTGCCGCCCCCGCTGATGTCCGTACGGGCGGCCTCCGCGTCCTCGACGACCACCGCCACGGCGACGGCCGGCTGGGCCGCGTCGCCGGCCTGTGCCCAGGCGATGAACCAGGCGTACGGGGTCCCCGTGTTGCCGAAGCCGTGCTGGGCCGTGCCCGTCTTGCCGCCGACCCGGGCCCCGGGGATCGCCGCGTTCGTCCCCGTCCCCTCCTCGACCGCCTTCAGCATCAGCCGCTGGAGCTGGAGCGCCGTCGAGGGGTTCATGGCCAGGCGGTGACTGCGGCGGCCGGTGCGGTCGACCGTGATGCCGCCCGAGGTCGTCGTGCGGTCGACGAGATACGGGTGGGCGATCTCCCCGTTGTTGGCGACCGCCGCCGCCACCATGGCCATCTGGAGCGGCGTCGCCGTCGTGTTGAACTGCCCGATCGACGACAGGGCCAGCTGGTCCGGGCTCATCTCCCGGTCGAAGTTGGACCTGGCCACCCAGGACGGCACCCGGAGTGCGGTGTCGTTGAAGCCGAACCCCTCGACCGCGTCGACCATCCCGGTCAGGCCCACCTTCACCCCGAGCCCGGCCATCACGGTGTTGCAGGACCACTGGACGGCGTACGCGAGTGAGGCGTCCTCGCACCCCTTCGCCTCGTTGGGGAGCACCTGACGGGTGCCGGGCAGCACGAACGGGTCGGGGGTGTCCGTCGGCGCGTCCACGTCCCGTACCGCCCCGGCGTCCAGGGCCGCGGCCGCCGTCACGATCTTGAACGTGGAGCCCGGGGGGTACGTCTGCCGCAGCGCCCGGTTCAGCATCGGCTGGTTCGGCGAGGTGGTGAGCCGCTTCCAGGCGTCCTTGACCCCCGGGCCGGTCCCGGAGAGGACACCGGGGTCGTACGAGGGCGAGCTGACGAGCGCCAGGATCCGACCGCTGTGCGGCTCCACGGCCACCACCGCGCCGCGTTTCCCGCCGAGCCCCCGGAAGGCGGCCTCCTGCATCGACGACCGGATCGTCGTGACGACGTCGCCGCCGGGCTGCCGGCCGCGGGTGAGGTCGTTCCAGAGGGGGAGCGGGGCCAGCATCGGTTCGGTGCCGGCCAGGACGGCGTCCTCGGCGTGCTCGACGAGGGTGGTGCCGTAGATCTGCGAGGCGTAGCCGGTCAGCGGCGCGTACAACGGCCCCTTGCGGTAGGTCCGTTCCCAGCGCAGCTGCTGTCCGCTGTCCCGGGAGCCCGTCACGCGCTTCCCCTCGACGAGGATGTCACCACGCGGCTGCTCGTACCGGTCGATCACGATGCGCCGGTTGGCGGGGTTGTCGTCGAGGGACTCGGCCTCGAAGACCATCACCCGGGCGGAGTTGACGAGGAGCGCCACGAGCAGGACGAGACAGAGTCCGGCGGCCCGCCGGGCATACCGGATCACGACCCCACCCCCCGCGTACGGCACACGAGGCTCACGAGGCCCCCTCCTTGACGGCGGCGAGCGTCCCCGTGTCGGCGGCATCGGGCTCCGGGGCCCGCGCCGAGTCGCTGACGCGGATGAGCAGCGCCACGATCACCCAGTTGGTGACGACCGACGAACCGCCCTGGGCCAGGAACGGCATCGCCATGCCCGTCAGCGGGATCAGGCCCATCACCCCGCCCGCGATCACGAAGACCTGGAGCGCCACGATCGAGGCGAGCCCGATGGCGAGGAGCCGCCCGAAGGGGTCGCGCAGCGAGAGGCCGGCGCGGTATCCCCGGGCGACGAGCAGCGCGTACAGCACGAAGAGCGCGGTCAGGCCGACGAGCCCGAGCTCCTCACCCGCCGTGGCGAGGATGAAGTCCGATTTGGCGGCGAAACCGATGAGGACGGAATGACCGAGACCGAGCCCGCTGCCGAGCATGCCCCCGGCGGCGAAGGAGAACAGCGACTGGGCGAGCTGCCCCGGGCCGTCCCCCGCCCGGATCGAGGCGAAGGGGTCGAGCCAGTCCTGCACCCGGCTGTGCACATGAGGTTCGAGGGAGCCGACGAGGACGGCGCCGGCGGACGCCAGCACCAGGCCGACGGCGATCCAGCCGATCCGGCCGGTGGCCACGTACAGCATGATCACGAAGAGCCCGAAGAAGAGCAGCGACGTGCCCAGGTCCCGCTCCAGGACGAGCACGCCGACGCTCAGCAGCCAGATCGCCACGACGGGCCCGAGGACCCGTCCGGCGGGCAGCTGGAACCTCCAGATCCGGCGGCCGGCGTACGCGAGCGCGTGGCGGTTGGCGGCGAGATAGGCGGCGAAGAAGACGGCGAGCAGGATCTTGGCGAACTCGCCCGGCTGGAAGGAGAGGCCGCCGATCCGGATCCAGATCTTGGCGCCGTTCACGGCGGGGAAGAAGATCGGCAGGATCATCAGGGCGAGCGCGGCGGCCACCGACACGTACGCGTACCCCTGGAGCGCGCGATGGTCGCGGAGCAGCAGGACGACCACGATGAAGAGCGCGACCCCGAGCGTCGACCAGACCAGCTGGGGCGCGGCCGCCTGGTCCCTCGGCGTCTCCAGGTCGAGCCGGTAGATCAGGACGAGCCCGAGGCCGTTGAGCAGCACGGCGATCGGCAGCAGCAGCGGATCGGCGTACGGGGCGCGGAAGCGGACCGCGAGATGGGCGACGAGCGCGAGCAGACCGAGCCCGGCCCCGTAGCGGACGGCGTCCGGGGGCACGGCGCCGCTGCGGGCGAGACCGACCTCGGCGTAGCCGTAGACGGAGATGAGGACGGCGCAGACGAGGAGGGAGAGTTCCACGCCGCGGCGCTTCGGGATGCGTACCCCGGGCGGGGGCGCGTCCGTTCGCGGTGCGGTCATGGCCGCAACGTAGCAAGCGGTATGCCCTATGTCCCTTTTGTGTGACGGTGTGCCGTGCTGTCACTCCTGCGGCGCGTCGTCCGAGAGGTGGACGTACTCGGGCAGCCGCAGCAGGGCCTCGGCCCCGCCCCCCGGCGCCCCGGTGAACACGAGCGCGGCCCCGATCACCTCCGCCTGCCCCACCGCGATCGTCAGCCCGAGCCCGTGCCCCTTGCCGCCGCTCTCGGTCCGGAAGCGCTGCGGCCCCGACTCGATCAGATAGCCGGGGTAGCCGGGGCCGCGGTCCCGTACGGACACGACGGGCCCGTCCACCGTCACCACCACCGGAGGAGCCCCGTGCTTGTGCGCGTTGGCGACCAGATTGCCGAGCACCCGCTCAAGACGGCGCCGGTCCGTCTCCACCGTCGCGTCCCGCACGACCCGCACCTCCGTGTCCGTGCCCGAGGCGCGCACCACCCGCTCGGCGAGCGGGCCGAGTTCGTGCACGGCCAGGTCCACGGTCTCGTTGCGGGCGTCGAGGCGCGAGATCTCCAGGAGGTCCTCGGTCAGCCCCCGCATCGCCCGCACCCGGTCCCGTACGAGCTCCGAGGGCCGCCCTTCCGGCAGCAGCTCGGCGGCCGCGGACAACCCGGTCAGGGGCGTGCGCAGCTCGTGCGCCACATCGGCGGTGAACCGCTGCTCGCTCTGCAGCTTGCGCTGGAGCGAGGAGGCCATCGTGTCGAGCGCTCCGGAGACCGTCGCCACCTCGTCCTGCGGGCGCGACGGGTCCTTCGTACGGGGATCGTCCACGCGCGCGTCGAGATCGCCGGCACTGATCCGGCGGGCCACCTGAGCGGTCAGGTGCAGCCGGCGCGTGACCCGGGTGACGGCGAAGGCCCCACGAGCAGGGTCGCCCCGATGGCGAGCACGGACGAGCCAAGGATCGAGCGGTCGAGCGCGTCGATGGTCTCGGCGCTCTGGGTGTAGTCGACCCGTACGGCGAGGGCGCGGCCGTCCGCCGGGCCCGCCGCCCACATCGCCGGGTGACCCCGGTCGTCACCGACCATCGTGCCGCGCTCGCCCCGGACGGCGAGGGCACGCAGGGAGGCCGGGAGCCCGACCGGATCGAACCCGGCGAACCGGGGAAGCGGCTCACCGGCCTCGTACAGCCGCGTCACGTCGGTGAGCCGCGCGAGGGCCTTTTCCCGGGAGTCGTCCGCGGTCTGCGCGGTCACCGACACATGGACGAGGCTGCCGAGCAGGGCGGCGAGGGCGCAGCACATCACCGCGATGAAGACGGCGGCCTTCCACGTCAGGGTCGCGGTCCAGGCGGGCGGCCGGGGCGCCCTCACGGGGTCTCCGCGGGCAGCGGCACGGGAGCGACGGAAGGGCTGGGGCTCACCAGCCGGGGCACGGGCACGCCGGGCCCCGGGCGCCGCACCCGCACGATCTCGTCACGGGTGGGCAGCATGCTCTGCTGCTGCTCGTCCCAGGACCAGGCGGTGCGGTACTCGTACCCCGGGATCCCCGCCGACGCGACCCGCATGATCAGGTCCCGCCCGGCCAGCTCCACGCTGATGACCTGGTCGACCGTGGACATGATCCGGGTGAGACCGCCGTTCTCGGCGAGGTAGACCCGCACCCCGACCTGCTGCTCGGGCATCCGGATCCCGACGATCAGCTCGTCCCGGCCGTTCCCGGTGAGGTCGCGGTAGTACGGCCGCATGACGGGACACGCGCGGGGAGCGGTGTCGCAGGCGGCGATCGCACGGGCGGTCTCCTCGTACATCCCGGCCCGCTGTACACGCCGGTCCGCACCTCGGCACGGACGACCGCGACGGCGTCGACGGAACGGACGTCGTTGTCGGCGACGGCGATGCCGGGGACACGCGCGGTGTCGGACTCCCCGTAGTCGATGGGCGGATCGGTGGCCGGCGGCAGGTCTGGCCAGAGCCGGACGGGCCCCACAGCGGGGGACGTTGCCCCGGCGCTGGTGAGCCCGCCTTCACCTCCGCACCCGACGAGCACGAGAGCGCACAGGACACCGCAGACGGCGATCAACGCTCCGAGCGGTCGCATGTGTCTCCTCCCAGGGCCCTGAGGAGACCATATTCGGAAGGAGGTGCCTCCTGCTCACCGACGGGATTCACGAGGTGAGGCCGCCCGAGGACAGAAGTGGGGGCCGTGGAGGGGGTCGTGTTCGGGACGTAGAGAGTGATGTGTGGCGCATGACAAACGCCGAACTCTCCGGGCCCCGCAGGCGCCGTACATCATGCAGTCCCGGACACGACCCCCGGAACGGCCCCCACGCACACGCCACGCAGAGGTACCCCCCACCCGGCTTGGCAGCCGAAACCAAGCCCCAGCCGCCCCCCGGCCCCTCAGAACACCCCCCGCTCCATCCGAGCCAGCGCCGCCCGGCACAAGGTCAGGAGCTTCTCGTCGACATGGACGTCATGACTGCCGGAGGCGCCTTCGCGCGCGTTGTGCCGCCGCCGCCGCGTCAGCTCGGTGAGGACCACCAGTTGCGCCTCCGACGCCGCGGGACCCATCTCCGCCAGACACTCCGCGACGTCCACGCGCGCGTGCCGGTTCTCCTCCCAGGCCGCCAGCAGCACCGGCAGGGCCGTCGCCGCGTCCCCGGACACCCGCCACAGGGCGGCGGCGCTGCGGACCCGCACCCACAGGTCCCGCGAGGCCAGACCGGGCAGGAGGGCCGGCGCGGCCGCGGCGGCGGCGGGCCCGATCTCGCCGAGCGCCTGCGCGGCGGCGCACCGCTCCGCACCCGACGCACCCGGCCCGAGCCACCGCTCCAGGGCCGCCAGGACCTCACGCACCTCACCCTCGGCCGCCCACAGGGCCCGCGCCGCCGTCGTGGCGACGGACGCCGACTCGGCGGCCAGGAGTCTTCGCATGTCGGGTACGGCCTCCCGGGCGGCGGGCCCGAAGGCCGCCAGCGTCCTGAGGGCGGCCTCCCGCACCCAGTCGCGCCGGTTCGGAGGCGCCCCGCGCAGGACCCGCAGGACCTCGGGTACGGCCTGGCGGCCCCGAACGGCCGCGAGGGCGTACAGCAGGGGCGCGGCCCGGTCGTAGAGCCGCTCGTCGAGGTCGACCTCGGCGAGCCGGCGCCGCAGGAGCGGGGCGAGCATCGCGGCCGAGGGCCCGAGACCATCCATGGCGTACAGCAGGTCCCGCCGTACCTCGCCCTCCTCCAGGGCGCGGGCGAGCAGGGGTACGGCCCGGGTGTCCCCGGCGCGGGCCAGGGCGAGGAGCGCCCCGTCCCGCCCGGACCGCCCGACGAACGCGTTCTGCCCGCCGGGCCCGAGCCCCGGGCCTCCTCGCGACCCCCCGACGGGCCCCGGGACCGACCGAGCGGAGGGTCCCGAGGCCAGCCGTGCGGCCAGCGCGTCGGCCGCGGGGGCGCCCAGCTCGAAGAGCCGCTCCAGGAACGAGGTGGCGGCCTCCCGGAGCCGTGGCTCGGGATCGTGCAGCTGGGCGCCGACGAGCCGGACGACCTCCTCGTACCGCCCGCGCCAGATCCGGATCAACCCGCCGCACAGCCAGATCGCGTCGGAGCGCTGCCCCCAGTCGGGGCTGCGCAGTTGCGCCAGGATCAGCGCGATGCGGTCGTCGACGCGGTCGTCGAGGGCGGTGTGCAGGGTCCGGAGCAGTTCCTCCGTCCAGGGGGCGGGCCGTCCGGCGGCGTGTTCCTCGAGGAGTTCGCGGACCTGCCCGATGAGGGTGGGCGCGGCGTACCGGGACCCGTCGGCGCCGGGGGCGGCGGACGCGCGGGCCGTGATCCGGATCTCCTCCAGGAGGCCCGTCACCCGGGGCACGACGTCGTCCGGGATGTCGCCGGGCGCGCACCGCGCCCGCTGGACGAGGGCCGCGAGACGGAGCCCGGGGTCGTGGGCGGCGCGGGCGAGCCAGCCGAGCCAGTCGACGATCTCTGCGCGTAGCGCCGCGTGCCGCAGCGCGATCCGCCCGAGGGCGGCGACGAGGGCGAGCCGCACCTCGGTGTCCCGCTCGACGGTGAGCCGTTCCCGCAGCAGGGTCAGGACCCGGGCGGGCTCGGGGTGCAGGGAGGCGAGCGCGCAGGGCGCGGCGAGCCGTACCTCGGGGTCGGGGTCGGAGGCGAGCCCGAGGAAGACGTCGGCGCCGGCGGCGATGGCGGCCGCGGCCATGGCGTAGTTGGCCGCGGGGATGAACTCCTCCTCGTCGGGGTCGAGTTCGTCCAGTTCCTCGTCGTCGTCGAGCTCGATGCCGCCGATGCTGGTGAGCAGCTCGACGAGGCAGCCGCGGTCCTGGACGGCGGGGTCGGCGACGAGTTCGAGGAGGAAGGGGATGCAGGCGAGGGTGGAGTCGTAGACGTCGCCCTGGTGGTGCACGGCGCCGTACATCCCGTCGAGGGCGGTCTCCCGCTCCGCGGGATCGGCGGAGGCGAGTCCGCGGAGGAGCTCCGGCACGTCGTCCGCGGGGCCGTACGCATGCCCCAGTGAGGCCCAGTCGACCTCCTCGATCCCCGTCAGCATGTGCCAGGCCGCCTTCCCCGTGAGCCCTGTACCAGGCAGCAAGTGTGCACCACGGGAGGTGAAGCAAGGCCTTACTGGCGACACGGGACGTGCGGGCACCCCGAGTTGCGACTTCTTTGCGCCATGTACGGTACGGAGCAGGGCAGTTGCACTGAGTGCGGGTCGCTCGACCCGAAGCAGCGCCACCCCTACGATCCCCTCAACCCCCGCCCCCCTCACCCCTCCACCCACTCACCCCCCACCCCCTCGACGTCCCCACCTCCCACCCCCGGCCCCCTCACCCCTCCGACCGAACCCGCACGAACGTCGCGTTCTCCTGCCGCTGCCGCCCCGCGAGCTGCCGCAGCTCGACCGGTACGGGCGGTTCCACCCACCGCACGGGCCCGTGCTCCGGGTCCGGGGTGAGGGGCCCGGCGCGGTCGCCCGCCACCGCCCCGACCTCGCGCGACTGCGCCGGGGTGAGCCGGGGGGAGGTCGTCACGGTGCGGCCGTCGGCGAGACGTACGACGAGGGCACGGGGCCGTTCGGGGGGGCCGAGGACGCCGAGAAGCAGGCCGTCGCCGGTGTCGGCGTGCCGGACCTTGCGCCAGGCCCAGGTGGGCCCCGCCCGGTAGGGGGAGCCGAGCGTCTTGGCGACGATCCCTTCGACTCCGGCGTCCCGCAGGTCCCGGAACCAGTCGCGGGCGGTCGACTCGTCGAGGGTGGCGAGGACGCGCTGGAGCGGCGGCTCGGCCTCCCGCAGGGCCGCACCGAGCAGTTCCCACCGGT
Organism: Streptomyces sp. NPDC016459; assembly: GCF_040632845.1. NCBI lineage: Bacteria > Bacillati > Actinomycetota > Actinomycetes > Kitasatosporales > Streptomycetaceae > Streptomyces > Streptomyces sp. NPDC016459. The sequence goes on from NZ_JBEYCR010000002.1 coordinate 750,070, forward strand.
CGCGGAGCGGCAGAGCCCGGACGTCACGCCCGGGGACGGCGAGGAGGTCGAAGGCGATGTACGAGACGGGCACCCCGGTCCTGGCGCGGTCCGCGGGGGACCGGAGGAGGTCGGTGAAGCTGAGCCGTCCTTCCCGGTAGGCGCAGAGTTCCCCGTCGAGGACGATCCCGGGCGGGAGCTGCTCCCGCAGGTGCGCGGCGGTCTCGGGGAACTCGGGAGCGAGGTCGCGGCGGGAGCGGGACTGGAGGACGACCTTGCCGTCGTCGAGGACGAAGGCGAGCGCACGGAACCCGTCCAGCTTGAGCGAGTACTGGAGCTGCCGTGGCGGCTCGCCCTGTGCGGGGATCTCGTCGGCGGCCCGTGGCCGCATGACGTCGACGGGCGGAGCCAGCGCCACGGCCCCGGACCCCCGCACCCCGGCGCGGGCCCCGGCCCCCCGAACCCCGGCGTCACCCCGTCCCGCGGGGCGGTCGGGGCGGGCCGGGCTCATGGCAGCTCTCCGGCCCGCTCGGGCGCGAAGAGGGGCGCCAGGAGCTCCCCGTACCGCTCAAGACGTGGCGTGATGTCGTCCATGAGGAGAACGAGGGCTTCCGGATCCGGGGCCGCCAGGCCGGCGCACTCCTCCACCTCCTCCCAGGTGACGGGTGCGGACACGGTGGGCAGGGTCCGCGCGCGCAGGGTGTAGGGGGTGGCGGTGGTCTTGGCGGCGGCGTTCTGGCTGTGGTCGACGAAGACCTTCCCGGGGCGCAGGGCCTTGGCCATCCGGTGGACGACCAGCCGTGGCAGCGCCGCCTCCGCCTCGACGGCGAGCTGTCGGGCGTAGGCCGAGACGTGTGCGGAGGGGGTGGGGACGATCGGCACGAGCAGGTGCAGCCCCTTGGAGCCGGAGGTCTTGGCGTAGGCGTGGAGGCCGTCCACGGTGAGCCGCTCGCGCAGGTGCAGCGCGACCCGGCAGCACTCGACGACGGTCGCGGGCGGCCCGGGGTCCAGGTCGAACACGAGCCGGTCGGCGACGGCGGGGGAGGATGCCCGCCACTGCGGGGTGTGGAACTCCACGACGAGGTTCGCCGCCCACATCAGGGAGGCCAGGTCATCGATCACCACCTGCCGGGCCCGGGGGTCCTCGGAGCGGGGTACGGGCGTGGTCCTCACCCAGGAGGGTGTGCCGGGTGGAGGATTCTTGGTGAAGAAGAGCTGTCCGTCCGGGCCGTCCGGATAGCGCAGGAAGGACACCGGCCGGTCCCGCAGATGCGGCAGGATCGCGGCTCCGACGGTGGCGTAGTAGTGGAGCACCTCGCCTTTGTGGGTGCCGGTGACCGGGTGGAGCACCTTGTCCAGGTTGCTGAGCGCCAGGCGCCGCCCCTCCACCTCCGTGAGAGGCGTCATACGATGACAATCCCCACGAATCGTGTCTTTTAGGCTCGAAAGGTAAGAAACGTGCGATCCATCTGGAACGGCGCCATCTCCTTCGGCCTTGTCAGCATCCCGATCAAGCTGGTGAACGCCACGGAGAGCCATTCGGTCTCCTTCCGCCAGATCCACACCGAGGACGGCGGCCGGGTCCGCTACAAGAAGGTGTGCGAGCTGGACGGGGAGGAGCTGACGACGCCGGAGATCGGCAAGGCGTACGAGGACGCCGACGGGACCATGATCCCGATCACCGACGAGGACCTGGCGGCCCTGCCGCTCCCGACGGCGAAGACCATCGAGATCGTGGCCTTCGTACCGGCCGGTGAGATCGACCCGCTCCAGATGGACGCCGCGTACTACCTCTCGGCGAACGGCGTGCCGGCGGCCAAGCCGTACACCCTGCTCCGCGAGGCGCTCAAGCGCAGCGACAAGGTGGCGGTGGCGAAATACGCCCTCCGGGGGCGGGAGCGGCTCGGCATGCTCCGGGTCGTGGACGACGTGATCGCGATGCACGGGCTGCTCTGGCCGGACGAGATCCGCGCCCCGGAGGGCGTGGCCCCGGAGACACCGGTCGCGGTGCGGGACGCCGAACTCGACCTGGCCGAGGCCCTGATGGCCACGCTGGGCGAGGTCGACATGAGCACCCTGCGCGACGACTACCGGACCGCGGTCGAGGAGATGATCGCGGCGAAGGCGGAGGGCGGCGAGGCCGTCGCACCCCCGGCCCCGGGGGAGGCGCAGGGCGGCCGGGTGATCGACCTGATGGCGGCCCTGGAGAGCAGCGTCAGGGCGGCGAAGGAGGCCCGCGGCGAGGACGCCGTGGTGACGGAACTCAAACCGCGCGGGACGCCGAAGGAGACGGGCGGCAAGAAGTCCACGTCCCGGACACCGGCGAAGAAGACGGCGACGCCGGCCCGCAAGTCGACGTCGACCGCCGACGCGGAGACGAAGGAGACACCGAAGAAGGCCACGACCAGGAAGACGGCGGCGAAGAAGAAGACCACGGCGTCGAAGACCCCGGCCGAGAAGACCACGTCCACCAAGAAGACGACGACGAAGAAGGCAACCCCACGCAAACGCACGGCGTGACCCGCCCAGGCCGACGTCACCACCTCCACCGGCCACCCGAACGAACCATGGATACCGATTCAGCTGATCACCGTATCCGGGTGCGGCACAATGACGGGCCCACGGGCAGGAGTCGGGGAGGGGACGCGCGTGCACGCGCAGGAGACGACGTTCAGCAAACTGGTTCACGGAGAGACGCAGTTCCAGGTCCCGCTGTACCAACGGACCTACACCTGGCAACGGGACGAGCTGCAACAGTTGTGGGACGACGTGATGGAACTCGTCGAGGACAAGCTGGACGGCAGGGTTCCGGCGGCTCACTTCCTGGGGTCGGTCGTGCTCGCGCCGGAGCGCGTCGCGGCGGGCGGGATGCAGCGCTGGCTCGTCGTGGACGGCCAGCAGCGGCTGACCACCCTGATGCTCGCCTTCACCGCGCTGCGGGACGCCCACCGGGCCCGGGGGCGGGCGAAGAAGGCGGACCGCATCCACGACCTGGTCCTGGTCAACGGCTACCAGGACGGGAACGACCACTACCGTCTGCTGCCGACACAGGCCGACCGCGAGGCGTTCGTCGCCTGCGTGGAGTCCCTTCCCACGGCCGGCGGCGCCGGCAACATCGGCGGCGCCTACCGGTTCTTCCTCGCTGCTCTGGCCGAGGGCGAGGAGACTGCCGGCGAGGCATGGGTCTGCGCCGTGGAGTCCGTGCTGAGGGACTTCCTCTCCATCGTGTCGATCACCGCCGCCGAGGGCGACAACGTCTACCGGATCTTCGAGTCCATCAACAACACGGGTGTCGGTCTCAGCCAGAGTGATCTGCTGCGCAACTACCTCTTCATGTGCCTCCCCAAGCGAGGCGAGGCCGTCTACCGCAACCTGTGGCTCCCGATGCAGGAGTCGTTGGGCCCGGCGAGGCTCGAACTGCTGGTCTGGCTCGACCTGGTCGTCGGCGGCGACAACCGGGCCAAGCAGAGCGAGATCTACCGGGACCAGAAGAGGCGTCTCGAACCGCTGAGTTCGGACGAGGAGGCCCTGGAGGCCGAGGTCTCCCGACTGCACGTACGAGCCGGTCGCCTCATGCGGATCGTCGAGCCGTGGCGGGAGGCGACCCGGGCCTGCGCGAGGTCCTGGAGCGGCTCGCACGCTGGGGCGGCCAGACCCACTACCCACTGGCGCTCCTCCTGCTCGACCGGCTGGACGAGGGCGCCTGCGACCCCAAGGAGGCGGCCGCCGCCCTCTCGTACGCCGAGAGCTACATGGTGCGGCGCCTGTTCGCCGGCAACTCCACCACGGGAAACAACCGCACCTTCATGGAGCTGCCCAAGGAGGTGGAGAAGGAACTGGAGAACGGGCGCTCGCTCGCGGACGCCGTACGCCACGCCCTGTCCGCCAAGACCGGGACACGTGTCTGGCCCTCCGACGCGGTGATGCGGGGGTCCATCCTCAGCCGCCCCTTCTACAAGTCGGGCCGCTCGCACCAGCGTTTCGAGATCCTGCGCCGCTTCGAGGAGAGCTACGGCGCCAGCGAACCGGTCGACTACGCCAGGGCGAGGCTCACCGTGGAGCACGTACTGCCGCAGCAGCCCGCCCAGCAGTGGTTCGACCTCCTCGCCGAGGAGACCGGGCAGAGCGAGAGCCCGGAGGACCTCCACACCCAACTGGTGCACACCCTCGGCAACCTCACGCTCTCCGGCGACAACGCGCGCCTCTCGAACCACCCTTTCCGCCGCAAGCAGCAGATCCTGGACTCCAGCGCGCTCCGGATGAACCAGCGGATCGCCGCCCAGGAGCGCTGGGGGAAGGCCGAGATCCTTGCGCGGGCACAGGAACTGGCGATCCGCGCCGAGGAGTTGTGGCCGGGCCCCCTCGACGGGGTGGTCCGAGCGGACGCCGAGTGGGCCGGGTGGGGCGAGCTGCGCCGAGCGCTGCTGAACATGCCGGCGGGTACGTGGACGACGTACGGGGACCTCGCCGCCCTCATCGGCACGCACGCCGTCGCGGTCGGGAACCATGTGGGCACCAGGCCGGCGCTGCACGGGGCCTACCGCGTGCTGATGGCCGACGGCAAGATCTCCCCAGGCTTCCGCTGGCCGGAGGGACGTGAGGGCGACCCCGACCCGCGGGCTGTCCTGGAGTCCGAGGGCGTGCCGTTCGATGAATGGGGCCGCGCCCGCCGCTCCCACCGGCTGACGGCAGCGGACCTGGCGGCCCTGGTGGGCAAGGACGACTTCGAGAGCGAGGCGCCCGCCCAGGACCCCGAGGCCGCCGGAAAGGCCGGGGACACCGCCGCGGCCCGCTTCGAGACGCTGTTGCGTGACAACCAGACCCCCGAGACAGCAGAGGGAGTACTCGCGACCCTGCGGTTCTGGGAGGAACGGGGCGGCTCTCTCGACTACGGGAAGAAGAGCGAGACCAGCTGCTTCCCCATGCTGTCCGTGGGCGGGGCCCGCGCCCGTTCGCTGTGGCCCGTCGCGCTGTACCCGGCGACAGGCACGGCGGAGGTGGTCTTCCAGTACTTGAAGCGCCGACCGCCGTTCGACGACGAGTCACTGCGCCGGGACCTGATGGCCCGACTGAACGGGGTGGACGGCATCGACCTCGCGGAGGCGAAGCTGGACCTGCGCCCCTCGTTCCCCCTGGAGGTCTTCGCCGACCAGGCCGAGGAACTCCGTGAAGTCCTCGACTGGTTCGTCCACACGGCCACGCTGGCGCAGCCCCACCACCCGCCCGCCGACACCCCCGAAACCCCCGCCTGAACCAGCCGGAGACGACCTGACGCGGCGGGACACCCCACCGGAGGTGTCCCACCCCGCACCCCTCGTGAAAGACCCCGCGCTAGTGTCTCCGCTGGTCACGGGGTCTTTCGGCACTAGACGCCCCTACGACCTCCGTCACTCCGCCGTCTCGAGGTGACTCAACGCGGCCGTGGGCGCCACCCGGGCCCTTGAGCGCGTCGGCAACATGGGGGTGGTTGGCAAGAGGCCTCGACGGTCGTCAGGAGGTGGCCGATCGGACGATGGAAGACCTGCTGCGGGAGTACGAGGGATCGAGCGAGGGGGACTGTCAGTGCGATCGCCTACGCTGCGCTTCCGCTTGAACGGTGCGAGTGGGAAGGGACAGAAGTGGGCGGTAACGCGTGGACGCAGACGGGCCCGTATCAGCCTGATCTGGCGGCTGCATTCCGGCAGGCCCAGGTAGAGAGGCTGGCGGAGGACGACCACGGCTTCGAAGGACGATCGGTCGAGGAGCTGTGGCGTGATCCTGCGTGGCACGAGTACATCTTCACCGGTGGCACGGCCACCGTGCTGGACTTCCCCCTCATGATCGATGCCACGGACACGGACGACGGTCCGTTCATGCGTCCGCTGACCGACGGCGAGGTGCGCGCCTGGTCTCCCGCCCGGCCAACCCACCTACGAGGAATGGGACGAGGCTCTCGACGCAGGGCGGTTGGACTTCCCCGATCGCGCCCAGGGCAACTGCACCGTTCTCTATCGCGACGGCGCCCCCGCTCAGATCGGCTACTGGGGAGTGACTGCCGACTAGGGGGTGCCACCCCACGCGAGGCCCTCGGGACCTATCCCGGAGCCTTCCGCGTTTCTGTGTTCTCACCTGCAGCTTCGCCCCACGCCCCCGGGCCGCGAAGAGGCCGCGACCCCTGGCATCCGCCGCTCAGCCCGGCACCCCCCTGCACACACAACAAGACCCCGCACTCAGCGTTTCCGCTGATCACGGGGTCTGTGTGGCACTTCCTGCGAAGTGCCCCCGGCAGGATTCGAACCTGCGCACACGGCTCCGGAGGCCGTTGCTCTATCCCCTGAGCTACGGGGGCGCTGCCGCGTTCGGCGGCGACGGGTAGAACCCTACCAGCTCTGTGGGAGTGGCTGTGAACAGGTATTTCCGGGGTGTCACCGGGGGGTCGGGTCCCTCGCACGGGTAAGAAGTGGGTAAAACCCGGACGCAGCTGTTCTGGGCGGCCTACTCTCGTTCGTGTGTCAGGCGCGTCCGGTCGGGTGCTCGTTGTCGACGACAACAAGGTGATCCGGCAGTTGATCAGGGTCAATCTCGAACTCGAGGGGTTCGAGGTCGTGACCGCGGCCGATGGTGCCGAGTGTCTGGATGTCGTGCATCGGGTTCGTCCTGATGTCGTCACCCTGGATGTCGTCATGCCCCGACTCGACGGGATCAAGACCGCCGCGCGGCTGCGCGCCGATCCTCGGACCAGTCATCTGCCGGTCGCGATCATCAGTGCCTGCGGTGAGCACGAGGCCTCCGGTGGGGTGGTGCCCCGGGTCGACGCCTTTCTCGCCAAGCCCTTCGAGCCCACCGAGCTCGTCCGCGTGGTCCGCCAGCTGATGCACCGCGAGCGGCGTGAGCGGCCGGAGGGCGCCGGGGCCGACGGGGGAGAGGAACCGGCCGCAGTCGACGGAGCGCAGGAGCAGGAGTCCCGACGCGCGAGTACCCCGCGCGGGGTGCACTGAGATCGGCACCTCGTCTCGTCGGTACACCAGTTGTGAGGCGGTGCGCCGGTCGCATCCGTCCATCGGTCGTGTGCGAGGTGCCCGTCCTGCCGCCCCCGGCTGCCCGTATGGCGAAACCGGTTCGCGTTCCGACCCCCCTCCTCCCCTAGGCTTGACCCGTGACCCCCGCGGACCTCTCCCTCACCGTGCTGCACGCCGTGCGCCGCGCGGTCGACGACGGTGCGCTGCGGGTCGACGTGCCCCCGCTGGTCAAGGTCGAGCGCGCCCGGCCCGGTGGCGCCGGGGAGTACGCCAGCAACATCGCCCTGACCCTCGCCCGGCCCGCCGGCCGTACCGCCCTCGATGTCGCCGGGATCCTGAAGGAACGGCTCCGTGACGCCCCCGGGCTCCAGGGCGTCGAGATCACCGGGCCCGGGTTCCTGAACTTCAGCCTCCGCCCCGACGCCGGTGCCGAGCTCGTGCGGGCGATCCGCGAGTCCGCCCCCGCGTACGACAGCGGCAGCGACACCACCCTCAGCGCCCCCGCCCTCGCCGCCCCCACGCCCAGCGGCGGCGCCTTCCCCCCGTACGGCAGCAGTACCGCCCTCGTCGGGACCGTCGTCCGTTTTGCCGAGTCCGCCGAGGCGCGTGCCGCCCTTGTCACCGAGACCGTCGTCCGGCTCCTCCGGGCGCAGGGGGCCGACGCCGGGTTCGGCGGTGCCGAGCGGATCCACGTACGACCCGGGGCGTACGACCCCACGGGCCTCGGTGTCGACGCCGCCCGCTGGGCCCTGCTCCGGCCCGCGCCCCAGGACCGGCCCCTCGACGGGCCGCCGCTCCTCGTCCAGCACGAGCGCAATCCCCTCTTCCGGGTGCGGTACGCGCACTCGCGGGTGCGTAGGCTGCTCGTCAACGGAGAACAGCTCCGGGTCACACCCGCGTACGAGACCGACATCGACGCCCCCGCACTTCTCGGCGCCCTCGGCGACCACCCCGCCGTCCTTCTCGCCGCCGCCCGCCACCGAGCCCCCGACCGGGTCGCCCGGCACCTGGAAACAACCGCCGACGCGCTGCTCGCGTTCCAGCACACCGTTCTGCCGCTCGGCGACGAGAAACCCTCGGCCGTCCACCGTTCCCGGCTCGCGCTCGCCGAAGCCGCCGGGACGGTGCTCGCCGGCGGCCTCTCCGTGCTCGGCATCAGCGCACCCGATCGGATCTGAAAGAGCAGTGCAGACATGAGCCGTTCCGCCCACCCCGCAGGCCCCCGTCACGCCGACGTCTTCCCCGAGGGCCACTACTCGGCGCCGCCCGCCGACCTCAACGCCCTCGACCCGAAGGTGTGGTCCAGGACCGTCACCCGGGACGAGCGCGGCGTCGCCACCGTCGCCGGGATCGGTGTCGACGCGCTCGCGGAGGAGTTCGGCACGCCCGCCTACTTCCTCGACGAGAGCGACTTCCGCGCCCGCTGCCGCGCCTGGGCCGAGGCCTTCGGGACGGACGCCGACGTCTTCTACGCGGGCAAGGCCTTCCTCTCCCGGGCCGTCGTGCGGTGGCTCCACGAGGAGGGGCTGAACCTCGACGTGTGTTCCGGCGGCGAACTGGTCACCGCCCTCTCCGCCGGCATGCCCCCCGAGCGCATCGCCTTCCACGGCAACAACAAGAGCGAGGACGAGATCCACCGGGCCGTCGAGGCCGGTGTGGGGCGCATCGTCCTCGACTCCTTCCAGGAGATCGTCCGCGTCGCCCACATCGCCCGCTCCCTCGGCAAGCGCCAGCGCGTCCAGATCCGGGTGACCGTCGGTGTCGAGGCGCACACCCACGAGTTCATCGCCACCGCCCACGAGGACCAGAAGTTCGGCATCGCGCTCGCCGGCGGGCAGGCCGCGGAGGCCGTCCGCCGTGCCCTGAGGCTGGACGGCCTGGAGCTCATCGGGATCCACTCGCACATCGGCTCGCAGATCTTCGACATGGCCGGCTTCGAGGTTTCCGCACGCCGCGTCGTCCAGCTGCTCGCCGAGGTGCGGGACGAGCACGGGGTCGAGCTGCCCGAGATCGACCTCGGCGGCGGCCTCGGCATCGCGTACACCTCGGAGGACGACCCCCGCGAGCCGCACGAGATCGCCAAGGCCCTGAACGAGATCGTCAGCAGGGAGTGCGAGGCCGCCGGGCTCCGCACGCCCCGGATCTCCGTCGAGCCCGGCCGTGCCATCGTCGGTCCGACCGCCTTCACGCTCTACCGGGTCGGCACGATCAAGCCGCTCGAAGGACTGCGGACGTACGTGAGCGTGGACGGCGGCATGTCGGACAACATCCGTACCGCCCTCTACGACGCCGAGTACAGCGTCAGCCTCGTCTCGCGGACCAGCGAGGCCGCGCCGATGCTCACCCGGGTCGTCGGCAAGCACTGCGAGAGCGGTGACATCGTCGTACGGGACGCCTTCCTGCCGTCGGACGTGGCGCCCGGCGACCTCCTCGCGGTGCCGGCGACGGGCGCGTACTGCCGTTCCATGGCCAGCAACTACAACCACGCGCTCCGGCCGCCCGTCGTCGCCGTCCGGGACGGCGAGGCGCGGGTGATCGTCCGCCGCGAGACGGAAGAAGATCTCCTGCGTCTCGACGTCGGGTGATGAAATAGTCCAGTGATAACCGAGTGATGAAATAGATGTCTCAGGATCCGGACGGAGGGCGGAAACCCCCGTCCGGTGAGTGAGACTGGTTCCACCGCAGAGAACCGTAGAGACACGACCGTAGAGATACGAAGTAGGACGAGAAAGAGGTCGGATGATGCGTACGCGTCCGCTGAAGGTGGCGCTGCTGGGCTGTGGAGTGGTCGGCTCAGAGGTGGCGCGCATCATGACGACGCACGCCGACGACCTCGCCGCGCGCATCGGCGCCCCGGTCGAGCTCGCCGGTGTCGCCGTCCGCCGCCCGGACAAGGTCCGCGAGGGCATCCCCGCGGAGCTGATCACCACCGACGCCACCGCCCTGGTCGAACGGGGGGACATCGACGTCATCGTCGAGGTCATCGGCGGGGTCGAGCCGGCCCGCACCCTCATCACCACCGCCTTCGAGCACGGCGCCTCCGTCGTCTCGGCGAACAAGGCGCTGCTCGCCCAGGACGGCGCGAGCCTCTACGCGGCCGCCGAGAAGCACGGCCAGGACCTCTACTACGAGGCCGCCGTCGCCGGCGCGATCCCGCTGATCCGGCCGCTGCGCGAGTCCCTCGCCGGCGACAAGATCAACCGGGTCATGGGCATCGTCAACGGCACCACGAACTTCATCCTGGACAAGATGGACACGTCCGGCGCCGGCTACTCCGAGGCGCTCGACGAGGCCACCGCCCTCGGGTACGCCGAGGCCGACCCGACCGCCGACGTCGAGGGCTTCGACGCCGCCGCCAAGGCCGCCATCCTCGCCGGGATCGCCTTCCACACGCGCGTACGCCTCGACGACGTGTACCGCGAGGGCATGACCGAGGTCACCGCCGCCGACTTCGCCTCCGCGCGGCAGATGGGCTGCACCATCAAGCTGCTCGCCATCTGCGAGCGGGCCGCCGACGGCGGCTCCGTCACCGCGCGCGTGCACCCCGCGATGATCCCGCTCAGCCACCCGCTCGCCTCCGTCCGCGAGGCGTACAACGCGGTCTTCGTCGAGGCGGAGGCCGCCGGGCAGCTCATGTTCTACGGCCCCGGCGCCGGCGGCGCACCGACCGCGTCGGCCGTCCTCGGCGACCTCGTCGCCGTGTGCCGCAACAAGCTCAACGAGGCCAACGGCCCCGGCGAGTCCGCGTACACCCAGCTGCCCGTGAGCTCCATGGGCGAGGTCGTGACGCGGTACCACATCAGTCTCGACGTGGCCGACAAGCCGGGCGTCCTCGCCCAGGTCGCGACGGTCTTCGCCGAGCACGGCGTATCCATCGACACGGTGCGCCAGCACGGTCGACAGGACGGAGACGGCGAGGCCTCCCTCGTCGTCGTCACCCACCGCGCGCCCGACGCCGCCCTCTCCGGGACCGTCGAGGCACTGCGCAAGCTCGACACCGTACGCGGTGTCGCCAGCATCATGCGTGTTGAAGGGGAGTAAAGGACCCATGACCAGCAAGGGCACCCACCAGTGGCGCGGCATCATCGAGGAGTACCGGGACCGCCTTCCGGTCACGGACACGACGCCGGTCGTCACGCTCCGTGAGGGCGGTACGCCGCTCGTTCCCGCTCAGGTCCTCTCCGAGCGCACGGGCTGCGAGGTGCACCTCAAGGTCGAGGGCGCCAACCCCACCGGCTCCTTCAAGGACCGGGGCATGACCATGGCCATCACCAGGGCCAAGGAGGAGGGGGCGCAGGCCGTCATCTGCGCCTCCACCGGCAACACCTCGGCCTCCGCCGCGGCCTACGCGGTACGCGCCGGGATGGTCTGCGCCGTCCTCGTGCCGCAGGGCAAGATCGCGCTCGGCAAGATGGGCCAGGCCCTCGTGCACGGCGCGAAGATCCTCCAGGTCGACGGCAACTTCGACGACTGTCTCACGCTGGCCCGGGGGCTCTCGGAGAACTACCCGGTGGCGCTGGTCAATTCGGTCAACCCGGTCCGTATCGAGGGCCAGAAGACCGCCGCGTTCGAGATCGTGGACATGCTCGGCGACGCCCCCGACATCCACGTCCTGCCCGTCGGCAACGCCGGCAACATCACGGCGTACTGGAAGGGGTACTCCGAGTACGCCGCCGACGCCCTGTCCACGCACCGGCCGCGCATGTGGGGCTTCCAGGCCTCCGGTTCCGCCCCGCTCGTACGCGGTGAGGTCGTCAAGGACCCGTCGACGATCGCCACCGCGATCCGCATCGGCAACCCGGCCTCGTGGGACTACGCGATCGCCGCGCGCGACGAGTCGGGCGGCTTCATCGACGAGGTGACGGACCGTGAGATCCTGCGCGCCTACCGCCTGTTGGCCGCGCAGGAGGGCGTCTTCGTCGAGCCCGCCTCGGCAGCTTCCGTCGCCGGTCTGCTGAAGGCCGCCGAGCAGGGCAAGGTCGACCCCGGCCAGCGGATCGTGTGCACGGTCACCGGCAACGGGCTCAAGGACCCCGACTGGGCCGTCGCCGGCGCGCCGCAGCCGGTCACCGTCCCGGTCGACGCGGCCGCCGCCGCCGAGCGCCTCGGTCTGGCCTGATCCCGCCCCTCCCGCGCCGGGAGGAGCACTGATCGAAACCCGATCAGGAACGTACATTGGCGCACAGGTTGGCCCGCGACACGCATCGTGCGCCTCCTGTGCGCCCTATGTCGCCACAGAACCTTCCTTCGATAGGCTGTACCGAACCCGCCCCCACGCATATGCGCGGTGTCGTTGCCGTTGTCGCCTCCAAGGCCGAAACGGCCCCCCGGGTTCCCGTGCACTTCTCTGAAGTGCCCGCCTGAAACACCCCGTTCGACCTACCTGTTGTCGCAATCAAGGAGAGTCATCGAGCGATGGCCGGTCCAGCGTTCCGCGCCGCCGCCGTACGGGTGCGCGTCCCCGCCACCAGCGCCAATCTCGGCCCGGGCTTCGACGCCTTCGGCCTGTCGCTGGGCCTCTACGACGACGTCGTCGTCCGTGTCGCCGACTCCGGGCTGCACGTCGACATCGCCGGCGAGGGTGCCGGGACGCTCCCGCGCGACGAGAGCCACCTGCTCGTACGCTCCCTGCGCACGGCCTTCGACCTGCTCGGCGGGCAGCCGCGCGGCCTCGAGGTCGTCTGCGCCAACCGCATCCCGCACGGCCGGGGCCTCGGTTCCTCCTCCGCCGCCATCTGCGCCGGCATCGTCGCCGCCCGCGCCGTGACGATAGGCGGGGACGCCAGGCTCGACGAGGCCGCCCTGCTCGAACTCGCCACCGAGATCGAGGGCCACCCCGACAACGTCGCCGCCTGTCTGCTCGGCGGATTCACGCTCGCCTGGACCGAGTCCGGTGCCGCGCGGGCGATCAGGATGGATCCCTCGGATTCCATCGTTCCGGTGGTCTTCGTCCCCGGCAAGCCGGTGCTGACCGAGACCGCCCGCGGACTCCTCCCGCGTACCGTCCCGCATGTGGACGCCGCGGCCAACGCCGGGCGTGCCGCCCTCCTGGTCGAGGCCCTGACCCGCCGCCCCGAGCTGCTGCTCGCGGCCACCGAGGACCGGCTGCACCAGGAGTACCGGGCCCCCGCGATGCCGGAGAGCATCGCCCTCGTGAACCGGCTGCGGGCGGACGGCGTCCCGGCGGTCATCTCCGGCGCGGGCCCCACGGTTCTCGCGCTGGCCGAACACGGGACGGCCGACAAGGTCGCCCGTCTGGCGGGCGAGGGATGGGCCGCGAACCGGCTCGATCTCGACGTGCCCGGAGCGTGCGTCCTGCCGCTCGCGCCCTAGGCGCGACGGACCGGATGCCGGGCGGCGTCCGGGACAGGAGATTGCCGGTGAGGGAGAGGGGGAATGTTTGTCGGAGCCGGTAGTGTTAACCTCAAGTCAGCACCCGGCGCCTTTGTGGCGCGGTGCTGAGTGTCCCCATCAGGGACCACCGATTCTTCCGGGAGCCTCCCCAACTGCCTGAGCAGCCTGCCTGTGCAGTTTCGAGCACGCTCCGGAACCGGCACGACACCCCTCGCTCTCCTGCAGTGAGGGCCGAGCAGGGGGCGCTCGGGCCGGACCCAGCACGTTTCTCTCTCCGCCGTACCCCGGCGGGACCACCGCCCCGGACACGGTCCACCCACACGGGACCGCTGCCGGACAGCACAACCGGTCGCCGAGCCAGATGGCCGACGTCCGCTCCAGGGAAGGACCCTTCGTGAGCGACACCACCGATCTGATGGGCGTGACTGCCGACAGCAGTGTCGACGCCGCCGCGCCCGCCGCAGGTGCTGCCACCGGCGGCACCGCACGGCGCCGCCGCTCCGGCACCGGCCTCGACGGCATGGTCCTGGCCGAGCTGCAGCAGGTCGCGTCCGGCCTCGGCATCAGGGGCACCGCGCGCATGCGCAAGAGCCAGCTGATCGAGGTCATCAAGGAGGCGCAGGCCGGTGGAGGTTCCGCCGCCCCCGCCAAGGCCGCGGACGCCGCCGAGACCAAGCCGAAGCGCCGCGCCACCGCCAAGAGCCGCGCGGCCGAGACCGCTGCCGAGGCCGCCGAGCCCAAGGCCGAGAAGGCCGTCGCCCAGCAGCAGATCGACATCCCGGGCCAGCCCGCGTCCGACGACCAGCCGGCCGGTGAGCGCCGTCGTCGTCGGGCCACCGCCCCCGCCGGTTCGCCGGAGGGCGAGGCCAAGGCCGAGGCCGCGCAGGCCGTCAAGACCGAGACGCGTACGGAGGCCCGTACGGAGGCCAAGGCCGACGCGGGTGCCGACGCCAGGGCCGAGGCCGCCGTCGACGGCGCCGAGGGTCGTGGCCGCCGTGACCGCGGCGAGCGGGGGGACCGCGGGGAGCGCGGCGAGCGCCGTGACCGCCGTGACCGTCAGCGCGACCGCGGCAAGGGCGACGAGCAGCAGGGCGGTGGCCAGGGCGGCCAGCGCCAGCGCCAGGGCGGACAGGGCCAGGGCCAGGGCCAGGGCCAGGGCCAGGGCGGCCAGGGCGGCCAGGGTCAGGGCCAGCAGGTCCAGAGCCAGGGTCAGCAGGGTGGCGGCCACCAGGCCGGTCCGCAGGACGACTACGACGACGAGGCGGGCGGCCGCCGCGGCCGTCGGGGCCGTTACCGCGACCGCCGTGGGCGTCGTGGGCGTGACGACTTCCAGGCCGGCGAGCCGCAGGTCGCGGACGACGACGTCCTGATCCCCGTCGCGGGCATCCTGGACATCCTCGACAACTACGCGTTCATCCGGACCTCCGGCTACCTGCCCGGTCCGAACGACGTGTACGTCTCCCTCGCCCAGGTCCGCAAGAACGGTCTGCGCAAGGGTGACCACGTCACCGGCGCCGTGCGGCAGCCGAAGGAGGGCGAGCGCCGCGAGAAGTTCAACGCGCTGGTCCGCCTGGACTCCGCGAACGGCATGGCCGCCGACTCCGGCCGCGGCCGCCCCGAGTTCAACAAGCTGACCCCGCTGTACCCGCAGGACCGGCTCCGTCTGGAGACCGACCCGGGTGTGCTGACCACGCGGATCATCGACCTCGTGGCGCCGATCGGCAAGGGCCAGCGCGGTCTGATCGTGGCCCCGCCGAAGACCGGCAAGACCATGATCATGCAGGCGATCGCCAACGCGATCACCGTCAACAACCCCGAGTGCCACCTGATGGTCGTCCTGGTCGACGAGCGTCCGGAAGAGGTCACCGACATGCAGCGGTCGGTCAAGGGCGAGGTCATCTCCTCGACCTTCGACCGTCCGGCCGAGGACCACACCACCGTCGCCGAGCTGGCCATCGAGCGCGCCAAGCGTCTCGTGGAGCTGGGTCACGACGTGGTCGTCCTGCTCGACTCGATCACCCGCCTGGGCCGCGCGTACAACCTCGCGGCGCCGGCCTCCGGCCGCATCCTGTCCGGTGGTGTCGACTCGACCGCGCTCTACCCGCCGAAGCGCTTCTTCGGTGCCGCGCGCAACATCGAGGACGGCGGCTCGCTGACCATCCTCGCGACCGCGCTGGTGGACACCGGTTCGCGCATGGACGAGGTGATCTTCGAGGAGTTCAAGGGCACCGGCAACATGGAGCTCAAGCTCGACCGGAAGCTCGCCGACAAGCGTATCTTCCCGGCGGTGGACGTCGACGCGTCCGGCACCCGCAAGGAGGAGATCCTGCTCGGCAGCGACGAGCTCGCCGTCACCTGGAAGCTGCGTCGCGTGCTGCACGCGCTCGACCAGCAGCAGGCGATCGAGCTGCTGCTGGACAAGATGAAGCAGACGAAGTCGAACGGCGAGTTCCTGCTGCAGATCCAGAAGACCACGCCGGGCGGCTCCAACAACGACTGACGTGAGACCCGCGTCACACGACGAAGGCCGGGCCCCGCGCCCGTAACCGCGCCGTGACCTGCGTGAACCCTGCGCCCACCGTGCCCCGCACGGTGGGCGCAGTGCTGTGCCCGGCCACACCTCACAGGTCCGTATGCAACCCTTTCGGGCGCTTCGCCGTCACACATGGTGAACCGAGGGCCGAGGGATGACGATGACCGAGCAGAGCAAGAGCGGCCGAATAGGCGGCGCGGGGAACGGCAGCCGCCGCAGACCGCGGGCCAGGCGCAGCCGGCGACCGGCGATCCTCGTCTCGGGGGCCCTCGCGGTCCTCGTCCTCGGGGGCGCGGGACTCGGGTACGTGTACGTCAGGCTCGACGGCAACATCGAGGCCGTCGACATCAACGCCCAGCTGGGCGACGACCGCCCCGACGACGTCGACGACGGCTCCATGGACATCCTCGTCCTCGGCTCCGACTCCCGCTCGGGCGACAACGACGCCTACGGCAAGGACGAGGGCGGCGCCCGCTCCGACACCGCGATGGTCGTCCACGTCCACGAGGGCCGCAAGAGGGCCAGCGTCGTCTCGCTGCCCCGCGACACCCTCGTCGACCGCCCCTCGTGCACCGGGGACCAGGGCGCCACCGTCGCCGGCGAGCGACGGGCCATGTTCAACACGGCGTACGAGGTCGGCGGCCCCGCCTGCGCCGTCAAGACGGTCGAGGCGATGTCCGGCATCCGCATGGACCACTACGTCGAGGTCGACTTCACCGGCTTCAAGAAGCTCATCGACGAACTCGGCGGGGTCGAGATCACCACCACCGCGCCCATCAAGGACGACAAGAGCCACCTCGACCTCGAACCGGGCACCCACACCCTCGACGGCGAGCAGTCCCTCGGCCTCGTCCGCACCCGCAAGAGCGTCGGCGACGGCAGCGACCTCGGCCGCATCCAGCTCCAGCAGGCCTTCATGAAGGCCTTCGTCGAGCAGGTCAAGGACGTCGGCGTCCTCACCGACCCGACGAAGCTCCTCGGCCTCGCCGACGCGGCCACCAAGGCCATCACCCCCGACTCCGAACTCGACTCCGTGCAGGAGCTGATGGGCTTCGCGAAGGGCCTGTCCGGCATCGGCGCCCAGAACGTCCACATGGTCACCCTGCCCGTCGAGTACGACCCCCGGGACCGCAACCGCGTCGTCCCCCTGGACGCCGAGGCCCGGCAGGTCTGGACGGCCCTCGGGAACGACCTTCCGATCCCCGCGTCGGCGACGAAGGACGCGGCCACCGGCAAGGCCGACGGTGTCGTGAAGTAGCCCCCGGACCGCTCAGGAGCCACGTCCGGAATACTTCCGGCCCGACCCCGGTTTTGGGAGATACGGCCGGTCCTGGCAGACTGGTACGTCGGCCCCGGTTCACGTTCGCCGCAACCCGCGGAAGCGACCCGGAGCCCTCCCGAAACTAGGAGACACCTTGAAGCGCGAGATCCACCCCGAGTACGTCGAGACCCAGGTCAGCTGCACCTGCGGCGCGTCGTTCACCACCCGGAGCACCCTGACCGACGGCGCCATCCGTGCCGAGGTCTGCTCCGAGTGCCACCCGTTCTACACGGGCAAGCAGAAGATCCTCGACACCGGCGGCCGCGTGGCCCGCTTCGAGGCCCGCTTCGGCAAGGCCGGCTCCGCCGCGAAGTAGCGAGCCCCTGCGCCGGTCCACGGTCGCCCCGCGCGGGTGGCCGGGACCGGCGCTTTGCCGTCCCCGTAGCAGCAGACGAAAAGACCAGGAGCCCCCCGATGTTCGAGGCGGTCGAGGAACTGGTCGGCGAGCACGCCGACCTGGAGACGAAGCTCGCGGACCCCTCGGTCCACGCCGACCAGGCACACGCGCGCAAGCTCAGCAAGCGCTACGCCGAGCTGACCCCGATCATCGCCACCTTCCGGGCCTGGAAGCGGACCGGTGACGACATCGAGACCGCCCGCGAGTTCGCGCACGACGATCCCGACTTCGCCGCCGAGCTCAAGCAGCTGGAGAAGGACCGGGAGGAGCTCACCGAGAAGCTCCGACTGCTCCTCGTCCCGCGCGACCCCAGCGACGACAAGGACGTCATCCTGGAGATCAAGGCGGGCGCGGGCGGCGACGAGTCCGCCCTCTTCGCCGGCGACCTGCTCCGCATGTACCTGCGGTACGCCGAGCGCGTCGGCTGGAAGACCGAGATCATCGACGCCACCGAGTCCGAGCTGGGCGGCTACAAGGACGTCCAGGTCGCCGTGAAGACCAAGGGCGGCAACGGCGCCACCGAGCCCGGCCAGGGCGTCTGGGCGCGCCTCAAGTACGAGGGCGGGGTGCACCGCGTGCAGCGCGTGCCCGCGACCGAGTCGGCCGGCCGCATCCACACCTCCGCCGCCGGCGTGCTCGTCACGCCCGAGGCCGAGGAGGTCGAGGTCGAGGTCCACGCCAACGACCTGCGCATCGACGTCTACCGCTCGTCGGGCCCCGGCGGCCAGTCGGTCAACACCACCGACTCCGCCGTCCGCATCACCCACCTGCCGACCGGCATCGTCGCCTCCTGCCAGAACGAGAAGAGCCAGCTCCAGAACAAGGAGCAGGCCATGCGCATCCTGCGGTCCCGGCTGCTCGCCGCCGCGCAGGAGGAGGCCGAGTCCAAGGCCGCCGACGCCCGCCGCAGCCAGGTCCGCACCGTCGACCGGTCCGAGAAGATCCGTACGTACAACTTCCCCGAGAACCGGATCTCCGACCACCGCGTCGGCTTCAAGGCGTACAACCTGGACCAGGTGCTCGACGGCGACCTGGACCCGATGATCCAGGCGTGCGTCGACGCCGACTCCGCCGCCAAGCTCGCCGCGGCGTAAGTGGCGTAAGTTCCGTCAAGCCCCACCCCGCACCACGGAGGACCAGCGTGCAGTCACTTTCTGGGGGGCGACCCCCAGGCCCCCGAAGTCTGCTGCTCGCCGAGGTGGCCCAGGCCACCCAGCGGCTGGCCGACGCAGGCGTCCCCTCACCGCGTTTCGACGCCGAGGAGCTCGCCGCGTTCGTGCACGGCGTGAAGCGGGGGGAGCTGCACAACGTCAAGGACGTGGACTTCGACGCCCGCTACTGGGAGACGGTCGCCCGCCGCGAGGCCCGCGAGCCGCTCCAGCACATCACCGGGCGGGCGTTCTTCCGCTACCTGGAGCTCCAGGTAGGACCCGGGGTCTTCGTGCCCCGCCCGGAGACCGAGTCGGTCGTCGGCTGGGCGATAGACGCCGTACGCGCCATGGACGTCGTCGAACCCCTCATCGTCGACCTCTGCACCGGCTCCGGCGCCATCGCGCTCGCCATGGCCCAGGAGGTGCCCCGCTCGCGCGTCCACGCCGTGGAGCTCTCCGACGACGCCCTGGTCTGGACCCGGAAGAACGCCGAGGGATCGCGCGTCTCCGTCCACCAGGGCAACGCGCTGACCGCCCTCCCGGAGCTGGACGGCCAGGTCGACCTGGTCATCTCCAACCCGCCGTACATCCCGCTCACCGAATGGGAGTACGTCGCGCCCGAGGCCCGCGACCACGACCCGGAGATGGCCCTCTTCTCCGGCGAGGACGGCCTCGACACCATCCGCGGCATCGAGCGCACCGCCCACCGGCTGCTCCGGCCCGGCGGCCTCGTCGTCGTCGAGCACGCGGACACCCAGGGCGGGCAGGTGCCGTGGATCTTCAACGAAGAGGCCGGCTGGGCCGACGCCGCCGACCACCCCGACCTGAACAACCGGCCGCGTTTCGCGACCGCGCGCAAGGCAACGCCATGACTGGCATGACTGGCATGACGAATCACGTGTACAAGGAGGCCGGGAACTGATGGCACGGCGATACGACTGCAACGAGGCGACCGACCGTGTGACCGGTCTGCGCGAAGCCGCGTCCGCCGTCCGCCGGGGCGAGCTGGTCGTGCTGCCCACCGACACCGTGTACGGGATCGGGGCGGACGCCTTCAGCGGTGAGGCCGTGGCCGACCTGCTCGCCGCCAAGGGCCGTGGCCGCAACATGCCCACGCCCGTGCTCATCGGCTCCCCGAACACCCTCCACGGCCTGGTCACGGACTTCTCCGAGCAGGCCTGGGAGCTCGTCGACGCGTTCTGGCCCGGCGCGCTCACCCTCGTCGCCCGGCACCAGCCGTCCCTCCAGTGGGACCTGGGCGACACCCGGGGCACCGTCGCCGTCCGCATGCCGCTGCACCCGGTCGCCATCGAGCTGCTCACCGAGGTCGGCCCCATGGCCGTGTCCTCGGCCAACCTCACCGGCCACCCGTCCCCCGAGGACTGCGACGCGGCCCAGCAGATGCTCGGCGACTCCGTCTCCGTCTACCTCGACGGCGGCCCGACCCCCGGCATCGTCCCCTCGTCCATCGTCGACGTCACGGGCAGGGTCCCGGTGCTGCTGCGCGAGGGCGCGCTGTCGCCGGAGGAGCTCCGGAAGGTCGTACCCGACCTCGAGGTGGCCAGTTGACCGCCCTTGAGGGGCGTGGCATAGCGGGGTTCGACGACAGCAACACCTTCCGCATCCTCCACGTCAGCACCGGCAACGTCTGCCGCTCGCCGATCACCGAGCGGCTGACCCGCCATGCCCTGAGCGACCGCCTCGGCGACCCTCTCGGCGGCGGTCTGATCGTGGAGAGCGCGGGCACCTGGGGCCACGAGGGCGCCCCGATGGAGGCCAACGCGGAACTGGTCCTCGCCGACTTCGGCGCGGACTACAGCGGCTTCGTGGGGCGCGAGCTCCTCGACGAGCACGTCATCCGCGCGGACCTGGTCCTGACGGCGACCCGTGACCACCGGGCGCAGGTCATCTCGATGGGCCACTCGGCGGGCCTGCGTACCTTCACCCTGAAGGAGTTCACCCGCCTGGTCCGGGCGATCGACCCGGCCACCCTCCCGGACGCCCGCGACGAGGGCATGGTCGAACGCGCCCGCGCCCTGGTCCGCGCGGCGGCGGCCCTGCGCGGCTGGCTCCTGGCCCCCTCGGTGGACGCGGACGAGGTCAACGACCCGTACGGCGCCCCCATCACCTTCTTCCGCTCGATCGGCGACGAGATCAACCAGGCGCTGGACCCCGTGGTGACGGCGTTGACGGGCGTCAGCTCGCGGGGCTGAGGGACCTCCTCCGCCACGTCCGGCGGGCGGAGTCCGACGCGGCGTCCCGATGCCCGGGAGGCCCCTCGGGGCCGAGTGGTGCGAGGGGTGCGTCGGGGGTGGGGCTCAACCAGGCGCTGGACCCCGTGGTGACGGCGTTGACGGGCGTACGCGCGCGGGGCTGACGGCAGTCCGGTCTCGGCGGGCGGGGTGGGGGGTGTGTGCCTACATTGGTGACATGTCGGTCACCGCTCCCCCCGCCGAGGAACTCGACGTCCTGCGCCGACAGGACCCGGAGGTCGCCGACGTGCTGCTCGGGGAGGCGCGACGGCAGGCCGACAGCCTGCAGTTGATCGCCGCCGAGAACTTCACCTCGCCCGCCGTCCTCGCCGCCCTCGGCTCCCCGCTCGCCAACAAGTACGCCGAGGGCTATCCGGGCGCCCGTCACCACGGCGGCTGCGCGTACGCCGACGCCGCCGAGCGGATCGCCGTGGAGCGGGCCACCGCGCTGTTCGGCGCCGACCACGCGAACGTCCAGGCCCACTCGGGCTCCTCGGCCGTCCTGGCGGCGTACGCGGCCCTTCTCAGGCCCGGTGACACGGTGCTCGCCATGGGCCTGAACCACGGCGGGCACCTCACGCACGGGTCGCCCGCCAACTTCTCCGGCCGCTGGTTCGACTTCGTCCCGTACGGCGTGGACGCCGAGACCGGGCTCGTCGACCACGAACAGGTCGCCGCGCTCGCCCGCCACCACCGCCCCAAGGCGATCGTGTGCGGTTCCATCTCGTACCCCCGCCACCTCGACTACGCGGTCTTCCGCGAGATCGCCGACGAGGCCGGCGCCTACCTCATCGCGGACGCCGCCCACCCCATCGGCCTGGTCGCCGGGGGAGCGGCCCCGAGCCCCGTGGCGTACGCCGACGTGGTCTGCGCGACCACCCACAAGGTGCTGCGGGGGCCGCGCGGCGGCATGATCCTGTGCGGTGACGACCTCGCGGGGCGGATCGACCGGGCGGTGTTCCCGTTCACCCAGGGCGGCGCCCAGATGCACACGATCGCGGCGAAGGCGGTGGCGTTCGGCGAGGCGGCCACCCCGGCGTTCACCGCGTACGCGCATCAGGTGGTCGAGAACGCCCGGCTCCTGGCGACCGCGCTCGCCACCGAGGGCTTCGCCGTGACCACCGGCGGTACCGACACCCACCTCATCACCGCCGACCCGGCGCCCCTCGGCATCGACGGCCGCACCGCCCGCGCCCGGCTCGCCGCCGCCGGCATCGTGCTCGACACCTGCGCCCTGCCCCACGGGGAGGGACGCGGCATCCGGCTCGGCACGGCGGCCGTCACCACGCAGGGGATGGGCACCCCGGAGATGACGAGGATCGCCTCGCTGTTCACCGCAGCGCTGCGCGACGACGCCGCGGAGACCGCCCGGGTACGGGCGGAGGTACGGGCGCTGACCGGGCGATTTCCCCCGTATGGACGCTGAGGGAAGAACGCGGAAAGCCCGGACGCAACCGTTCGGACCCCCCGCGTGTCTCCTAGCACATGGACGGCACGGCTAGGGTGTGGGGCTGAGATGGCCAGCGATTCCTGTGGGGCAGCCCGTGCGTGATTACCTGCTGACGCTCTGTGTCACGGCCGCGGTGACCTATCTGCTCACCGGTCCGGTGCGCAAGTTCGCCATCGCGACCGGGGCGATGCCGGAGATCCGCGCCCGCGACGTACACCGAGAACCGACTCCGCGGCTCGGTGGCATCGCCATGTTCTTCGGGCTGTGCGCGGGCCTCCTCGTCGCCGACCACCTGCAGAACCTGAGCAGTGTCTTCGAGCTCTCCAACGAGCCGCGCGCGCTGCTCTCCGGCGCCGCCCTGATCTGGCTGATCGGCGTCCTCGACGACAAGTTCGAGCTGGACGCGCTGATCAAGCTGGGCGCGCAGATGATCTCGGCGGGCGTGATGGTCGTCCAGGGTCTGACCATCCTGTGGCTGCCGATCCCGGGCGTCGGCGTGGTTCTGCTGACCCCGGCGCAGGGCACGCTGCTGACCGTCGCCCTGGTGGTCCTCACCATCAACGCCGTCAACTTCGTCGACGGTCTCGACGGTCTCGCCGCCGGCATGGTCTGCATCGCCGCCGCCGCCTTCTTCCTGTACGCGTACCGCCTCTGGTACGGCTACACGATCGAGGCCGCCGCCCCCGCGACGCTCTTCACGGTCATCCTCATGGGCATGTGCCTGGGGTTCCTGCCGCACAACATGCACCCGGCGCGGATCTTCATGGGCGACTCCGGCTCGATGCTGATCGGCCTGATCCTGGCGGCCTCGGCCATCTCGATCACCGGCCAGGTCGACCCGGACGCGCTGAAGATCTTCGAGGGCTCGACCCGCGAGGCCACCCACGCCGCCCTGCCGGTCTTCATCCCGCTGCTGCTGCCGCTGACGATCATCGCGATCCCGATGGCGGACCTGGTCCTGGCGATCGTGCGCCGGACCTGGAACGGCCAGTCGCCGTTCGCGGCCGACCGCGGGCACCTGCACCACCGGCTCCTGGAGATCGGGCACTCGCACAGCCGCGCGGTGCTGATCATGTACTTCTGGTCGGCGCTGATCGCCTTCGGGACGCTGGCGTACTCGGTCCACTCGGCGTCGATGTGGATCGTCCTCTGCGTCGTCGCGCTGAGCGCGATCGGCCTGGTGCTGCTCCTGTTGCCGCGCTTCACGCCGCGTGCCCCCCGCTGGGCGCAGTCCGTGGTCCCTCCCCGCTACCGTCGCCGCAAGCCGGCCCCCGTCGTGGAGCCGGTCGCGGTCGAGGAGGAGCGGGTTCCGGTGCCGGCCGGGCTCCACGGCTCCACGGCCATCGGCAACCGCGCGCGCTTCACCGACCGGCGGAAGGCCGGAACGCCGAGTTGACGAACCGCCGCGACCGCGGTCATTACCAGACAAGGCGCTCTCCCGTCGCGCACACACGCGCGGGGTAACTCTCATGTGTGACAGTTGGCACACCTTCTGGGTAAAGACCTATTCAAATAGTTTGTGATACGGTTCACGAGACCCGGCGCCAGAGCCGAAAGACCGTAGTGCGACGGTCTGTTGGCCCCGAGACCCACCTCGGACCGGGCTTACGCTCGTCCCTGACGACACCATCGCCCCCTTCAGCAAGCGGAGACACCGCCATGCCGTCCAACGACGCACGCATCCTGTTGCCCACCGCCCTCCCCACCGTTGCCGTCGGCGTCATCGCCACGGTCGTCAGTGGGGTGGTCGCGGGCGGCAAGGGTGCGGTCGGCGCTGTCGTCGGCACCCTGGTCGTGGTCCTCTTCATGGGTATCGGTCTGGTGGTCCTGCAGCGGACGGCGAGGAAGCTCCCGCAGTTGTTCCAGGCCATGGGGCTGATGCTCTACACGGCCCAGCTTCTGCTGCTGTTCATCTTCCTGGCCTTGCTCAAGGACACGACGCTGTTCGATTTCAAGGCCTTCGCGTTCACGCTTCTCGCGACGACCGTGGTGTGGGTCGCCGCACAGGCCAGGGCCTACATGAAGGCCAAGATCATGTACGTCGAACCCGAGAAGTCGGGGTCGAAGTCGTGAAGGGTAGGGCCGGGATAAAGCCGCGTTCGGCTTCCTGCTATCGTCCGGTGCCAACTGCGGCACTGCGGGCGCGGGCATCCGAGACGCCTGTCCCAGCGCGAGGCTCGATGCCGAACCGCCGCCCTCTTATCCGTAAGACCAGTCCAGTGCCGACCCGCGGCTGCGTGCCGCGCCGACACATCGAGGTTGCCGTACCTATGCGCCACGCTGAAGGAGCCCGCGGTGAGTGCTGACCAGACGCTTGCCTTCGACCCGGATTGCCACATCTTCACCGGATGCGGCTTCCCGGCGCCGGGCCTGCACACGTTCATGTACGAGCCGATCGCCACATGGGGAAGCTTCGAGTTCACGAAGCCCATGCTGCTCGCGATCCTGGGCTCGCTCGTGGTCGTCGGGTTCTTCTGGGCCGCCTTCAACAAGCCCAAGCTGATCCCCGGCAAGATGCAGATGGTCGGCGAGGCCGGTTACGACTTCGTGCGCCGCGGCATCGTCTACGAGATCATCGGCAAGAAGGACGGCGAGAAGTACGTCCCGCTGATGGTGTCGCTGTTCTTCTTCGTATGGATCATGAATCTCTGGTCCATCATCCCGCTCGCGCAGTTCCCGGTCACCTCGCTGATCGCCTTCCCGGCGGCCCTCGCGCTGATCGTCTACGTGCTGTGGATCTCGCTGACCTTCAAGAAGCACGGCTTCGTCGGCGGCTGGAAGAACATCGTCGGCTACGACAAGTCGCTCGGCCCGATCCTTCCCCTGGTCGTCGTCCTGGAGTTCTTCTCCAACCTGCTCATCCGGCCCTTCACGCACGCGGTCCGACTGTTCGCGAACATGTTCGCCGGTCACCTGCTCATCGTGATGTTCTCGCTGGCCACCTGGTACCTCATGAACGGCCTCGGCTTCGTCTACGCCGGCGCCTCGTTCGTGATGGTCCTCATCATGACCGCCTTCGAGCTCTTCATCCAGGCCGTCCAGGCGTACGTCTTCGTCCTCCTGGCTTGCAGCTACGTCCAGGGCGCGCTCTCCGAGCACCACTGAGTCCGGCCCGGCAGCAGCACCACTCCCCTTAACCCACAGTCGTCCGGTGGCCAACCCCCACCGGGTCCTTGAAAGAGAAGGAAGAACCGGCATGTCCGCTCTCGAGACTCTCGCCGCCGTCAACGGAAACGTCGCCTCGATCGGCTACGGCCTCGCGGCCATCGGCCCCGGCGTCGGCGTCGGCATCATCTTCGGTAACGGCACCCAGGCCCTCGCCCGTCAGCCCGAGGCTGCCGGCCTGATCCGTACCAACCAGATCATGGGTTTCGCCTTCTGTGAGGCGCTCGCCCTCATCGGCATCGTCATGGGCTTCGTCTACAAGTAAGCCGGACCGACTGCCCGATTCTTTTTACGGAAGGCACTGATGTGAACGCTCTGCTTCTTGCGGCAGCGGAGGAGCCCCAGCCTCCTCTGATCCCGCATCTCGACGAGCTCGTCATCGGCCTGATCGCCTTCGTCATCGTCTTCGGCTTCCTCGCCAAGAAGCTCCTCCCGAACATCAACAAGGTTCTGGAGCAGCGTCGCGAGGCCATCGAGGGTGGCATCGAGAAGGCCGAGTCGGCCCAGATCGAGGCTCAGAGTGTGCTGGAGCAGTACAAGGCCCAGCTCGCCGAGGCCCGCCACGAGGCCGCGCGTCTTCGCCAGGAGGCGACGGAGCAGGGCACCGCGATCATCCAGGAGATGAAGGCGGAAGGCCAGCGCCAGCGCGAGGAGATCATCGCGGCCGGCCACACGCAGATCGAGGCCGACCGCAAGGCCGCCTCCGCGTCGCTGCGTCAGGACGTGGGCAAGCTCGCCACCGACCTGGCCGGCAAGCTGGTCGGCGAGTCCCTCGAGGACACCGCCCGCCAGAGCCGCACGATCGACCGCTTCCTCGACGAGCTCGAGGAGAAGGCCGAGGCCGTCCGATGAACGGAGCGAGCCGCGAGGCACTGTCCGCCGCCCGCGAGTCCCTCGACGCGCTGACCGACAACACCCCGGTCGACGCGACGAAGCTCGCGGACGAGCTGGCCGCCGTCACCGTGCTGCTCGACCGCGAGGTGTCGCTGCGCCGGGTCCTGACCGACCCCGCGCAGTCGGGTGAGGCCAAGGCCGAGCTCGCGCAGCGACTCCTGAGCGGCCAGGTGGGCGGCGTGACCGTCGACCTGGTGTCCGGCATGGTGCGTTCCCGCTGGTCGCGCTCGCGTGACCTGGTCGACGCGGCCGAGGAACTGGCGAGCACCGCCGACCTCACCGCGGCGCAGAAGGTGGGCGCGCTCGACGGTGTCGAGGACGAGCTGTTCCGGTTCGGCCGGATCGTGTCCTCCAGCCCCGAGCTCCGCTCGGCGCTGACGGACAAGGCGGCCACGGCCACCGCCAAGGGCGAGCTGCTCCGCAGCCTGCTCGGCGGCAAGGCCCACGCGGCCACCGAGCGCCTGGTCGTCCGTCTGGTGACCCAGCCCCGGGGACGTAGCCTGGAAGCGGGACTCGAGTCCCTGTCCAAGCTCGCCGCGGCGCGCCGGAACCGGATGGTCGCCGTCGTCACCTCGGCGGTGCCGCTGTCGGACCAGCAGAAGCAGCGCCTCGGTGCCGTCCTGGCCAAGCTGTACGGCCGCGAGATGCACCTGAACCTGGACGTGGACCCGGCGGTCCTCGGCGGGATCACCGTGCAGGTCGGCGACGAGGTCATCAACGGGTCCATCGCGGAGCGCCTCGACGAGGCGACCCGCCGACTGGCCGGCTGACGCGTCCACCGCGACACAAGGCAGCACAGCACAAGGCAGCACAGCTACACAGCATCACCAGCGGCCCGGTTGGGCCGTGCAGAGATTGCAGAAGATTCCTGGGGGTCGGCCCCCAGACCCCTTAAGAAACTTCGGGCCCAACAAGGAGAGCAGGGAACCCAGATGGCGGAGCTCACGATCCGGCCGGAGGAGATCCGGGACGCACTGGAGAACTTCGTCCAGTCGTACCAGCCGGACGCGGCCTCGCGCGAGGAGGTCGGCACGGTCAGCCTGGCCGGTGACGGTATCGCGAAGGTCGAGGGTCTTCCCTCGGCCATGGCGAACGAGCTGCTGAAGTTCGAGGACGGGACCCTCGGTCTCGCACTGAACCTCGAAGAGCGCGAGATCGGCGCGATCGTCCTCGGCGAGTTCAGCGGCATCGAGGAGGGGCAGTCGGTGCAGCGCACCGGCGAGGTCCTCTCCGTCGGTGTCGGTGAGGGATACCTGGGTCGCGTCGTCGACCCGCTCGGCAACCCGATCGACGGTCTCGGCGAGATCGCGACCGAGGGCCGCCGCGCCCTCGAGCTGCAGGCCCCGGGCGTCATGGCCCGTAAGTCGGTGCACGAGCCGATGGAGACCGGTTACAAGGCCGTCGACGCCATGACCCCCGTCGGTCGTGGCCAGCGTCAGCTGATCATCGGCGACCGTCAGACCGGCAAGACGGCGCTGTGCGTCGACACGATCATCAACCAGCGCGACAACTGGCGCTCGGGCGACGTGAACAAGCAGGTCCGCTGCATCTACGTCGCCATCGGCCAGAAGGGCTCGACCATCGCGTCCGTTCGCGGCGCCCTGGAAGAGGCCGGCGCGCTCGAGTACACGACGATCGTCGCCGCCCCGGCGTCCGACCCGGCCGGCTTCAAGTACCTGGCGCCGTACACCGGTTCCGCCATCGGTCAGCACTGGATGTACCAGGGCAAGCACGTCCTGATCGTCTTCGACGACCTGTCGAAGCAGGCCGACGCCTACCGCGCCGTGTCCCTGCTGCTGCGCCGCCCGCCGGGCCGTGAGGCCTACCCGGGTGACGTCTTCTACCTGCACTCGCGTCTCCTCGAGCGCTGCGCGAAGCTCTCGGACGAGCTCGGTGCCGGTTCGATGACGGGTCTGCCCATCGTCGAGACCAAGGCGAACGACGTGTCGGCGTTCATCCCGACCAACGTCATCTCCATCACCGACGGCCAGTGCTTCCTGGAGTCCGACCTGTTCAACGCCGGCCAGCGTCCGGCTCTGAACGTCGGTATCTCGGTCTCGCGTGTCGGTGGCTCCGCCCAGCACAAGGCGATGAAGCAGATCTCCGGTCGCCTCCGTGTGGACCTCGCCCAGTTCCGTGAGCTGGAGGCGTTCGCCGCCTTCGGTTCGGACCTGGACGCGGCCTCCAAGGCGCAGCTGGAGCGTGGACAGCGCATGGTCGAGCTGCTCAAGCAGGCTCAGTACCAGCCGATGCCCACCGAGAACCAGGTCGTCTCCGTCTGGGCCGGCACCACCGGCAAGATGGACGACGTCCCGGTCGCCGACATCCGCCGCTTCGAGGCCGAGCTCCTGGCGTACCTCCGCCAGAGCCACTCCGGCCTCATGACCTCCATCCGTGAGGGCGGCAAGATGTCGGACGACACCCTGCAGTCCGTCGCCGACGCGATCGCGGAGTTCAAGAAGCAGTTCGAGACCTCTGACGGCAAGCTGCTGGGCGAGGACGCTCCTGCCGCCGTCAACGCCTCGAAGTGACGACGGAAGGGACCTGACTCATGGGAGCGCAGCTCCGGGTCTACAAGCGTCGCATCAAATCCGTCACCGCGACGAAGAAGATCACCAAGGCGATGGAGATGATCGCCGCCTCGCGCGTCGTCAAGGCGCAGCGCAAGGTGCAGGCGTCCACTCCGTACGCGACCGAGCTGACGCGCGCGGTCACGGCGGTGGCCACGGGTGCGAACGACAAGCACCCGCTGACCACCGAGGCGGAGAACCCCGTCCGTGCCGCGGTCCTGCTCCTCTCGAGCGACCGCGGTCTGGCCGGCGCGTTCAACTCCAACGCCATCAAGGCGGCGGAGAAGCTGACGGCGAAGCTCGAAGGCGAAGGTCGCGAGGTCGCGGTCTACGTCGTCGGCCGTCGTGGCATCGCGCACTACAACTTCCGTGAGCGGAAGCTGGCCGGTACGTGGACCGGATTCACGGACCAGCCGTCGTACGGCGACGCCAAGACGATCGCGGCCCCGCTGATCGAAGCGATCGAGAAGGACACGGCCGAGGGTGGTGTGGACGAGCTCCACATCGTCTACACCGAGTTCGTCTCGATGATGACGCAGACCGCGGTCGAGGCCCGGCTGCTGCCCCTCAGCCTCGACGAGGTCGCGAAGGAGGCCGGCGGAACGGACACGCTCCGTCCGCTGTACGACTTCGAGCCGTCGGCGGAGGACGTCCTCGACGCCCTGCTGCCCCGGTACGTCGAGAGCCGTATCTACAACGCGCTGCTCCAGTCGGCTGCCTCCAAGCACGCCGCCACGCGCCGCGCGATGAAGTCGGCGACCGACAACGCGGGAGACTTGATCAGCAATCTCTCCCGACTTGCCAACGCGGCCCGCCAGGCCGAAATCACCCAGGAAATCAGCGAGATCGTCGGTGGCACCGCAGCCCTGGCCGACGCGACCGCGGGGAGTGACAAGTAATGACGACCACTGTTGAGACGGCCGCCGCCACGGGCCGCGTCGCCCGGGTCATCGGCCCGGTCGTCGACGTGGAGTTCCCCGTCGACGCGATGCCGGCGATCTACAACGCGCTGCACGTCGAGGTCATGGACCCGACCGAGGAGGGCGCGACCAAGACGCTGACCCTCGAGGTCGCCCAGCACCTCGGTGACGGCGTCGTCCGCGCCATCTCCATGCAGCCCACCGACGGTCTGGTCCGCCAGGCCCCGGTGACCGACACCGGCACGGGCATCACCGTCCCCGTCGGCGACGTCACCAAGGGCCGCGTGTTCAACACGCTGGGTCAGGTGCTGAACGACGACGAGTCCACCGTGGCCGACGCGCCGCGCTGGACGATCCACCGCAAGGCCCCGGCCTTCGACCAGCTCGAGTCCAAGACCGAGATGTTCGAGACCGGCCTGAAGGTCGTCGACCTTCTCACCCCGTACGTCAAGGGTGGAAAGATCGGTCTGTTCGGTGGTGCCGGTGTCGGCAAGACTGTTCTGATCCAGGAAATGATCGTCCGTGTGGCCAAGCTGCACGACGGTGTGTCGGTCTTCGCGGGCGTCGGCGAGCGCACCCGTGAGGGCAACGACCTCATGGTCGAGATGGAGGAGGCCGGCGTTCTCGACAAGACCGCGCTGGTCTTCGGCCAGATGGACGAGCCCCCGGGCACCCGTCTGCGCGTGGCCCTCGCCGGTCTGACCATGGCGGAGTACTTCCGCGATGTGCAGAAGCAGGACGTGCTGTTCTTCATCGACAACATCTTCCGCTTCACCCAGGCCGGTTCCGAGGTCTCCACCCTGCTCGGCCGTATGCCCTCCGCGGTGGGTTACCAGCCGAACCTGGCCGACGAGATGGGTCTCCTCCAGGAGCGCATCACCTCGACCCGTGGTCACTCGATCACCTCGATGCAGGCGATCTACGTCCCCGCGGACGACCTGACCGACCCGGCTCCGGCCACCACCTTCGCCCACCTCGACGCGACGACGGTTCTCTCCCGTCCGATCTCCGAGAAGGGCATCTACCCGGCCGTGGACCCGCTGGACTCCACGTCCCGGATCCTGGACCCGCGCTACATCGCGCAGGACCACTACGACGCCGCCATGCGCGTCAAGGGAATCCTGCAGAAGTACAAGGACCTCCAGGACATCATCGCGATCCTCGGTATCGACGAGCTGAGCGAGGAGGACAAGCTCGTTGTCCACCGCGCCCGGCGTGTCGAGCGCTTCCTGTCCCAGAACACCCACGCGGCGAAGCAGTTCACCGGTGTGGACGGTTCGGACGTTCCGCTCGACGAGTCGATCGCCGCGTTCAACGCGATCTGCGACGGTGAGTACGACCACTTCCCCGAGCAGGCGTTCTTCATGTGCGGTGGCATCGAGGACCTCAAGAACAACGCCAAGGAACTCGGCGTCTCCTGAGCCCCGTACCGCCCGAGGGGGGCGGGACCTGTCCCGCCCCCCTCACCACGCCCACTAGAATTGACCCCAACACCCGGCTCGACCGCCGGGTGGTGACCCGAGGAGCCACCCTTGGCTGCTGAGCTGCACGTCGAGCTGGTCGCCGCGGACCGGAGTGTCTGGTCCGGCGAGGCCACCCTGGTCATCGCGCGTACCACCTCCGGCGACATCGGCGTCATGCCCGGCCACCAGCCGCTGCTCGGTGTGCTGGAGTCGGGCCCGGTGACCATCCGTACGAGCGAGGGCACGACCGTCGTCGCCGCCGTGCACGGCGGATTCATCTCGTTCGCCGACGACAAGCTGTCACTGCTCGCGGAGATCTGCGAGCTGGCGGACGAGATCGACGCCCAGCGCGCCGAGCGCGCGCTGGAGCGTGCGAAGTCGGATTCCGACGCGGCCGCCGAGCGGCGCGCCGACGTCCGGCTGCGCGCGGTAGCGGTCCGCTGACGGTCCGCGCCGAGTAGTGCCCTCAGCCGCGGCACGGTCCGGGATTCCCCGGAGCGTGCCGCGGCTGAGGCGATGCAGTTGCAGGTTGTATTCGGTTCTGCCGGCGGTGCCGGCTACGGGACGCAGCGAGGAGGTCGGTGAAGATGTTCCTCGCTCTGCTCGTGTGCGGCCTGGTCGTCGCACTGGTGGTGATCGGGCTCTTCGTCTTCGGCTTGCGCCGCAGGCTGCTCCAGCGGGCCGGCGGCACCTTCGACTGTTCCCTGCACTGGAACGTCCCGGACGATCCGGATCCGAGCGGCAAGGGCTGGGTGTACGGCGTCGCCCGCTACAGCGGTGACGAGATCGCCTGGTTCCGTGTCTTCTCGTACGCGCCCCGCCCGCGCCGGGTCCTGGAGCGCTCGTCGATCGTGGCCCTGGAGCGCCGGATGCCGGAGGGCGAGGAGGAGCTCGCGCTGCTCTCGGACGCGGTGATCCAGCCCTGTATGTACGAGGGTGTGCGTCTGGAGCTGGCGATGAGCGAGGACGCGCGGACCGGTTTCATGGCCTGGCTCGAGGCGGCGCCCCCGGGGCAGAGGGTGAACGTCGCGTAGGGCGTGAAGAAGCGGGGGACGGCGTGCTGCGCCGTCCCCCGCTTCTCGCTTCTCCGGCAGGGGCTAGTTCAGGCCGGTGTTGATGGCGCCGACGAGCTCGCCGTTGCCGGTGTCACCGCTGAACTCCCAGAAGAACGCGCCGCCCAGGCCCTGGTTCTTCGCCCAGTTCATCTTGGACGTGACCGTGGCCGGGGTGTCGTAGCTCCACCAGTTGGTGCCGCAGTGGGCGTACGCCGTGCCCGCGACGGTGCCGGTGGCCGGGCAGGAGCTCTTCAGGACCTTGTAGTCCTCGATGCCCTGCTCGTAGGTGCCCGCAGCCGGTCCGGTCGCCGTGCCGCCGGGGGCGGACTGGGTGACGCCGGTCCAGCCGCGTCCGTAGAAGCCGATGCCGAGCAGCAGCTTGTTGGCGGGGACGCCCTTCGCCTTGAACTTGGCGATCGCCTCGGCGGAGTTGAAGCCCGCCTGCGGGATGCCGGCGTACGAGGTGAGCGGGGAGTGCGGGGCCGTCGGGCCCTTCGCCGCCCAGGCGCCGAAGAAGTCGTACGTCATGACGTTGAACCAGTTCATGTACTGCGCGGCGCCCGCGTAGTCGGCGGCGTCGATCTTGCCGCCGGCGGAGGCGTCGGCCGTGACGGCCGCGGTGACCAGGTTGTTCGCGCCGAACTTGGCGCGCATGGCCTGCATCATGTTCTTGAAGGCGGCGGGACCGCTGGTGTCGCAGGAGAGACCGCAGGCGTTGGGGTACTCCCAGTCCAGGTCGATGCCGTCGAAGACGTCGGCCCAGCGCGGGTCCTCGACCAGGTCGTAGCAGGACTGGGCGAAGGCGGTCGGGTTCTGCACGGCCTGGCCGAAGCCGCCGGACCAGGTCCAGCCGCCGAAGGACCAGAGGATCTTGATGTTGGGGTAGGCCTTCTTCAGCTTGCGCAGCTGGTTGAAGTTGCCGCGCAGCGGCTGGTCCCAGGTGTCGGCGACGCCGTCGACGGACTGGTCGGCGGTGTAGGCCTTGTCGTAGTCGGCGTAGGCGTCACCGATGGTGCACTTGCCGCCCGTGACGTTGCCGAAGGCGTAGTTGATGTGGGTGATCTTGGACGCGGAGCCCGAGGTCACGATGTTCTTCACGTGGTAGTTGCGGCCGTAGACGCCCCAGTTCGTGAAGTAGCCCATCTTCACCGCGTTGGGGAGGGGCTGCCCGCCGCCTCCGCCGGTGGTGCGGACGGCGACCGGTCCGGCGGCGGGGCCGGTCTGGTCGACGGTGTCGCGGGCGACGACCGTGTAGCTGTAGTCGGTGCCCGCGGTCAGGCCCTGGTCGGTGTGGGTGAGGCCGGTGACCGTGGCGACCTTGGTGCCGTCGCGCAGGACGTCGTAGTTCTTGATGCCCTTGTCGTCGGTGGCCGCGGTCCAGGTGAGCTTCACCGAGGTGTCGGTGATGGCGGAGGCGGCGGGGGTGCCGGGGGCCGAGGGGGCGTTGTCGCCGGGCTGGCTGGTGCCGTCACAGGGGGCGCCGTTGATCTTGCAGCCGGTGGGGGCGCCGGGGCCGGCGCCGTTGTAGCCGAAGGAGACGGAGGCGCCGGGGGCGAGGGTCCCGTTCCAGCCGACGTTCTTGGCGGTCCAGTGGGTGCCGGAGCCGGTGACGGTGGCGTCCCAGGCGGAGGTGACGGATGTGCCGGCGGGGTAGTCCCACTCGACGGTCCAGGAGTTGATGGTGGTGGTGCCGGTGTTCTTCACCGTCCAGTTGGCACCGAATCCGGTGCCCCAGTCCTGGGTCTTGGTGTACGTGGCCGTGGCCGAGGTGGCGGCTTCGGCGGGGGTGGCGAGGCCGACCATGGCGGCCAGGGGCAGGATCAGGGCGGTCAGACCGGCGGCGGCACGGTGTCTGAACCCTGTTCTGCGCGTCGGTGCTTGAGTGCTCAACGGTGCTCCTCAAGTTGCGGACGGACAAGGGTGGGGGTGGTCCGTGAAGATGCGCGCGCCCCGCGAGCGTAGGAAGGTCTGGACCAATCGTCAAGAGGTCCAGACCAACGTCGCGGCCGTCCCTCAGACACCCAACTCCTGCGCCAGCACCGCCGCTTGTACCCGGCTCCGCAGCTCCAGCTTCCCCAGCACCTTGCTGACGTGCGTCTTCACCGTCGCCTCCGCCATGTCGAGCCGTACCGCGATCTCCGCGTTCGACAACCCCT
The DNA here is from genome assembly GCF_040632845.1 of Streptomyces sp. NPDC016459. NCBI lineage: Bacteria > Bacillati > Actinomycetota > Actinomycetes > Kitasatosporales > Streptomycetaceae > Streptomyces > Streptomyces sp. NPDC016459. Next base: position 784,728 of record NZ_JBEYCR010000002.1, read on the forward strand.
GCCCGACCGCCGAGAGAACCTCCCGCTCCCGGGGCGTCAACGACGTCAGCACCGCGGGATCCGAGGTCCGCGCGGGCCGGCTCGGCGCCGCGAACTCCGCGATCAGCCGCCGGGTCACCGCCGGAGCGATCAGCCCCTCACCGCGCGCCACCGTCCGCACCGCGTCGATCAGCTCCCCCGCCTCCGCGTTCTTCAGGAGGAAACCGGCCGCGCCCGCCCGCAGCGCCCCGAAGACGTACTCGTCCAGATCGAACGTCGTCAGGACCAGCACGTCCGCGAGCCGCTCCGCGACCACGATCCCCGTCGCCGTCACCCCGTCCATCCGGGGCATCTGCACATCCATCAGGACCAGGTCCGGCCGCAGCTCCCGCGCCAGCTCCACCGCCCGCTCGCCGTCCGCCGCCTCCCCGACCACCTCGATGTCCGGCGCGCTGCCCAGGATGAGGACGAGCCCCGCCCGTACCGCGCTCTGGTCCTCGGCGACCACCACCCGTACCGTCATGCCCGCTCCCCGTCGTTCCTGTCCACGGGCAGCTCCGCCCGTACCCGCCATCGTTTCCGACCCCCGCCGTCCGGGACGGGACCCGCCTCGAAGACCCCGTCGAGCAGCGCCACCCGCTCCCGCATCCCCACCAGACCGGCCCCCGAACCGGGCGCGGTCGGCCCCGGGCGCTCCCCGTACGGACTCGACACCGTCACGAAGAGCGAGCCCGGACCCTGCGCGAGCGTGACCCGCACCTCACCCGGGGCCGCGTGCTTGAGCGCGTTCGTCAGCGACTCCTGCACGATCCGGTACGCGGCCAGCTCCACCGGCGCCGGCAGCCCTCCCGCCGACCCGCGGGTGTCGTCCAGGACGACGGCGAGCCCGGCGGGGCCGCCGTTCGCCCCCGCCTGCGTGACCAGCGCGTCGAGACCCGCCAGGGTGGGCGCGGCGGCCGGTTCCGTCTCGGCGCCGCTGTCCCGGAGCAGCCCGATGAGCCGGCGCATCTCCGTCAGGCCCGCCACGCTGTTCTCCCGGATCACGGTGAGCGCCTGCCGGGTGGTGGCCGGTTCGTCGAGCGACAGCGCGGCCGTCGAGTGGATCGCGATGGCCGAGAGATGGTTGGCCACCATGTCGTGCAGCTCGCGCGCCATCCTGGCCCGCTCCGCCGCCACCGCCTGTGCCCGGTCCATCTCGGCCAGGAGCGCCGTCTGCTCCGCGCGCAGCCGGGCGGCGTCCGCCGCGTTGCGGTGGTTGCGCACGATCGAGCCGGTCACCGCGGGCAGGAAGGAGAGCATGCCGGTGAGCGCGCCCACGAGCAGCGCGATCGCGTTCTGCCACCAGACGAGGAGGACGCCCGTGGTCGCGACGGTGATGAACCCCGTGGTGTAGGGGACGCGCCGGGCCAGGGCGGGCGTGCCGTAGACCACCGCCGCGTAGACCACGTCCGTGAACATCAGGATCGTGGCGAGATTGCCGTGGGTGAGCTGGTCGCCGACGATCGCCAGGGTGGCGACGACCAGGGCGAACCGCGGTGCGGTACGCCGCAGGGCCTCCGTCCCGGCCATCACGGTCAGCGGGATCAGCGTCGCCCAGCGCTGCCCGAAGACGTGGTCGTCCGTCACGTACAGCCCGAACGACCACAGGAGCAGACCGCCGGCGAGGCCGCTGACGGCGATGAGCAGGTCGACGCGGTGCGGGCGGGGAAACGCGGGGCGGCGCAGGGGCGGACGGGGGAGTTCCGGGCGGGGGAGCGTCACGTACTCATCCAACACGGCCGCCGGTGCCGCGACCTCCTCGTCCGGGCCGATCCGCCCCTCCGTCGAAGGATGTAGACGCAGTTCGTCACCGGCGACGACGCATGCCGCCGGAATGCACGGGACGCTGAGGGGGAACCGAAAGGGGAACCGCCGTGATCGTCACGCTGATCGTCGTCTGCGAAGTCGGCTTCTGGGTCCTGCTGGCCGCCGGACTCGCCGCCCGCTACGTGCTGCGGATGCCCCGGACGGGTGTCGCGATCCTGCTGTGCGAGCCGCTCCTGGAGGTCCTGCTCCTCGTCGTCACGGCGATCGACCTCAAGAACGGCGCCGACCCCAGCTGGAAGCACGGCCTCGCCGCCCTCTACATCGGCTACACCGTCGGCCACGGCCACCGCACCGTGAAGTGGCTCGACGGCCACGCCGCGCACCGCTTCGGCGGCGCCCCGCCGCCCCCGAAGCCGCCCAAGTACGGGATGGCCCGCGCCCGCCACGAGGGTGCGATCTGGCTCGGCTCGGTGGCCGCGGCGGCCGTCGCCTCGGGACTGCTGCTGCTCCTCGCGAGCTGGTACGTCGGCGACGACGGGAACACCGACGGGCTCCGCCACTGGATCTTCGTCGCCTGGCGTGCGACGGGCATCCACGGCCTGATCGCGCTCAGCTACGCGATCTGGCCGAAGAAGGCCCCGGAGGCCCCGCAGGCCCCGCAGAGCCCGCACGGCCTCTCGCGGGACTTCTCCCACGGGCCCTCAGCGGTCCCCGCCCGGGACCCAGAGGACGTCCCCGACCGCCTTGTTCGCGGTGCGCGCAAGGATGAAGAGCAGGTCTGACAGGCGGTTGAGGTACGTGGCCGTCAGGGCGTTCATCGTCTCGCCGTGGACCTCGATCGCCGCCCAGGTGGAGCGCTCCGCCCGCCTGACCACCGTGCACGCCTGGTGCAGCAGGGCCGCGCCGGGCGTGCCGCCCGGCAGGATGAAGGAGCGCAGCTTCTCCAGCTCCTCCAGGAAGCGGTCGCAGTCGGCCTCCAGCTTGTCGACGTACCCCTGCTCGACGCGGAGCGGCGGGTACTTCGGGTCCTCCACCACCGGCGTGCAGAGGTCGGCGCCCACGTCGAACAGGTCGTTCTGCACCCGGACGAGGACCTTCACGACCTCCTCGTCGAGCTGCCCGAGGGCGATCGCCGTACCGATGGCGGCGTTCGCCTCGTTGGCGTCGGCATAGGCCGAGATCCGCAGATCCGTCTTGGCGGTCCGGCTCATGTCGCCGAGCGCCGTGGTGCCCTGGTCGCCGGTACGGGTGTAGATGCGCGTCAGATTGACCATGGGCCCAGCCTAGGGCGTCGGCCCCGCAACCCCGCGAGCCGTACCGCCTCCTCCTCCCGCACCGCCGCGAGCACCCCGACGGCCGCGCCGAGGCCGATGACGGCGGCGGTGTTGAGGGTGCCCGCGCGCAGACCCCGCTCCCGGCCGCCGCCAGGAGCAGGGGGCGGGGGCGGTCCCCAGGGCGTACGGACGCATGACGGCGACTTCTCTCGATCGGACGACGGCCGTCGGACAGGGTGCCCTCGATGTCATACCTCCAGGGGGTATCGGGCGACCATGGGGACACCCGAACGGGGTGCCGTGAGTGTGACGTCCGTCAAACAAGGCGTGACGCGCATTACTTCGCGGTCACATGACGCCCCCCGACCGCTAATCTCCGCCGAGGAGCCAGAAGTGAACAGGCGTTGAGGGGTGGAACATCGTGGCCAGGAAGCTCGCCGTCATCGGGGCCGGACTCATGGGGTCCGGCATCGCGCAGGTCTCGGCACAGGCGGGCTGGGACGTCGTCCTGCGTGACGTCACCGACGCCGCCCTCACCCGCGGCACCGACGGCATCAAGGCGTCGTACGACCGGTTCGTCGCGAAGGGCAAGCTGGACGCCGCCGACGCGGAGGCCGCACTCGGCCGGATCACCGCCACCACCGAACTCGAAGCCGTCGCCGACGCGGACGTCGTCGTCGAGGCCGTCTTCGAGAACCTCGACGTGAAGCACGACATCTTCCGCGCGCTCGACAAGGTCGCCAAGGACGGCGCCGTCCTCGCCTCCAACACCTCCGCGATCCCGATCACCAAGATCGCCGCGGTCACCGGACGCCCCGAGGCCGTCGTCGGCACCCACTTCTTCTCCCCGGTCCCGATGATGCAGCTCTGCGAGCTCGTCCGCGGCTACAAGACCAGCGACGAGACCCTCGCCGCCGCCCGGGAGTTCGCCGAGTCGGTCGGCAAGACCTGCATCGTCGTCAACCGCGACGTGGCCGGCTTCGTCACCACCCGGCTCATCGCCGCCCTCGTCGTCGAGGCCGCCAAGCTCCAGGAGTCGGGTGTCGCCACAGCCGAGGACATCGACATCGCCTGCAAGCTCGGCTTCGGCCACGCCATGGGCCCGCTCGCCACGGCCGACCTCACCGGCATCGACATCCTGGTGAACGCCGCGAACAACATCTACACCGAGTCCCAGGACGAGAAGTTCGCACCGCCGGAGCTGATGCGCCGGATGGTGGACGCGGGTGACATCGGTCGCAAGAGCGGGCAGGGCTACTACAAGTACTGAGCCCGGCCCGCCATCCCACCCTCACCCTCCGGGGTGAATTTCGGTACCGGTTCGCTGACAAGGCGCAACGCTTCTGCCCGTGCGGCAGTCAGTTGTTGCAAGACGGAGCACTCTCGGGGAGCGCATATGCACATCAGGGGCGACCACGTCGAGCTGGTCGTCGGGGGCCGCCTCGACGTCCGCAGCGCGGCGGACGCCCGTACGGTCCTGCACTCGGCCGTCGACGACGGCGTCGGCGACCTGGTGCTCGACCTGACCGGCCTCGACTCCTGGGACGCCACCGGTCTCGGCGTCATCATGGGCGCCCACCGGCGTGCGGGCCGCTGCGGCCGGCGCCTCGTCCTGCGCGGGGTGCCGCCCCAGATGCAGCGGCTGCTCGTCGCCACCCGACTGCACCGCATCCTCGCCATCGAGGGCGGCCTCGCCCTGGAGTCCCTGCCCCGGATGTGAGCCCCAGCGACTCCCGTCCTCGGTGAAGGCGTCTGTGAAGCAGCTGTGTGAACCAGGCGTCACGCTCAATCCTCACAAGACCGTGACGTCTTGGTCTCGGGGGCACCCCACCTGTTCCCGGCCGCCTGACCACGGTCTAGGGTTCGGTCGCCTGCACATTGACGGACCCACCCGCGGGCACCGGACACCGCTTCTTGGGGGCTTGGACCATGGACCCGATCGACCGGGCGCCGGAGGAGTACGGACACGACGCCGAGGGTGACGACGCCCGCCACGGACGCGGTACGCCCGCACCGGCGCCCGCACCCGCGCGTGCCCGCGTCGTCCGGCTCGTCGCCGGCGACCTGCTCGTCACCGTCAACCCCGTCGACGGCAGCGAGGTCGAACCCTGCCCGCCCGGACAGGAACCCGCCGCCCCCCGCCCCCGCACCCCCGAGGAACGCGCCGAGGCCGCCCGCGCCGCGGCCCCGCTCGTCCCGGCGGGCCCCGCCGCGCCCCAGCTCCCCCTCCTCGAACGCCAGGAACAGCGCGAGCGCCTCGTCGGCATCCTCGGCCGCGGCCGCACCGCCCGTCTCACCGGCCCCGCCGGATCCGGCCGCACCGCCCTCCTCGACGCGGTCGCCGCCGACTGCGCCGGGCTCGCCCCCGACGGAGTCGTCCGGCTCTCCGGCCACCACCGCACCCCCTCCGAACTCCTCCACGAGCTCTTCGCCGCCGTCCGGTACGCCCCCGACCACCGGCCGGGCCGCGAGGCCCTCCTCGACCGGCTCCGCGAGATCGGCGCCGTCGTCGTCGTCGACGACCTGGAGTTCGGCGGCGCCGCCCTCGACGAACTCCTCGCCGCCGCGCCCGAGTGCGCCTTCCTCCTCGCCGCCCGCCCCGACGTCCCCGCCCCCTCGGCCGACGCCCACGTCGAGGAACTGCACCTCGCCGGCCTCGGCCGCGGCGCCGCCCTGAAGCTCCTGGAGAGCGCCGTCGGCCGTACCCTCACCGACGACGAGGCCAACTGGGCCGGCGACCTGTGGTTCGAGTCCGAAGGCCTGCCGCTGCGCTTCGTGCAGGCCGGCGCCCTGCTCCGCCAGCGCGACCGGCTGCGCGTCACCCCCGCCGAGTTCGACGCCTTCGGCGCCCTCGAAGAGGCCTTCGGGCCGACCGACCCCGACGCGGCCGCGGCCGTCGCCGCCGCCGCGTTCGACGGCATCGACGACCCCGACGTCGAACTCCGCGAGATACCTCTGCCCAGCCTCGGCGAGGGCGCCGCCCCCGCCGCCCTGCTCGCCTCCCGGCTCAGCCGCTCCGCCCAGACCACGCTCCGCTTCGCCGTCGCCCTCGGCGGCGAGGTCCCGCACCAGGCCCATCTGCCGGCCCTCGTCGGTGACACCCACGCCGACGCCGCCCTCGGCGAACTCATGGCCTGCGGCCTGCTCTCCCCGGTCGGACCCCGCTACCGGCTCGCCGCCGGCGTGCTCACCCAGCTCCTCGCCCAGGGGTACGAGACCGAGCCCGCCGCCCGCGCCCACACCGTCGCCCAGCACTACGCCTGGTGGACCGCCCACCCCTCCGTCACCCCGGAGCGGGCCGCCGCCGAATCGGACGCCCTCCTCGCTGCCCTGACCGTCCTGATTGCGGGCGCGGGCGCGGCAGGTGGAGCCGGGACCGGAACTGGCACCGGCACCGGACCCGGCATCCGCTCGGGCACCGCCGCCGCCGGAACCGGACCCGACGCCGCCGTCACCGCCGAGCACCGCGCCACCGCCGTCCTCCTCGCCCGCGCCGCCGCCCCCGCCCTCGCCGCCGGACTGCACTGGGGCGCCTGGGAGCGTGCCCTGCGCGCCGGACAGGAGGCCGCCCGGCTCACCGGCGAGGTCGCGGAGGAGGCCTACTTCCACCACGAGCTCGGCGTCCTCGCCCTCTGCACCGGCAACCTGGAGCGGGCCCGCGCCGAACTCGAAGCCTCCATCGCGCTGCGTGGTGTGCTCGCCGACAAGCGCGGCACCGTCGCCGGCCGCCGGGCGCTGGCCCTCGTCTCCGACCTCTCCGGGGAGCGCGGCACCCCGGCCCCGGCCGGCACGGAGGAGCCCGTCTCCCCGCCGCGCGGCACCCCCGCCCTCCCCGTACGGCAGGCGCCGGAGCCCGTCACGGCGCCGCTGCCGGGCGGGCCCGTACGGAAGGCCCCGCTGCCCGGCGGTGCCGGGCGGGCACCGGCAGCCGCCCCGGCCCCCGCGTTCCCCGGCTTCGCCGACGAGAGCCCGACGCTCCTCACCCGCCCCGAAGGTGACGACGCCGGCAGGCGCGGCCCGGTGACGGGCATCCTGAACCTGGCCCGCCGCAACCTCACCGCCGTCGGCGCGGGCGCGCTCCTCATCGCCGTCCTCGGCACCGTCGTGACCCTCGGCGCCACCTCCGGCAACGGCGAGGACCCGGCCACCAACCACGTCACCTCCGACAGCACCGCCACCCAGGGCTCCACCGACGACGGCTCCGACCCCGAGGAGCCGCCGGCCGAGGGCGAGGCGGGTGCGCCGAGCCAGAGCGGCGACCCCGCACCCTCCGACTCCCCGAGCCCTTCCGGCTCCGACAGCACCTCCCCGTCGGACCCGTCGGACGCGGCCACGTCCACCACGTCCGGTACGCCGTCGCCCTCGGACAGCCCGACGACCACGACGACCCCGACGGAGACGACGGCCCCGCCGACGACTCCGACCTTGACGAGCGGGCCGCGCCCGACGACCACGAGGCCGTCGCCGTCTTCGACGACACCGAAGCCGCCGAAGCCGACCACCACGTCGCCGACGACGGACCCGGAGCCGAGTACGACCCCACCGACGACGCCGCCGACCGTCGCGCCGACAACGACGCAGAACCCCAGCAACTCCGCCTCCGCCACCCTCGGCGGCCCGCCCGCCCCCGGCGCCTCCACCGGCTCCGGTACGCCCGCCTGACCGGCGTACGGGTACGACAACGGCCCCGGGCGCGTTCACCGCTCCCGGGGCCGTCCCCGTACCGCCGTCGTCTTCGGAACCGCTAGAAGAGCCGCAGCTTGTCGTCCTCGATGCCCCGCATCGCGTTGTAGTCAAGGACCACGCAGCCGATCCCGCGGTCCGTGGCGAGCACCCGGGCCTGCGGCTTGATCTCCTGCGCCGCGAAGACGCCCCGCACCGGCGCCAGGTGGGGATCGCGGTTGAGCAGCTCCAGGTAGCGGGTCAGCTGCTCGACGCCGTCGATCTCGCCGCGCCGCTTGATCTCCACCGCGATCGTCGCGCCGTCCGCGTCGCGGCACAGGATGTCCACCGGGCCGATCGCGGTCGGGTACTCGCGGCGGATCAGGGTGTATCCCTCGCCGAGGGTCTCGATGCGGTCGGCGAGCAGCTCCTGGAGGTGCGCCTCGACGCCGTCCTTGATGAGACCGGGGTCCACACCCAGTTCGTGCGAGGAGTCGTGGAGGATCTCCTCCATCGTGATGATCAGTTTCTCGCCCGCTTTGTTGATCACGGTCCAGACGCCGCCGTCACCGTCGGCACCCTCTTTCAGGGTGCACGGCGGGGACATCCAGTTGAGCGGTTTGTACGCCCGGTCGTCCGCGTGGATGGAGACGCTGCCGTCTGCCTTGATGAGGATCAGACGGGGTGCGGAGGGCAGGTGGGCCGTGAGCCGGCCCGCGTAGTCCACGGAGCAACGGGCAATGACGAGACGCATGGTCGGCAACGCTACAAGACGGGCGCTCCTCCGCGCGATTCGGGCACGGGCCGGGCAGGGGCCGGACGCGGGCCGGGCACCGCCGAGGCATGATCCTGAGCCGAACACCCGTCGGTTATCAGCCGGTTGTGCTCTCCATCTTCTGGTGCGGCCCGGACTGCGCGCTTACCGTGGAAGCTGGAGGTCGTCGTCCGTGCACGCTGCGTGGCGTACGGCGGCTTTCGCCCTGCCCGCAAGACCCCGCTTCGCGGGGTCGCGAGAGGAGAACCCATGTCGCTCGACGTCTCACCGGCACTGTTGGAACAGGCCGAGCGAGGCGAGGTCGACGAAGCCGACTTCGTCGACTGCGTCCGGACCTCCCTGCCCTTCGCATGGGAGATGATCAGTTCTCTGGTGGCTCAGCTGAAGGTCGACGGCGGAGAGTTCGCCGACAACCAGACGCCGCCGCCGAATGAGCAGGCACGTGGTCAGCTGCTGCGCGCGCTCGCGAGTGACGCCATTCGTGGCGCGCTGCAGCGGCACTTCGGGGTGCGTCTCGCCTTCCAGAACTGCCACCGCGTGGCGGTCTTCCCGCTGGACCCGGCTGTGGACGAGCGGCTCGCCCGCTTCACGTCCGTACGGGGGCAGCTGCTGAACCAGTCGCCGGGACTGCGCGACTGCTGAGACATGGTGCCGCCGCTCCGCTTCGTGGGAGACGTGGCCGACGCGTGCCGGCACGCGTCGACCACCAAGAGAGGCCGGAGCGGCGGTACGGTCCCGCGGGGCGGGACTCACAGCAGGAGCGGCAGGACCTCCGCGCCGAGCCGCCGGACGTTCTCCTCGGTCGCCGCGAGGTCACCCGAGCCCTCGGCGAGCAGGGCGAAGCGTGTGATGCCCGTACGCTCCGAGGTCGCCGCGAGCCGGTCCGCCGCGTGCCGGGGCGTGCCCACCGGGTGCAGCCCGCACAGCAGCTCCGTGTACGCCACGGGGTCCCGCATCGTCCGCTGCCGGCCGTCGACCGTCATGTGCGCGTCGAGTCCCTGCTTCAGCCAGCCCGGCATCGCCTTCACCAGCGCCTCCGCCGCGTCCGCGCCCCGGTCCGCGAGCTGGGCGACCCCCGCCGAGACATGGCAGGACCCGATCCGCGCGATCTCGTCCGGGTCCCGCCCGGCCTCCCGCGCGTACCGCGCCCAGGCATCGACCATCTCGGCCTTGTCCGCGTCACCGCAGTGCATTCCGAGCAGCATCGGCAGTCCCCGCTCGGCGGCGAGCCGCACACTCCGCGGGGAGGTGCAGGCCACCACCACCTCGGGGGACGCGTCCCCGCCGATCAGTTCGTCGGGGCGGGGCACCACCGGTACCTCACGGAAGGAGAACCGCTCTCCCCGGGCGCCGACGCGCGGCTCGGTGAGCCAGCGCAGCAGCAGGTCGAGCGATTCGGGGAAGCCCTTCTCGTACGCGTCGAGCCCCGCGCCGAAGACCTCCAGGTCCACCCAGGGCCCGCCCCGGCCCACCCCGAGGGTGAACCTGCCGCCCGAGGTGAGGTGCAGCAGTGCCGCCTGCTCGCCGAGGGCGACCGGGTGGACGGTCGGCAGCACACTCACCGCCGTGCCCACCCGCAGCCGTCGTGTGCGGCCGAGGAGCAGCGCGGCCAGCGTCACGGCCGACGGGCAGACCCCGTACGGCACGAAATGGTGCTCGGCCAGCCAGACCGAGTCGAGGCCCGCCTCCTCGGCGACCTCGGCGGTCCGCACCGCCCGGTGCAGGGCCTCACCCTGTCCCTGGCCCGGGAACTGGGCGGCCAGAACGAACGTACCCACGCGCATCGCTACTGCCTCCTCGCGGCCGACGCGTATCTCCTCCGCACAGGCAACAACGTCTGACACGTGCCATAGGCAACGGGCCTTCATGAAGTTCTTGCGATTTTCGGCTAAGCCGTGTCGGAGGGGGCCCGGGGCACCGGGTCGCGGCCCGTAGGCTTGAGGAAACGGTCCGTGTTCCCCGTCCCCGTGAGGTGTGCCCGTGTCCCCGCGCCACAACCGCTCCCGCGGCCGCGAGAAGCCCGTGCAGCAGGGCGACCACGGCGACCGGTTCGGCGGCGTGCAGCGCACCGAGTCCTGGCAGGGCGAGGAATGGTACGTCCGGCTCGTCGCCGGCGCGAGCGCACCCGGCAAGCGCTACCGCTGCCCCGGCTGCGACCAGGAGATCTCCGGCGGCGCCCCGCACGTGGTCGCCTGGCCGGAGTACGGGGGAGTGGACGACAGGCGCCACTGGCACAAAGCCTGCTGGAACGCGAAGGACCGCCGCACCACCAGGGTGCAGCGGTCCCGTAACGCGCCGAGGTACTGAGCCGCCGGCCCTACACGTCCCGGCTGTTCAGCAGGGCGAACGCGGCGGCCAGGACGACCCCCGTGACCCCGGTCATGATCAGCAGCGGTTCCCAGCCCGCGGGGCCCCCGTCGCCGAACGGCGCGGAGTCGGTGTACAGCGCGATCATCTGCGAGGGGATCGAGTAGGTGAGCAGGAACTCCTGCACCGACCTCAGCGCCTCGGAGAACATGAACATGGCGGCCACGAGCGGCAGCAGCAGGACACCGATCATCACCGTGATCGCGCCGGCCGAGTGCCGGACCACCGTCCCGATCGCCATCGACAGGAGCCCGAGCATCGCCAGGTAGGCGCCCGCGCCGACCGTCGCTCGCAGCCACCCGGCCGCCGACGGCTCCGCCGCGTCCACCATGCCGACCTGGGCAGCCCCCACGAGCCCCGCGACCGCCGTCGTGACCGTGAAGACCAGCAGGAAGAAGACGATCGCCTTCGCCGCGAGCACCCGGGCCCGGCTCGGGCAGGCCGTCAGGGTCGTACGGATCATGCCCGTGCCGTACTCGGAGGAGATCGTCAGCACGCCGAGGGTGATCACGCAGATCGAGGCGGGCAGCATCCCGAAGAAACCGAAGCCGAGCGCGGACTCCCCGCCCATCGGAGCCTCGGAGGCCGCGGCGATGGCGGCGACGCCGAGCCCGATGCTCAGCATCAGCAGGATCATCGTGCCGAGCGTCCACAGCGTCGAACGCACCGAGCGGATCTTCGTCCACTCGGAGGCGAGGGCGTCACCGAGGTTCGCCCTGCGGACCGGGATGGGGGAGACGTAGGAGTAGGGCGCCGGGGCGTGGTGCGGGGCGGGGGCGGTCATCGGGCGTCCTTGGGGGTGTCGCTCGGCTGAGGGGTGCCCGGCCGCGAGGCCGGAGGGGCGAACGGGCCCGACCCGGGAGCCTGGCCGTGAGCACCGGCGTACGGGTTCTGCCCGGGCGGCGGCGGGGCGTACCAGCCCTGCTGCGGCACGTCGTGGACCACCGGCTGCTGCGGCGGCATCCCGTAACCCGGCTGTCCGGGCTGCAGCGGCGGCTGGAGGTGGGCGAGCCGGTCGTCGGTGGAGCGGTAGTCCACGGCGCCCTGCGTCAGCCGCATGTACGCCTCCTCCAGGGAGGCCTGGTGCGGGGACAGCTCCCAGATCCGTACGTCCGCGTCGTGCGCCAGGTCGCTGATCCTCGGCAGCGGCAGGCCGGTCACCCGCAGCGCGCCGTCCGGCTCGGACAGCACCTGCCCGCCGGCCTCCGTGAGCGTCGCCGTGAGCTTCTCCCGCTGCCCCGGATCGGTCTGCGGGGTCCGCACGCGGGCGAAGTCGGCGGAGTTCGCCGAGATGAAGTCCGTGACGCTCATGTCCGCGAGCAGCTGCCCCCGGCCGATCACGATCAGATGGTCCGCCGTCAGGGCCATCTCGCTCATGAGGTGGCTGGAGACGAAGACCGTCCGGCCCTCGGCGGCCAGCTTCTTCATCAGGTTCCGGACCCAGAGGATGCCCTCGGGGTCCAGGCCGTTGACCGGCTCGTCGAAGAGCAGCACCTGCGGGTCGCCCAGGAGCGCCGCCGCGATGCCGAGCCGCTGGCCCATGCCGAGCGAGAAGCCCTTGGAGCGGCGCTTGGCCACGTCCTGGAGACCGACCACGCCCAGGACCTCGTCGACGCGCTGCGCCGGGATGCCGGCGAGCTGCGCGAGGGAGAGGAGGTGGCTGCGCGCGCTCCGCCCGCCGTGCACGGCCTTGGCGTCGAGCAGCGCGCCGACCTGCCGGGGCGCGTTCGGCAGCTGCCGGAAGGGGTGGCCGCCGATCGTGACGTGCCCCGCGGTGGGCCGGTCGAGCCCGAGGATCATGCGCATGGTGGTCGACTTGCCGGAGCCGTTGGGCCCCAGGAAGCCGGTTACGACACCGGGCCTCACCTGGAAGGAAAGGTTGTACACGGCCGTCTTGGCGCCGTAGCGCTTCGTCAGGCCGACTGCCTCGATCATTGTCCAGCCCCATCGACGGGTCGGTCGCATCCATGTCGGGGCGTGGCGGCCGCCGGCCGGAGCCCCCCGTATGAGCTAGGAGCCTATCGAGCCCTTGACGGTTCCCGCGAAGGGGGAGACCGCCCGTGGGCGGTCTCCCAGGGAAACCTCAGGGTTCTCCCCCAGGGGACTCCGGGGGAGGACCGGCGGGCTCAGGCGTCCCGCTTCTTCAGCACCAGATAGCCGCCGAGCAGCGCGGCCACCACCCAGAGCACCATGATCCCGAGCCCGCCCCACGGGCCGTACGGAGCCTCCTCCGTGTTCAAGGCGTCCGGCACCACCTGCATGATCGTCGCGCCGGCCTGGTCCGGGAAGTAGCGGGCCACCTCCTTGGCCTTCGGCACCTGCGACAGGATCTGCGAGACCAGGAAGAAGAACGGCATCAGGATGCCCAGCGAGAGCATCGACGAGCGCAGCATGGCCGCCACGCCCATGGAGAACAGCGCGATCAGACCCATGTAGAGACCGCCGCCGATCACCGCCCGCAGCACGTTGTCGTCGGTGATCGCCGCCCGGTGCTCACCGAGCAGCGCCTGCCCGAGGAAGAAGGAGAGGAAGCTCGTCGCGAGACCCACCAGGAGCGCGAGACCGCCCGCCACCGCGATCTTCGAGAACAGGAAGGTCGCCCGCTGCGGCACGGCGGCCAGCGAGGTGCGGATCATGCCGGAGGAGTACTCGGTCCCCACCACCAGGACACCGAAGACCACCATCGCCAGCTGCCCCAGGATCATCCCGGAGAAGCTGATCAGGGTCGGGTCGAAGGTGAGCCGCTCGGCCTCGCTCAGCTGGTCGAAGGTGGAACTCATCAACGCGGACACGGCCGCGCTCATCGCCACCGTCACGATGAGGGCGCTCGCCAGCGTCCAGACGGTCGACGACACCGTCCGGATCTTGGTCCACTCGGACTGCAGGACCGCGGATGCCGCTGCCATCGTTCAGGCTCCCTTGGAGGTCGTGCCCCACTGGGGGCCGGGCGCCGGAGCGCCACCGTGTACATCCGTACCGTGCGCGTGGTACTCCACCGCACCGGCCGTCATCTGCATGAAGGCCTCTTCGAGCGAGGCGCGCTGGGAGCTCAGCTCGTGCAGGACGAGACCGTTCTCCGCGGCCAGCTCGCCCAGCTTCTCGGTCGTCGCCCCGTCCACCTCGAGGGTGCCCTCGCCCGCCTCGACCGCGACGAACCCGTTGGTGTGCAGCACGTCCCTGAGTCGCTCCTGCTGCGGCGAACGCAGCCGCACATAACTCCGGGAATTCTGGTGGATGAAATCCGCCATCGACGTGTCGGCCAGCAGCTTTCCCTGCCCGATCACGATCAGATGATCGGCCGTCAGAGCCATTTCACTCATCAGATGGCTGGAAACGAAGATCGTCCGGCCCTCGGCCGCCAACGCCTTCATCAGATTGCGGATCCAGTGAATTCCCTCGGGGTCCAGGCCGTTGACAGGTTCGTCGAACATCAGGATCTCGGGGTCACCGAGCAGCGCGGACGCGATGCCGAGACGCTGCCCCATGCCGAGGGAGAAACCCTTCGGCTTCTTCTTCGCGACCTGCGTCAGACCCACCAGGTCCAGCACCTCTCCCACCCGGCGCTCCGGGATCCGGTTCGACTGCGCCAGACACAGCAGGTTGTTGTACGCGGAGCGGCCGCCGTTCATCGCCTTGGCGTCGAGCAGCGCCCCGATGTGCTTCAGCGGCTCGTTCAGCTCCCGGTAGTGCTTGCCGTCGATCCGGACCGTCCCGCTCGTCGGGTTGTCCAGGTCCAGCATCATCCGCATCGTCGTCGACTTGCCCGCCCCGTTCGGCCCGAGGAAGCCGGTGACCACGCCAGGACGCACCTGGAAGGACAGCTGGTCGACCGCGGTCTTCGCCCCGTAACGCTTGGTCAGGCCTTCAAGCTCGATCATGCGTACCAACCTACGGGCGCGCAAAACCCCCCGCCACCGGAATGACGGGGGGTCCGGGCAACGCTACGCAGTTGTTACCAGGAGTGCGTCAACGGGACTGCTGGGCCGGGACACCGGCCGCGCGCTCGTCGTCGATCGGGGAGCCGGCCGCCGCCACCGCGGCACCGGTCAGCGTCGCCAGCATCTCGCGGACGTTGGTCAGCTGCGCGTTGATCGAGTCCCGGCGGTTCGTCAGGGCCGCCAGCTCGCGCTCCGATTCGCTGCGGATCCGGTCGGCCTTGGCGTTCGCGTCGGCCACGATGTCCTCGGCCTGGCGCTGCGCGGTCTCGACCGTCTGACGGGCCCGGCGCTCGGCGTCCGTCCGGAGCTTCTCGGCCTCGAGGCGGAGCTGCTCGGCGCGGTGCTCGATCTCCGCCAGGCGCTTCTCGGCCTTCGCCTGACGCGAGGCCAGGTCGCGCTCCGACTGCTCACGGCGCTTCGCCAGGTTCGTCTCGAAGTCCGCGGCGGCCTGGGCGGCCTTGGCGCGGGTCTCCTCGAAGAGGGCGTCCGCCTCCTCACGCTTCGACTGCGCGTCCTTCTGCGCCTCGGCACGCAGCGAGTTGGCCTCGCCCTGCGCCTTCTCGACGATCCGGACGCCCTCGTCCTCGGCCTTCGACTTGCGCTCGGCCGAGAACGACTCCGCGTCGTTGCGCACCTGCTGGGCGGCCGACTCGGCCAGCTCGCGGTGCTGCTCGGCGGCGCGACGGGCCTCCTCACGCAGGTCCTTCGCCTCCTCCTCGGCGAGCCGGAGGATCTTCTCGACCCGGGCCCCGAGTCCCGCGTACGACGGCTCGGCGTCGGTGACCTGCGCCTGGGCGTTCTGCGTCTCGAGGTGGAGCTCCTCGATGCGCTTCTCCAGGGAGGTGATGCGGGACAGAGCATTGTCACGGTCGGACACGAGCTTGGTAATGCGGTCGTCCACCTGACCGCGGTCGTAACCGCGCCGCACGAGCTCGAAGCCGAAGGGGGAGGATGTGTCGCTCATGGGTTTCCTGTCGAATGAGACCGGTGAGGTGTTAGAGGGAATCCTAGGGGCCGAAGCGGCGTGTCATCGAGCGTATGCCCGTTTGATCTGGAGAATGTCCAGCCTTTTGAGTGGCTAGCCGTCCTGGGTCTTGCCACTCGAACGAGTGGACCCCGCTGACGCGCCCGCCGCCGCGGTGGACTTCGCACCCGCAGAAGGAGTCTCGAAAGACTCCAACGCCTCCAGGACGTCCTGGACACGGGAGATCTCGGCATTGATGTCCTTGCGGCGCCGCACGAGCACCTCCAGTTCGCGCTGGCCCTCCTCGACCGTCTTCTCGGCCTCGGCCTGCGCCTCGGCCCTGATCCGCTCGGCCTCCGCCTTGATGCCCTCGGCCTCCGCGACCAGCGAGGCCTTCTTCTGCTCGGCCTCCTTGAGGAGCGCCTCCGCCTTGCGGACCGCGGCGATACGGACCTTGCTCGCCTCCGAACTCGCCTCGGAGACCAGCTCCTTCGCCTTCTCCTCGGCCTCGGCGCGCTGCTCCGTCGCGGCCGCCACCAGCTTGTCGACCCGCTCGCCCGCCGTCTTCATCTGCTCGGCGCTCTCACGGCGCGCCCGCTCGTGCAGCTCCTCGACCTCGCTCTCGACCCGGCTCCGCAGCTCCTCGGCCCGGTCCCTTATGGCCGTCGCGTCGCCGCGCGCCCCGACGAGGAGCTCGTCCGCGTCCGTACGGGCCTTCTCCACCAGCGAGTTGCCCTCGACGGTCGCCTCGGCGACGATCCGCTCGGCCTCCTTGCGGGCCGCGCCGACCATCGTGTCCGCCTGCGACTCGGCCTCGGTGGTGGCGCGCAGCGCCTCCTCCTGGGCCTTCGCGATGAGCTGGTCCGCCTGCTCGGCCGCGTCCGAACGCTTCCGGGCGCCGGCCTCCCGCGCCTCGTCGAGCGTGCGGTCCGCCTCCTCGCGGGCCTCCGACCGCATCTGTTCGGCAGCCGCCTCGGCGTCCGCCCTCAGCCGGTCCGACTCGGCACGGATCCGCTCGGCGTCCCGCTGTGCCGAACCCACCGTCGACTCCGCCTCGGCGCGCGCGTCCGCCGTGACCGCGTCGGCGAGCTCGCCCGCCTCCCGGGTGACGCGCTCGGCCTCGGCGTTCGCCTCGCGGGTGACCCGGTCCGCCTCCGCGTTCGCCTCGCGCGTGAGCCGCTCGGCCTCCGAAGTGGCCTTCGCGAGGAGCGCGTCGGCCTGCTCGGCGGCGTCCGAGCGACGCTTGTCGGCCGCCTCGCGGGCCTCGTCGAGGACCCGCTCGCCGTCGGCGAGAGCCGCGGCCCGCAGGGCCTGCGCGTGCGCCTCCCCGTCGATCTTGACCTGCTCGGCCTCGGTACGCAGGCGGTGGGCGTCCTGCTCGGTGCTCTCCATGAGCTCGACCGCCTCGGCGGTGAGCCGCTCGGCCCGGGCGTTCGCCTCGCGCGTCAGCCGCTCGGCCTCCGAAGTCGCCTTCGCGAGGAGCGCGTCGGCCTGCTCGGCGGCGTCCGAGCGACGCCTGTCCGCGGCCCCGCGGGCCTCGTCGAGCACCTGCTCGGCTTCCGCGAGGGCCGCCGTCCGCAGCGCCTCCGCGTGCGCCTCGCCCTCGGCCCTGACCTGCTCGGCCTCGGTACGCAGACGCTGGGCGTCCTGCTCGGCGGTCTCCATGAGCTCGACCGCCTCGGCGGTGAGCAGCTCGGCCTGACCCGTCGCCTCCGCGAGCAGCGCGTCCGCCTGCTCGGCGGCGTCCGAGCGGCACTTGTCCGCGGCCTTGCGGGCCTCGTCCAGGACCCGCTCCGCCTCGGCGGCGATCCGCTCCGCCTCCGTACGCGCCTCACCGACCACCGACTCGGCCCGCTCGGCGGCCTCCGAACGGATCCGGTTCGCGTCCTCGCGGGCGTCCGCCCGGGTCCGGGCCGCGTCCTGCTCGGCCGCGGCGAGCGAATCCGTCACCTCGGTCCGTACCCGCTGCGCGTACTCGGCGGTGTCCGACCGCAGCTTCTCCGACTCGGCGATCGCGTCCGTGACCGTCCGCTCGGCCAGCGCCTTCGCGGCCTCCGTCTCCTCGTGGGCCCGCGCCCGGACCCGGCCGGCGTCCTCGGTCGCCCGCTCCCGCTCCTCGTGCGCGTCGGCGCGGACCCGGTCCGCCTCCTCCTGCGCCTCGGTGCGCGTCCGCTCCGCCGCGTGCTCGGCGGCACTGCGCAGCCCGGCGATCTCCTCCTCGGCCTGCTCGCGCAGGCCCGCCACCGAGTCCCGGACCTCCTGCGCGGTGTGCTCGGCCGCGGTGACCATCTCGGTGGCCCGCGCGTCCGCCTCCTCGACCAGGCGCTGCGCCTCGACCTGCGCGTCCTCGCCCCGCTTGCGGGCGGCGGCGAGCAGCTCCTCCGACTGCGCGCGGGCGTGCTCGCGCTCCCGGCCGGCCTCGGAACGGGCCGACTCCAGCGTCTCCTCGGCCTCCCGGCGTCGCCGGACGGCCTCCTCCTGCGCGGCGGCGAGGGCTTCGGCGGCCTCGGCCGCGACCCGCTCGGCCGCGGCGGCGGCCTCGGCCCGCACCCGGTCCGCGGTCTCCTGTGCCTCCGACCGCAGTCGCTCGGCCTCCTCGGCGGCCTCCGTGCGCAGCCGTACCGCCGCGCTCTCGGCCTCCGTACGCGTGGTCGAGGCGTCCGACGCGGCCTCGGCGCGCAGCCGCTCCGCCTCCTGCTCGGCCTGCTCCTGGAAGGAACGGATCCGCTCGGCGGCCTCGGTCCGCAGCCGCTCCGTCTCCTCGGCGGCCTCGCGGCGGATCCGCTCGCCCTCGGCCCTTGCGTCGGTCAGCTCCTCGCCCGCGGCCGCCACCTTCGCCTCGGCGTCGGTGTGCAGCCGGGTCAGCTCCTCGGCGGCCTCCGCCCGGCGCGCCTCGGCGGCCCGCTCGGCGTCCGCGCGCAGCGCGGCCGCGGCCTTCTCGGCGGCGTCCTTGACCGACTCGGCCTGCTCCTCGGCCTCGGCGCGAAGCCGCTCGGCCTCCGCGCGGGTGCGCTCCAGGGTCTCCTCGGCCTGGGTCCGGAGCGTCTGGGCGCGCTCCATGGCCTCCGACTTGACCCGCTCGCTCTCGGCACCGGCCTTGGTGCGCAGCCCGTCGGCGTCCGTACGGGCCTTGGTGAGCAGCTCCTCGGCGGTCCTCGCGGCCTCCTCGATCTGCTGGACGGCCTCACGGCGCGCCTCGCCGCGGATCCGCTCGCCCTCGTCGACGGCCTCGGCGCGCAGCTGCTCGGCCTCGCCGCGCAGCCGGCGGGCCTCCTCCTGGAGCTCGACCGTCTTGGCGCGGTACTCCTTGGTGTCGTCCTTCGCCGAGCCGAGCAGCTCGTCGGCCTGCTCCTCGGCCTGGGAGCGCAGCCGGTCGACCTCGGTCTCGGCCTCGCGGCGGATCCGCTCGGCCGCCTCCGCGGCCTTGCGGGTGGTCTCCCGGGCGTCCTCGGACGCCTTGGTGAGGATCTCCTCGGCGTTGCGCGCGGCCTTGGCGAGTGCGGCGGCGGAGTCCTCGGCCGCGGCCGTACGGGCCTTCTCCGACGCCTCGGCGACGAGCTTCTCCGCCTCGGCGGTCGCCTCGCGCAGCTTCTCCTCGGCCTCGGCCTTGAGCGCTTCGGCGTCCTTGGTGGCCTCGCCGACGAGCCGGGCGATCTCCGTCTTCGCGGTGCGGGTGCGCTGCTCGTTGACCGTCTCGGCGGAGGCGAGCTGCCTGGCCGCGGCCTCCTTGGCCTCCGCGAGGGCCTTCTCGGCCTCGGCGCGGGCCAGGCGGAGCTTCTCCTCGGCCTCCTGCATGCGCTGCTCGGCGGCACGGGAGAGTTCGGTGGCCTGACGGCGGGCCTGGTCGGTCTCGGCGGTGGTGGTCGAGCGGAGCTGCTCGGCGTGGCTGGTGGCCTCCTGCGCCTGGCTGGAGGCGGCGCTCAGGAGCCGCTCGGCGTCCTTGCGGGCACGCAGCAGGATCGCTTCGGCCTCGGCACGGGCCGACTCGGCCTCGGCGCCGACCCGGCGACTGGTCTCCTCGGCGAGCCGGGTGGCCTCGGCGCGGGCGGCGGCGAGCGACTGCTCGGCCTCCGCGCGGGACTCCTCCATCAGTCGGCGGGCCTGGGCCTCCGTACGGGCGCGGAGCTGCTCGGCCCAGGCGACGTTCTCGTTGACGTGCGCCTCGACGGTCTGCCGGCGCTCGTTGAGTTCCTGGTCCAGCTGCTGGCGCCGCTGCACGGCCTCGTTGTGCAGCTCGGCCTGGAGCCGGGCCTGGTGCTCGGCGTGCTCCTGGAGGATCCGCTGCGTCTGGGCCCGGGCCTCGCGCAGCTCCCGCTCGGCGTCCTGGCGCAGCTGCTCGGCCTGGGCCTGCGCGTTCCGCAGCAGCTGCTCGGCCTGGTAGCCGATGTCGGCGCTGTCGTACGCGGGCCTGGACGCGATGGTGCGGCGCGCCTCGTGGAGCTTGGCGCGCAACACCTCGACCTGGTATCCGAGGTCCTCGGCGTGCTGGACGGCCTTCTCGCGCTCGGTCTTCAGCCGGTCCATCTCGGCTTCGAACCTGGCGAGATGGTCGTCTTCAGCTCGGTGGCTCTCCTGGCGTTCGTAGCCCCGCACTGCGCGGTCCATCCGTCCCCTGGTCGCAACACTCCAACGAGCACGCCCTCACGGCCGAGGACGGACCCCCGGGGGATCGTGACAGATCGGACGACCCCGACATCCCGACTTCGGTGCCGCACGGAGCGGCCCCGACCGGCCCCGGCCCGGAGTCGCCCACTCTACCGGGCCAGGAATCCGGAGGTCAGTGCTCCGCTGAGGAGTGGTCAGCGGACGGGGCCGCGGAGGTGACCAGTTCCGTGAGCACCCCGTGGCAGTCCTTGGGGTGGAGGAAGGTGATCCGGGAGCCCATGGAGCCGATCCTCGGCTCGTCGTAGAGGACCCGCACGCCCTTGCCGCGGATGGCGTCCGCGTCCCCGTCGACGTCCGCGGTCCCGAAGGCGATGTGGTGCACGCCCTCGCCGTTCTTGGCGAGCCACTTGCCCACCGCCGAGTCCTCCCGGGTCGGCTCCAGGAGCTGGAGGTACGAGGCGCCGCCGTCCGAGGTGTCGTTGATCTTCAGCATGGCCTCGCGGACGCCCTGCTCCTCGTTGACCTCGGAGTGGAAGACCTCGAAACCGTACGTCGCACGGTAGAACTCGACAGTCCGGTCCAGGTCGAAACAGGCGATCCCGATGTGGTCGATTCGCGTCAGCATGCCTCCAGTGCAACGCCGGGAAGGTGGTTACGCAACGTGCGCGCCGTCACACCGGCTGCCCGGTGACCGGGCGCGGCGCCCCTCAGTACATTGGCGGTAAACCCTCGTTCACTCCTCATCCCTAGGGGCCGTGCCTCATGTCTGGAACGACCGGTACCACCTCAGTGATCGTCGCGGGAGCCCGCACGCCCATGGGTCGCCTGCTCGGCTCGCTCAAGTCCTTCTCGGGCGCGGAGCTCGGCGGCTTCGCCATCAAGGCGGCCCTCGACCGGGCCGGCATCGGCGGCGACCAGGTCCAGTACGTGATCATGGGCCAGGTGCTCCAGGGCGGCGCCGGGCAGATCCCCGCCCGCCAGGCCGCCGTCAAGGCCGGCATCCCCATGAGCGTCCCCGCCCTCACCATCAACAAGGTGTGTCTGTCGGGCCTCGACGCCATCGCCCTGGCCGACCAGCTGATCCGCGCCGGCGAGTTCGACGTCGTCGTCGCCGGCGGCCAGGAGTCGATGACCAACGCCCCGCACCTGCTCCCGAAGTCCCGCGAGGGCTTCAAGTACGGCGCCATCGAGATGCTCGACTCCATGGCGTACGACGGCCTCACCGACTCCTTCGAGGGCATCGCCATGGGCGAGTCCACCGAGAAGCACAACACCCGCCTGGGCATCAAGCGCCCCGAGCAGGACGAGATCGCCGCCCTCTCGCACCAGCGCGCCGCCGCCGCCCAGAAGAACGGCGTCTTCGAGGCCGAGATCACCCCCGTCGAGATCCCGCAGCGCAAGGGCGACCCGGTGATCTTCGCCAAGGACGAGGGCATCCGCGCGGAGACCACCGCCGACTCCCTCGGCAAGCTCCGCCCCGCCTTCGCCAAGGACGGCACGATCACCGCCGGCACCTCCTCGCAGATCTCCGACGGCGCCGCCGCCGTCGTCGTCATGAGCAAGGCCAAGGCCGAGGAACTCGGCCTCGAGTGGATCGCCGAGATCGGCGCCCACGGCAACGTGGCGGGTCCCGACAACTCGCTCCAGTCGCAGCCGTCCAACGCCATCCGGCACGCCCTGAAGAAGGACGGCCTGACCGTCGACGACCTCGACCTCATCGAGATCAACGAGGCCTTCGCCGCCGTCGCCGTCCAGTCGATGAAGGACCTCGGCGTCACCTCCGAGAAGGTGAACGTCAACGGCGGCGCCATCGCCCTCGGCCACCCGATCGGCATGTCCGGCGCCCGCGTGGTGCTCCACCTGGCCCTGGAGCTCAAGCGGCGCGGCGGCGGCGTCGGCGCGGCCGCCCTGTGCGGTGGCGGCGGCCAGGGCGACGCGCTGATCGTGCGCGTCCCCGGCAACGGCAAGTAAGCACCCGGTCAGGCAAGGAGCAGCGCAGATGGTGGACGTCCCCGAACTCGTCGCCCAGGCACGGGAGGGCCGGCCGCGGGCCGTGGCCCGGCTCATCTCCCTCGTCGAGGGGGCGTCCCCCCAGCTGCGCGAGGTGATGGCGGCCCTCGCGCCGCTCACCGGCGGCGCGTACGTGGTGGGTCTGACGGGCTCGCCCGGGGTCGGCAAGTCCACGTCGACGTCCGCGCTCGTCTCCGCCTACCGGCGGGCCGGCAGGCGGGTCGGCGTCCTGGCCGTCGACCCGTCGTCGCCGTTCAGCGGGGGAGCGCTCCTCGGCGACCGGGTCCGGATGTCGGAGCACGCCTCCGACCCCGGCGTCTACATCCGCTCCATGGCGACCCGGGGCCATCTGGGCGGGCTCGCCTGGTCCGCCCCGCAGGCCATCCGCGTCCTGGACGCGGCCGGCTGCGAGGTGATCCTCGTGGAGACCGTCGGCGTCGGGCAGTCCGAGGTCGAGATCGCCTCCCAGGCCGACACCTCGGTCGTGCTCCTCGCCCCGGGCATGGGCGACGGGATCCAGGCCGCCAAGGCGGGCATCCTGGAGATCGGCGACGTGTACGTGGTCAACAAGGCCGACCGGGACGGCGCGGACGCCACCGCCCGCGAGCTCAACCACATGCTGGGCCTCGGCGAGGCGCGGGGCCCGGGCGACTGGCGGCCGCCGATCGTCAAGACGGTCGCCGCGCGCGGCGAGGGCGTCGACGAGGTCGTGGAGGCCCTGGAGAAGCACCGCGCCTGGATGGAGGAGCACGGCGTCCTCGCGGAGCGCCGTCGCTCCCGTGCCGCGCGCGAGGTGGAGACCATCGCGGTCACCGCCCTGCGCGAGAGGATCGGCGACCTGCACGGCGACCGGCGCCTGGACGCCCTGGCGGAACGGATCGTGGCGGGCGACCTCGACCCGTACGCGGCCTCCGACGAGCTGGTCGCGAGCCTGACGGGCAACTGAGCACGTACGCGTGAGGGCCTCCCCGGATCGACGGGGAGGCCCTCACGCGTAGGCGGGGGCGGCTACGGCTTGCCGCGTCGTCCGCGCAGCTGTTCCGCGACCGGCTTCAGGGACTCGTGGAGGTCACCGAGGGCCTCTCCGCCGATCTGGTCGATGAAGTGCTTGCGCACCGACTCGACGTGGTGCGGGGCGACCTTGCGCATGGTCTCCATGCCGTCGTCGGTGAGGACGGCGTACAGCCCGCGGCGGTCGGACTCGCAGTTCTCCCGCCGGACGAGCCCGGCGGTCTCCATCCGGGTGATCTGGTGCGAGAGCCGGCTCTTCGACTGGAGGGTGGCCGCGGCGAGATCGCTCATGCGCAGCCGCCGCTCCGCCGACTCCGAGAGGTTCACCAGGATCTCGTAGTCGTTCATCGTCAGACCGAAGGGCTGGAGGTCCTTCTCCAGCTGGTACGTCAGCATTCTCTGGACGTCCAGGAAGGTGCGCCAGGCGCACTGCTCGCCGTCGGTGAGCCACGGGGTGGCGATCTCGGTCTCCATATATGGATTCTACCTAAGAAGTTGAATGCTTGACGAAATCTGGGAGCGCGCGTTCGAGGACGTCACCCTCCGCAGACTACCGCTCACAGCCCGAAACGACGCTGGAGGTCCCCCAGCTGGCCGGGAAGGCGCGGTGCGGAACCCGGCGCAGCCTGGCCGGAACCGTGCCCCCCGTGTCCGCCCGGGACACCCGCCTGCGCCGGCGGCCCGCCGATCGCGCGGTCGGCCATCAGCATCTCCGTCGACTGGAGCAGCACCGTGCCCGCGCCCACGAACTCGAACTGGTGCTCCTCGCCCGAGGTGCCGCCGAGGCCCGTCAGGGCCCGTACGCCGCCCAGCACGCCCGTCATGTAGCCGTGGTCGTAGTGGTGGCACGGCGACGGGCAGTCCGCCCAGCCCACCAGGGCCTGCGGGTCCACCCGCATCGGCGGCTCCATGAAGACCACCGGACCGTTCGACGCGGCCACGAACTTGCCCGTGCCGATCAGCGTCACGAAGCCCGGCACGATCGACTGCTTCAGGGCCAGCGTCGGCTGGTAGGCGAGCAGGTTCCCCGAACGGATCGTCAGGTTGCCCTGGTCGAGGTCGAACGAGTTCACGTCGAACGCCCGGTCCGCGAGCAGCATCTTCCCGCTGCCCTCCGCGACCACCCAGTCGCTCGCGTGCAGCGGAGAGTGGAAGGACGTCCGGACCAGCCGGTCGAGCCGCCCGAGCCCGATGCCGTTGAACTCGATCCGCCCGTAGTAGGCGATCATCTTCCCCTTCTGCAGGAACCACTGGGAGCCCTTGAGCTCCACGCAGAAGGTGTACGGGTTCACGTTGTCGTCCGACGGCAGGGTCGCCGGGTCATGGATCACCGGGGTGCTCACAGCTTCTCCTCCGAGGCCTGGACGTACACCGCGCCGCTGCCGCTCAGCTCCAGCTGGAACGCCTCGCCCGAGCCGCGACCCATCATGTCCCGCCAGCCGAGCGCGGTGGAGAGCTTGTTCCGTACGTCGCCGTGGTGGGCCACGTACGCCTGCGGGTCCACGTGGACCGGGCGGCCCGGCGTGATCGGCAGCTGGATGACCCCGCCGTGCGCCATCACGGCCACCGCGCCGTGGCCCTTGAGCGTGGTGGTGAAGAGGCCCTGACCGGTGACCTGGCCGCGGACCATGCCCATGACCCCGCCCTGCGAGCCCATGAACATCGTGCCCTGCTCCAGGGTGCCGTCGAAGGCGAGCAGCCGGTCGGCCTCCACGTACAGGGTGTCGCCCGTGAGGCCGATCACCTGGATGTGATGGCCGCCGTGCCCGAACATCACCGTGCCGTTGCCCTCGACGGTCATGAGCGGGGTCGCCTCGCCGGCCACCCGGCGGCCGATCATCGACATCAGGCCGCCCTGACCGCCCGCCGTGTTCGGCGTGAAAGTGACGTCGCCGCGGTACGCGAGCATCGCGCCGCGTTGGCTGAACATCCGCTGCCCCGGGACGACGGTCGCCTCGACCATCTTGGAGTTGATCTCGCGGAACGGCATCAGTCCTCCTCGTTCTCCCCCGGAGCCTGCGGCCCGGGGGCGCCCCCTTCTCCGCCCGCGCGGCGCAGAGGTGCAGCCTTCATCGTCGTCTGCGGCCCGGTGGCCGCGCGTGCGACGCTCACACGTCCCCCCCGACCGTGTTCCGCTCGCTCGGCTGGACGTACACGAGGCCGTCCCCCTCGAAGCGGATCTGGAAGGCCTCGCCGCCGCCCTCGCCCATGAAGGTGCGGAAGGTGACACCCGACTGGAAGTGCTGCTGGAGGTTGCCCTGGTGCGCGATGTACGCCCCGGGGTCGACCTGGAGCGGGTACTGCGGGGTCACCCGCAGCACCACCGCCGGGCCGTCGGACATGATCGCCGCCTGGCCCGTGCCCTCGACCGTGGTGGTGAACAGGCCGTTGCCGGTGGCCCCGCCGCGCAGTCCGGTGAAGGTCGTGCCGGTGCGGAGCCCCGCGTCGGTGCAGAGCAGATTGCTCGCCTCGACCCAGAGCTTGTCGCCGTGCAGGCCGACGAGGTTGATCTCGGAGGCCCGGTCGGCGAACCAGCAGGTCCCCTGGCCGCGTACCTCCATCACCTCCATCTGCTCTCCCGTGAGCCGGCGGGTCACCATGCCGCGCAGGCCCTCACCGCCGCCACTCATCTTCTTGAACGCCATCTGGCCGTCGTAGGCGACCATCGAGCCGTTCTTCGCCTTCACGGCGTCGCCCGTCATGGAGACGGCGAGCACCTTGCTGCCCTGGAGTCGGAACGTTGCCACCCGACGACGGTACTGGGGACCCGGATAAAGAGACAGCAAAGTCGGCGTGCACAATGGACGGGCCCTTGTGCATCCGTTCACAAGATCTAACGAAGGTGACCCCCTCCGTGGACATCAAGACCGCTTCATCCCTCCACCGGCTCCGTCTCGTCTCCGCGCCGGAGGCCGTCTCGTTCCTGCTCCTGCTGGTCTGCTCGGTGCTCAAGCGGACGACGGACTTCAACGCGGTGCCGGTCATGGGCGCGGTCCACGGCGTGCTGTTCATCCTCTACGTCCTGTTCTGGCTGGACGCCTGGAACCGCACCAAGTGGAGCCTCGGCACGGCCGCCCTGTACTTCGTCCTCTCGGTGCTGCCCTTCGGCGGCTTCTACGCCGAGCGGAAGCTGAAGCGCGAGGCCGAGGCCGCGGTCCTCGCCTCCCGCGCCCGCGCGCACAGCGCCGAGGGTGCGGTGAAGGCGTGATCGTCGCGTTCTCGGTCACCCCGCTGGGCGTGGGGGAGGAGGTCGGCGAGTACGTCGCCGACGCCGTCCGGGTCGTCCGCGAGTCCGGCCTGCCGAACCGTACCGACGCGATGTTCACCTCCGTCGAGGGCGAGTGGGACGAGGTCATGGACGTGGTGAAGCGGGCCGTCGCCGCCGTCGAGGCGCGGGCGCCCCGGGTTTCCGTGGTCCTCAAGGCCGACATCCGTCCCGGCGTGACGGACGGTCTTACCTCCAAGGTGGAGACGGTGGAGCGTCACCTCGGCGCCTGACGCCGTCCTCTCCGTCACGAGAAGCCCCCGGTCCTGGTCAAGGGCCGGGGGTTTCTTGCCGCCCGACAGTTGAGCGAGTGCTCAAAGTCGGCTACCTTCAGCCGCGGGGCAGTTTTGAGCAGTCGCTCAAGATGTCGGATGAGCGGGAGAGAACCCATGGGTCTCTACATCGAGACACGGGTCCACGCGGACCTGGAGACGCTCTGGGAACGCACGCAGGAGCCCGACCGCCACCAGCGGTGGGACCTGCGCTTCACGGAGATCGCCTACCTGCCGCGCGCCGAGGGCGAGCCGCAGCACTTCCGGTACGCGACCCGCGTCCTGCCCTTCCTGGTCGTCGCCGGGACCGGTGTCTCCGCGGGGGAGCGCCACCGGACCGGCGGCGACCGGGTCTCCGCCCTCCGCTTCTCCTCGGGGCATCCGCTCTCGCTCCTCGCCGAGGGCAGCGGCTACTGGCGGTACGTGCCCACCGCCGACGGCGTCCGCTTCCTCACCGGCTACGACTACCGCCCCCGCTGGGGCCGCCTCGGCCGCGTCGCCGACCGGATGCTCTTCCGGCCTCTCATGGGATGGGCCACCGCCTGGTCCTTCGACCGGCTGCGGCTCTGGTGCGAGCGGGGCGTCACCCCGGAGCGATCCCGGGACCGCTGGCTCCTCGAAGCCGCCGCCCGGCTGCTGCTGGTGGCCGTGCCGTCCGCCCTGGCCCTCCTGCCGCTCGGCGCGCTGTCGCTCGCCGCCGTGCCGCTCACCGTCCTCGGGCTGGCCGCCGCCGTCCTCGTACCGCCCTCGGCGCGCACCCCCGCGGCCCGGCGCTGTCTGCGCACCCCGCCCGCCCGCACCCGGGAGCCACGGCTCCTCGCCACCCTGGAGCAGCCGTGACCTCGATCTTCCGCACCGCCATGGGTGACGCCGCCTTCGAACGGCTGCACCCGGAGCTCCAGCGGCGCTTCTCGGTGGGGCTCACGAGCGGGGAGCTGTGCGTCGGGCGGGGTGTCATGGACCGTGTCTGGCACGGCCGGGCGTTCGTGAAGCCGTTCCTCGCGGTGGGCGGGCTGCGGAACATCCTGCTGCCCCGCGCCGGCCGGGGCGTCCCCTTCGTCATCGAGAACGTGCCGTACGCCGACTCGTACGGCCGGGAGACCGTCACCTTCGTCCGGACCTTCGCGCTCCCCGGCGGGCCCCGGCGCTTCGACGCCACCATGGTCCACAGTCCGGAGCGTGGCTGCGTCCTCGACTACCTCGGGACCCACCAGCACCTCGCCAGCGATCTGCACCTCTCCGCGGAGCCCGACGGCTCGCTCCTCCTCGTCTCCGGCGAACACCGCTTCCGGGAGGGCCCGTTGGACGTGCGCGTCCCGGAACTGCTGGGGGGCCGGGCCGAGGTGCGCGAGTCCTTCGACGAGCGGACCGGCCGCTTCCGCATCAACGTGCGGGTGGTCAACCGCTACTTCGGGCCGCTGTTCGGGTACGAGGGGTCCTTCACCGCCGCATACGCGGACGTACGATCCCACGGGGTGCGCGCGGGGTTGCGCCCGGTGCGCGAGGAGGTACGGGCGTGAGCGGGACGACCGCGGAGGGCGCGAACGAGCGGGACGCGCGGGGCCGGGACGCCCGGAGTCAGGACGGCCGGGGCCGGGAGGCCCGAGGTCAGGACGTCCGGAGTCAGGAGACCCGGGAGAAGCTGCTCGAAGGCGCCCTGCGCACGCTCGTCGAGCAGGGCATCGCCAAGGCCTCCGCCCGCACCATCGCGGCCACGGGCGGCGTCAACCAGGCACTCGTCTTCTACCACTTCGGATCCGTGGACGAGCTGCTCGCCGCCGCCTGCCGGCACGGCGCCGAGCTGCGGGTCGCCCGCCACCGCGAGCGGCTCCGCGCCGTCGGCAGTCTGGGGGAGCTGCTCGCCTTCGGGCGCGAGCTGCACGTGGAGGAGCGGGAGGCCGGACACGTCGACTTCCTCGGGCAGCTCCTCGCCGGCGCGCGGGCGCACCCCCGCCTCGGGCCGGCCACCGCCGCCGGGCTCGACCTGTGGATCGCCGAGATCGAGCAGGTGCTCGCCCGGGTCCTCGTGGGGAGCCCGCTCGCCGGCGTCGCGGACCCCGCCGGGCTCGCCCGCGCGGTCGCCGCCTCGTTCGTCGGGCTCGAACTGTACGAGGGTGTCGACCCGGCCGGTGCGGAGGCGGCCTTCGCCGCCCTCGAACAGCTCGGGGCGCTGATGGCGGCCGTCGAGGAGCTGAACCCGGTCGCCCGGAAGGCCGTCACGTACGCGCTTCGGCGGCAGGGCGTTCGTACCCGGTAGAAACCCTCACTCGGACTACTCCAGTCGACACGCCGATCGATGTCCCCTTTTGTTGGGGTATCGACCCGTTCGACAGCTGGAGGCACCGTGCGGCCGGGAGGCTACGACTACGACACCTACAGCCGACTCGCCGGTCCGCTCACCGAGCCTGATCCGGCGGCGTACACGGTGCAGTACCGCAGTCTGCTCGCGAACGAGCCGCACCGCATACGGGCCGTCCTCCTCATGAGCCTCGCGCCGCTCCTCTCGGCGCTGCTCCTCGCCTACCTCGTCTGGCCCAGCCACTGGACCGTCCGCGAGGGCGGCGCCCGCTGGCTCGTCCACCTCGACACCGTGATGCTCGTGTCGATCGGCCTCATCTGCTTCTTCATGCTGGTGAACGTCACGTCGATCGCCCACGCCACCATGGTCGCCCGTGACCCGATACCCGTGTACGCCGAGCCGGGCACCCGCGTCGCGTTCCTCACCACGTACGTCCCGGGCAAGGAACCGCTCTCCATGGTCCGCGGCACCCTCGAAGGCGCCATGCGGCTGCGGCACGTGGGAAAGCTCGACGTCTGGCTCCTCGACGAGGGCGACGCCGACGAGGCCAAGGCGCTCTGCGCCGAACTGGGCGTACGTCACTTCACCCGCGCCGGCATCCCCGAGTGGAACCGCAGGAAGGGCGTGCACAAGGCGAAGACCAAGCACGGCAACTACAACGCCTGGCTCGCCATGCACGGCGACGACTACGACTACTTCGCCTCCGTCGACACCGACCACGTCCCGCTTCCCAACTTCCTGGAGCGGATGCTCGGCTACTTCCGCGACCCCGACATCGCCTTCGTCGTCGGACCGCAGGTCTACGGCAACTACACCGACCTCGTCACCAAGGCCGCCGAGTCGCAGCAGTTCCTCTTCCACGCCCTCATCCAGCGCGCCGGCAACCGCTACCGCGCGCCCATGTTCGTCGGCACGAACAACGTCGTCCGGATCTCCGCCCTCAAGCAGATAGGCGGCCTGTACGACTCGATCACCGAGGACATGGCGACCGGCTTCGAGCTGCACCGCAGGAAGAACCCGCACACCGGCCACTACTGGCGCTCCGTCTACACCCCCGACGTCCTCGCGGTCGGTGAGGGCCCCGCCTCCTGGACCGACTTCTTCACCCAGCAGCTGCGCTGGTCCCGCGGCACGTACGAGACGATCGTCAAGCAGTACTGGAAGGCGCCCTTCCGCACCCCTCCGGGCCGCTTCCTCAACTACACCCTGATGCTCGTCTACTACCCGATGACGGCCTTCAACTGGCTCCTGGGCATCCTCAGCTGCGCCCTCTACCTCTGGTTCGGCGCCTCCGGCACCCAGGTCTCCACCTCGGTGTGGCTGATGATCTACAGCGACGCCGTCGCCCTCCAGATCGGCCTCTACCTCTGGAACCGGCGGCACAACGTCTCCCCGCACGAACCCGAGGGCTCCGGCGGCCTCGCGGGCATGGCGATGTCCGCGCTCTCCGCCCCCGTCTACCTCGTGTCGCTCGGATCGGCGGTCCTGCGCACCCGCGGCCGCTTCGTCGTCACCCCCAAGGGCGGCGCGGCCAGCCCCGACCGCCTCGTCACCTTCCGCATCCACCTCTTCTGGGCGGTGGTCCTCGCCACCTCGCTCGCCGCGTCCGTGCACTTCGGCCACACCCACGCCGCCATGCGCACCTGGGCCGCACTGGCCCTCGTCATCGCCCTGGCCCCGGTGTCCGTCTGGGCCTTCACGACCGTCAGGGAGCGGCGCGTCCTGCGCGTCCGTGAGCGCGCCCGGGCCCGCGCCCGTGCCCGCGGTCTCGCCGACGCCCGCGAAGGGGTCGAGGTCCGCGCCGCCGCCGCCATCCCGACCACCACCCCCGCCGCCCCGGCCCCCACGACGACCGGAGGGAACTGAGCCATGGCCTACCGGCCGTCCCAGAAGTTCAAGAAGACCCTGCTCGGCAGCGGCGCGGTCGTCGTCCTCGCGGCGCTCAACGCCCCCGCCGCCGTCTCCTTCGCCGAGGAGAAGTACCACGCGTACAAGATCGCCCAGCCCGGGTACAAGCGGGTCTTCGGCTCCTGGTCGCCGGTGGACGTCCCCGCCCCGTACAGCGTCAACGCCATCCACGCGGCGCTGCTGCACACCGGCAAGGTGCTGCTCATCGCCGGTTCGGGAAACAGCCAGAAGAACTTCGACGCGGGCACGTTCCAGACCGTCCTGTGGGACCCGGTGAAGAACACCTTCAAGAAGATCCCCACCCCCGAGGACTTCTTCTGCGCCGGTCACACCCAGCTCCCCGACGGGCGGCTGCTCGTCGCCGGCGGCACCGCCCGTTACGAGATCCTCAACGGCGAGGTCAAGAAGGCCGGCGGCGGCATGCGGGTCAAGAACGAGAGCCCCGACAAGGCGGTGACCCTGAAGAAGGGCACCGTCTTCCGCTCCCCGTCCGGGGTCGAGTACGTGTCCAAGTTCGACGTCACCGTCCCCAAGGCGAAGCGCGAGTTCGAGATCTCGTACTTCAAGAGCGGCCAGATGAAGCCGTGGCAGACGAAGGTCACCGCCGCGGAGGCCCGGGTCTTCGTCGAGGCGCGGAAGGAGGGCCCGCAGGCCCTCACCACCGAGGCCGCGCAGTACGAGATCGTCGGCCTCAAGGGCGAGGCCGCCGACGACGTCTACGGCCTCGCGCAGAAGCTCACGACCGAGAAGCAGGACTTCCAGGGCATCAAGAGTGCCTACGAGTTCGACCCGAAGGCCGAGAAGTACATCCCGGTCGCCCCCATGAAGGACGCCCGCTGGTATCCCACCCTGGTCACCCTCCAGGACGGCAAGGTCCTCGCCGTCTCCGGCCTCAACGACGTCGGCGACGTCGTCCCCGGCGACAACGAGATCTACGACCCCACCACCAAGAAGTGGTCCCAGGGGCCCTTCCGCTACTTCCCCACCTACCCGTCCCTCTTCCTCACCAAGGGCGGCAAGCTGCTCTACAGCGGCTCCAACGCCGGTTACGGCCCGGCGGAGAAGGGCCGCGAACCCGGCCTGTGGGACCTGAAGAAGAACTCCTTCACCAAGCTCGGCGGGCTCACCGACCCCGACCAGCTGGAGACCTCCGCCTCCCTGATGCTGCCCCCCGTCCAGAACCAGAAGGTCATGGTCCTCGGCGGCGGCGGGGTCGGCGAGTCGTCCAAGTCCACCGCCCGCACCTCCATCATCGACCTCTCCAAGGACAGTCCCGTCTTCACCGACGGGCCGGCGCTCCCGCAGGGCACCCGCTACCTCAGCAGCGTCCTGCTGCCCGACGACACGGTCTTCACCACCGGCGGCTCCGAGGACTACCGCGGCCGCAGCGGCAGCGACATCCTCAAGGCGCAGTTCTACGACCCGAGGTCCAACGCCTTCGCCGAGGCCGCCGAACCCACCGTCGGCCGCAACTACCACTCCGAGGCGCTGCTGCTGCCCGACGGCCGGGTCGCGACCTTCGGCTCCGACCCGCTCTTCGACGACAAGGACAACACCAAGCTCGGCACCTTCGAACAGCGCATCGAGGTCTTCACCCCGCCCTACCTCCACAAGGCGGGCGACGACCGGCCCGTCCTCGGCGAGGGCTCGCGGGAACTCGACCAGAACGGCCGCGCCACCTTCAGGACCAAGGACGCGGGCCGGATCGCCGAGGCCCGGCTGATGCGGCCCAGCGCCGTCACCCACACCACGGACGTCGAACAGCGCTCCGTCGAACTGGGCCTGACGAAGGGCAGGGACGGGATGACCGTGACGGTCGACGTACCGCGGGACCGGACCCTCGTCCCGCCCGGCTGGTACATGCTGTTCGTCACCGACGCGAACGGCATCCCGTCGGAGGCCAAGTGGATCCAGGTGGACTGAGGGCCGAGCGCGGTGGAATCTAGGCCTTCGCCCTGCGTGCCAGACCGAGGGCGTAGTCCGGCCACCAGGTCCCGGCCGCCGGGCCGCCCCGGCACTGGCCGTCCGAGTCACCGGGACGCTTGATCCACAGGTACGCGTCGACCAGCGCGTCCCCGGTCCTGTCCGTCGGCGGCACTCCGAGGGACCGCCCCGGCGGATTGCACCAGGCCTCCGCCCGGTCGCCCGGGAGGGGGCCCGCGCCGTTGCGGCTGGTGTCGACCGTGAAGTGGGTGCCGCCGAGCAGCCCCGAGAGCGAGGCGCCGAAGTCCCGTACCGTCTCGTTCCGCTGGAAGTTCGAGACGTTGAGCGCGAAGCCGTCCGCCCGGGTGACACCCGCCCGGCGCAGCGGCTCCACCAGTTTGCCCGGGTCGTCGATCCAGGCCGGATTGCCCGCGTCCAGGTAGACCCGGGTGCGTGGCTGCCGCTTGAGCCGCTCGATCGCGCCGGCGAGCAGCTCGTACCGCTCGTCGTGGTACTGGGACGGAGTGCAGCCGTCCACGATGTGCGGCACCGCGTCCGGCTCCAGGACGACGATCGCGGAGGCCTCGCCGATCGCGTCGGCGAAGGAGTCGATCCAGGTCCGGTAGGCCCGCGCGTCGCGCGCGCCGCCCGCCGAGTACATCCCGCAGTCGCGGTGCGGGATGTTGTACGCGACGAAGACGGCGGTACGGTCCTCCGCCGCCGCGCCCCGGACCGCCCGGGTGATCTCCGGTACGGGATCGTCGCCGGCCGGCCAGTCAGCGACCGGCCGGTCCGCGATCCGCCTCAGGATGCGGGCGTCCTCGGTCCTGCCCTGCGCCTCGTACCGGCGGACCTGCTTGGCCGCGTCGCTCTCCGGGTCGACCCAGAACGGGGAGCCGCTCGCGGGGGTCGCCGACTCACCGCGCGGGGACGGCGGGCCGACGGGCCCCTTCCGGGGCTCGTCCTGACCGCACCCGGCCAGGAGCAGCGCGGAGACGAGGGCCAGGGCGACGGCGGTGACGGTGCGGCGGGACATCCGGCCCCCAGGGTCGGGTACGGAAACGGAAGAGAACAGCACTTTCTGCAATATTCCAGGTCATCGTGACACGGTGGTCAGCCGCTTCCGGACTGCGACACCGCGAGCCCGACCGAAAGGCGAGACGGGGCTGACCGCCATGTGACCAGTCGGTAAGGTCGACGCGTGCCGAAGCCGCTCAGTCTCCCCTTCGACCCCATCGCCCGAGCCGACGAGCTCTGGCAGAAGCGCTGGGGCCCGGTCCCCTCCATGGCCGCGATCACCTCGATCATGCGCGCCCACCAGATCCTCCTCGCGGAGGTCGACGCCGTCGTCAAGCCGTACGGGCTGACCTTCGCGCGGTACGAGGCCCTGGTGCTGCTCACCTTCTCGAAGGCGGGCGAGCTGCCGATGTCGAAGATCGGCGAGCGGCTGATGGTCCACCCCACCTCGGTGACGAACACGGTGGACCGCCTCGTGAAGTCCGGCCTGGTCGCCAGGCGCCCCAACCCGAACGACGGCCGGGGCACCCTCGCGACCATCACGGAGAAGGGCCGCGAGGTCGTCGAGGCGGCGACCCGGGACCTGATGGGGATGGACTTCGGGCTCGGGGCGTACGACGCGGAGGAGTGCGGCGAGATCTTCGCGATGCTGCGCCCGCTCCGGGTGAGCGCGCGGGATTTCGACGAGAGCTGACCCGCGCGAAGATCGCCCGGAACGTGCCGTTACGCTCGACGGCATGAAATCCAGTGTGCTGACCCGTTACCGCGTCATGGCGTACGTGACCGCCGTCATGCTGCTCGTGCTGTGCGCCTGCATGGTCTTCAAGTACGGGTTCGACATGGGCGAGGACGTGACCTTCGCGGTCTCCCAGGCCCACGGTGTCCTCTACATCATCTATCTGGTCTTCGCCTTCGACCTGGGCTCCAAGGCCAAGTGGCCGTTCGGCAAACTCCTGTGGGTGCTGGTGAGCGGCACGATCCCGTTCGCCGCGTTCTTCGTCGAGCGCAGGATCGCCGCGGAGACGCTTCCGCTGGTCAGCGACCCGCGACCGGCTCCGGTCAAGGCCTGAACCCCTACCTCCGCACACATGTGCGGAGGTTTGGCATCGACATTTACTAGGACGTCCTAGTAAATTCGAAGCATGGACGCTGACGCCATCGAGGAAGGCCGCCGTCGCTGGCAGGCCCGTTACGACAAGGCCCGCAAGCGGGACGCCGACTTCACCACGCTCTCCGGCGACGCCGTCGAGCCCGTCTACGGGCCCCGCCCCGGCGACACCTACGAGGGGTTCGAGCGCATCGGCTGGCCCGGCGAGTACCCCTTCACCCGAGGACTCCACCCCACCGGCTATCGGGGCCGGACCTGGACCATCCGCCAGTTCGCCGGCTTCGGCAACGCCGAGCAGACCAACGAGCGGTACAAGATGATCCTGGCCGCCGGCGGCGGCGGCCTCTCCGTCGCCTTCGACATGCCCACCCTCATGGGCCGCGACTCCGACGACCCCCGCTCCCTCGGCGAGGTCGGCCACTGCGGGGTCGCCATCGACTCCGCCGCCGACATGGAGGTCCTCTTCCAGGACATCCCGCTCGGCGACGTCACCACCTCGATGACGATCTCCGGCCCCGCCGTGCCCGTCTTCTGCATGTACCTGGTCGCCGCCGAGCGCCAGGGCGTCGACCCGGCCGTGCTCAACGGCACGCTCCAGACCGACATCTTCAAGGAGTACATCGCGCAGAAGGAGTGGCTCTTCGAGCCCGAGCCCCACCTGCGCCTCATCGGCGACCTCATGGAGCACTGCGCGCAGGGCATCCCCGCGTACAAGCCGCTCTCCGTCTCCGGCTACCACATCCGCGAGGCCGGAGCGACGGCCGCGCAGGAGCTCGCGTACACCCTCGCGGACGGCTTCGGCTACGTCGAGCTGGGCCTCAGCCGAGGCCTCGACGTCGACGTCTTCGCCCCCGGCCTCTCCTTCTTCTTCGACGCCCACCTCGACTTCTTCGAGGAGATCGCCAAGTTCCGCGCCGCCCGCCGCATCTGGGCCCGCTGGATGAAGGAGGTCTACGGCGCCAGGACCGACAAGGCGCAGTGGCTCCGCTTCCACACCCAGACCGCCGGCGTCTCCCTCACCGCCCAGCAGCCCTACAACAACGTCGTACGCACCGCCGTCGAGGCCCTCTCCGCCGTCCTCGGCGGCACCAACTCCCTCCACACCAACGCCCTCGACGAGACCCTCGCCCTCCCCAGCGAGCAGGCCGCCGAGATCGCCCTGCGCACCCAGCAGGTACTCATGGAGGAGACCGGAGTCGCCAACGTCGCCGACCCGCTGGGCGGCTCCTGGTACGTCGAGCAGCTCACCGACCGCATCGAGGCCGACGCCGAGAAGATCTTCGACCAGATCAAGGAACGCGGTCGCCGCGCCCACCCGGACGGGCAGCACCCGATCGGCCCGATGACCTCCGGCATCCTGCGCGGCATCGAGGACGGCTGGTTCACCGGCGAGATCGCCGAGTCCGCCTTCCAGTACCAGCGGTCCCTGGAGAAGGGCGACAAGCGGGTCGTCGGCGTCAACGTCCACCACGGCTCCGTCACCGGCGACCTGGAGATCCTGCGGGTCAGCCACGAGGTCGAGCGGGACCAGGTCCGCGCCCTCGGCGAGCGCAGGGCCCGCCGCGACGACGCCGAGGTCCGTGCCGCGCTCGACGCGATGCTCGCCGCCGCCAAGGACGGCTCGAACATGATCGCCCCCATGCTGGACGCCGTACGCGCCGAGGCCACCCTCGGCGAGATCTGCGACGCCCTCCGCGACGAGTGGGGCGTCTACACGGAACCGCCGGGCTTCTGACGGTCACACCTGACGGATTCAGGGGCGGTACGGGAACTCCCGTACCGCCCCTGACACGTACTCCGGCCGCCTTCAGTCCGCCACCGCGCCGAGACCGCCCACGAGGAGCGCGGAGAGGCGCACCACCCACTCCTCGTCCACCGGCTCCGCGCTCACCAGCGCACGGTGCACCACCGCCCCCGCGATCACGTCGAAGATCAGGTCGTCGAGGGCGTCCACCACGGCGGGATCGCGGTCCGCCGGAAGCTCACCGCGCCGCTGCGCCCGCATCCGGCCCTCCAGGACCAGCCGTTTCTGCCGGTCGACGATCGAGGCGCGTATCCGCTCCCGCAGCGGTTCGTCGCGGGTCGACTCGGCCACCACCGCCATCAGGGCCGTCTTGGTCTCGGGGCGTTCGAGGAGGGCGGCGAACTGCAGGACCACATGCCCGATGTCGGCCCGGAGGGAACCAAGGTCGGGCAGTTCGAGCTCGTCGAAGAGGACGGCGACGGCGTCCACCACCAGCTCGTTCTTGTTGGCCCAGCGGCGGTAGAGGGTCGTCTTCGCGACCTTGGCGCGGCCGGCGACGTCCCCCATCGTGAGCTTGGCCCAGCCCAGCTCCACCAGGGCCGCGCGGGTCGCCTCCAGAATGGCCGTGTCGGCCTCGGGGGAGCGGGGACGCCCCGTACGGCTGCTGCGGGGGCTGGTGCGGCTACACATGGCAGTCGACCATACCCGCCGGTAGGTACGGCGCCAGAGGCCCCGCGTGTGAGGCAGTTCACCGCACGGATCCGGTCCGCGCCCTCCCCGTCGTACAGCCAGGACAGTTACGCTACGACCTGTAGCGAAAGGCATTGAGCGGCCTGAGCGACAACCACGGCACCGGGTGGGGACCCGGTGCGAACCGAAGACGAAGGACCGTGCCGCCCCACGTCTCGCACACCGGCGGGAGACGTGCGGACGGCACGGTTCAGCCATGGCTTAACGGTTACGCGCGCGGAAGGGGGAGGATGTACGCATGCAGCCCCGAAACATGTCCATGAGCGGCGTCGTCGATCTCGCCGCGGTGAAGGCGGCCGGAGAGGCCAAGGCGAAGGCGGAGCAGGCGCGCGCCGAAGCCGCCCGTCAGGGCGGATCCGCGGCGGTGTCGCCGTCCGCCCTGGTGATCGACGTCGACGAGGCGGGCTTCGAGCGCGATGTGCTCCAGCGCTCCGCCGAGGTCCCGGTCGTCCTCGACTTCTGGGCCGAGTGGTGCGAGCCGTGCAAGCAGCTCGGCCCCCTCCTGGAGCGGCTCGCCGCCGAGTACAACGGCCGCTTCCTGCTCGCCAAGATCGATGTCGACGCCAACCAGATGCTGATGCAGCAGTTCGGCATCCAGGGAATTCCGGCCGTTTTCGCGGTGGTCGCCGGCCAGGCGCTGCCGCTCTTCCAGGGTGCGGTGCCCGAGGCCCAGATCCGCGAGACCCTCGACCAGCTGATCCAGATCGGTGAGGAGCGCTTCGGCCTCACCGGGATCGCCGTCGACGCGGGCGCCCCCGAGGGCGGTGCGGAGGCCGTGCTTCCCGTCGGCCCGTACGACGCGCTCCTCGAAGCGGCCCTGTCCGCGCTCGACGCGGGTGACCTGCCCGGCGCGATCCAGGCGTACAAGAACGTGCTGGCCGACGACCCGGCCCACCCGGAGGCCCAGCTCGGCCTGGCCCAGGCCGAGCTGCTCGCCCGGGTGCAGGACCTGGACCCGACCGCCGTCCGGAGGAACGCCGCGGAGAACCCGGCGGACGTCACCGCGCAGATCGCCGCCGCCGACCTCGATCTGGTGGGCGGTCACGTGCAGGACGCCTTCGGGCGCCTCGTGGAGACCGTGCGCCGCACGGCGGGCGAGGACCGGGACGCGGCGCGGCTGCGGCTCCTGGAACTGTTCGAGGTGATCGGTGCCGACGACCCGCGGGTCACGGCCGCACGTCAGGCCCTCGCGCGCGTCCTGTTCTGAGGTCTTTTCGGCCCTCCCCGGAGCGCCGGATCGCCTGACGATTTGGCAACACAGTGACAAAAGGCGGCCGCGCTTTACCAAATCTTGGTAATCGCGGCCGCTGTTACTTGCAGTAAATCGAACCTGGTCTTCTGTCCGCATTGATGCGGCGATCTCCGGATATTCCGGCCCATTCGAACGTACCCTCCGTGCCCGTTCGACCCTGTCCCGACACGGCCCGGTTATCCACCCGTTACTAGCCAGTAATGAACCCCCTTGTGCCACGGCGCGGAATGGACCACGATCGGCGACGCTCGGTCCGAACCGCACCGCCCGGCAACCACCCGGGGTCGCGGCGAGGGTCCCCACCGGGTGGACCGGCGCTCCGGCACCGGTCCTGGACAGGGGGGTTCCCGCTCTCACCGAACGGGGCCTGTCCAATCAGGCCGCGTTCGACAACGCGGCCCATGGTTGTCGCTCGGGGGTGATCGCCGGTGATTCGGACGCGCATCGCGCCGCCGTATGCCTCGGCGCTCTCCTTCCCGAGGACGTAGCTCTTCTCCCATCCCAGGACGGGCCCCGGGCCCTTCCGGAGATGTACGTCCGAGAAGGAGGAAATTCTCATGAAGTCCCAGGTACGTGGCGGAACCAGATGGAAGCGGTTCGCCGTCGTCATGGTCCCGAGCGTGGCCGCGACGGCCGCGATCGGTGTGGGTCTGGCCCAGGGGGCGCTCGCCGCGTCCTTCAGCATTTCCGGCCAGGAGTTCAAGGTCAAGGCGAAGAGCCTCGTCGGCCAGGACTTCGTCCAGTACGGCAGCGTCAACGGCGGCAAGGACCTCGAGGGCAAGGACTTCGCGGCTCCGGTCGCCGTTTCGGGCTTCTCGAAGGCCTGGATCACCGACATGTGCCAGTCGGTCGTGACGCCGAAGGTGCCGTTCGTCGGTGACGTCACGCTCCGGCTCACCGCCGGTACCGGCAAGGACAAGGTCTACGCGGAGGACATCTACCTCGATGTCTCCCAGCTCAAGACCAACGCCGAGTTCAGGAACATCGACATCGGCGTCGCGGCCGGTGCGCTCAACGCGGGGCCTGACGGCAAGCCCGTCAAGGGCAAGCCGGGCATCCAGCCCAACACCAAGGCGAACCCGTACGGCTTCGGTCAGCGCGCCGAGGAGGCGGTGCTGAACGACGTCGAGCAGAAGGCGTGGGCGACCACCGCCGCCACCTTCAAGCTCCCGAACCTCAACCTGTCCCTTCACAGGGGCACGTCCGAGGAGTGCTTCAAGGACTGACCGGGTCCGGAGGGCGCGGGCCGTCCCGAACGGCCCCGCCCGTCCCGGCCGCCAGCATCATCTTCTTCACCTTTTTCAGCAACACCGCTTCCAGGGAGCTGTTTCCATGAGCGCCGAGATCCCCGCCTCCCGCGAAGTCCCCAAGGAGAACCGGTTCAAGGCCTGGCGGCAGACCAGGCCCTTCTGGGCGGGGCTGTTCACCGTCATCGGCGGCGTACCGATCGCCTATCTCCCGTACGGGGACTTTCGGCTCGGCAACGCCACGCTCGCCATGCAGACGACGGCTGGAGCCGGCGCGCTGATCATCGGCGTACTGCTCATCACCCTCGGACTGACGATGTGGTTCCAGCCCATCGTCCGCGTCTTCGCGGGAGTCGCATCGATCATCCTCGCGCTCGTCTCCATCCCGGTGTCGAACTTCGGCGGTCTGGTCATCGGGTTCCTCTTCTCCCTCATCGGCGGCGCCATGTCCGTCGCCTGGGCGCCCGCGCCCCCGGTCGAGGAGACCGCCGACGCACAGCACGACGGTGACCCGGAGGCGTCCGACCAGACCGAGGCCCCGTGGGCCGCCGGCGTGCCGGAGCAGCGCGAGGCGGAGCACCACGCGACCGAAACGACGATCGACGCCAACGGCGGGAGGAACAGTGCGGGGTGACGAGACTCAGTCGGCGCTCGCGAAGGGTGGCCCGCGGCACGCGGCCCCGCGCAAGTCGCTGCTGAACAGGATCCAGGGCCCCGCGGGCAAGGCGATGGCGCTGGCCGCCATGCCGACCGCGGTGTTCGTGGGCATGGGCCTCACGCCCAAGATCGCCCTCGCCGACGACAAGGACCTCCCCTTCGCGCCCGGCCCCTGCGTGACCCGCTCGGACGAGCCGACGCCGGAGGCCACGGAGACGGCGAAACCGACGGAGAGCGCGAAGCCCACCCCCTCGGCGACCGCGACGGCCACCGCCACCCCGAGCGGCATCGCCGGTGCCACCGCCACGCCGACGCCGACCGCGACGGAGACCGGGCAGGCGACGACCCGGCAGACGCAGGAACGGGCGAAGGCCACCGCCGCGCCGACACCGACCGCGACGCCGACGGCCACGCCCACGCCGACGAAATCGGTGAACCCGCTGGACCCGCTGGGTGTCGGTGACGCGCTCAAGGACCTGTTCGACGGCCCGGACCCGAAGCCGACGGTCACGCCCACGACGGCGGCCCCGACGACCCAGGCCCCGGCCAAGCCGGCGACGGACCCCGACGTGCCGGTCGCGACGACCGCGCCGAAGCCGACGGCCACCGCCCCGACGGCCACCGCCCCGAAGGCGACCGCCGACCCGGCCGCCGAGGCGACGAAGGCCGCGATCGAGAAGGCCGCCGAGAAGGCCGGCGTGAAGGTCGAGGAGCTGCCGGAGAGCGCCAAGGGCCTCGACGCCAAGAAGGACGAGGACATACCCGACGGCGCGAAGCCCCGCTTCCCGTGCCCGGAGCGCGACGACGCGGCACTCGCGGCGGCCGACCTGGAGCCGGGGATCCCGCTGCTCCCGGACGAGCCGTGGCGCCTGGAGAGCACGAAGCTCACGCTGAGCGGTCTGAAGTACCACGGCATCGTCGAGGTGAAGACCTACAGCGGCACGATCAAGAAGGTCCTGAAGTTCACCGCCGCCTCGATCGGCATCAGGGACCTGCACCAGCTGACGGTCCACTCCGAGGGCCGCACGGCCCACGTCCGCTCCGAGAAGGGCAGGACGTCCACGATCACCGAGGGCACGGTGACCATGTACACGGAGGAGCTGAAGGGCAACCTCATCGGGATCATCCCGATCACCTTCAGCCCGGAGTCCCCGCCCCCGCTGGACCTCCCGGAGGTCTTCTTCACCCACGTGAAGCTCAAGCAGGCGGGCCAGTTCGGCGGCACCCTCAGGGTCCCGGGCCTCCGCAACACGATCGAGCCCAACTGACCCCGTACCCCTTCCCGTATCCCCGAGGGAGCCGTACGCGACGAAGCCCCCGTCCGCACCGGACGGGGGCTTCGTCATGCGTCGGCAGGCGCGTCAGGCGCGTCAGGCGCGCTCGCCGCCGCCCAGGTGGTGGACGCGGACCATGTTCGTCGTGCCCGGGACGCCGGGGGGCGAGCCGGCGGTGATGACCATGGTGTCGCCCTCGTTGTAGCGCTGGAGCTTCAGGAGTTCGGCGTCCACGATGTCGACCATCGCGTCCGTGGTCTCCACGAACGGGACGAGGTAGGACTCGACGCCCCAGCTCAGGGTGAGCTGGTTGCGGGTGTTCTCGTCCGTCGTGAAGGCGAGGATCTGCTGCTGCGTCCGGTAGCGGGAGAGGCGGCGGGCCGTGTCGCCGGACTGGGTGAAGGCGACCAGCGCCTTGCCGCCGAGGAAGTCGGCGATCTCGCAGGCCGCGCGGGCGACGGAGCCGCCCTGGGTGCGCGGCTTCTTGCCCGGGACCAGGGGCTGGAGGCCCTTGGAGAGCAGCTCCTCCTCGGCCGCGGTGACGATCTTCGACATCGTCTTCACGGTCTCGATCGGGTACGCGCCGACCGAGGACTCGGCCGACAGCATGACCGCGTCCGCACCGTCGAGGATGGCGTTGGCGACGTCGCTCGCCTCGGCGCGCGTCGGACGCGAGTTGGTGATCATCGACTCCATCATCTGGGTCGCGACGATGACCGGCTTGGCGTTGCGGCGGCAGAGCTCCACGAGGCGCTTCTGCACCATCGGGACCTTCTCCAGCGGGTACTCGACGGCGAGGTCGCCACGGGCCACCATGACCGCGTCGAAGGCGGCGACGACGGCCTCCATGTTCTCGACGGCCTGCGGCTTCTCGACCTTCGCGATGACGGGGACCCGGCGGCCCTCCTCGTCCATCACCTTGTGGACGTCCTTGACGTCGTCGGCGTCGCGGACGAAGGAGAGGGCGACCATGTCGCAGCCCATCCGCAGGGCGAAGCGGAGGTCGTCCACGTCCTTCTCCGACAGGGCGGGGACGTTCACCGCCGCGCCGGGCAGGTTGATGCCCTTGTGGTCGGAGATGACACCGCCCTCGACGACGATGGTCTTGACCCGGGGGCCCTCGACCTCGACGACCCGCAGCTCGACGTTGCCGTCGTTGATGAGGACCTGGTCGCCCTTGGAGACGTCGCCGGGCAGACCCTTGTAGGTGGTGCCGCAGATCGACTTGTCGCCGGGGACGTCCTCGGTGGTGATGGTGAACTCGTCACCGCGCACCAGCTCGACGGGGCC
The DNA here is from genome assembly GCF_040632845.1 of Streptomyces sp. NPDC016459. NCBI lineage: Bacteria > Bacillati > Actinomycetota > Actinomycetes > Kitasatosporales > Streptomycetaceae > Streptomyces > Streptomyces sp. NPDC016459. The sequence continues at coordinate 828,125 of NZ_JBEYCR010000002.1, forward strand.
CTCGGCGAAGGTCTCGAGGCGGATCTTGGGGCCCTGGAGGTCGGCGAGGACGCCGACGGCGCGTCCGGTGTCGGCGGAGACCTGCCGGACGCGGTCGTACCGCTCCTGGTGCTCGGCCTGGGATCCGTGGCTGAAGTTGAATCGGGCCACGTTCATGCCGGCCTCGATGAGAGCCTTCAGCTGCTCATACGAGTCGACGGCGGGGCCCAGCGTGCAGACGATTTTGGAACGGCGCATGAGGCGGATCCTATCGGTTTGTTTCACTGCGGAATATTCCGTCTGGCGGAAAGTACAAATGGGCGCGGGGCCGCTCAGGCGTTCACTCGTTCGAGCCCGCGGTGCTCTGAACGAGCGCGTAACTCTGGCGCGCGATCTCCAGCTCCTCGTCCGTCGGTACCACGGCCACCGCCACCCGCGCGTACTCCGGCGAGATCAGCCGTGCCTCGTCGGACCGTACGGAGTTGAGGCCCGTGTCCACCGCGAGCCCCAGCTCCTCCAGGCCCGCGATCGCAGCCTCCCGCACCGGGGCCGCGTTCTCGCCGACCCCCGCCGTGAACGCCACCGCGTCCACCCGGCCGAGCACCGCGTAGTACGCGCCGATGTACTTCTTCAGCCGGTGCACGTAGACGTCGAAGGCGAGCGCCGCCCGCTCGTCGGCCTCGTCGATCCGGCGCCGGATCTCCCGCATGTCGTTGTCGCCGCAGAGCCCCACCAGACCGGACCTCTTGTTGAGGAGTACGTCGATCTCGTCCGTCGACATGCCCGCCACCCGCTGCAGGTGGAAGGTGACCGCCGGGTCGATGTCGCCCGAGCGGGTGCCCATGACCAGGCCCTCCAGCGGGGTCAGGCCCATGGAGGTGTCCACGCAGCGGCCGCCCCGCACCGCCGACGCCGAGGCGCCGTTGCCCAGGTGCAGCACGATCACGTTCACCTCCTCCGGCTCCCTGCCGAGCAGTCTCGCCGTCTCCCGCGAGACGTAAGCGTGCGAGGTGCCGTGGAAGCCGTACCGCCGGATCCGGTACGCGTCGGCGGTCTCCACGTCGATCGCGTACCGCGCGGCCGACTCCGGCATCGTGGTGTGGAAGGCCGTGTCGAAGACCGCGACCTGCGGCAGGTCGGGGCGGAGCGCCGTGGCCGTCCTGATGCCCGTGAGGTTCGCCGGGTTGTGCAGCGGCGCCACCGGCACGAGCCGCTCGATCTCCGCCAGCACCTCGTCGTCGATCACCGTCGGCTCGGTGAACCGCAGCCCGCCGTGCACCACCCGGTGGCCGATCGCCGCGAGCTCGGGGGAGTCCAGGCCGAGACCGTCCGCCGCCAGCTCCGCCGCGACCGCCTCCAGCGCGGCCGCGTGGTCGGGGATCGGGCCGCTCCTCTCGCGCTTGACGCCCCCGCCGTCCTGGAGCGGGGTGTGCACGAGCCGCGACGTCTCCTCGCCGATGCGCTCCACCAGCCCCTGGGCGAGCCGGCTGTCGTCGCGCATGTCGAGCAGCTGGTACTTCACCGACGAGGAGCCCGAGTTCAGGACCAGGACACGGGTCGGAGCGGACGCCGACGAGCCCGCGGGGACGGGGGTGGGGGCGGTCATGCGGGGAGCTCCTGACCCTGGGCGGGGACCTGGGACTGGATCGCCGTGATGGCGACCGTGTTGACGATGTCGCTGACGAGCGCGCCGCGCGAGAGGTCGTTCACGGGCTTGCGCAGACCCTGGAGCACCGGACCGACGGCCACGGCACCGGCCGAACGCTGCACGGCCTTGTAGGTGTTGTTGCCGGTGTTCAGGTCCGGGAAGATCAGGACCGTCGCCTGCCCCGCCACCTCCGAGTCCGGCAGCTTTGTCGCCGCCACGGATGGCTCCACGGCCGCGTCGTACTGGATCGGGCCCTCGATCCGCAGCTCCGGGTGCGCCTCGCGGACCAGCTTCGTCGCCTCCCGCACCTTGTCGACGTCCGCGCCGGAGCCCGACGTGCCGGTCGAGTACGACAGCATCGCGATCCGCGGATCGACGCCGAAGCGGGCCGCCGTGGCCGCCGACTGGACGGCGATGTCCGCGAGCTGCGCCGCGTCCGGGTCCGGGTTCACCGCGCAGTCGCCGTACACCAGGACCTTGTCGGCGAGGCACATGAAGAAGACCGAGGAGACGATCGAGGCTCCCGGCTTCGTCTTGATGATCTCGAAGGCGGGGCGGATCGTCGCGGCCGTCGAGTGCACGGAACCCGAGACCATGCCGTCGGCCAGGCCCTCCTGCACCATCAGGGTGCCGAAGTAGTTGACGTCCGAGACGACGTCGTACGCCAGCTCGACGGTGACGCCCTTGTGGGCGCGCAGCGCCGCGTACTTCTCCGCGAAGGAGTCCCGCAGCTCCGAGGTCTGCGGGTCGATCAGCTGGGTGCCGGCCAGGTCCACGCTCAGGTCGGCGGCCTTCTTGCGGATGGTCTCGACGTCGCCGAGCAGCGTCAGATCGCAGACGTCACGGCGCAGCAACACGTCGGCGGCGCGCAGCACCCGCTCCTCGGTGCCCTCCGGGAGCACCACCCGGCGCCGGTCGGCGCGGGCCTGCTCGATCAGCTCGTGCTCGAACATCATCGGGGTGACCCGGCCGCTGCGGGCGACCGAGATCCGCTTGAGCAGGTCGGCCGTGTCCACGTGCCGCTCGAACAGGCCGATCGCCGTCTCCGCCTTGCGGGGGGTGGCGGCGTTCAGCTTGCCTTCGAGGGCGAAGAGTTCGGCGGCGGTCGGGAAGCTGTTGCCGGGTACGGAGATGACCGGGGTGCCCGGCGCGAGACGGGCCGCCAGGGTGAGGACCTCCTCGCCCGGCCGCTCGTCGAGGGTGAGGAGCACACCGGCGATCGGCGGGGTACCGGCCGAGTGCGCGGCGAGCGCCCCGACGACCAGGTCGGCCCGGTCCCCGGGGGTGACGACCAGACAGCCGGGCGTCAGCGCGTGGAGGAAGTTCGGCAGCATCGCGCCGCCGAAGACGAAGTCGAGGGCGTCCCGGGCGAGGCCGGCGTCGTCACCGAGGACGACGGAGGCACCGAGCGCGTGGGTGATCTGGGCGACGGTGGGCGCGGCGAGCGCCGGCTCGTCCGGCAGCACGTAACAGGGCACGGGCAGCCGGGCGGTGAGCCGCTCCGCGATGCCCTCGCGGTCCTCGCCCGCGACCCGGTTGACGATCATGGCGAGGACGTCGCAGCCGAGTCCGTCGTACGCCCGGAAGGCGTTGCGGGCCTCGGCCCGTACGGACTCCGCCGGCTGGCCCTTGCCGCCGACGACCGGGATGACGGAGGCGCCGAACTCGTTGGCGAGCCGGGCGTTGAGCGCGAGCTCGTCGGGGAGCTGGGTGGCGGCGAAGTCGGTGCCGAGGACGAGGACGACCTCGTAGGCGCGGGCGACGGCGTGGAAGCGGTCGACGAGCCGCGAGACCAGCTCGTCGGCGCCCCGCTCGGCCTGGAGCGCGGCGGCCTCGTGGTAGTCCATGCCGTAGACCGTCGAGGCGTCCTGCGAGAGCCGGTACCGGGCGCGCAGCAGGTCGAAGAGCCGGTCGGGGCCGTCGTGCACCAGCGGCCGGAACACCCCCACCCGGTCCACCTGGCGGGTGAGGAGCTCCATGACTCCCAGCTCGACGACCTGGCGGCCGTCTCCGCGGTCGATCCCGGTCACGTACACGCTGCGCGTCACGCCGTGGTCTCCTGTCCAGTCCTGCGGAACCCGGGGTGCAACCGCCGGTCCCCTGCCTGTCAATCCACTGCCCTCAGAAAGCCCCGATAGGGCCGCATCACCCCCTTGACAATACCCCCGCCAATGGTTACGTCGCCCGCCGGACGAAGGGCTCGGAAGCCCGGGACGAAAGGCCTCCACGGGGCCCGCCGAAGGGACGCGCGGAAGGGCGGCGAGCACGCCCGTCAGGTCCGGCGTGTGAGAATTGCGGTGGCTCACACGGACCGCGACCGAGCAGGAGACACAGCACGATGCGCATCGGAGTCCTCACCGCAGGCGGAGACTGCCCCGGCCTGAACGCAGTGATCCGGTCGGTCGTGCACCGGGCGCTCACCGGCCACGGCGACGAAGTCATCGGCTTCGAGGACGGGTTCAAGGGCCTCCTCGACGGCCACTACCGCCCCCTCGACCTGAACGCCGTCAGCGGCATCCTGGCCCGCGGCGGCACCATCCTCGGCTCGGCCCGCCTGGAGCGGAACCGGCTGGCCGAGGCCGCCGAGTCCGCCCCCGACCTGGCCCGCGAGTACGGCATCGACGTCCTCATCCCGATCGGCGGCGAGGGCACCCTGACCGCCGCCCGGATGCTGTCCGACGCCGGCATGCCCGTCGTCGGCGTCCCGAAGACGATCGACAACGACATCTCCTCCACGGACCGCACCTTCGGCTTCGACACCGCCGTCGGCGTCGCCACCGAGGCCATGGACCGCCTCAAGACCACCGCCGAGTCCCACCAGCGGGTGATGGTCGTCGAGGTGATGGGCCGCCACGCCGGCTGGATCGCACTGGAGTCCGGCATGGCCGGCGGCGCGCACGGCATCTGCCTCCCCGAGCGCCCCTTCCACATCGACGACCTCGTCAAGATGGTCGAGGAGCGCTTCGCCCGCGGCAAGAAGTTCGCCGTCATCTGCGTCGCCGAGGGCGCCCATCCGGCCGAGGGCTCGATGGAGTACCAGAAGGGCGAGATCGACCAGTTCGGTCACGAGCGCTTCCAGGGCATCGGCAACCAGCTCGCCGTCGAGCTGGAGCGGCGCCTCGGCAAGGAGGCCCGCCCGGTCATCCTCGGCCACGTCCAGCGCGGCGGTACGCCGACGCCGTACGACCGGGTGCTCGCCACCCGCTTCGGCTGGCACGCGGTGGAGGCCGCGCACCGCGGCGAGTTCGGCCGGATGACGGCCCTGCGGGGCACGGGCATCGAGATGGTGCCGCTGGCCGAGGCCGTGACCCGTCTGAAGACGGTCCCGGCGGACCGCATCCGCGAGGCGGAATCGGTCTTCTAGGGCCTGCCCCTCCGGACCCGCCCGAGTGGCCCCGACCGTCCCCCGTGGACGGTCGGGGCCACTGCGCTGCGCCCGGCATCACCCCCGCGAATGCCGGGTCTCCACTCTTGAGCCGGAGCGCGAGATCAACAAGGCTGGGGCCCGTCCCGGACATGTCCCAACCCTGTCCGGCGGAAGGGAAGGCGCGCATGGCACCGGGGGAGCACATCCCTGACGCGCGGGGGGCGAGGACCCCCGCCGAGTTCCTCGCGCGCCTCCAGGCACTCAAGGACTGGTCCGGTCTGACCTACCGCGAGCTCACGGCGCGGGCGGAGGCACACGGGGACGTCCTGCCCCGGTCCACCGTGGCGAACATGCTGTCCCGCCCCACCCTGCCCCGCGAGGAGCTGCTGCTCTCCTTCGTCCGCGCCTGCGGGGTCGATCCGGCCGCGACGGAGGCCTGGCGGACGGTACGGGGGGAGCTCGCGCGCCGGGGGACGTACGCGCCGGCGGAGGAGGACCCGGCGGCCGACCCACCGGACCCGCCCGCGGGCCCCTCGGACGACTCCGCTCCTCCGGACCCGCCCGCGAGCCCCTCGGAGGACGCCACCTCGCCCCGCCCACCGGACCCGCTCGCGGGTCTTTCGGGCGGCTCCGCCCCACCGCCCTCCTGGCCCAGCGCCGCCGCGCCGCCCGCCGCGCGGCCCGGGGTCTCGTCCCGGATACGGCGGGCCCTCGTCGCGACCGTCGCGGTGGCCGGGCTCGTGCTCGCCGGGGTCAGCGTCGTCGCCGTCCTCCGGGACGGCGCCACCGGTCCCGCTGGGCAGCCGCCCCGTACGGCGTCCACGACTCCCGCCGCCCCGGTCGCCGGGGACGTACGGATACGGGTGGTCGGCTCCGACTTCTGTCTCGGGGAGCGGCGGGGCATCCGTACCGGCCAGGTCCACCAGGTGCCGTGCGCCGAGGCGGGCTTCCCGCTGTACTCGCTCGCGGCGGTGGCCGCCGGCCGGTGGAGGATCGTCTCGCACCACCCCGACTTCGGCCCCGGCTGTTCCGGCATACCCTCCGGCGGCCGGATACCCGACGCCGCGTACGAGGACTCCGAGTGCGGGGACCCGAGCCGGGTCGAGGCCTTCGCCCTGGAGCCGTACGGCACTCCCGTACGGGGCCACCGGATCGTCCCGGTCGGCTCGGCGACGCCCGGAAGCTGCGTCACCGTCGTCGGTGACCGCACGGCCGCCTGGGCACGGCTCGCCCAGGCGCCCTGCGCGCCGGACGCCACGGGCCAGCTCTTCGCTTTCGAACGCCGTCCCTAAGGGGCTTCCACGAGCCGGGCCCTGAGCGTCGTCACCACCGTCGGGTCGAGGCCGACGTGGCCGGTGACGTACGCGTCCACCGAGCCGTACCGCGCGCGCAGGTCCGCGAGGAACAGCCGGATGACGTCGGCGGGTGCCCGGCCGTAGCCGGGCCAGCGCAGTTCGCGGCCCGGGTGCGTCGCCCGCCAGTCGGCGACCAGCCGTTCGGTGGCCAGTTCGGTGAGCGCGAAGTCCGCGTGGATCTCCTCGTCGGGGACCCTGACGAGCGCCAGGACGAGGGCCGCGAGCAGTCCCGTACGGTCCTTCCCCGAGGCGCAGTGGAAGACGAGCGGTCCGTCGGCCGCGGCGATGAGTTCCAGGGCCGTACGCAGTTCCGCCGCGCCGTCCTCGGCGACCTCGGCGAACCGGTCGGCGAGGTAGCGCCACGGGTCGAGGGCCGGGTCGATCTCCGCCTGCTCGTAGGGGCGGTGTTCGATGGAGAGGTTGTGCCAGGAGACGTCCTCGGTCTCCGGCAGGCGGCCCTTCGCGACGATCTCCCACGGGTAGCGCAGGTCGATCACCGTCCGCACGCGCAGTGCGCGGAACCGGGCGAGGTCGGCGGGGTCGGCGTCCGCCAGCTTGGCGAGGGAGTCGGAGCGGTAGAGGGTCCCCCACCGCACTGTCCCGCCGTCGGCGGTCCGATAGCCGCCCAGATCACGGAAGTTGTGGAGTCGTTCGAAGGGTACGTGTCGTCTCACGGGCGCCAATCTACGGCCCCGAGGTCACTGCCCGACGGCCGCCCAGAAGTGCCCGGTGATCCCGTCCAGGTACGCGCGCCCCTCGTCGCCCGTCGCCCCCGACGCGCCCCAGCTGCTGGTCGCCGCCATCCGGGCGTGGTACTCCGCGTGCAGCCGCTGCAGGGCGGACTCCAGGGACCGCTTGGGCAGCGGCAGCATCTTTACCGCCGGTTTCACATACGCCTGCCAGCGGGTCGTGGCGGCGTCGCGCAGCAGCTCGGCGAGGCGCTCGTCGCCTCCGGTCGCGGTGATCAGGGCGCGCGGGCCGAGGCCGAGGACCTCCGCGAGGGCGGCCGTCTGGCGTTCGGTCCCGCGCCAGCGGCCCTCGTCCTCCATCCGCTGGTACGCGTGGGCGGCGACGCCCACCAGCCGGGCCAGCTCCTCGACGGCGAGGCCGCGCGCGAGCCGGTGCTCGCGCAGGCTGGTGGCGGTGGCGATCAGGTCGGCGGGGGAGCACCACAGGACGCCGGCGAGGGCCGTGAGCTCCTGTTCGCCGGGGGCGGCCCGCCCGCGCTCCCAGGCGACGACGGTGTCGGGGTCGACGAAGAGTCCGTACTGCGCGCGCAGGCCGTAGGCGACGTGACCGGGGGCCATGCCGAGGCCCTCGCGCAGTCGGCGGGCGGCCAGGGCGTTGAAGGGTGGTGAGGGTTGGTGCACCAGGCCACGGTAGGTGCGGAGGGTGACGGTTGGATACGGTGCGTTCCCCCAACGTCCGAGGTCGTAGGAACGTGGGAACCCGCTGGTAACCCAGCGCGATGATCAAGGGAACGGTCAGTGACCGCGCGCCGGGCCGTCCAGCCAGCGGTACTGGAGCTCCGGGCGCCCGATCTGTCCGTACTGCGGGGCGCGGACGGCCCTGCCGGCGGTCACCAGGTGCTCCAGGTAGCGGCGGGCGGTGATCCGCGAGATCCCGACCGCCGTGCCCGCCTCGGCGGCGGTGAGCCCCGCCGCGGTGGCCCGGAGAGCACGGGTGACGGCCTCCAGGGTCGGAGCGCTCAGACCCTTGGGGAGGGTGGCCGGGTGCGGGGCACGGAGCGTGGCGAGCGCCCGGTCCACCTCGTCCTGCCCGGAGGCCTCGCCGGCGGCCGCCCGGAACTCGGCGTACCGGGCGAGACGGTCCCGGAGGGTCGCGAAGGCGAAGGGTTTCAGGACGTACTGGACGACCCCCAGGGACACGCCCTCGCGGACGATCGCGAGGTCGCGGGCGGAGGTCACGGCGATGACGTCGGCACAGTGCCCGGCGGCGCGCAGCGCGCGCAGCAGCTGCAGGCCGTGGCCGTCGGGCAGGTAGAGGTCGAGCAGGATCAGGTCGACCGGCGTCCGGTCGAGCACCCGCACGGCGGCGGCCCGCGAGTGGGCGACCCCGACGACGGTGAAACCCTCGACCCGCCCGGCGTACAGCGCGTGGGCGTCGGCGGCGACGGGATCGTCCTCGACGACGAGCACCCGCAGAGGCGGCGGCGCGGTCACGCGGACACCTCCGCTGCGGGGGTGGGGCGGGCCACCCCGCCGTCCGCCGACCCGGGGACGGGACGGGCCGCCCCGCCGTCCGCCGTCCTGGGGCGGGGGGTGGCGGGGCTCGCGAGGGGGGCTGCGCCCATGGGGTCACAGCCTCCGGGAGTCGTCGCACCGGCGTTCGCCGCCGCGCCCGCACCAGGACCGGCGTCCGCCGAGGCGCCGGGACCCGCGTCCGGGACCGGGACCGCACCAGGATGGGCGCCAGGACCCGCGTCCGTCGCCGTGCCCGGACCGGCGTTCGCGCCACCCGCGTCCGGGCCCGTGCCCCGGACAGGTCCCCGTCCCGGCAGTGGCAGTCGGATCGTGAACTCCGCGCCGCCCTCCGCCGCGTCCGTGAGGTTCAGCGTGCCCGAGGCGCGGGTGACCGCCTGGCCGACCAGGGCCAGGCCGATGCCCCGGCCGGGGCCGCGGGTGGACCAGCCGCGCCCCAGGACCGCGTCCCGGTCGGCCGGGCGGACGCCGGGGCCGCTGTCACCGACCCGGAGCAGCAGCTCGCCGTCGCCCGCGCGGGCCGCGACCGTGACCGTCACGCGCGCGTGCGGGGTCCCGCCGGCCGCCTCCACCGCGTTGTCGATGAGGTTGCCCAGGATCGTCACCAGGTCCCGGGCCGGCAGCGCCGCCGGTACGAGTCCGTCGTCGATGCCGCTGTCCTCGGTGAGGACCAGTTCCACACCCCGCTCGTTGGCCTGCGCCGCCTTGCCGAGCAGCAGCGCCGCGAGCACCGGCTCCCCGACCGCGTCCACGACCCGGTCGGTGAGCGCCTGGGCCAGCTCCAGCTCCGCTGTCGCGAACTCCACCGCCTCGGCCACCCGACCCAGTTCGATGAGTGACACGACCGTGTGCAGCCGGTTCGCCGCCTCGTGGGCCTGTGACCTGAGCGCCTCCGTGAAGCCGCGCTCGGAGTCCAACTCCCCGGACAGTGACTGGAGTTCCGTACGGTCCCGCAGCGTGACGACCGTGCCGCGCCGCTCCCCGCCCACCACCGGCCGGGTGTTGACCACGAGGACCCGGTCCGCCGTCAGATGCGTCTCGTCGACGCGCGGCTCGGCGGACAGCAGCGCGCCCGTCAGTGGTGCGGGCAGTCCGAGTTCGGCCGCGGGCCGGCCGACGACCCCGTCGTCGAGGCCGAGCAGCTCCCGCGCCCCGTCGTTGATGAGGGCGATCCGCCGCCGTCCGTCGAGCATCACGAGCCCCTCGCGGACCGCGTGCAGCGCGGCCTCGTGGTAGTCGTGCATCCGGCTCAGCTCCGTCGCGTTCATGCCGTGCGTGTGGCGGCGCAGCCGCGCGTTGACCACGTACGTCCCGGCCCCGCCGAGCGCGAGCGCCGCGCCCGCCATGCCGAGCAGCGCGGTGACCTGCTCCCGTACCTGTTCGCTGATCTCGTCGATCGTGATGCCCGCGCTGACGAGGGCGACGACCCTGCCGTCGTCGAAGACGGGCGCCACCGTCCGTACGGAGGGGCCGAGCACCCCCAGGTGGGTCTCCGAGTACGTCCGGCCCGCCGCCGCCTCCTCGATGTGACCGAGGTACGTCCGGCCGATCTGCGCGGGCTCGGGGTGGGTCCAGCGGGTGCCGTCCGGAGCCATGATCACCACGAACGCCACACCCGCGTGACGGCGCAGGGACTCGGCGTACGGCTGGAGCACCGCCGTCGGGTCGGCTGAGCGGACCGCCGTGACCACGGACGGGGAGTCGGCGACGGCCGCGGCGGTCGCGGTGGCCTGGCGCCGGGCGGTCTCCTCGGCCTGCGCCAGGTCCGTCACGTACGCGAAGACCGCGCATCCCGCCACGACGACGGCCACGAGCACGACCTGCATCGCGAAGAGCTGGCCGGCCAGGCTGCGGGGGTGGGGGAGGGGGAGACGCATGCGGGTAAGTGTGCACGGCGGAATGTGCGGCGTCGCGGCACGTTCCCGAATCGTTCCCTTCCCGGTCGGCCAGGCCTTTCACCGCCTGCCGGGGCCCGACCTCGTTTCGGTCGTGAACGAAACGTACGCAACCGTGACCCGGGTCACAGGCTGATGGATAGTCGCGGATGTCCACCGGGACGTGGACATCCATCAGCACGAGGAGGACCCCGTGGCCGCACGTCGGGACCGTACCCACTATCTGTATCTGGCCGTCATCGGTGCCGTGCTGCTGGGCATCGCGGTCGGCTTCCTGGCGCCCGGGGTCGCCGTCGAGCTGAAGCCGTTGGGCACCGGCTTCGTCAATCTGATCAAGATGATGATCTCGCCGATCATCTTCTGCACGATCGTGCTCGGCGTCGGCTCGGTGCGGAAGGCCGCGAAGGTCGGCGCCGTCGGCGGCCTCGCCCTCGGCTACTTCATGGTCATGTCGACCGTCGCCCTCGCGATCGGTCTGCTCGTCGGCAACCTCCTGGAACCCGGCTCCGGCCTCCACCTCACCAAGGAGCTGGCCGAGGCCGGCGCCAAGCAGGCCGAGGGCGCGAGCGAGTCCACGTCCGACTTCCTGCTCGGGGTCATCCCGACGACCCTGGTCTCCGCCTTCACCGAGGGCGAGGTCCTCCAGACACTCCTCGTCGCGCTCCTCGCCGGTTTCGCGCTCCAGGCCATGGGCGCCGCCGGAGAACCGGTTCTGCGCGGGATCGGGCACATCCAGCGGCTCGTCTTCCGCATCCTCGGCATGATCATGTGGGTCGCTCCCGTCGGCGCGTTCGGCGCGATCGCGGCCGTCGTCGGCGCGACCGGCGCCGCCGCGCTCAAGTCGCTCGCCGTCATCATGATCGGCTTCTACCTGACCTGCGCGATCTTCGTCTTCGTCGTGCTCGGCGCGCTCCTCAGGCTGGTCGCGGGGATCAACATCTGGTCCCTCCTGAGGTACCTGGGCCGCGAGTTCCTGCTGATCCTCTCGACGTCGTCCTCGGAGTCCGCGCTTCCCCGGCTGATCGCGAAGATGGAGCACCTCGGTGTCAGCAAGCCCGTCGTCGGCATCACCGTGCCGACCGGCTACTCCTTCAACCTCGACGGCACCGCGATCTATCTGACGATGGCCTCGCTGTTCGTCGCCGAGGCGATGGGCGACCCGCTCTCGGTGGGCGAGCAGATCTCCCTTCTCGTCTTCATGATCATCGCTTCGAAGGGGGCCGCGGGTGTCACCGGCGCCGGTCTCGCGACCCTCGCGGGCGGCCTCCAGTCGCACCGGCCCGAGCTGGTCGACGGGGTGGGCCTGATCGTCGGCATCGACCGCTTCATGAGCGAGGCCCGCGCCCTCACCAACTTCGCGGGCAACGCCGTCGCGACGGTGCTGGTCGGCACCTGGACGAAGGAGATCGACCGGGCGCGGGTCTCCGAGGTCCTCGCCGGCCGGGTCCCCTTCGACGAGAAGACCCTCGTCGACGACCACGCCCCGGCCCCCGTCCCGGACCAGCGAGCCGAGGACGGCGAGGAGAAGGCCCGCGCGGGCGTCTGACACCCCGGGCCCCCTGTACCGCGGCCTCGAGCGTCCTGGACCACGGGCCCCCGGGCTCCGGGTCTCCTGGACCCCGGGCCCCCGGCTCCGGGCCTCCTGGACCCCGGGCCCCCGGCTCCTGGATCACGGGCCCCCGGGCTCCGGGCCTCCTGGACCACGGGCCCCCGAGCCCTCTGGAACCGCGGCCCCGGCCCCGGACCGCGCCCCTGGGCCCCCGGCCCCGGGCCCGCACCACGAACCCCGCAGCACGCACCACGCACCCCAAACCCCGAGTCCCGGGCCTTGAGCCGGATCCGGGCCTCGGGAGAAGGGCGACCCCTACAAGGGGGTCGCCCTTCTCGCGGTCGGCGACCACCGAGCCGCCCCCCGGTCGACGACGGGTCCCGCCGGGCCGCGTCCCGGCCGGTACGGGGTCCCCGTCGAGCCGCTTCCCCACCGGCGACGGGTCCCACCTGGCCGCCTCCCCGGCCACGACGGTCCCCGCCCGCCCCCTCCCCCCTCACCCCCCGTCCAGCTCCGCCGACTCCTCTCCCGTCAGCACGAGATCGGTCGCCGCCGCCGAGTCCCGGGCCGACTCCGGGCGGCTCGCGCCCGGGATCGGGAGGACCGTCTCCGCGCGGGTGAGCAGCCAGGCGAGGGCCACCCGTTGCGGGCTGACCCCGTGGGTCCGCGCCACTCGGTGGAAGGCTCCGAGGCCGGGGTCCTTCCCCTGGGCCGACCTCCCGTCGAGGGAGCTGCGCGAGATCCCGCCCAGGGGGCTCCACGGCAGGAAGGTGAGGCCCAGTGCGGCGCAGAGCCGTAGTTCGGGCTCGCTGTCCCGTACGGCGGGGGAGTAGCGGTTCTGTACGGAGACCAGCCGGTCGCCCAGGACCTCGCGGGCCAGCAGGATCTGCGCGGTGTCCACGTTCGAGATCCCGGCGAGCCGTACCGTCCCCGCGTCCAGCAACTCCCTGACCGCGCCGAGGGATTCGGCGTACGGGACGGCCGGGTCCGGCTTGTGCAGCTGGTACAGGCCGATCGGGCCGCCTCCGAGCCGGCGGGCCGAGGCCTCCGCTGCGCGCCGCAGGTGTTCGGGCCTGCCGTCGACGGTCCAGCCGCCGTCGGCCGTGCGGCCCCGTCCGCCCTTGGTCGCGACGAGGACGTCGTCGGTGCGGCCCCCGTAGGCGGCCAGGGCGCGGCGCACGAGCAGTTCGCCCTCGCCGGGCTCGCCGTCCGGCGGCTGGTAGGAGTCGGCGGTGTCGAGGAGCGTGATGCCCGCGTCGAGCGCCGCGTGCACGGTGGCGAAGCCCCGCGCCGCGTCCGGCCGGCCCTCGATCGAGAGCGGCATGGTGCCCAGACCGACAGCGCCGACCCGTACGTCCCCCAGCATCCGGTACCGCGTCACCGCTTCACCGTCAGCGTCTCGGAGACGGCCTGGGGGAGCCACGTCGAGGACGGTGAGAAGGAGTAACCGAGTGCGACGGCGCGGGAGTTGTCCATCGCGTACGCGCGGGAGAAGGAGAACGGCGAGACCTCGCCGGTCTCCACCGTCCGGAAGACCGTCCGCCCGCCCACCTGCTTCTCGATCTCCGCACAGAGGTCGGCCGTGTGGAGGGGCTCGGGGGAATGCGCGTTCACCGGGCCGGTGAAGTCCTCCTCGACCGCCCACGCGAGGAACGCGGCGATCTCCTCCACGTACACGTAGGTCGCCGGATGGTTCACCACCGGGACGGCGATCGGTTCGCCCGCCCGGATCCGCCGCGCGTAGTGGGCGAGCCGGCCGGTGAAGTCGTCGTCGCCGCCGAGCACATGGGCCACCCGCACCGAGGTCCACGCGAAGGGCGGCCCCGCCGCGAAGACCGCCTCCGCCTGCCGCTTCCCCTCCCCGTAGTGGGCCTCGCGGAACTGCGGGTCCTCCCAGGCGGGGCCCGTGTCGACGGTGACCGCGCCCAGGTCGAGGGCGTCCTCGGCGACCGGTACGGTCCGGTCCTCGTCCGCGTACACCTCGACCGTCGACGTCATCACGTACCGTCCGGTGCGCGGCCCGAAGAGGCGCCGGGCGATCTCGGCCTGGCGCGGGGTGTAGCAGACCTGGTCCACCACGACGTCGAAGGAACGGCCCGCCAGGACGGATTGCAGGGCGGCTTCGTCGTCCCGGTCGGCGACAAGGTGCTCGATTCCCCCCGGGGCGCCGGAGGAGCCCCGGTTGAGGATCGTGATCCGGTGCCCGGATTTCCGCAGAAGGGCGATCAACCGCTTTCCGAAATAGCGGTTCCCGCCGATGACCAGCACGTCCATCAATTCCCACTCTCTTGCGTCACGGGTCAAGTGTTACGTTGATCCGCCGCCGTCTGAAGGGGAGAACATGGGAGTCCCGGCCGCCGTACCGAAGGAACCACGGCCTTTGCGTCCCGCCACCGTCGAAACCTCGGCGGCCGCTTTCGACGCCGTCGACCGGCGGATCCTGGACCTCCTCCAGAGCGACGGCCGGATCAAGCTCAGCGAGCTGGGCCGCCGCGTCCGGCTCAGCCCCGCGGCCGTGACCGAGCGGGTGCGCCGCCTGGAGGCGAGCGGCGCGGTCAGCGGCTACGGCGCCCATGTGTCCCCGGCCCGGCTCGGCTACGGCATCCAGGCCTTCATCCGTGTGAACCCGCACGGCGGGTACACGCTGAAGCACCCCCGGACCCTGGAGCTCATCGCCCGCCCCGAGGTCGTGGAGGTCCACCACGTGGTGGGGGAGGACTGCTGGATCCTCAAGGTCGCCGTCACCGACACCGTCCACCTCGAGGAGGTCCTGGAGCAGACCTCGGCCCTGGGCCGGACCACGACCTCCATCGTCCTGTCGTCGCCGGTGACGCGGAAGCCCCTCCTTCCGCCCCCTTGAGCCACCGGCTTCCCGGCCCCCTTGCCTTGACGTCGGCGTCAAGGCCTACGGTCGGGGACATGCGCATCGGAGAGCTGGCCGAGCGGGCCGGGACCACCACGCGGACTCTGCGGTACTACGAGTCCCGGGGTCTCCTGACCGCCCGGCGCACGGAGCAGGGGTACCGCACCTACGACGAGGACGACCTGCGGCTCCTCCAGCAGATCAGGACCCTTCAGGACTTCGGGTTCGAGCTGGAGGAGACACGGCCGTTCGTCGACTGCCTCCGCGCGGGGCACCCGGCGGGGGACTCCTGTCCCGCGTCGATCGCCGTCTACCGGCGGAAGGTCGCCGAGCTCGACGGGCTGATCGCACAGCTCCGGGCGGTACGCGCCCAGGTGGGCGCCCAGCTGCTGCGGGCCGAGGCGGAGCTGCCGCACGGCCCGGAGCCCCGCTGCGCACACGACGCAGGGATCGAGACGGAGGGGTGACGGAGATGACGACGTCCACACGAGGCGTGACCGAGGTGACGGACGCGGACTTCGCGGCGGAGGTGCTGGGATCGCAGCTGCCGGTCCTGGTGAAGTTCACCGCGCAGTGGTGCGGGCCGTGCCGGCAGCTGAAGCCGGTGCTCGCCGCGATCGCGGCCGAGGAGGCGGGGCGGCTGCGGATCGTCGAGATCGACGTGGACCGCAACCCGGAGACGACGATGCGGTACGGGGTGCTCGCGACCCCGACGATGCTGGTGTTCCGGTCGGGGGAGCCGGTGAAGTCGATCGTCGGCGCCCGCCCGAAGCGCCGGCTCCTGGAGGACCTGGAGGACGTCCTGGGCTAGGTCCTGTCCGGAAAGGCCCGGAGGCGTGTCCGCCCGGCAGGGCATACGGAAATACCCCGACTAGAATTGACAGTCGGGGTATTTCCTCGCGTATATTAATGGATTCTGCGCCTGGAAAGAACACAGGCGCAGGGAAGTTCAATAAATGCACTGTATCGCGCCGGGAGTCGAATTGTCAACCGAGGAATTGCGGAACGAGCAGCAATTCATCACCGCTCTCCACACCCGCCTCGACGACCTCAGGGACCAGGCCGAGGCCGCCGTCCAGCGGGCGCTGCGCACCCCCGGGGTCGGCGGCAACCAGGGCCGGCTCGAACGGGACGTCATGGTCGCCGAGCAGTCCGGGCTGCTCGCCGCGTTCGACGCGGGGGAGAGCGGGCTCTGTTTCGGGCGTCTGGTCTTCAAGGACGGGCGTGACCACCACATCGGCCGGCTCGGCATCCGCGAGGACGACCCGAACCGCACCCCGCTCGTCGTCGACTGGCGCGCCGAGGTCGCCCGCCCCTTCTACCTCGCCACCGGGTACGAGCCGATGGGCCTCTCCCGTCGCCGTCACATCAGCACCCGCGGCCGCACCGTGACCGGCCTCCACGACGAGGTGCTCGACCTCGCCGACACCACCCGCACCGGCTACGAGAGCCGCGACGCCGACGAGGTGCTGCTCGCCTCCCTCGACGCCGCCCGCACCGGCCGTATGCACGACATCGTGCAGACCATCCAGGCCGAGCAGGACGCCATCATCCGCTCCCCGCACCGGGGGGTCCTCGTCGTCGAGGGCGGCCCCGGCACCGGCAAGACGGCCGTGGCCCTGCACCGCGCCGCGTACCTCCTCTACGCGCACCGCGAGCAGCTGGCCAAGCGGGCGGTCCTCATCGTCGGACCCAACCCGGCCTTCCTCGGCTACATCGGCAACGTCCTGCCCTCCCTCGGAGAAACCGGCGTCCTCCTCGCCACCCCCGCGGAGCTCTTCCCCGACGTCCGCGCCACCGGCACCGACACCGCCCGCGCCGCCGCCGTCAAGGGCTCCGCCGCCATGGCCGAGGCACTCGCCGCGGCCGTACGCGACCGCCAGCAGGTGCCCGAGCGCGGCGAGCCGCTCATCGTCCCGCACGAGGACGGTGACCTGGTCATCGACTGGGACATGGCCCTGGAGGCGCGCCACAAGGCCCGCGAGACCGCCCTCCCGCACAACCTCGCCCGCCCCTACTTCGTCTTCCGGATCCTGGACGCGCTCGCCGAGCAGCTCGCCGACCGCATCGGCGCCGACCCCTACGGCGGCCCCAACTTCCTCGGCCCCGACGACATCGCCCTGCTCGCCAAGGGCATCGCGTCGAACCCCGACGTGTACGCGGCGGTCGACACCCTCTGGCCCGCGCTCACCCCGCAGGAGTTCCTCGCCGGCTACCTGACCGAGCCCACCCACCTCCCCGAGGCGGACGCCGCCGTGATCCGGCGCGACGGCGGGCCCTGGACCCCGGCCGACGTGCCGCTGCTCGACGAGGCCGCCGAACTCCTCGGCGAGGACGACTCGGCGGCCCGCGCCGCCGAGGAGGCGGAGCGGCAGAAGCAGATCCAGTACGCGCAGGGCGTCCTCGACGTCTCCTTCGCCTCGCGCACCTACGAGTTCGAGGACAAGGAGGAGCAGGACAAGGACGCCTCCGAGGTCCTCTCGGCGCACGACATCATCGACGCCGAACGCTTCGCCGAGCGCCACGAGGAGGCCGACCACCGCACCGCCGCCGAACGCGCGGCCGCCGACCGCACCTGGGCGTTCGGGCACATCATCGTCGACGAGGCCCAGGAGCTCTCCGCGATGGCCTGGCGGCTCCTCATGCGCCGCAGCCCGAACCGCTCGATGACCCTGGTCGGCGACCCCGCCCAGACCGGCGACCCGGCGGGCGTCGGCGCCTGGGAGCGGATCCTCGCGCCGTACGTGGACGACCGCTGGGAACTCGTCCGGCTGGGCGTCAACTACCGTACGCCCGCCGAGATCATGGCCGTCGCGGCCGAGGTGCGGCGGGCCGACGACCCGGGGTTCGAACCGCCGAGCTCCGTGCGCTCCACGGGCGTGGAGCCCTGGGACCGGACGGTCGACGACCCGGTGAAGGAGACCGCCGACGCGGTGGCGGCCGAGCTGCGGGCCGAGGGCGGGATCGCCGTGATCGCCCCGCCGGAGCTGCACCCGGGCCTGGTCGCCGCCCTCCCGGGCGTCGCCCACGGCCCGGCCCCCGACCTCACCCGGCCGGTGGTCCTGCTCGATCCCCGGCAGGCGAAGGGCCTGGAGTTCGACACGGTCCTCGTCGTCGACCCGGCGGGCATCGTGGCCGGTTCCGCGCACGGCACCAACGACCTGTACGTGGCGCTGACCCGGGCGACCCAGCGGCTCGGGATCATCCGCACGCGGGCGTGACCCAGGACGCCCCCGGTCCCGCACGGAGCGGGGCCGGGGGCGTCCGAGGGGCGAGCCCCCGTGTCAGGCGGGCCGCAGCCAGACCGTCGCCAGCGGCGGGAGCGTCATGCGGATGCTCGCCGAGCGCCCGTGGTGCGGCACCGACTCCGACTTCACCGGGTCGCGCCCCACCACGTCCCCGCCGCCGTACCGCCCGGCGTCCGTGTTCAGGACCTCCGCCCAGGCGACCACCGCCTCCGGTACGCCGAGCCGGTAGTCGTGCCGCACCACCGGGGAGAAGTTGGAGACGGCGAGCAGCGGCGAGCCGATCGCGTCGAAGCGCAGGAAGGCGAAGACGTTGTCCTCGGCCGCGTCCCCGACCACCCACTCGAAGCCCTCGGGGGCGGTGTCCCGCTCCCAGAGCGAGGGCGTCGCCGTGTACACCGTGTTCAGGTCGCGGACGAGGTCCCGCACCCCCCGGTGGTCGGGCTCCGCCCCGTACGCCGGGTCGAGCAGCCACCAGTCGGGGCCGTGGTCCGCGGACCACTCCGCACCCTGGGCGAACTCCTGGCCCATGTACAGCAGTTGCTTGCCGGGGTGGGCCCACATGTAGCCGAGGTAGGCGCGGTGGTTGGCGCGCTGCTGCCACCAGTCGCCCGGCATCTTCGACACCAGCGCCCGCTTGCCGTGCACCACCTCGTCGTGCGAGATCGGCAGGATGTAGTTCTCGCTGTACGCGTAGACCATCGAAAAGGTCATCTCGTGGTGGTGGTACTTGCGGTGCACCGGCTCCTTCTGCACGTAAGCGAGGGAGTCGTGCATCCAGCCCATGTTCCACTTCATGCCGAAGCCCAGACCGCCGAAGCCGCCGGGACCCACCTGGTCGGTGGCCCGGGTCACCCCGTCCCAGGCCGTGGACTCCTCGGCGAACGTGATGATCCCCGGGCAGCGCCGGTACACGGTCGCGTTCATCTCCTGGAGGAAGGCCACCGCGTCCAGGTTCTCCCGGCCCCCGAACTCGTTCGGCAGCCAGTCGCCTTGCTCGCGCGAGTAGTCCAGGTAGAGCATCGAGGCGACCGCGTCGACCCGCAGGCCGTCGATGTGGAACTCCTGGCACCAGTACACGGCGTTCGCCACCAGGAAGTTCCGCACCTCCTTGCGGCCGTAGTCGAACTCCAGGGTCCCCCAGTCGGGGTGGTGCGAACGGCGCGGGTCCTCGTGCTCGTACAGCGGACGCCCGTCGAACTCGGCGAGCGCCCAGTCGTCCTTCGGGAAGTGCGCCGGGACCCAGTCCATCAGGACCCCGATGCCCGCCCGGTGCAGCGAGTCGACCAGGAACCTGAAGTCGTCCGGCGTGCCCATGCGGGCCGTCGGCGCGTAGAACCCGGTCACCTGGTAGCCCCACGAACCGCCGAAGGGGTGCTCGGTGACCGGCATCAGCTCCACGTGCGTGAACCCGAGGTCGCGGACGTACGCGGGCAGCTGCTCGGCCAGCTGGCGGTAGGTGAGCCCCGGCCGCCAGGACGGCAGGTGCACCTCGTACACCGACAGCGGTGCCTCGTGGTGCGGGCGGGCCCCGCGCCGCTCCATCCACTCCGCGTCGTCCCAGGTGTAGTGCGAGGCCGTGACGATCGACGCGGTGTTCGGCGGGCACTCGGTACGGCGGGCCATCGGGTCCGCGCGGACCGTGTGCGTACCGTCGGGGCGCGTGATGTCGTACTTGTAGACCGCGCCCTCCCCGATCCCCGGCACGAACAGCTCCCACACGCCCGTCGAGCCCAGTGAGCGCATCGGAAGCCCCGTGCCGTCCCAGTGCGTGAAGTCACCGGTGACCCGCACACCGCGCGCGTTCGGCGCCCAGACGGCGAATCGGGTGCCGGGCACGCCGCCGTGGGTCATCGGCCGGGAGCCGAGGGCCGTCCACAGCTCCTCGTGCCGGCCCTCGCCGATGAGGTGCAGGTCCAGCTCGCCGAGGGACGGCAGGAAGCGGTACGGGTCGTGCACGGCCAGCTCGTCGCCGTCGTAGCGGACCCGCAGCTCGTACGGGGGCACCTTGCGCAGTAGCGGCAGGAGCGCCGAGAAGAGACCGTCGCCGTCGTCGTGCAGCGGCACGCGCCTGCCCTTGACGAGGACGGTGACCTCCCTGGCCCACGGGCGCAGCACCCGGACCACCACCCCGCCGCGCACCGGATGCGCGCCGAGCACGCCGTGCGGGTCGTGGTGCTCCCCGGCGAGCAGCCGGGCCCGGTCACCCGGATCGAGCGGTGGCGCCTTCCGGGGCGCGCCGGACGTGGCCTTCGTGGTGGTGGTGGTCGTGCTGCGGGCCGTCTTGCCTGCGGGGCGGGCGGTCACCGGGGTGCCTCCTAAGGGGTACGGGGTACGGATGCGCAACGGCGGGGTACGGGGACGGGACACTCGGCCGAACGGGGGCGGGTGGGGTCGCCGCAGGCGGGACGGCCGGGGACGGCGCCGCCCCTTGCTCCGAACGGGTCGGCGCCGGCGGGGGGCGGACGGACCGGAGGCCGGGGGTCATGAGCCGGCCGACAGGCGTTCGATGGCGGACATCGGGACGGGGAGCCAGTCCGGCCGGTGCCGGGCCTCGTACACGACCTCGTAGACCGCCTTGTCCGTCTCGTACGCGCGGAGCAGCGCCGGGTCCTCGCGGGGGTCGGCCCCCGCCACCTCCGCGTACCCCGTGCAGTACGCCGCCCGGCACCGCGCCGCCCACTCCGCGTTCCACGGGCGGTGGGTGCGGGCCGCGTAGTCGAAGGAGCGCAGCATGCCCGCCACGTCGCGGACCGGGGGCTGGGGGCTGCGCCGCTCGTCCAGGGGCTTCGCCGGCTCGCCCTCGAAGTCGATGACGGCCCAGCCGCCGTCGGACCCGCGCAGGGTCTGCCCGAGGTGCAGGTCGCCGTGGATGCGCTGCACCGCGTCGCCGCCGGCCGCGCCGCTCGCCGCGGCGAAGACGGCCCGCAGTCCCGGCACGTGCGGCAGGAGCGCGGGCACGGCCTGCGCCGCCGTGTGCAGCCGCCGGTCCATCGCGGCCGCCAGCTGCTCGGTCTCGGCCCGCCCGAGCCGGCGGGTCGGCAGGGCCTTGGCGAGGGCGAGGTGGACCTCGGCCGTGGCCCGGCCGAGGTCCCGCGCCTCGGCGGTGAACTCCCGTCCGTCGGCGAGCGCGTCGAGCGCGAGCCGCCAGCCGTCCCGGGAGTCCCGCAGATAGGGCTGGAGGACGCCGAGGGTCGCGGCCCCCGACTCGAACCAGGCGACCGGGGCGGGGACCCGGGCGCAGCCGGCCCCGGCGAGGGCGAGCGGCAGTTCGAGGTCGGGGTTGGCGCCGGGGCTGATCCGGCGGAAGATCTTCAGGATGAACGAATCTCCGTAGACGAGAGACGAGTTGGACTGCTCGGCGTCGAGCATGCGGGGCGCGAGCGCGGCGGGCAGCGCGGTCGTGGCGTGGAAGCGCAGGGGGCCGGTCCGGCCCGGGGTGCGCAGCCGCTCGTAGAGGAGGCCGGCGAGCCGCGGGTCGCGCAGCCCTTCGTACACGGCGCGTCCTGCGAGCGGCCCCTGCCGGATCCGCCCGAGGAGGGCGGGGGCGAGTCGGGGCGGGAGCTGGCTCCGTACGCCCAGGAACACCTGGTAGCAGTCGGTGGGTGTGCCGGGCGGGCGGCTCGGCTGTTCGACCCGTACGAGCAGATGGAGGAGGCCGGGGCCCGGGCCGTCCAGGGGCAGCAGCTCGGTGGCCGCTTCGAGCGTGAATCCGGTGACCCGGCGGCCCTTGCCCGCGAACCAGCGCTGTCTGGGCAGCCATTCGTGGAGCAGGGGGGCGAGGGACGGAAGGAGGGCGTCCGGGGCCCGGGTGGTGGATGCGGTCTCCGGCATGGCGTCGCGTCCTTTCCCCGGGGCGCGCAGTTGACTGTCGTATGCGTTCAAATGCGCAGAGTGTCCCGGATGGCGGCTGTGGCTGTCCGGATGTGCGGGACGTGTCGGAGGGGGAAGATCCGTATGGGCCCGGCAAGAAGGCCCGGATGGACCTGAATCGTGTGTGGGTCACAGTGCCCAGGGTGGGACGGGGGAAACCGCCCCACACCGGTCGGGAGACGAACTGGCCGTCGGTCAGCCCTCCTTCAGACGGAACCAGTAGAAGCCGTGTCCCGCAAGGGTCAGGAGGTACGGCAGCTGGCCGATGGCCGGGAACTGCACACCGCCGATCAGCTCGACCGGGTGGTTGCCGGCGTAGCGCCGCAGGTCCAGTTCGGTCGGCTGCGCGAACCGCGAGAAGTTGTTCACGCAGAGCACGAGATCGTCGCCGTCCTCGCGCAGGAAGGCGAGCACCGCCGGGTTGGACGAGGGGAGTTCGGTGTACGTGCCCGTCCCGAAGGCCCGGTTCTGCTTACGGATCTCGATCATCCGCTTCGTCCAGTGCAGCAGCGAGGACGGTGAGGCCATCCCCGCCTCGACGTTGGTCACCTGGTAGCCGTGGACCGGGTCCATGATGGTCGGCAGGTACAACCGCCCGGGGTCGCAGGAGGAGAAGCCCGCGTTCCGGTCCGGAGTCCACTGCATCGGCGTGCGGACGCCGTCCCGGTCACCGAGCCAGATGTTGTCGCCCATGCCGATCTCGTCGCCGTAGTAGAGCACCGGCGAACCGGGCAGCGAGAACAGCAGCGCGGTGAACAGCTCCATCTGGTTGCGGTCGTTCTCGAGGAGCGGGGCGAGTCGGCGCCGGATGCCGATGTTGGCCCGCATGCGCGGGTCCTTGGCGTACTCGGCGTACATGTAGTCGCGTTCCTCGTCCGTGACCATCTCGAGCGTGAGCTCGTCGTGGTTGCGCAGGAAGATGCCCCACTGGCAGCCGGACGGGATGGCCGGGGTCTTCGACAGGATCTCCGAGACCGGGTACCGCGACTCGCGCCGCACCGCCATGAAGATGCGCGGCATGACGGGGAAGTGGAAGGCCATGTGGCACTCGTCGCCGCCCGACCCGAAGTCGCCGAAGTAGTCGACGACGTCCTCCGGCCACTGGTTCGCCTCGGCGAGCAGCACCGTGTCCGGGTAGTGGTCGTCGATCTCCTTGCGGACCCGCTTCAGGAAGGCGTGGGTGGCGGGCAGGTTCTCGCAGTTGGTGCCCTCCTGCTGGTACAGGTACGGCACCGCGTCGAGCCGGAAGCCGTCGATCCCCAGGTCCAGCCAGAACTTCAGCGCGGAGAGGATCTCCTCCTGTACGGCCGGGTTCTCGTAGTTGAGGTCCGGCTGGTGCGAGAAGAAGCGGTGCCAGTAGTACTGCTTGCGGACCGGGTCGAAGGTCCAGTTGGAGGACTCGGTGTCGACGAAGATGATCCGGGCGTCCGGGTACTGCTTGTCGTCGTCCGCCCAGACGTAGTAGTCGCCGTACGGGCCTTCCGGGTCGCGTCGCGACTCCTGGAACCACGGGTGCTGGTCGCTCGTGTGGTTCATGACGAAGTCGATGACCACGCGCATCCCGCGCTGGTGGGCCGAGTCGACGAACTCGACGAAGTCGGCCAGGTCGCCGAACTCCGGGAGCACCGACGTGTAGTCGGCCACGTCGTAGCCACCGTCCCGCAGGGGGGACTTGAAGAACGGCGGGAGCCAGAGGCAGTCCACGCCCAGCCACTGGAGGTAGTCCAGTTTGGACGTGATGCCCTGCAGGTCTCCGACGCCGTCCCCGTTGCTGTCCTGGAAGGACCGGACGAGGACCTCGTAGAAGACGGCCCGCTTGAACCAGTCGGGATCACGGTCCTTGGCTGGGGTGTCCTCGAAGGTGTCGGGGACGGGCTCGTTGACAGTCATGATGTGGGTGACCCTCCGGTCTGCGGGGACGGTCGCAGGACGAGGACGTGCGCGGGCGTGACACCCGGCTCTAGGCGTACGTAACTGGTCCTGCCCCAGTGGTAGGTATCGCCGGAGAGCTCGTCGCGCACCGGCACGGTCTCGTGCCAGTCGAGGCCGAGTTCCGGCATGTTCAACGAGACCGTCGCCTCCTGGGTGTGGTGCGGGTCGAGGTTGACGACCACCAGAACGGTGTTCGAACCGGAGCGCTTGCTGTACGCGATCACCTGCGGGTTGTCCGTGTCGTGGAAGCTCAGGTTCCGCAACCGGCGCAGGGCCGGGTGACGGCGCCTGATCCGGTTCAGAGCGGTGATCAGCGGAGCGATCGTCGCCCCCGACCGCTCCGCCGACTCCCAGTCACGCGGACGCAGTTGGTACTTCTCCGAATCCAGGTACTCCTCGCTGCCGTCCCGCAGCGGAGTGTTCTCGCACAGCTCGTACCCGGCGTAGACGCCCCAGGTCGGCGACAGCGTCGCCGCGAGCACCGCCCGCACCTCGAACGCCGGACGCCCGCCCTTCTGGAGGTAGGCGTGCAGGATGTCCGGGGTGTTCACGAAGAAGTTCGGCCGCATCTGCGCCGCCGTCTCGCCGGACAGCTCCGTCAGGTACTCCGTGAGCTCCTCCTTGGTGTTCCGCCAGGTGAAGTACGTGTACGACTGCTGGAAACCGATCGCGCCGAGCGTCCGCATCATCGCGGGACGGGTGAAGGCCTCCGCCAGGAAGATCACATCCGGATCCGCCCGGTTGATCTCACCGATCACCCGCTCCCAGAACACCACCGGCTTGGTGTGGGGGTTGTCGACCCGGAAGATCCGGACCCCGTGGTCCATCCAGTGCCGCAGGACCCGCACGGTCTCCGCGACGATCCCGTCCATGTTGTCGGCGGCTCGGTCGAACGCGATCGGGTAGATGTCCTGGTACTTCTTCGGCGGGTTCTCCGCGTACGCGATCGAACCGTCGGCACGGTGGTGGAACCACTCCGGGTGCTTCTCCACCCACGGGTGGTCCGGGGAGCACTGGAGCGCGAAGTCCAGGGCGATCTCCAGACGCAGCTCCCGCGCCCGCGCCACGAAGGCGTCGAAGTCCTCGAAGGTGCCGAGGTCCGGGTGGAGCGCGTCGTGCCCGCCCTCCGGGGAGCCGATCGCCCACGGCACGCCCACGTCGGTCGGCGACGCCGACAGCGAGTTGTTGGGGCCCTTGCGGTGGGTCTCGCCGATCGGATGCACCGGCGGCAGGTACACCACGTCGAAGCCCATCGCCGCGATCGCCGGAAGCCGCTCGGCGGCGGTACGGAAGGAACCCGGAACCGTACGGCCCTTCACCTTCCGCACGCCCTCCGAGCGCGGGAAGAACTCGTACCAGGAGCCGAACAGGGCGCGCTCCCGCTCCACCTGGAGCGGCAACGCGGGTGAGGCGGACAGGAGTTCGCGCAGCGGGTGGCGGTCGAGGACCTCGACGACCCGGGGCGTGAGCGCCGCCGCGAGCCGGGCGGCGGCCGGCCGGGACGGGTCGCGCAGCGCGTCGGCGGCGGCGAGCACGGCCTCCCGGCCGCCGCCCTTCTTCGGGACGCCCTTCGCGGCCCGTTCGTGCAGCTCCGCGCCCTCGGCGAGGACCAGTTCGGAATCGATCCCGGCCGGGATCTTGATCCTGGCGGTGTGGCGCCAGGTGGACACCGGGTCGCTCCACGCCTCGACGGTGTACGTCCAGAGGCCCTCGGCGTCCGGGGTGACCTCGGCGCCCCACCGGTCGGTGCCCGGCGCCAGCTCGCGCATCGGGGTCCAGGGGCCGGGGCGACCGGAGGGGCCGCGCAGCACGACATTGGCGGCGACCGCGTCGTGGCCCTCGCGGAAGACGGTCGCCGTCACCTCGAAGGTCTCTCCGGCCACCGCCTTGGCGGGGCGCCGACCGCAGTCGACCAGAGGGCGGACGTCCAGTACGGGAATGCGTCCCATGAGCGGATTCACAGCATCACCTGACGGGTTACGGGGGTGCGGGTGGTGGTGCGCTCTTTCTAGCTCCGACGACGGCCGGCGGGTTGCGGGCATGGCCGCTCCTGTCCGCGTTCACTCGGATGGCGGGTCCAGACGGATGACGAGAGGGCATGGGGAGACGGGTTCGGTGCGGTACCGCAGGAGCCTTCCCCCGGTTCCCGGGTGGGCAATCCATACCCTTTGTTAACTACTAGGGCGTAGCCACACCGGCAAGCGGACGACCCGGACAAGGAAAAGACTGCGCCCTTGTGGGGTGAGGCCGGAATCCGACGGTCGGACCTCCTTCGGCACCCCGTCGTCGTCCGCTATCAGGAGGGGATCGCCGCCGCCCGCCATGGAGTGACGCATACCGGCCACCCCGGCCGTCTCCGGACCCCGCAGCCGGGCGAAGCCGCACGCGAATGCGGCCGGATCCAGCTCCTCGTACCGCACCCCGGAATCTCGCCGGACAGGGGCGCTCCGAGGCCCTTCGATAGGCTGTGGTCGCTGCCGTGTCGGCGTCCTCCAGGCCCGCCGGGGCGGCTTCGGCCGTTCAACCGACAGACCGGGGTGGAAGTTGAAGGATCGTCCATGGACACCGTGGGAACCGACCGTCACGCACAGCACGACGCACAGCACGACGAACAGGAAGACCTGCTGAGCGAACTGCTCCAATCCCTCCGGCTCACCGCGGTCTTCGACAACCGCTGGCACGTCCGCGCACCCTGGGCCATCGAGGGCGACGCCGAACGCAGCTGCGCCGTCCTCCACTACGTCGTCGAGGGCGACTGCTGGGTCACCACCGACGGCGAGCCCCCCGTCGAACTGCACGCCGGAGACCTCGTCGTCTTCCCCACCGGCGCCGCGCACCGCCTCTCCGACCGGCCCGGACGCCAGTGCGTCCCGCTCAAGGCCGCCCTGCCCGAACGGCACCCCGGCACCTCCGGCGAGATCGTCGTCGACGGCAGCGGACCCGAGAGCCGGCTGCTCTCCGCCGGGCTTCGCTACGACGCCGACGCCGCCACCGGCCTCTGCACCTCCCTGCCCTGGGCGCTCGTCCTCGACAGCCCCCAGGTCGACCGCGAACCGCTGCTCCGCGACACCCTCCGGCTGCTCGCCTCCCCCGACCGGCCCGTCGGCCCCGGTGGCCGGCTCATCACCCTGCGGGCCTTCGAGATGGCCCTCGTCCTCGCGCTCCGCCCGCTGCTGCGCGAACTCGCCGGGACCCCGGCCTCCCCGCCCCTGCTCCGGCACCCCGGGATCAGCAGGGCGGTCGTGACGATGGCCACCCGGTTCGCCGAGCCGTGGACGATCGACTGCATCGCCCGCGAGGTCGGCATGTCCCGGTCCGCGTTCACCGCCGCCTTCCGCGACCTGGTCGGCGAGTCACCGGCCCGGTACCTCGCCGCCCGCCGCATGCGGGAGGCCGGCCGGCTGCTCGCCGAGACCTCCCTCCCGCAGTCGGCGGTGCCCGCGCGCGTCGGCTACCAGAGCGCCGTCGGCTTCCACCTCGCCTTCCGCAAGTGGTTCGGGGTCACCCCGGGGGAGTACCGCGCGGGAGCCGTCCGGGCCGCCTGAACGGCTCCAGGTCATCCGACCTGACATCTTCGGGGCCGTCTGGACGGATCTTAAGGACCCGTGGCCGGACGCTCATTGCCCCGACGGGACGCGCCGGACAGTCTCGGGACCGGCGGAGCCGCGACGCGCCCGCCGCCACCCACCCGCCGCAGCCCCGAAGAAGGAGGAGCACCGTCGTGTTCGGCGAACCGCTTCACACGACCGAGGACATCCGCGCCGCCGACCCCCTCGGCGCCGACGCCCTGCTCGCCGCGGTGCCCGCGATGAACGCGGACGCCGACGCGGCCGCGCTGACCGTCGCACTGCGCGCCCTGGTGCCGGACCTGGACCGGGCCGCCGAATGGAGCGTCGGGGCGGCGCTCGCGGCGATGCGGGACCTGGGCATCCTGCTCGGATCGCTGAGGCGGCACGGTGTGCAGCCGCTCGCCGCCGTACCGGAGGCCCTGCCCGTCCTCGAACTCCTGGGCCTGCGCACCGACATGGTGCCCCGGGACACCGTCCACCACTACACGACGTGGAACCCCGCGGGCCCCCGCCGCCGCTCGTACACCGGCCACCCGGCGGAGGCGTCGCTCCAGGAAGCCGTACGGACGGTGTTCCCCGGCCTGGTCCGGGCGCTCGACGACTGCGGGCGGCTCGCCCGCCTCGAACCGTACGACCCGTGCTTCCCGGTCGTCCTCGACCGGATCGCCCGCCATCTGCGGGCGATGGTCGACGCGATCGACCTCACCGTGGCGCGGGTGTCGCCGGAGTACTTCGCCGTGACCCTGCGCCCCTACTTCGAGGAGGTCCAGGTCGGCGGCCGCGACTACCCGGGCCCGGCCGCCACGCAGGTGCCGCTCTGGCCGGTCGACCTGACGCTGTGGCAGTGCGACCGCCCGGACCCCGCCTACGAGGCCTTCCTACGGGAGTCGGTGCCGTACGCGCCGCCGGCCTGGCGCGCGTTCCACGCCCGGCACCGGGGCGGGGTGTCGGCCGTCAGCAAGCTGTCCGCGGCGGTCAGCTGGGAGGGCGCGGACCGGCTGCCGTCCTCGCTCACCGCCTCGGCGGAGGCGCTGGGCCGGGTGCTCCACCTCCTGAAGACCTTCCGAGCCCGTCACCACGGCCTCGCCCGCGAGGCGTACGGCGAGGAGGTGCGCCGGTACGAGGAGGGCAGCGGCGGGGCCCGGGTCGCGCTGCTGCGTTCCGTCCTGGACCTGACCAGGGAGAACGAGACCATGGTGCGCCGCACGATCGTGCGGCGCCGTCCCGCAGGGGCCCCCGTCGGGCCGTCGGCCGCGTAGCGGCTCCGAAGGAGCAAGCGTGATGTCCCTCCCCACCCCCGGCCCCTACGGACAGGGCTTCCCGTCCGGCTACGGGCAGAGCCCGCACGTCATGATCGCCGGCGCCGGCGTCGCCGGCCTCACCGCCGCCCTCGCCCTGCACGCCGCCGGTTTCGAGCGGGTGACGGTCGTCGAGGCGGCGCCCGCGATCCGCCCGGTCGGCGCCGGACTCGACCTGATGCCGGAGGCCGTCCGCGAGCTCGACGCCCTCGGTCTGCTCGACGCCCTGGAGGCGGGGGCCCTGCGCACCCGCGAACTGCGCTACTACCACCGCACGGGCGGCCTCATATCCCGGGAGCCGCGCGGACTCGGCGCCGGCTACCGCTGGCCACACCTTTCGGTCCACCGCGGGCATCTCCAACAGGTCCTCGCGGGGGCGGTACGGGCCAGACTCGGCCCCGCCGCCCTCGTCACCGGAGTCCGGGTGAGCGGTGTGGAACTGCTGCCGGACGGGCGGCCGCGGCTGCGCCTGGAGCACCGGGACGGCGCCGTCCGGGGCCGGGCCTCGCTCGAACCGGACGTCCTCGTGGGCGCGGACGGCATCCGTTCGGCGGTGCGGGCTGCGCTGCACCCGGGGGAGGGCGGGCCGCCGTGGAACGGGATGCTGGCGTGGCGGGGGGTGTCGCGGATGCCCGCGCGGGCCGTGGGCGCGTTCATGCTGATCGCGGGCGACGACCGGCAGAAGGCCGTGGTGTACCCGATGGGCCGGCCGACCGGTCAGACCCGCGAGGTCCTGGTGAACTGGGCGCTCACGAGGCCCGCGGAGCCGACCCGCCCCGCGCCGGAGGAGCGGCTCAGGGGGGACTGGAACCGGCCCGTGCCCGCGTCGGCGCTCCTGCCGTACTGCACGGGCTGGGAGTTCGACGGCGTCAGCGTCCCCGATGTCCTGTCCGCCGCCGACACCGCGTACGCGTACGCGATGGTGGACCGTGAGCCCCTGGACCGGTGGACCCACGGCCGCACCACCCTCATCGGCGACGCCGCCCACGCCATGTACCCCACCGGCCCCCACGGCGCGACCCAGTCGATCGTCGACGCGCGCGCCCTCGCCCACGCCCTCGCCGTGCACCCCGACCCCGCCGAGGGCCTCGCCGCGTACGAGCGGGAGCGCAGGCCCGTCACCACCGCGCTCCAACGCGCCGGCCGGGAGCGCGGCCCCGAGGCCGTCATCGACCTCGCGCACGCGCGCGCCCCCCAGGGCTTCACCGACATCCACGAGGTCATCCCGGCCGAGGAACTCGCCGCCGTCGCGGACCGGTACGCCGCCACCGGCCCCTCCGACCCGGCGACCGTGAACCAGGGCTCCCCCTACGAGGTGCAGCTCCGCGCCGGGCGCCGGTGACGTCCGAGCGCCACGCCGCCCCCTGTGCGCCGTGCCCCCGGGGAGCCGCGTGACCTAACGTCGGAGCGGAACGACGGACGCACAGCGTGGTGCGTCCACTCCGCTCCGTACTCGCCTGCGAAGGTGGAACACGTGAAGGCAATCCGTCGATTCACCGTGCGTCCCGTCCTCCCCGACACCCTTCGACCCCTCGCCGACCTCGCGCACAACCTGCGCTGGTCCTGGCACGAGCCCACCCGCGCCCTCTTCGACTCCCTCGACCCCGAGGGGGTGTCCGGCGCCGACCCCGTGCGGATCCTGGGCGCCCTCGAAGCGTCCCGGCTCACCGGGCTCGCCACCGACCAGGACTTCCTGGCCCGGCTGCGGGCCGCGGCCGAGGACCTCGACACCTATCTGCGCGGCCCCCGCTGGTACCAGCGGCAGTCCGGCGACCTCCCGGCCGCCGTCGCCTACTTCTCGCCCGAGTTCGGCGTCACCGCGGCCCTGCCCCAGTACTCGGGCGGCCTCGGCATCCTCGCCGGCGACCACCTCAAGTCCGCCAGCGACCTCGGCGTCCCCCTGATCGGCGTCGGCCTGCTCTACCGGCACGGCTACTTCCGGCAGTCCCTCGGCCGGGACGGCTGGCAGCAGGAGCAGTACCCCGTCCTCGACCCCGGCGAGCTGCCCGTCACCCTGCTCCGCGAGGCCGACGGCACCCCCGCCCGGATCACCCTCGCCCTGCCCGGCGGACGCAGCCTCCACGCCCACCTGTGGATCGCCCGGGTCGGCCGCGTCCCGCTCCTCATGCTCGACTCCGACGTCGAGGACAACGCCCCCGGCGAACGGAGCGTCACCGACCGGCTCTACGGCGGCGGCAGCGAGCACCGGCTGCTCCAGGAGATGCTGCTCGGCATCGGCGGCGTCCGCGCCGTCCGTACGTACACCCGGCTCACCGGCACCCCCGACCCCGAGGTCTTCCACACCAACGAGGGCCACGCCGGCTTCCTCGGCCTCGAACGCATCCGCGAACTGCAGGGCGAGGGGCTCGACTTCACCGCCGCCCTGGAGACCGTCAGGGCCGGGACCGTCTTCACCACCCACACCCCCGTCCCGGCCGGCATCGACCGCTTCGACCGGAGCCTGGTCGCCCGCCACCTCGGCCAGGACGGCGCGCTCCCGGGCGTCGACACCGCCCGGATCCTCGCCCTCGGCGACGAGACCCCGCTCGGCGGCGAGCCCGGCCTCTTCAACATGGCCGCCATGGGCCTGCGCCTGGCCCAGCGCGCCAACGGCGTCTCCACCCTCCACGGGGCCGTCAGCCGGGCCATGTTCGCCGGGCTCTGGCCGGGCTTCGACGCCGACGAGGTGCCCATCACCTCCATCACCAACGGCGTCCACGCCCCCACCTGGGTCGCCCCCGAGGTCGGCCGCCTCGGCCCCGACGCGGCCGACCGGGAGCTGTGGGAGCTGCGCCGGACCCTCCGCGCACGGCTCGTCACCGACGTACGGGAGCGGCTGCGGGCGTCCTGGCGGCAGCGCGGGGCCGCCGACGCGGAACTCGGCTGGACCGAATCCGTCCTCGACCCCGACGTCCTCACCATCGGCTTCGCCCGCCGGGTCCCGTCGTACAAGCGGCTCACCCTGATGCTGCGGGACAAGGACCGGCTGCGGGCGCTGCTCCTCCACCCCGAGCGGCCCGTGCAGCTCGTCGTCGCCGGCAAGGCCCACCCCGCCGACGACGGCGGGAAGCGGCTCGTGCGGGAACTCGTCCGGTTCGCCGACGACCCCCGGGTCCGGCACCGGATCGTCTTCCTGCCCGACTACGGCATGGCGATGGCCCGCGGCCTCTACCCCGGCTGCGACGTCTGGCTCAACAACCCGCTGCGCCCGCTGGAGGCCTGCGGCACCAGCGGCATGAAGGCGGCCCTCAACGGCTGCCTCAACCTGTCCGTACTCGACGGCTGGTGGGACGAGTGGTTCGAGCCCGACTTCGGCTGGGCCATCCCCACCGCCGACGGCGCGGCCGCAGCCGACGAGGACCGCCGCGACGACCTGGAGGCCGCCGCCCTCTACGAGCTGATCGAACGCCGGGTCGCACCCCGCTTCTACGACCGGGGCCCCGACGGGGTGCCGGCCGGCTGGACGGCGATGGTCCGGCGCACCCTCACCGACCTGGGCCCGAAGGTGCTCGCCGACCGGATGGTCCGCGAGTACGTCGAGCGGTTGTACGTGCCCGCCGCCACCGCCCGCCGGGCGCTCACCCCGGCCCGCGCCCGGGACCTCGCCGACTGGAAGGCCCGGGTCCGGGAGGCCTGGCCCTCGGTGACCGTCGACCACGTGGAGGTCGGCGACGACCTGGTGGACGACCTGGCGGACGCGGAGCTCGGCGCGACCCCGGTGGTCCGGGTCCGGGTGGCGCTCGGCGCGCTCGGCCCGGACGACGTGGAGGTGCAGGCCGTCACCGGCCGGGTCGACGCCGACGACACCCTCACCGACTCCCGGACCGTCCCGCTGAAGCCGGTGGGCGGCCCGGACCTGGAGGGCAGGCTGACCTACGCGGGCACCCTGGAACTCGACCGCACGGGCTCCTTCGGCTGCACGGTCCGCGTCCGCCCCACCCACCCGCTGCTTGCCCACCCGGGCGAACTCGGCCTGGTGACCCTGCCGGAGGAGACGACGGGGGAGGGGGCCGGGGTGCTGCTCAGGTAGCGGCGGACCGGGCCGCGGACGCGCGGGCGCCCGGAGGGAAGGTTCCCTCCGGGCGCCCGCCCCTGTGTGCCTCCCGGTTACGGGAAGGTCAGCTTGAAGGCGTTGATGTGGCCGACGTCCGCCGAGGCCTTGTCCTGGGCGCGGAGCTTCCAGGCACCGTTGGCGACCTCGGAGGAGGCGTTCACGGTGTAGGTCTGGAGGATGTTGTCGGCGCTGCCGCCGGACCGGTTGTGCAGGTTGTAGACCGAGCCGTCGGGGGCGACGAGGTCGACGACGAGGTCACCCTTGTAGGGGTGGACGATGTCCACGTCCACCTTGAGGGTGGCGGGCGCGTTGCCGGCGATGCCGGTGACGTTGACCGTGGAGGTGACCGCGGCGCCGTTGTCCGGGATGGCCACGTCGGCCGTGTTCTCGAAGACCTTGCCCGTGGGCGGCTCGGTGCCGCCGGGGCGGGTACCGACGTTGACGCCGGCCCAGGCGTGCTGGACGGCGAGGACCTCGGGGCTGCCGGCGCCGTACAGCTCGGTGGCCACCGCGACGGTGCCCGTGCGGGCGCCGGCGTAGTTGGTGGACGAGTTGAACTTGGTGGTGAGCGCCTTGAACCAGATCAGCGAGGCCTTGTCACGGCCGATGCCGGTGACGGGCAGGCCGTCGGAGGTCGGCGAGTCGTAGGTCACGCCGTTGACGGTCTTGACGCCGCTGCCCTCGGAGAGCAGGTAGTACCAGTGGTTCGCAGGGCCCGAGGAGTAGTGGACGTCGACACCGCCGATGCCCGAGTACCAGTAGTCCTTGGACGAGCCGTCCTTGCTGGGCTTGTCCATGTAGCGCAGCGGGGTGCCGTTGCCGCGGATGTCGATCTTCTCGCCGACGAGGTAGTCGCCCTGGTCCTGGGCGTTGTTGGCGTAGAACTCGACGGCCGCCGCGAGGATGTCCGAGGTGGCCTCGTTGAGGCCGCCGGACTCGCCGCTGTAGACCAGTCCCGCGGTGACGGAGGTCAGGCCGTGGGTCATCTCGTGCGCGGCCACGTCGATGGACGTGAGCGGCTTGGCGTTCGCCGCGCCGTCGCCGTACGTCATGCAGAAGCAGGAGTCCTGCCAGAAGGCGTTGACGTACGCGTTGCCGTAGTGGACCCGGGAGTACGCGCCGACGCCGTCGCCGCGGATGCCGGAGCGGCCGTGCACGTTCTTGTAGTAGTCCCAGGTGAGCGCGGCGCCGTAGTGGGCGTCGGCGCCCGCCGTCTCCAGGTTCGACGGGGTTCCGTTGCCCCAGACGTCGTCGGGTCCGGAGAAGAGCGTCCCGGTGCCGGACGTACCCCGGTTGAGGTTGTACGTCTTGTGGTTGCCGCGGGTGGTGTCGGTCAGCGTGTACGAGGGCGCGGTGCCGAGGGTGACCGTGCCGCTGTACTGGGTGTTGCCGGTGCCGTTGTGCACGGCCTGCCACTCGTACAGCTTGGCGCCGGTCTTCGCGTCCGTCACGACGTGCAGTTCGTTCGGGGTGCCGTCGTGCTGGAGGCCGCCGACGACGGTCTCGTACGCGAGGACGGGGGCGCCCGAGGCCATCCAGACGACCTTGCGCGGGGCGCGCTCGGCGGCGGCCTTCTTGGAGCCCTCCGCCTGGGCGAGTCCGACGGCCTGCTTCTCGGCGGCGGCCGGGGCGACGGTGGCGCCGAGGTCGACGTTCTTCAGCTCGGCGCGGGAGGACTTGGTCACGCCGGTGGTGGCGCCGGCCTTGCTCTCGGCGACGATCAGGTCGCCGCCGAGGACGGGCAGCCCGGCGTAGGTGCGCTCGTAGCGCGTGTGGGTCGTGCCGTCGCGGTCCTGCACGACGTCGCGGACGACCAGCTTCTCCTGGGCGCCGAGGCCGAGGGACTTGGCCGTGGCGGCCTTGTCGGCGTCGGCCGCCTTGACGAGCGCGGTGCGCTCGGCGGGGGTGAGGTCGGCCGGGAGCTTGCCGGGGTTCGCCGAGGTGCCCTGTTGGGCCTTGGGGGCGATGGTCCAGGCAGCGTCCGCCGCGGTGGCGGATCCGGTCTGGACGCTCACGGCGAGCATGGCGGCGGCAGCGATCAGAGCGCCGGTCGCGGTGGCGCGGCGGCTGGGCGTGGATCTCACGCAGACTCCTTCTTGCGAGGGGGGTACCGGCGGACTGGGTGGGCCCGTCCGGGCGGAGCAAGCAGAGCTGTGGAGCACGTGCGGATGACGCGTTACCCGTTCGGGTGAAGCGGCGAACGGTGATGCGAAGATCCGGGGAGAGAGTGGCAGGAATGACGAGGACCTGTCAGGAGTGCGGCCGGAAGTTGGCCGGAAATCGTCCGCTGCCCGGAAGTCGGTGTTCGTTAACCGGAGGGTAGGCGGCCGGCCACCCGAGGCACGCCGGACCGGCTGATTCCGTTCGCCCCATCCCGAGGGATCTGCCTCGGCGGAGATCCCGCCGCCGTTCCCTCGTCAGCTCACCAGGCTCTCCCGCCACGCGCGGTGCAGGCCCGCGTAGCGGCCCTCGCCCGACACCAGGTCCGACGGCGTGCCGTCCTCGACGATCCGGCCCGACTCCATCACCAGGACCCGGTCCGCGACCTCCACCGTGGAGAGGCGATGGGCGATCACCACCGCCGTACGGCCCGCGAGGACCGTGTCCATCGCCCGCTGCACCGCCCGCTCGCCCGGCACGTCCAGGGAACTGGTCGCCTCGTCCAGGATCAGGACCGCCGGGTCCGCCAGGAGGGCCCGGGCGAAGGCGACCAGCTGGCGCTGACCCGCCGAGATCCGGCCGCCGCGCTTGCGCACGTCCGTGTCGTAGCCGTCCGGCAGGCCCGCGATGAACTCGTGCGCCCCGATGGCGCGGGCCGCCTCCTCGATCTGCGCGCGGGTCGCGTCCGGGCGGCCGATCGCGATGTTCTCTGCGACCGTGCCCGAGAAGAGGAACGCCTCCTGCGTCACCATGACGATGCCCCGGCGCAGTTCCGGGGTGGCCAGGTCGCGCAGGTCCACGCCGTCGAGCAGGACGCTGCCGTCCGTGGGGTCGTAGAAGCGGGCCAGGAGTTTGGCGAGGGTCGACTTGCCCGCGCCCGTCGCCCCGACGACCGCGACCGTCTGGCCGGCCGGGATCGTCAGGTCGAAGACGGGGAGGACCTCGCCGCCCGTGCGGTAGGCGAAGCGGACACCGTCGAAGACGACCTCGCGGCCCGGTGCGCCCGCTCGGGGCGGCAGGGGGCGGGGTGCCGTCGTCTCCGGTACGCCCGGCTCCTGGGCCAGCAGGCCCGCGATCTTCGTGAGGGACGCCGCCGCCGACTCGTACGAGTTGAGGAACATGCCCAGGCGGTCGATCGGGTCGTACAGCCGGCGCATGTAGAGGACCGCTGCCGCAAGGACGCCCAGTTCCAGGGAGCCAGAGGCCACCCGGTACGCGCCCCACAGGCACATCCCGGCGACCGCCGTGTTCGCGACGAGGCGCGAGCCCACGACGTAACGGGCCATCTCCAGCAGCGCGTCGCCGTTGCTGCGCTCGTGACGGCGGTTGAGCGCCGCGAACTCGGTGTCGTTGAGCCGCTCCCGGCGGAACGCCCTGACCGGACGGATGCCGTTCATCGTCTCCGCGAACTTCACGATGACGCCCGCGATGGCCGTCGAACGCTCGGCGTAGACCGCCCCGGCGCGCTTCCGGTAGAGGCGGATGAGGAGGTGCAGGGGGAGGAAGGACGCGACCGCCATCGCCCCGATGCCCAGATCGAGCCAGAGGAGGATGACGGAGATCGACACGAAGGAGAGGACGACGCCGATCAGTTCCTGGAGGCCCTCGGAGAGGAGTTCCTGGAGCGATTCGACATCGGTGGTCGAGCGGGAGATCAGCCGGCCCGACGTGTAGCGCTCGTGGAAGTCGACGCTGAGGACCTGGGCGTGGCGGAAGATCCGGCCGCGCAGGTCCAGGAGGACGTCCTGGTTGACGCGGGCCGCGCCGCGGACGAAGACGTACTGGAGGGCGCCCGAGAGCGTCGCGCACAGGAGGTACCCCAGGGCCACCGCGATCACCGGACCGTGGTGGCCGGCGCGGAAGGCCGGGACGCCCCGGTCGATGGCGTACGCGACGAGCAGCGGGCCCGCCTGGATCGCGCCCTCCTTGACGAGGAGGACGAGCGCGCCCCACGCGACCCGGGTCCGGTGCGTGGCGAGCAGCGAGCGGAGCAGCGCACCCGTCGCCCCGGGCGGGGTCGGCAGGTCGTCGCGGTCGAAGGGGTCCCCGTCGGGGGCCGGTGCGGCGGGGGCCGTCTGGGTGAGCGTGTCCGTCATCGGTCCTCGTCCTTGCCTTCGCCGGACATCAGCCAGGCGTACTCCTCGCTGGTCCGCAGCAGTTCCTGGTGGGTTCCCACGGCCGCGATCCGGCCCTTCGAGAGCAGCGCCACCCGGTCGGCCAGCATCACCGTCGAGGGGCGGTGCGCCACGACCAGGGCCGTCGTCTCCCGCAGCACCTCCCGCAGGGCCGCCTCGACCCGCGCCTCCGTGTGCACGTCGAGCGCCGACAGCGGGTCGTCGAGGACCAGGAAGCGGGGGCGGCCGACGACCGCCCGTGCCAGGGCGAGCCGCTGCCGCTGACCGCCGGACAGGCTCAGGCCCTGCTCGCCGACCCGGGTCGCGGCGCCCTCGGGCAGCCGGTCCACGAAGCCGTCCGCCTGCGCCACGCCGAGGGCGCGCCGCAGGTCCGGCTCCCCGGCCCCGTCGCCGGCGCCCATCAGGACGTTCTCGCCGACGCTCGCCGAGAACAGCGTCGGCTCCTCGAAGGCCATCGACACCAGGGTCCGCAGCCGCTCCCGTTCCATGAGGGCGATGTCCTCGCCGTCGAGCAGGATGCGGCCGCCGGACGCCTCGTGCAGCCTCGGTACGAGCGCGGTGAGCGTGGTCTTGCCGGAACCCGTGCCGCCGACGAGGGCCAGGGTCTCGCCGGGCCGGATGTGCAGGTCGATGCCGTCCAGGACGGGCGGGGAGTCGTCCGGGGCGTCCGGGTAGCGGAACGACACGCCCTCGAAGCGCACTCCGCCAGTGCCGTCCGCCGCCGTGGCGTCCCGCGCGGCGGGGGCGTCCGGCTCCTCTTCGGCGTCCATCACCTCGAAGTACCGTTCCGTCGCCGTCGCCGCCTCCTGGGTCATCGCGAGCAGGAAGCCGATCGATTCGACGGGCCAGCGCAGTGCCAGGGCCGTCGACAGGAAGGCGACGAGCGTGCCCGCCGACAGGTCTCCGTCCGCGACCTGGACCGTGCCGAGGACGAGCGCCGCCCCGATGGCCAGTTCCGGTACGACGGTGATGACCGCCCAGATCATCGCGAGCAGGCGGGCCTTGGCCAGTTCGGTGCCGCGGAGCCGTCCGGAGAGTTCGCGGAAGGCCCTCGCCTGGCTGCGGTGCCGGCCGAAGCCCTTGACGATCCGGATGCCGAGGACGCTCTCCTCGACGACCGTCGTCAGATCGCCCACCTGGTCCTGGGCGCGGCGCGCGACCCTGCCGTAGCGGCTCTCGAAGGCCGAGCAGACCAGCACCAGGGGAACGACCGGGGTCAGCAGGACCAGTCCGAGCGACCAGTCCTGGGAGAGCAGCAGGACATAACCCGCGAGGATGGTCACGCCGTTGACCAGGAGGAACGTCAGCGGAAAGGCCAGGAACATCCGGACCAGCATCAGATCGGTCGTGCCCCGCGAGAGCAGCTGCCCGGACGCCCACCGGTCGTGGAAGGCGATCGGCAGCCGTTGGAGCCTGCCGTACAGGTCGGCCCGCATCCGCGCCTCGACCCCGGACAGCGGCCGCGCCACCAGCCACCGCCGGTACCCGAAGAGCACGGCCTCGGCGATCCCGAGCAGCAGCAGGTACAGCGCCCCCAGCCACACCCCGCCGGGGTCCCGTTCCGCCACGGGCCCGTCCACCATCCACTTCAGGACGAGCGGGATGACGAGCGACAGACAGGACGCGACGATCGCGACGACCGCGGCGGCGAACAGCCGTCCCCGCACGGGCCGCACGTACGGCCAGAGACGGAGGAGCGCCCGCACCGCCGAGCGGTCGGGGGCGTCGGCTGTGGCGGGCTCTGGGGCGACAGTTTTCTCGGGCATCAGGCCCGACCCTACGGTTCACCACTGACACCTCTCATCCGGTTTTCCGGCCCCGGCGGCGTCGCCGCCGTCGCCGAACTCACCCGCCGCCGCGCCCGCTCCCGGATCCTGGTCCTCACCACGTACGACACGGACACCGACACGACCCTCTCGGCGCGCGAGACCGAGATCCTCGTCCTCCTCGCCCAGGGCACGGTCAACCGCGCCATCGCCGCCGAGGTGTTCATCAGCGAGGCGACCGTGAAGACCCATCTGACCCACCGCTACGGCAAGCTGGGTGGGAAGGACCGGGCCGCGGCCGTCGCCACCGGCTATGACCGGGGCATCCTGGGCCGGGCCCGACCCCTCACGCCTCGACCCGCAGCAGCACCACCGACCGGCCCCCCATCGTGAGCGTCCCGCCGCCCCGGTGGCTCGTCCCCGGCGGACCCGACTGGTCCTCCCGTGCGGTGTCGACGACCAGTTCGTACGACTCCGCCCAGGGCGGGCCCGGGAGGCGCAGGTCGAGCGGGTCCGGCCCCGCGTGGAGGACCGCGAGGAAGCTGTCGTCGGCGATCTGTTCGCCGCGCTCGTCCCGGCCCGGGATGTCACGGCCCGACAGGTAGAGGCCCAGGGTGGCCGCGGGCGCGTACCAGTCGCCCTCCGTCATCTCGGTGCCGTCCGCGGTGAACCAGGCCAGGTCCCGCAGCCCGTCCGCGCCCTGCGGCCGGCCGGAGAAGAAGGCCCGGCGGCGCAGCACCGGATGCCGGTCGCGGAGGGCGAGCAGCCGGCGGGTCAGGGCGAGGAGCTGGGCGCGGCCGGCGTCCTCGGGCAGCGTCCAGTCGACCCAGCCGATCTCGTTGTCCTGGCAGTACGCGTTGTTGTTGCCGCCCTGGGTGCGGCCCATCTCGTCGCCGGCGACGAGCATCGGGACCCCGGTGGACAGGAGCAGGGTGGTGAGCAGGTTGCGCTGCTGACGCAGGCGGAGGGCGTTGATCCCGGGGTCGTCGGTCTCGCCCTCCGCGCCGCAGTTCCAGGACCGGTTGTCATGGGTGCCGTCCCGGTTGCCCTCGCCGTTGGCCTCGTTGTGCTTGCGCTCGTACGTGACGAGGTCCCGCAGGGTGAAGCCGTCGTGGGCGGTGACGAAGTTGACGGAGGCGTACGGCCGGCGCCCGCCCCAGGCGTACAGGTCGCTGGAGCCGGAGAGCCGGTAGCCGAGGTCCCGCACGTCGGGCAGGGCGCCGCGCCAGAAGTCCCGTACGGCGTCCCGGTAGCGGTCGTTCCACTCGGTCCACAGCGGGGGGAAGGCGCCGACCTGGTAGCCGCCGTTTCCCACGTCCCAGGGTTCGGCGATCAGTTTGACCCGGCGGAGCACCGGGTCCTGGGCGATCACCGCGAGGAACGGGGAGAGCATGTCGACGTCGTGGAAGGAGCGGGCGAGGGCCGCCGCCAGGTCGAAGCGGAAGCCGTCGACGCCCATCTCGGTCACCCAGTACCGCAGGGAGTCGGTGATGAGCCGGAGGACCTGCGGCTGCACGACGTGCAGGGTGTTGCCGCAGCCCGTGTAGTCGGCGTACCTGCGTGCGTCGGACTGGAGGCGGTAGTAGCCGCGGTTGTCGATGCCCTTGAGGGACAGGGTGGGGCCGAGCTCGCCCGCCTCCGCCGTGTGGTTGTAGACGACGTCGAGAATGACCTCGATACCGGCCGCGTGCAGCGCCCGCACCATCCGCTTGAACTCGCCGACCTGCTGCCCGGTGGTCCCCGACGAGGAGTAGCCGGCGTGCGGGGCGAAGTAGCCGATGGAGTTGTAGCCCCAGTGGTTGCGCAGCCCGCGCCGCAGGAGGTGGTCCTCGTGCGCGAACTGGTGCACGGGGAGCAGCTCCACCGCGGTCACGCCGAGCCCCACGAGGTGCTCGATCGCCGCGGGGTGGGCCAGACCCGCGTACGTGCCGCGCAGCCGCTCAGGGATGCCGGGGTGCTGTCGGGTGAAGCCCTTGACGTGCAGCTCGTAGATGACGGAGTCCTGCCAGGGCGTCTTGGGTCTGCGGTCGTCGGCCCAGTCGTCGTCGTCCTGGACGACGACGCCCTTCGGGACGTACGGGGCGGAGTCCCGCTCGTCGCGGACGGTGTCGGCGACGTGCTGCTGCGGCCAGTCCCGCACGTGCCCGTACACCTCGGGCGGCAGCGCGAAGTCACCGTCGACGGCGCGCGCGTACGGGTCGAGGAGCAGCTTCGCCGGGTTCCACCGGGCGCCCGTCCACGGGTCCCAGCGGCCGTGGACCCGGTAGCCGTACCGCTGTCCGGCCCCGATCCCGGGCACGAAGCCGTGCCAGATCTCGTGGGTCAGCTCCGTGAGCGGCAGCCGCCGCTCCGTACCGTCCGGGCCGAAGAGGCACAGCTCCACGGCCTCCGCCCCGCCCGCCCACAGCGCGAAGTTCGTTCCCGCCACCCCGTCGGGGCCCACCCGGCAGCGCGCGCCGAGGGGCGTCGGCGCACCCGGCCACACCGGGGGTCCGGCCCGCTCCGGGGCATGCTCCGGTACCGCCTCCTGCTCGGCTGCGCTCGCCACCGTCCCGGCCTCCTGCGGCTCGTCGGGCCCGCACGCGGGGGAGCGGCGGCGTCCCGGCCGCCGCTCCCGCGTGGGGTCTCCTCCTGTTCTGCCCGCGCCACCGCGCTCCCAACATGACCCGTACGGACGTTTCCCCTGGAGGGTGGCCGTCGTTGGGCGGGGCGTGACACATGTATGGAAGCGGGCGGGTTACGCCCTCGCGGTGGCGGGCTTGATGGCGGGCCTCGTGGGCTGCACGGGAAGCGGTGGCGGACGGGGCATCGACATCTCGCTGCCGGGCAAGGCGCGGGCCCCGGGTGACGTCATCCGGGTCAGCCCGGATGACGGCAGCCGGGGGGTGAGCGCCGAGGGACCGGTCGAGGTGAAGGTGGACAGCGGGCGCCTCGAACGGGTGACCGTCGTCCAGGTGGAGGACGCCCAGCGGACCGAGGTGGCGGGGGAGATCTCCCCGGACGGGCTGCGCTGGCGGCCCCGGGCGGGCGCCCGGCTGGCGCTCGCCGCCAAGTACAGCGTGGACGCGGTCGCGCTCGACGCGCACGGGCGCCGCTCCGCGCGGCACACCACCTTCACCACCGTGGTGCCGGAGAGCCGTTTCATCGGTTACTTCAAGCCGGAGAATCGTTCCACGGTCGGCACCGGCATGATCGTCTCCTTCGGTTTCAACCGGCCGATCGAGAACCGCGCCGCGGTCGAGCGGGCGATCCGGATCACCTCGGAGCCGCCGGTGGAGATCGTCGGCCACTGGTTCGGCAAGGAGCGGCTCGACTTCCGCCCCGCCGCGTACTGGCAGCCGGGCACCCGCGTCACCGTCCGCCTCGGCCTGCGGGACGTCGAGGGGGCGCCGGGGGTGTACGGCATCCAGCGCAAGACGGTCGGCTTCACCGTCGGCCGCTCCCAGGTCTCCGTGGTGGACGCCGCCGCGCACACCATGGAGGTCAGGAGGGACGGCGCGGTCCTGGCGACCCTGCCGATCACCGCGGGGGCGCCGAAGACCACCACGTACAACGGGAAGATGGTCGTCACCGAGCTGTACGACGTGACGCGGATGGACGGGCGCACGGTCGGTTTCGGCGGCGAGTACGACATCAAGGACGTACCGCACGCGATGCGGCTCACCGAGTCCGGGACCTTCCTGCACGGGAACTACTGGGCCTCGCCCGGTACGTTCGGCACGGCCAACGTCAGCCACGGCTGCGTGGGGCTGCGGGACGAGAAGGGCGGCAGCGCCCAGTCGCCCGCGGGCTGGTTCTTCGACCGGACGCTCATCGGCGACGTGGTGGAAGTGGTCAACTCCCGTGACCGGAAGGTCGCTCCCGACAACGGCCTCGGCGGCTGGAACATGGAGTGGAACCGGTGGAAGGCCGGCTCCGCTCTGCACTGACCCCTCGTCGCCCTCGCACCGTCCGGCACTTCCGTCGTCTTACCAGGTCGATCGGGACTGAACGGTGACATTCACGAGGATCTTTCGTGTCCTGCGGTGTGATTATCTAGCGCCGTGTGCGCGAGTGAATGCGCACGGGGGTGGGGCCGTGGCGGTGCCAGGCCGTGCGAGGGGAGACGACCACAGTGAACGCGCAGCCGATATCGGGGACATCGGTAGGGACGAAGCGGCGGGGCCGAGGACGCG
Source organism: Streptomyces sp. NPDC016459 (assembly GCF_040632845.1). Lineage (NCBI taxonomy): Bacteria > Bacillati > Actinomycetota > Actinomycetes > Kitasatosporales > Streptomycetaceae > Streptomyces > Streptomyces sp. NPDC016459. The sequence goes on from NZ_JBEYCR010000002.1 coordinate 871,210, forward strand.
GGGGCGTCCGGCTGCAGGCCCTGGCGGCGGGGGCGATGCTCCTGGTGCTCACCGCCTGCGGCGGCGGTGAGACGGCCGGCGGTACGGGGGGACAGGGGCCGGCGGCCCAGGGGGGCGGCACACAGGGGAACGCGGCCTCCCAGGCGGTCGTGACGATCCTGCCGAAGGACGGCGCCGAGTCGGTCGCCACCAGCGGGGCCCTCAAGGTCACCGCGGCGCAGGGCAAGCTGACCACGGTCACGGTCGCCGACTCCAAGGGCACCGCGGTCGAGGGCAAGGTCTCGGCGGACGGCAGCAGCTGGACGCCCACCGCCCACCTGGCGGGAGGGACCCAGTACAAGGTCCACGCGATCGCGAAGGACGCCGAGGGCCGTGAGTCGGCGAAGGACACCACCTTCACCACCCTGGTCCCGAAGAACACCTTCATCGGCCACTACACGCCGGAGCACGGTTCGACCGTCGGCGTCGGCATGCCGGTGTCCATCAACTTCACCCGGGGCATCACCGACCCCGAGGCCGTCGAGAAGGCCATCAAGGTGACGGCCGTGCCGGCCGTGCGGATCGAGGGCCACTGGTTCGGCAACGACCGCCTCGACTTCCGCCCGGAGAACTACTGGGCCGCGGGCACCAAAGTCACCGTCGAGCTCAACCTGGACGGCGTCGAGGGCCGCCCGGGTGTCTACGGCAAGCAGAAGAAGACGGTGTCCTTCACCATCGGCCGCCGTCAGGTCTCCACCGTCGACGCCGGCGCCAAGACGATGAAGATCGAGCGCGACGGCAAGATCATCAAGACGATCCCGATCACCGCGGGCGCCCCGTCGACGACCACGTACAACGGCCAGATGGTCATCAGCGAGAAGTACAAGGTGACCCGCATGAACGGGGCCACGGTCGGCTTCGGCGGCGAGTACGACATCAAGGACGTGCCGCACGCGATGCGCCTGTCCACCTCGGGCACCTTCGTGCACGGCAACTACTGGGCCTCGGCGGACACCTTCGGCTCCGCCAACGTCAGCCACGGCTGCGTCGGTCTCCAGGACGCCCGGGGCGCGGGCGACAGCTCCATGCCGGCGGCCTGGTTCTACGACCGCTCGATCATCGGTGACGTGGTCGTCGTGAAGAACTCGAAGGACAAGCAGATCAAGCCGGACAACGGCCTCAACGGCTGGAACATGGACTGGTCGGAGTGGATCGCGTAGCCATACGCGACCGACGGGGGCCCGGTGCTGTGAGCAACAGCACCGGGCCCCCCGGCGTTAACGGACACTAACCTTCCTTCCATGACTGTGAACCTCGAAGTCGCCGAAGGCGTCGGCACGATCCGTCTCGACCGCCCCCCGATGAACGCCCTGGACGTCGCCACCCAGGACCGGCTGCGCGAGCTGGCCCAGGAGGCCACCGACCGCGACGACGTGCGGGCCGTGGTCCTCTACGGCGGCGAGAAGGTGTTCGCGGCCGGCGCGGACATCAAGGAGATGCAGGTCATGGACCACGTGGCCATGGTCAAGCGCTCCCGCGCGCTCCAGGACTCCTTCACCGCCGTGGCCCGCATCCCCAAGCCCGTCGTCGCCGCGATCACCGGGTACGCCCTCGGCGGCGGCTGCGAACTGGCGCTCTGCGCCGACTACCGGATCGCCGCCGACAACGCGAAGCTGGGCCAGCCGGAGATCCTCCTCGGCCTGATCCCCGGCGCGGGCGGCACCCAGCGCCTGTCCCGCCTGGTCGGCCCCTCGAAGGCGAAGGACCTCATCTTCACCGGCCGGATGGTGAAGGCCGACGAGGCCCTGACACTGGGTCTGGTCGACCGGGTCGTCCCGGCCGCCGAGGTGTACGAGCAGGCGCACGCCTGGGCGGCGAAGCTGGCGCAGGGCCCGGCGGTCGCGCTGCGGGCCGCGAAGGAGGCGATCGACCAGGGTCTCGAGGCCGACATCGACACCGGTCTCGCCATCGAGCGCACCTGGTTCGCCGGTCTGTTCGCGACCGAGGACCGCGAGACGGGCATGCGCAGCTTCGTGGAGGAGGGCCCGGGGAAGGCGAAGTTCGCCTGACGGGTTGTTCCGGGGGTCGATTCCGTCGGAACGGCCCCCGCGGACGCCTCCGTGCGGCCATGATGGGGGGCATGGCGGGCCTGGAGGGTAGGGAGCAGCCGTGGCAGCGCGCGAGCGCCGCGGCAGCGCGGTGGTCACCGGTCGCGGACGAGGAACAGGCCGTCGACGTCATGGAGTTGTACGGTAATCCGGCGGACGACGACGTCCGGCTGCCGTCCCGTCCCGAGTCCGCGTGGGTGGCCCGCAGGCTCACCGAGCACGTCGTACTGCGGCAGTGGGGGCTCGGGCCGCTGATCGCCGAGCACGCCGTGCTGCTCGTCTCGGAACTCGTCGGGAACGCGGTCCGGCACACCGGCGCCCGGGTCTTCGCGCTGCGGTTACAGCGGCGGCGCGGCTGGATCCGCGTCGAGGTGAGGGATCCCTCGCGCGGGCTGCCCTGTCTGATGCCGGTGCACGAGCTCGACACGAGCGGCCGGGGGCTCTTCCTCGTGGACAAGCTGTCGGACCGCTGGGGCGTGGACCTGGCGCCGCGCGGCAAGACGACCTGGTTCGAGATGCGGGTCTCCGACCGCTGAACGCCCGGTCCTCTCCGGCGCTCCCGGACGCACGGAAGCCCCCGTGCGCCGTGGTGGGGTGCGTGGGGGCTTCCGTGTGATGCGCCGTGGACGGGGGGGGGTGTATCCACGGCCGCTCGGACGACCTGGCCCGGGTCAATGGGGGTCGTGGCTCCGACTATGGCAGACGGGTGGCCTTGCCGCCAAAAGTTCCTACTGGGGCAATGCAGGGCAAACCGTGACAGTTGCATGATGAATCGTTGGTGACATGCAGCACCCGCCTTGTAAACAGTGAATGGCTATGCGGTTCATCGATTGTTTCCCGTGATCGTCCGCATGCTGGACTCCCCCGAGGGGCTCGCAAACGTCCTGAATTGGCCCAATCGGCACCAATCGGCCTTTACCGCCCTTAAATGGTCGCGTGAAGTCGACCGACCGCCGCGACGCCCTCCGAGCGGGTGCGGCCGCCGCCCTCGCGGGAGCCCTCGCCACCGCCTGCGGCACGGAGCCACGCCCCGCCGCCCCCACCCCACGGCGCCCCGCCCCCGCACCCCAGGCGGCCCCCGCCCCACGGCGCCTCCCCGGACAGCCCGCCGAGATCGCCCACGGCCCCCGCGACCGGCCCCGCGTCGCCCTCACCTTCCACGGACAGGGCGACCCCGCCCTCGCCCGGACCCTCCTCACCCAGGCCGAGAAGGCCGGCGCCCGCGTCACCGTCCTCGCCGTCGGCAGCTGGCTCGACGCCCACCCCGACATGGCCCGGCGCGTCCTCGACGGCGGACACGAACTCGGCAACCACACCCAGCACCACACCGACGTCAACGCCCTGACCGAAGCCGACGCCCACGCCGAGATCCAGGCCTGCGCCACCCGGCTGCGCCGCCTCACCGGCTCCATCGGCACCTGGTTCCGGCCCTCCCGCACCCGGCACGCCGCCCCCGCCGTCCTGCGCGCCGCCCACCGCGCCGGCTACCCGCACGTCCTCTCGTACGACGTCGACTCCCTCGACTTCACCACGCCCGACGCCGCCGCCGTCGTCCGCAACGTCACGGGCACGGCCCGCGCGGGCTCCGTCGTCAGCCTGCACTTCGGCTACCCGGTCACCGCCGCCGCCCTGCCCCTCCTCCTCGCCGACCTCGACCGCCGCGGGCTGCGCGCGGTCACCACCACGGAGCTGCTGACCTGATGGCACACCGCACGAAGCGCACCAGGACCCTCGTCGCCGCCGCCCTCCTCACCGCCCTCGCCGGCTGCGGCGGCGGCGACCCGGGGGACGGAGCCGCCCCGGTGAAGAAGGCCGCTCCCGTCAAGAAGGCCCCCGTGGTGCCCGCCGGACTCCCCGGCATGCCGCCGCTGCTCGACCCGAACGACGTCTACGCCGCCGACCGGCCGAACCGGCTCTCCCCGGTCGTCAAGGACTTCCCCTCCCGCATCTACGTCCCCAACACCAACTCCAACACCGTCTCCGTCATCGACCCCGCCACCTACCAGGTCGTCGAGACCATCCCCGTCGGCGTCCAGCCCCAGCACGTCGTTCCCTCCTGGGACATGAAGACCCTCTGGGTCAACAACAACCGGGGCCACACGCTCACCCCCATCGACCCCGCCACCGGCGCCGCCGGCAAACCCGTCGAGGTCCACGACCCGTACAACCTGTACTTCACGCCCAACGGCAGGTACGCCGTCGTGATGGCCTCCCTCGACCGCGAACTCGTCTTCCGCGACCCCCACACCATGGAGCGGAAGAAGACCGTCCCGGTCAGCTGCTACGGCGTCAACCACGCCGACTTCTCCGCCGACGGCAGGTACTTCGTCGTCTCCTGCGAGTTCTCCGGCGAGCTGCTCAAGGTCGACACCGAGAAGATGGAGGTGATCGGCCAGCAGAAGCTGCCCCTCGACGGCGCCATGCCGCAGGACGTGAAGATCTCCCCGGACGGGAAGACGTTCTACGTCGCCGACATGATGGCGCACGGCATGTGGGTCCTCGACGGCGAGAAGTTCACCACCCCCACCCTGCTGCCCACCGGCAAGGGCTGCCACGGCCTCTACATCAGCCGGGACTCGCGCGAGATGTACGTCCCCAACCGCGGCGAGGGCTCCGTCTCCGTCTTCGACTTCGCCAAGAACAAGCTCACCAAGAAGTGGTGGCTGCCGGACGGCGGCTCCCCCGACATGGGAGGCGTCTCCGCCGACGGCAAGGTGTTGTGGCTCTCCGGCCGCTACGACTCCGAGGTCTACGCGATCGACACCACCACCGGCAGACAGCTCGCCCGCATCCCGGTCGGCAGCGGCCCCCACGGCCTCGCCGTCTACCCCCAGCCGGGCCGCTACTCCCTCGGCCACACGGGCATCTTCCGGTAGCCCGTCCCGAGACCCCGCGCGGCCGGACCGGCCGGGCCAGCTAATCTGACCCCCGTCAGATAAGCACCGAGAAGGGGCGGAAGCAGTGGCGGACATCGAGTCGGCACGTACGGCATTCAACCGGTACGACGTGGACGGGGACGGCTTCATCACCGCCGCGGAGTACAAGAGCGTCATGGCGCAGCTGGGCGACTTCAACGTCACCGAGACGGTCGCCGAGGTGCTCATCAAGCAGCGCGACGCCAACGGCGACGGCCGGCTGTCCTGGGACGAGTTCTGGGCCCACCTCAGCAAGGCCTGATCCGCCGGGTCGGACGGGCGGAGCGACCCTGAGTTGCCGCCCGTCCGGGGCTCGGTGACGATCGTCCGGTGACGCTTCCCGGACCCTTCGGTACCCCGAGCCGTCTGACAGCGGCGGTCCTCGCCGTCGTGGCCGTCCTGGTCGTCGCCCTGCTGGGCGCCGGTCTCGCGCAGACGGGCACGGGCGAGCTCCGCATACCCGCCGACGGCATCACCACGCTGCTACGGCTCCTCGTCCTCACCGGTCTGGCCGTACACGCCGGTGAACTCGCCGGAAACCGGCTCGCCCGCGCCGGGCCTCGGCCCCGCGCCTGGTCCGCACCCGCCGCCCTCCTCGCCGCGGCCGCCTCGGCCGGGCTCCTGCTCCTCTTCGCCGCCGTCAGCGGACTCGGCCCGACCGTCGCGTACGGGCTCCGCGAAGGCCGCCTCCTGCTCGTCACGGCCGACGCCTTCGTCCTGGCCGCCCTCTGCGCCGCCTCCCGGCGCCCCGCGCTCGCCGCACTGCCGCTCGCCCTCGCCGTCGGAGCCGAGGCGATGCGCGCCCACCCGGAGACGTACCAGCCCCTCGTGGGGGCCTCCCTCACCGTCGTCCACCTCACTGCCGCCTCCCTGTGGGCCGGCACGCTCCTGTACGTGCTGCGCACCATGCGGCTGCGGGGCGGAGGGCGCGATGTCCTCGTCAGGTACGCCCGGATGGCCGCCTGGGTGTACGCCGCCCTCGTGGTCACCGGCACCGTCTCGACCCTGCGCGGACTGCCGCTCGACGCCGTCCTGAGCACGGCCTACGGCCGGATCCTCCTGGTGAAGCTGGTGCTGTTCGGCGGCGCCAGTCTGCTCGCGCTCGCCGCCCGCGGGCGGATGCTGTCCGGCGGGAACGCCCAGGCACCCGCGCGCGTGGAGGTGTCCGTCCTCGCGGCGATCGTCGTCGTCTCGGCGCTGCTCACCGTCGTGCCGGATCCTCACGGCATCGTCCCCTGAGCGTCGACCGGACAAGGCCGGCCGGTCCCGCGGCGGACCGCCGCGCGTGTGACCCGAACCGGGCCCGCCCGCCCCTGGGCACGCCTCCGGGGGGCCGCCGCTCGGGCGAGCCCCCCGGAACCGTCCTGCGGACCCGTCGTACGGGCCCGCCCTGCAAGATCAGACCGTCGGCGCCACGCCGAGCATCGCGGAGGCGTGCTGGAGCGGGTTCAGGGCGGCGCGGGCGGGCGCGGCGGCCTGCGGGAGGTTGCGGCAGGTGAAGCCGAGCTTGGTCATGGCCCGCAGGACCTCACCGGAGCTGAAGTCGCGGCGGTCCTGACGGGTGAGGACCTGGCCCACCTGCATGAGGGGGTACGTACGGCGGCCGATGATCACGGACTCGCCGACGACCGTCTCGGGCTTGACGCCCTGCATGGACTGCAGGACACCGCTCTTGGTGAGGTCGAACGGGAAGCGGGCGATGACACAGCGCATGATGCCTCACAGGAGAGAAGGGAGAGGGTTCTGCCGCCGTGAGGCGGTTCAGCGCGCGAGGACGAGGACGCCCAGTGCGCTGCCCTGCTCGTCGAGGACGGGCAGGGCGGGGAGCCGGCGGTAGCGCATGAGGTGCTGGGCCTCGGCCATCGCGGTCGCGGGTGAGGCGAACGGCCCGCGGTCGCCGAGGATGTCGCGCAGCCGGACCCGGTCGGTGTAGGCGGAGCCGTCACGGACGGCGGTCAGCCGGGCCGACGTGACGAGGCCCGTGAACAGGCCGTCGTCGTCGCAGACGAGGAGGTGCCCGGTGCGGGCACCGGCCATGACGGACAGGGCCACCTCGACGGTCATGCTGTCGCCGACCCGCGGCCCGGCCGTGTCCATGGCGTCGGCCACGGTCCTCTGCGTGGGGGCGGCGATGAGTGCCGAGGGGGGCTGCGTCGTGACCGGCGTCAAATGATGCCTCCTGCGGAGATGGGTCGGCTTCCTCTGGTCACGGCGCGGTTGGGGCCGCCGTGACCCTGCTCACGGGGTGGTTCAGGCCGCCCTGTCGACGGCGGAGTGCCGCGCGTTCGCGCGCCGCGCGGTCGAGGCGGGACCGCGCCGGCCGCGGGAGGACGCGCCGCGCGGGCCACGCCGCTCCGCGGGCGGCGCGGTGATCGTCACGGGAATGCCGGAGGGGGTGCGGGCACCGGTGATCCGGTTGAGCTCCTCCTCGCCGGAACGGACCTGCGTGGTCTGGGGCACGATGCCCGCGGCCGTCATGAGGCGGGTCATGTCACGGCGCTGCTGGGGGGTCACCAGGGTCACGACGCTGCCGGACTCGCCGGCCCGCGCGGTACGGCCGCCGCGGTGGAGGTAGTCCTTGTGGTCGGTCGGCGGGTCGACGTTGACGACGAGGTCGAGGTTGTCGACGTGGATGCCACGCGCCGCGACGTTCGTCGCCACCAGCACGGTGACGTGACCGGTCTTGAACCGGGCCAGGGTGCGGGTGCGCTGCGGCTGCGACTTCCCGCCGTGCAGGGCCGCGGCCCGGACACCGCAGCCGAGGAGGTCCTCGGTGAGGCGGTCCACGGCGTGCTTGGTGTCCAGGAACATGATCACCCGGCCGTCGCGCGCCGCGATCTCCGTCGTCAGCCGGTGCTTGTCGGCGCCGTGCACGTGCAGGACGTGGTGCTCCATCGTGGTGACCGCGCCCTGGGAGGGGTCCACGGAGTGCACGACGGGGTCGCTGAGGTAGCGGCGCACCAGGAGGTCGACGTTGCGGTCCAGCGTCGCCGAGAACAGCATGCGCTGGCCCTCGGGGCGGACCTGGTCGAGCAGCGCGGTGACCTGCGGCATGAAGCCCATGTCGGCCATCTGGTCGGCTTCGTCCAGGACGGTGATCTCGACCTGGTCGAGCCGGCAGTCGCCGCGGTCGATGAGGTCCTTGAGACGGCCGGGCGTGGCGACGACGACTTCGGCGCCGCCGCGCAGCGCCCCCGCCTGCCTGCCGATCGGCATCCCGCCGACGACGGTGGCCAGGCGGAGCTTGACGGCGCGGGCGTACGGGGTGAGGGCGTCGGTGACCTGCTGGGCGAGTTCCCGGGTGGGGACCAGCACGAGGGCCAGCGGCTGACGCGGCTCGGCGAGCTTCCCGGCGGTGCGGGCGAGCAGGGCCAGGCCGAAGGCGAGGGTCTTGCCGGAGCCGGTCCGGCCGCGGCCCAGCACGTCACGGCCCGCCAGGGAGTTCGGCAGCGTCGCGCCCTGGATCGGGAACGGCACGGCGACACCCTGCGCGGTGAGCGCGGCCAGCAGGGTCTTCGGCATGTCGAGGTCGGCGAACGACTCGACGGCGGGCAGCGCCGGGGTGATGGTCTTCGGCAGGGCGAACTCGCCCTGGACCGCGGCGGGGCGCCGGCCGTAGCCGCCGGAGCGGCTCGGCGCGGACGAGCCGGAGCGACCGCCCCGGGCGGAACCGGCGGCGGAACCGGCGGCGGAGCCGTATGTGCGACCGCCGGTGCGGCGGGGGGTGCGGGAAGAACGACTGCTGGTACGTACGGGGTTCACTCAGAACCTTCCTCGACACGGCACGTATCGAGGTATTCCCGCAGCAGAAGTACAGCGCGGGGAATCACAGGAACGAACCGAATGAATGCGAAAAGAAACTCGCCTCGTCAATTCTTTGAGAGGCGGGAAATGCCTGCAGCTGGGGCCCGCACCCCGAGGGATGCGGGCCCCAGCTACACAATGCGTCAGTATCAGGCGGGGACGATGTTCTCGGCCGTCGGACCCTTCTGGCCCTGCGCGATCTCGAAGACGACCTTCTGGCCTTCGAGTAGTTCCATCACGCCCTGATCGGCGAAGTTCGAGAAGTGGGCGAACACGTCGGTGCCGCCGCCGTCCTCCTCGATGAAACCGAAACCCCTGGCTGCGTTGAACCACTTCACCGTGCCGGATGCCATGTCATATCTCCTCGGGAGAACTCGATGATGGCCCGACAGGAAGAATCGCCGGAGATACAGGAACGCTTCGACAGTAGCACGCCGCAGCAGTCCGTGTACGAGAGATAACCCGGCGCAGTTCTTTACGGTAAAAACCCTTCCCGCGCCGTACGGCAAATTCTCACCTCGCGGCCCTAGATACCGTCGTCGGGGCGGTAGACCGGTGGGCGCCGTCCCGATCCCGCCCGGACCCTCGGGGAGGGCGCGGCCTCACGGTCAGACCTTGATGATGCGGACGCTGGGGCCGCAGAGCATCAGGAGGTCTTCGGGGTCCGGTGTCAGGACGGTCACTCGGGTCGGCGAGGTGAGCGCGGTGGCGGCCACGACGGCGTCGAGTGACAGCGCCGACGCGCCGGTCAGGGCCTACGACGTCAGCACTCGATGATGTTCACCGCGAGACCGCCGCGCGCGGTCTCCGTGTACTTGACCTTCATATCCGGGGTCGCGGTGGGCGTGGAGTGGGATTGTTCCGGACAGGTTGTGGGAGATCGCCACTGATGGGTCAGGCGGCTGACGCCCGGCGGAGTGACGGATCCCCCTTCGAACCTGTAGCCGCCGCGGAGAATCACGCGAGGACTGCGATTGGCGGCCACGGTGCCCACTTCCGGGTGACCCCCCGGTCCGGCTTCGCCGGCACCGCGTCGTGCGTGCTTGAGCATCACCCGCAGGTCCGGTCTCGTCCTGGCCGTGAAGTCGACGGTCACCGGGAGCCTGCCGATGCACATCTTGCTCGTCGCGAGCGCGTTCAACAGCCTGACGCAACGGGCTCACGCGGAACTGCGTGACCACGGGCACAGCGTGACCGTGGAGCTGGCCCTCGAGGGCGTACCCCTGTGGGACGCCGTCTCCCGTCACCGGCCCGATCTCGTCGTGGCACCCATGTTGAAGAGTGCCCTCCCGCCAAAGGTATGGGAGGCGTACACGTGCCTCATCGTTCACCCGGGCCCCGTCGGTGACCGTGGACCGTCCTCCCTCGATTGGGCGATCCACGAGAAAGCGAGCCGGTGGGGAGTGACCGTCCTGCAGGCCAACGCCGAAATGGACGCAGGCGACGTCTGGGCGTCGGTCGCCTGCCCGGTGCCGCCCGTGGGCAAGAGTGACCTGTACCGCAACGAGGTCTCCGATGCCGCGCTGGCCGCGATCCTCTTGGCCGTCGAGCGCTTCGCCTCGGGTACGTTCTCTCCTCGGCCTCAGCCTCAGCCCCAGGCCGGCGGAGGTGAAGAGGGCGTCGCGTGCAGTCGGGCCTACTTCGATCAGGGGCTGCGCCGCATCCGCTGGGAGTCGGACTCGACCGAGACCGTGGTCCGCAAACTGCGCGCGGCCGACTCGTTCCCCGGCGTGCTGGACGAACTGCTGGGCCGGGAGTGGTATCTGCACGGCGGTCACCCGGAGGACGACCTTCGCGGCCGCCCGGGGGAGCTGCTGGCCACCAGGTCAGGGGCAGTCTGCCGGGCGACCGCCGATGGCGCCGTGTGGATCCCGGAGCTGCGGCCGCGGCGCGTACCCGGCGGACCGGCCACGTTCAAGCTCCCCGCGGTTCTGGCCCTCGGCGACAGCCTGCCCAGGCTGCGCGAACACCCCGCACCGCCGGATGCCCGGTCCTCCCTCCGAACCTGGGCCGACATCCGCTACAGGGAGGACGGCCCCGTCGGCTTCCTCTCCTTCTCCTTCCCGAGCGGCGCCATGAGCACCCCGCACTGCCGCCGTCTGCTGCGCGCCTACAGGACGGCCACCTCTCGCCCCACGTCCGTGTTGGTGCTCGGGGGTGGCCGGGACTTCTTCTCCAACGGGATCCACCTGAACGTGATCGAGGCGGCCGAGGACCCCGGCGCGGAGTCCTGGGCCAATATCAACGCCATGGATGACCTGGTGGAGGCCGTTCTGACGACCACCGACCGACTGGTGGTGTCCGCCGTGGGCGGCAATGCGGCCGCGGGCGGGGTGATGCTGGCCCTGGCCGCGGACGAGGTGTGGTGCAGGACGGGCGCGGTGCTGAACCCGCACTACCGCCTGATGGGCCTGTACGGCTCCGAGTACTGGACTTACACGCTTCCCCGACGGGTGGGCCCCGCGGTGGCCGACAGGCTCATGCGGGAGGCCCTCCCGGTGAGCGCCGCAGCCGGACTGGGGCTCGGCCTGGTGGACCGTACGGTCGAATGCGGGCCACAGGACTTCGCCGCCGAGACCGGTCGCCTGGCCGCGCGGCTCGCGTCCTCATCCGCGACGCAGGCGCGGATCGCGGCCAAGAAGGCCGAACGGGAGCGGCACGAGGCGGCCAAGCCGCTGGCCTCCTACCGGGAGGAGGAACTGGCCCACATGCTCCGTACCTTCTCGGACCCGGAGGCCCCGTACCACGCGCTGCGCAAGGCCTTCGTGCGCAAACACCCCGCGGCCCGGACACCGCCACACATCGGCGTGGCCCTCCCCGGGAGGAAGGCGGCGCCCCGGGCGTCCTCACGCCGAGGCGGCGCCGAGTTCGCCCCCGGCGCTGTCGCGGGGTGACCGGCTGCCTGCTATCAAGAAATGCGAAGGGAATATGAACCGCTTCGTCGTATTCCTCCCCTAGGAGGCTTGGCCCCATGGATGCAGCAACGCCGACCCCGGCCCCGCCCGAGACCGTCCCCGGCACACCCGAGGGGGACGAGTCCCCGATCCACATCCTCTGGATCAACGCGGGGCTGAGTTGCGATGGCGACTCGGTGGCCCTGACGGCCGCGATGCAGCCGAGCATCGAGGAGATCGTGCTCGGCGTGCTGCCCGGTCTGCCGAAGATCGCGGTCCACTGGCCTCTGATCGACTTCGAGTGCGGACCGGTGGGTGGGGCGGACACGTTCATCGAGTGGTTCTTCAAAGGCGAGCGTGGTGAGATCGACCCGTTCGTGCTGGTCATCGAGGGATCCATTCCCAATGAGTCGATCAAACGGGAGGGGTACTGGTGCGGGTTCGGGGACAACCCGGAGACCGGCCAGCCGATCACGACCAGCGAGTGGATCGACCGCCTGGCGCCCAAGGCGTTGGCGGTCGTCGCCATCGGAACGTGTGCCACGTACGGCGGCATCCACGCGATGGCCGGCAACCCGACCGGTGCCATGGGAGTACCCGACTACCTGGGCTGGGACTGGAAGTCGAAGGCCGGCATCCCGATCGTGTGCGTACCGGGCTGCCCGATCCAGCCTGACAACTTCTCCGAGACCCTCACTTACCTGCTCTACCAGGCCGCGGGATCCGCCCCGATGATTCCGCTGGACGACAAGCTGCGTCCGACGTGGCTGTTCGGGGCCACGGTGCACGAAGGGTGCGACCGGGCCGGCTACTACGAGCAGGGCCAGTTCGCCACCACGTATGACTCGCCCAAGTGCCTCGTCAAGCTCGGCTGTTGGGGGCCCGTCGTCAAGTGCAACGTGCCCAAGCGCGGGTGGATGAACGGCATCGGCGGCTGCCCGAACGTCGGCGGTATCTGCATCGCCTGCACCATGCCGGGTTTCCCCGACAAGTTCATGCCGTTCATGGACGAGCCGCCCGGCGGCAAGGTTTCCAGCGCGGCCAGCGGTGCGTACGGAGCCGTCGTCCGCAAACTCCGCTCCATCACGGCCAAGACCGTGGACAAGGAGCCGAAGTGGCGTCACACGGGAGACGAGCTGACGACCGGCTACCGGCCGCCCTGGTGACCGACCTCCGGATGCGCGAAGCGCACAGCACCACCCCGGCCGCCACCTCGGTCGCGGTCCCGGTCGGCCCCCGGCTGATCATCCCGTCCTGATCCGACCCCCATCCGTAACGAAGTCTTGAAGAAGGGCGCTGCGCAGAAGATGGCACCGACGACGAAGGCCGGCGACGACGGCAGTGGCCTGGTGGAGATGGCCTGGGATCCGATCACCCGGATCGTGGGCAGTCTCGGCATCCACACGAAGATCGACTTCAAGCAGAAGCGGGTGGCGGAGTGCTACAGCACCTCGTCGGTCTTCCGCGGCTACAGCGTCTTCATGAGGGGCAAGGACCCTCGTGACGCGCACTTCATCACCAGTCGCATCTGCGGCATCTGCGGCGACAACCACGCCACCTGCTCGGTGTACGCGCAGAACATGGCCTACGGCGTCAAGCCGCCGCACCTCGCCGAGTGGATCATCAACCTCGGCGAGTCCGCCGAGTACATGTTCGACCACAACATCTTCCAGGAGAATCTGGTCGGGGTCGACTACTGCGAGAAGATGGTCCGCGAGACCAACCCCGGGGTCCTGGAGCTGGCCGAGCGCACCGAGGCCCCGCACGCCGGCGACCACGGCTACAAGACCATCGCCGACATCATGCGCTCCCTCAACCCCATCGAGGGCGAGTTCTACCGCGAAGCGCTGCAAGTCAGCCGGTACACGCGGGAGATGTTCTGCCTGATGGAGGGCCGCCACGTGCACCCCTCCACCCTCTACCCGGGCGGCGTGGGCACCATCGCGTCCGTCCAGCTCTTCACTGACTACCTCAGCCGCCTCATGCGTTACGTCGAGTTCATGAAGCGCGTCGTGCCGCTCCACGACGACCTCTTCGACTTCTTCTACGAAGCCCTTCCCGGGTACGAGGAGGTCGGCCGCCGGCGCGTGATGCTCGGCTGCTGGGGCGCCCTCAACGACCCCGAGTACTGCGACTTCACGTACGCCAACATGACCGACTGGGGACGGAAGATGTTCGTCACCCCGGGCATCGTCGTGGACGGCAAGCTGGTCACCAACGACCTCACCGAGATCAACCTCGGCATCCGCATCCTCCTGGGCAGCTCCTACTACGAGGACTGGGCCGGCAAGGAGCAGTTCGTCACGCACGACCCGCTCGGGAACCCCGTCGACCCGCGCCACCCGTGGAACCAGCACACGATCCCGGCCCCCCAGAAGCGGGACTTCAACGGCAACTACAGCTGGGTGATGTCGCCACGCTGGTTCGACGGCAAGGACTACCTCGCGCTCGACACCGGAGGCGGCCCCATCGCCCGCCTGTGGTCGACCGCCCTGTCCGGCCTCGTCGACGTCGGCTACGTCAAGGCCACCGGCCACAGCGTCGTCATCACCCTTCCCCGCACCATGACCAAGCCCGAGACCCGCTTCGAGTGGAAGATCCCGAAGTGGAGCAACGCGCTGGAACGCAACCGCGCCCGTACCTACTTCCAGGCCTACGCCGCGGCCATCGCGCTGCACTGCGCGGAGCAGGGTCTGGCGGAGGTGCGCGCCGGACGAACCCAGACCTGGGAGAAGTTCGAGGTACCGGACGAGGGCCTGGGTGTCGGCTTCACCGAGGCGGTACGCGGTGTCCTCTCCCACCACATGGTGATCCGCGACGGCAAGATCGCCAACTACCACCCCTACCCGCCGACCCCGTGGAACGCCAGCACCCGCGACACCTACGGAACCCCCGGGCCCTACGAGGACGCCGTGCAGAACACGCCCATCTTCGAGGAGAACCCGCCGGAGAACTTCAAGGGCATCGACATCATGCGCGCCGTCCGCAGCTTCGACCCCTGCCTGCCCTGCGGCGTCCACATGTACGTGGGCGGCGGCAAGACCGTGCAGAAGATGCACATGCCGACCGGCCTGAGCGGCCTGGCCGGATGAGCGCGACAGAGGCTCCGCGGTCTCAGAGCGCGGAGGAGGCCGGGCGGCGCGTCGAAGAGATCCTCGACCGGTTGACCGCCGCCGGGGACACCGCGGCGGCTGCGGCGGCCGAGGAACTGGTCCGGGTCCTGATGGACTTCTACGGCGCGGGCCTCGCCCGGATCGTGACGCTGCTGCAAGCCCCCGCGGCGCGCACGGCGCCGAGCGGCCCGCTGAGCGGGCTGCTCGGCGACGAACTGGTCTCCAGTCTGCTGGTCCTGCACGACGTCCACCCCGAGAACACCTCGGCACGGATCTCCCGCGCCCTGGAGAGCGTCCGGGAGCACGGAGTGGAGCTCGCCGGATTCGACGAAGCCACCGGCACCCTGCGGCTGCGCTCGACCGCCCCGTCCGGTGGCGGCTCAGGCTGTGGCTGCTCCAGCACGGGTCCGTCGGCCCGGCAGGCCGTGGAGGATGCCCTGGCCTGCTTCGCCCCGGAGGTGAGCCACGTGCAACTGGAAGAGACCCCGTCCTCCCGCGAGCCGGCCCTGCTCCAGATCGGCACGCGTCCGCCCACCGGCGCAGCGGGCCGGCCGGCTCCGGCGACGGCGCCGTGAGCGCGCCACAGGTCCGGCCACAGCACTCGGCACCCGGCGCGCGGATGCGGGGTCTGCGCCGGTTCGCGGGACCGCGTGCGCCGCAGCAGGAACGGTGCGATCTGTGCGGGGTGACGGTCGCCGACGACAACCACCGCCACCTGGTGGACACCGAGAAGCGCTCCCTGGCCTGCGCCTGCACCTCGTGCTCCCTGCTCTTCGCACAGCACGGCGCCGGCGGCGGCCGCTTCCGCACGGTCCCGGACCGCTACCTGGCCGACCCAGGGCACGCCTTCGACGCCGCCGCCTGGGACCTCCTGCAGATCCCGGTCGGTGTCGCCTTCTTCTTCCGCAACGCCGCACTGGACCGGCTGGTCGCGCTCTACCCCAGCCCGGCCGGTGCCACGGAGAGCGAACTCGACCCGGCGACCTGGCAGACCGTACTCGGCACAAGCCGGCTGGCCGCCATGCTCGAACCCGATGTGGAGGCGCTGCTGCTGCGCCGCGACGAGGGCCGCACCGAGTGCTACCTGGTGCCGATCGACATCTGCTACGAACTGGTGGGCCGAATGCGCCTGCTGTGGCAGGGGTTCGACGGCGGAGCGGAGGCACGGGCCGCTCTGCGGGCGTTCTTCGCGCATGTCGGGCAGCGGGCCCGGCCGGTCACCGAGGGAAGCAGGCCATGACCGAGCTCTCCTTCGCTTGCACGGGCGTGCGCGCCGACCCGTACGCCGCCGGCCCCACCCTGGTCTTCCGGCTGCGCGTCACCGCGTCGGACGAGACCCGGGTGCACGCCCTCGCGCTCCGCTGCCAGATCCGCATCGAACCGGCCCGCCGCGGTTACGACGAGCAGGAGGCGGGCAAGCTGGCCGACCTCTTCGGCGAGCGCTCGCGCTGGGGCACGACACTCCAGCCGGTGCAGTTCGCGCAGGTCTCCCTCATGGTTCCCAGCTTCACCGGGGAGATGGAAATCGACCTCGTCGTGCCCTGCACCTACGACATGGACGTCGCCGCGACCCGCTACGCCGAGGCCCTCTCGGGCGGCGAGGTGCCGCTGCTCATGCTCTTCTCGGGAACGGCCTTCACCGGCGCCGGCGGATTCCGCGTCGAGCCGGTGCCCTGGGACCGGGAAGCGACCTACCGGATGCCCGTGGAGGTATGGCGGGAGATGCTCGAACAGCACTTTCCCGGCTGCGGCTGGATCCGTCTGCCCCGCGACACCATGGACGCCCTTCTCGCGTTCCGTTCGCGCCGGGCGCTGCCCTCGTGGGAGGCCGCCCTTGGGGCACTCCTGGAGGAGGCCGCCCCCACGGTTCCCCGGACACCGGACCGTAGACTGCCCCGTTCCGGTGCCGTACCGCCGCGCGTCACCGACAGGACGGCGACATGACCACGACGGCCGTTTTCAGCCCGGAGTTGGAGTCCCGTTTCGCGACCGCGCGGCAGGTGGCCGACGCGGTCCTCTTCGAGGGCTACGTGCTCTATCCCTACCGGGCCTCGGCGGCCAAGAACCGGCTGCGCTGGCAGTTCGGGGTGCTCGTACCGCCCGCCTTCGGCGCCGACCGTGAGGAACACGCCTTCCAGCGCACCGAGTGCCTGATGGAACCCAGAGCGGGCGCCACGCTGGCGGCCGAGGTGCGGTTCCTGCGCGCCCAGCGGCGCACCGTCCAAGAGGCCCGGCCGGACGGCACGTTCGAAACGGTGCCGGAACTGCACCTCCACGACCGCGTCCTGGTCCCCTGGGACGAAGGCATCGAAGAACGCGTCGAGATCGTCGCGACCGTGGCCGAGCTGACCGGGGAGGGGATCGTCGTCCCCTTCACCCGGCCCGCTGGTGAAGAGACCGAACCGGTTCACGACGCGGAAGGCACGCTGGTGGGCCGGCTGGTCCGCCGGTACGACGAGGCCGTCGGCGTCGTACGGCTGTCCGCGAGCGAACTCGACGGCCCGTACCGGGTGATGCGGCTGACGGCCGTGGTGGAGAACACCACGACGTGGGCCCCGGCCGACGGGGGCGGCGACCGAGACGCCGCGCT
The DNA here is from genome assembly GCF_040632845.1 of Streptomyces sp. NPDC016459. Taxonomy (NCBI): domain Bacteria; kingdom Bacillati; phylum Actinomycetota; class Actinomycetes; order Kitasatosporales; family Streptomycetaceae; genus Streptomyces; species Streptomyces sp. NPDC016459. Next base: position 888,613 of record NZ_JBEYCR010000002.1, read on the forward strand.
GCCCCACTCGCTCGTCTCCACGCACCTCATGCTCTGCCTCGACACCGGCTCGTTCGTCTCGATGACGGACCCGCCGGAGTGGGCCAAAGGCGCGGTGGCGTCCTGCCGGAACCGGAACACCTGGCCGGTGCTGGCCGGCGAACCCGGTCGCGCCGACCTGGTGCTGTCCTCCCCGATCATCCTGGAGGACCACCCCGCCATCGCCCCGGAGAGCCCGGGGGCCCTCTACGACGCTACCGAGATCGACGAGATCCTCGCCCTGCGCACCGCGGCCCTGACCGATCAGGAGAAGCGCGAGGCCCGCGGGACCGACGCGAAGGCCGCCGCCGTGATCGACCTGGCCGACTCCATGCCGCCCGAGGTCCTGGAGCGACTCCACGGAGCGGTACGGGCCCTGCGCGAGGTCACCGAACCAGGCCCGTCCGGCCTCTCCGGTGCGGGCTCGCCCATCCCGCCCGACCCGTTCGACGCACCCGGTGTCTCCCGTCCCGACACGCCCTGGTGGGATCCCGCGGGCGACGCCGGTCTCGACCCGGCCACCGACCAGGTCCTGGTCGACGGCCGCCCGGTCGCCGCGGGCAGCCGCGTGCTGCTGCGCCCCGGCCTGCGCCGCACCGACGCACAGGACCTGTTCCTGCACGGGCGCAGCGCCCTGGTCGAGGCCGTACTCCACGACGTGGACGGGGGAGTGCACCTCGCCGTGACCGTCGAAGGCGATCCCGGCGCGGACATCCGCCGCGAACAGGGACGGTTCCTGTACTTCCAGCCCGACGAGGTAGCCCTCCCGGAGGACGCGTGAACCCCGCCCCGCCCGGCAGCGGCCGGACCCTGGTCGCCGGAGTCGGCAACATCTTCCTCGGTGATGACGGCTTCGGCGTGGAGACGGTGCGCGCGCTGGCCGGGCACCGGCTCCCCGAACACGTCGAGGTCGTGGACATCGGAGTACGGGGCGTACACCTCGCGTACCAACTGCTCGACGGATACGACACGCTCATCCTCGTGGACGCAACGGCACGCGACGGCGACCCGGGGACCGTGTACCTCATCGAAGCCGGAACGTCGTGCGGCATTGAGCCCGAGGGGGCCGTGCTCGACGGGCACCACATGTCGCCCGACGCGGTCCTGGCCCTGCTGGACACCCTGTGTGCCGGAACCGGTGCGACGCCTCCGCGGCGCACGCTGGTGGTGGGATGCGAACCCGTGTCCGTCGAGGAGGGCATCGGCCTCAGCCCCGAGGTGGCCGCCGCCGTACCCGAGGCCGTTCGATGCGTCCTGGACCTCGTACGCCAGAACACTCACGAAGCGCCCGCACACAACGTCGCTGCCCCACCGGCCGGGAAATGAGGAGCACACCATGAAGAAGTCCATGATCGGCAGCGCCGTCGCCGCCACCGTCCTCCTGGCCCTGGTCAGGCAGGTCCTGCCCGACATCAGGCGCTACCTGCACATCCGCAGGATGTGACGCGGCCGCTGCACCGAACGGGGGCACGCGGGGCGCGGCATCGGCGAGCCACGGAGCCCGCCCCCGCAGGCCGCCGTGTAATGGTGCCCAGCGGACCGGTCACACCCTTACCGGCCTCCGCCAGGACGGAGACCGATGCACGAGATGTCCATCGCGATGGCCGTCGTCGCCCAAGTGCAGGAGGCGGCCGCAAAATCCGGCGGCGTCACCGCCGTCACCTCCGTGCGGCTCCAGGTAGGTGAGCTGGCCGGGGTCGTCCCCGACGCACTGGCCTTCTGCTTCGAGCTCGCCTGCGCGGGGACCGTCCTGGAGGGCGCCGAACTGATCGCCGAACCGGTGCCCGGCCGCGCCCGCTGCGCGACCTGCGTGGACGAATGGGCGGTCGGCACGCCTCCGCAACTGTGCTGCCCGGCGTGCGGTCAGGCGACCGCCGAACTTCTCTCCGGCCGCGAGCTGCAGATCACCAGTGTGCGGTGGGAAGACGGTCCGGCCCGTGACCGCACCCGAGAACCCGTCTCCGAGGAGCGCTGAACCATGTGCCGAGTCGTCGACCTGCAACAGGCGGTCCTCGCCAAGAACGAGGGTACCGCCCACGCGCTGCGCACCGAGCTGGCAGCCCGGGGCACCACCGTGATCAACCTGCTGTCCAGCCCCGGGAGCGGGAAGACGGCCCTGCTGGAGCGCGAACTCCTCCTCGCACGTGAGCGGGGAGTGCCGGTCGCCGCGCTGACCGCCGATCTCGCCACGGAGAACGACGCCAGGCGCCTGGCCCGCTCCGGCGTGCCGGTCAAGCAGGTCCTCACCGACGGACTGTGCCACCTCGAGGCGGACATGCTGGGCCGGCATCTCGAGGGATGGCTGCCGGAAACCACCCGGCTGGTGTTCGTGGAGAACGTCGGAAACCTGGTCTGCCCCGCCTCCTACGACCTCGGTGAGGCCTTGCGGGTCGTACTCGCCTCGGTCACCGAAGGCGAGGACAAGCCGCTGAAGTACCCCACCGCCTTCGGCCTCGCCCATCTCGTGGTGGTCACCAAGACCGACATCGCCGATGCCGTCGGGTTTGACGAGCCGGCGTTCCGCGCCCACGTCGAGCAGGTCAACCCCGGAGTGGAGGTGGTCCTGACCTCCGCCCGCCGGGGCGAAGGGGTCGGCGTGGTGCTCGAACGGGCGATGGCGGTGGCGGACGGAGCGCCGGCACACGATCCGGTCATGGGCCGCCGGCATGGCGGTCACCACCACCACGCGGACGGCGCCCCGCAGATGAACGGCTCCCACACCCATCCCCACCCCCACGACTGTGCGGATGGTCGCGGGCAGTCCGCGTACGCGGCATCCGCCGGCCCCGCTGCCCAGCCCCGCGCGTGAGCGCTCCGCACCCGGGAACTGTCGGCGTCCCCGCATCGCAGCGCCGCCGGGTCATGGTCCGGGGGGTCGTCCAAGGCGTGGGCTTCCGGCCGTTCCTGTACGGCCTGGCCACGGCCATGGAGCTGTCCGGCCACGTGAGCAACACGGAGGAAGGCGTGGTGGCGGAGGTCGAGGGGACGCCGTCCGCCGTGGCACTGTTCTGCGACCGGATCGCCGCGGAAGCACCCCCGCTGGCCGTGGTGGAGTCCGTCGACCACCAGGACGTTCCCGCCTCCGGCGGTGCGGGGTTCACCATCATCGCCTCCCGGTCCGAGGGACCCGCGCGCACGCTGGTCTCGCCGGACGTGGCCACCTGTGCCGCATGCCTCGCCGAGCTGGCCGATCCGTCCGACCGGCGCCACCGCCACCCGTTCATCACGTGCACCCACTGCGGCCCGCGCTTCACCATCGTCACCGGCCTGCCGTACGACCGGGCCCACACCACCATGGCCGGCTTCCCGATGTGTCCCGACTGCGCCCGTGAGTACGCCGATCCGGCCGACCGCCGGTTCCACGCACAGCCGGTCGCCTGCCCCGGATGCGGGCCCCGCCTGCGTCTGCTGCGCACCGCCGAGGGCGGCCCGCCCATTGAGGGGCCCGCCGCGGCCCCCGTCGCGGAGGCCCGCAGACTCCTGGCCGACGGCGCCATCCTCGCGGTCAAGGGCCTCGGCGGCTACCACCTAGCATGCGACGCCTCCCAGAACGAATCCGTAACCCTGCTGCGCCGCCGCAAGGCCCGCGGCGACAAGCCCTTCGCCCTCATGGCCCGCGACAGCGCCGACGTCGAGCACCTCGTTCACATCGGCCCCGAGGAGCACGCCCTGCTGAGCGGAGGGGTGCGGCCCATCGTCCTCCTGCGCCGCCGGGCGACGCCGCTACCGAGGCTCGGGGGCCCAGGTGTGTCGGACGCGGTAGCGCCCGGCAGTCCGGACCTGGGTGTCATGCTCCCGTACACACCCCTGCACCACCTGCTGCTCGGCCTGCCCGCAGACCCCACCGGGCCGCGCCTGCTCGTCATGACCAGCGGGAACACGGCCGGCGAACCCATCGTCACCGACGACGCGGAGGCAGTGGAGCGGCTGGCCCACCTGGCCGACGCCTGGCTCACGCACGACCGCCCGATCCAGGTGCCGTGCGACGACTCCCTGGTGCGGGTGTTGGACGGTGAACGGATGATCCTGCGCCGGTCACGCGGCTACGCCCCCCTGCCGATCACCCTGCCGGTGGCCGTCAGGCCGACCCTCGCGGTCGGGGGAGACCTGAAGAACGCGTTCGGCCTGGCCGACGGGCGCCGGGCCTGGCTGTCCGCCCACATCGGCGACATGGACGACCTCGCCACGCAGTACGCCTTCGAGCGCGCCGAGCGGCAGCTGGAGTCGATCACGGGGGTGGAGCCCCTGGCGCTGGCCGCCGACCGACACCCCGGCTACCGCTCCGGCCAGTGGGCCGAGCGGCACGCGGCCGGCCGGCCGCTCGTGCGCGTGCAGCACCATCACGCCCACGTCGCGGCGGCGATGGCCGAGCACGGACTGGACGGCACCCACCAGGTGATCGGCGTCGCCTTCGACGGCACCGGATACGGCGACGACGGGGCAGTGTGGGGCGGGGAGTTCCTGCTCGCCGACTACGACGGCTTCACCCGGTTCGCCCACCTCGCCTATGTCCCGCTGCCCGGCGGCGACGCCGCCGTGCACCTGCCCTACCGCATGGCACTGGCCCACCTGCGCGCGGCCGGCATCGCCTGGACGGACGACCTGCCCTGCGTAGCGGTCTGCCCGCCCGACGAACGGCGGGTGCTGGAAACCCAGATGAAGCGGAACCTGAACTGCGCACCAACCTCCAGCATGGGCCGGCTCTTCGACGCCGTGTCCTCGCTCGCGGGGGTGTGCCACCGGGCCGGATACGAGGCGCAGGCCGCCGTCGAACTGGAGGCCGCGGCGCTCACCGCCGAGAGCGCCGGCACCGCGGACGGTCGTACCGGCTACGCGTTCGACCTCCGACCCCCTCAGCGAGCCGTCGGGGCCTCGTGGACCGCCGACCCCGCGCCCGTCCTGGAGGCGATCGCGGACGACGTACGCGCCGGTGTCCCACCGGCACTCGTCGCGGCACGCTTCCACCGCGCGGTCGCCGCCCTCGTCCACCGCACCTGCGTCGTGGCACGCGAGCGGCACGGGCTGGACACCGTCGCCCTGACCGGCGGTGTGTTCGCCAACGTTCTGCTCTCCTCGGCCTGCGCCGAGGCATTGCGGAAGGACGGTTTCACGGTGCTGCGCCACCACCAGGTGCCCCCGAACGATGGGGGACTGGCGCTCGGCCAACTGGTGATCGCCGGACACGGAACCGCCGACTGACGCCCCCCGCAAGGCGGGGCACGGACCACCACAGCGAGGAGAAGTCCCATGTGCCTGGCGGTACCCGGGAAAGTGATGGACATCGAGGTTCGTGACGGCACTCGTATGGCCACCGTCGACTTCGGCGGCGTCGTGAAGGAGGTGTGCCTGGAATACCTGCCGGACCTCCAGGTCGGCGAGTACGCCATCGTGCACGTCGGATTCGCCCTCCAGCGCCTGGACGAGCAGTCGGCGAGGCAGACGCTCGACCTCTTCGCGACTCTCGGGATGCTCCAGGAGGAGTTCGCAGACCCGTGGGAACTGGCCGCGGAGGCGGGCGGAGCCCCGTGGCCCGACGGAAGTGAAGCACCGCAGGAGGCCCAGAAGTGAAGTACATCGACGAATTCCAGAACCCCGACCTGGCCCGCCGCCTGCTCGACGACATCCATTCCACGGTGACCAGACCATGGGCCCTCATGGAGGTGTGCGGGGGACAGACGCACACGATCATCCGGCACGGCATCGACCAGCTCCTCCCTGATCTGGTGGAGTTGATCCACGGGCCGGGCTGCCCTGTGTGTGTCACTCCGCTGGAGGTCATCGACAAGGCGCTGGAGATCGCCTCCCGCCCCGAGGTGATCTTCTGTTCGTTCGGGGACATGCTCCGCGTCCCCGGCACCGGCCGCGACCTTTTCCAGGTCCGCGGCGAGGGCGGCGATGTACGGGTGGTGTACTCCCCGCTCGACGCATTGCGGATCGCCCGGGAGAACCCGGATCGCGAGGTGGTGTTCTTCGGTATCGGCTTCGAAACCACCGCGCCGCCCAACGCCATGACGGTCCACCAGGCATGTCGGCTGGGCATCCGGAACTTCAGCCTGCTGGTGTCCCACGTGCGGGTCCCCCCGGCGATCGAGGCGATCATGCAGTCCCCGGACTGCCGGGTCCAGGCCTTCCTCGCGGCCGGACACGTCTGCAGCGTCATGGGCGTCGGTGAGTATCCCGCTCTGGCCGACCGGTACCGCGTCCCGATCGTGGTCACCGGATTCGAGCCGCTGGACATCCTGGAAGGCGTACGCCGGACCGTACGGCAGCTGGAGCGCGGCGAGCACACGGTCGAGAACGCCTACTCGCGTGCGGTCCGGCCCGAAGGAAACCCCTCCGCCCTGGCCATGCTGGAGGACGTGTTCGAGGTCACCGACCGGGCCTGGCGCGGCATTGGAGTGATCCCCGACAGCGGCTGGCGACTGTCCCCCCGCTACCGGGACTACGACGCCGAGTACCGCTTCTCGGTGACCGGCATCCACACCCGGGAGCCGGCCGAGTGCCGGAGCGGCGAGGTGCTGCAAGGCCTGCTGAAGCCGAACCAGTGCGAGGCGTTCGGAACCACCTGCACTCCCCGCAGCCCGCTCGGGGCCACCATGGTCTCCAGCGAGGGGGCGTGTGCCGCGTACTACCTCTACCGGCGCCTCGACACCACCCCTGCCCCCCTGGAGGCGAGCCCCGTTGCCTGACGTCACCCAGCTCCGTGCACCGGACCTCACCGCCTGGACCTGTCCGGCCCCGCTGCGCGACCATCCCCGGGTGGTGATGGGCCACGGGGGCGGCGGCGCACTCTCCGCCGAACTGGTCCAGCACATCTTCGCGCCGGCCTTCGGCGGAGAGGTCCTGGCCCAACTGGGCGACTCCGCCGCCGTATCGCTCGGCGGGGCGCGACTGGCCTTCTCCACCGACTCCTTCGTGGTGCGGCCGCTGTTCTTTCCCGGCGGAAGCATCGGTGACCTCGCCGTCAACGGCACCGTCAACGACCTGGTCATGAGCGGCGCCCGGGCCGCATACCTGTCCTGCGGATTCATCCTGGAGGAGGGCGTCGAGGTCGCCGTGGTGGCACGCGTGGCCGAGGCCATGGGGGCGGCCGCGCGGGCAGCGGGGGTGGAAGTCGCCACCGGCGACACCAAGGTCGTGGAAGCCGGTCACGGGGACGGCATCTACATCAACACCTCCGGAATCGGTCTCATCCCGGCAGGGGTCGACCTGAGGCCGCAGCGCGTCGTTCCCGGCGACGTGGTGATCGTCAGCGGTGACATCGGCGTCCACGGCGTGACGATCATGAGTGTGCGCGAGGGCCTGGAGTTCGGCGTCGAGATCGAGAGTGACTGCGCGGCTCTCGGCGGACTCGTCGAGGCCATGCTGGCGGTCACCCCGGACCTGCACGTCCTGCGGGATCCCACCCGCGGCGGCCTGGCCGCCGCGCTCAACGAGATCGCTGCCGCTTCCGGCACCGGTGTGGTCATCCAGGAACGCAGTATTCCTGTCCCGCCGACCGTGGCCAACGCCTGCGCCATCCTGGGCCTGGATCCGCTGTACGTGGCCAACGAGGGCAAGCTGGTCGCGTTCGTCCCTCGCGAGCACGCGGACGCGGTTCTGGACGCGATGCGCGCGCACCCCCTGGGCGCGGCGGCGACGGTGATCGGTGAGGCCGTGGAGGCACACCCGGGCATGGTGGTGGCCCGCACGTGCCTCGGGGGCACACGCGTGGTCGACCTGCCGATGGGGGAGCAGCTGCCCCGGATCTGCTGATCGCCGTCCGACCGCGCCGCCGCGGGGCGCGACGGCGCGAGCCAGGCTGCTAACCCCGCTTGTGTTTGTCGGGCGGGTCCTGCGGGTCCACGCCCGTGAAGGCGGAGGCGTCCTTGCTGCCGCTGGGGCGCCGGGAGCGGCCCTTGCGTCCCCGGTCGTGCATGCCTTGCTCGTCGTTCGCCTTGGCGTGGTCCTCCCCCCGGTCGCTGAGGCTCTCGACGGTGTCACCCGGGACCGGCTTCTTCTCCTCCCGGGAGGCTTTCCGGCCCGGGCCCTTCTCAGCGGCGTACTCGTCCGGATGGAACGAACGGTGCGCGCTCGGGTTGTCCTGCTGGCGCGTTTCGTCCACATCCGGTGCCCAGCCGTGCTGGTGCTTGCCCTGGTGCCTGCTCGGCCCCTCGCCGTGTGACGGCTGGGACGACTCCGGCTTCTTCGCCATGACCTGGCCTGCCTGTCCTGTGACGGTGATGGCCGGTGGGTACGCGTGCCATCCCACGAATAGGTCGATTATCCCAGTTATACCGAAATGAGCCAGAGGTGAAGGAGTCGACGGTCAGCTCGACCACCAGTGGTGGACTCCGAGTCCGGATCTGTGAGGAACCCCGCGGCGGGCGATCACCGGCTCCACGCTCATCGCCCAGACCATGCGGCGGTACTTGTCGTGGTCGTAGCCATGGTCACCCAGCAGCGTGTCGGGCCGCTCGCGTGGCCGTCCGACGGTCGCGCCCAGTAGACGCGGTCGGCGGTGGTGTCGCGTGTGGGGTTGGCCGTCAGGCGAGCACCGCTTCTACGGCGGGGCGGTGGCGGAGAGTGCGCCCGGCTCGCGCGATGTGCTGGAGATCGCTGATTCCCCCCGCGTCTCGGAGGCGCGGGCCACCGCAGTGTCGAGGGGTTTGCCATGATGAGCCGTCGGGCGGCTGTGCCCGAGGGGCATCCGCCGTGGAGTAGGTGCCACGAACCCCCAGGCCAGACGGCCATCCCGTGGGATTTCCCAGGGACTTTTCAGGGACTTTCACGTCTGTCCCAGGGAGAATCCAGGGACTTTCCGCCGGGTGAGCAGGGAAGGCCCTGACAGCGCCGCAAGAATGAAACGCGCTGGTCAGGGCCTACGGCCTCAGCACTCGATGATGTTCACCGCGAGACCGCCGCGCGCGGTCTCCTTGTACTTGACGCTCATGTCCGCGCCGGTCTCCTTCATGGTCTTGATGACCTTGTCCAGGGAGACCATGTGGCTGCCGTCACCGCGCATCGACATCTTCGCCGCCGTGACGGCCTTGACCGCCGCCATGCCGTTCCGTTCGATGCACGGGATCTGGACCAGGCCGCCGACCGGGTCGCAGGTCAGGCCCAGGTTGTGCTCCATGCCGATCTCGGCCGCGTTCTCCACCTGCTCCGGGGAGCCGCCCAGGACCTCGGCGAGCGCGCCCGCCGCCATGGAGCAGGCCGAGCCGACCTCGCCCTGGCAGCCGACCTCGGCGCCGGAGATCGAGGCGTTCTCCTTGAACAGCATGCCGATCGCGCCCGCCGCGAGCAGGAAGCGGACCACGCCGTCCTCCTTCTCCTCCGGGGAGGCGCTGCCGGCCGCGAAGTTCATGTAGTAGTGCAGGACCGCCGGGATGATGCCGGCCGCGCCGTTCGTCGGGGCGGTGACCACCCGGCCGCCCGCCGCGTTCTCCTCGTTCACGGCCATCGCGTAGAGGGTGATCCACTCCATGGAGTGCGCCGCCGGGTTGCCCTCGGAGCGCAGCTTGCGGGCGGAGTTCGCGGCACGGCGGCGCACCTTGAGACCGCCGGGAAGGATGCCCTCGCGCGACATGCCGCGCGAGACGCAGGCCTGCATGACCCGCCAGATCTCCAGGAGGCCCGCGCGGATCTCGTCCTCGGTGCGCCAGGCCTTCTCGTTCTCCATCATCATCGCGGAGATCGAGAGGCCGGTCTCCTTCGCGAGACGGAGCAGCTCGTCGCCGGTGCGGAAGGGGTACTTCAGGACGGTGTCGTCGGGGACGATCGGGTTCTCGCCCGCGACGGCGTCCTCGTCGACGACGAAGCCGCCGCCCACCGAGTAGTACGTCTTCTCCAGGACGGTGCCGCCGTCCGCGTCGTACGCGAAGATCGTCATACCGTTGGCGTGGTAGGGGAGCGCCTTGCGCCGGTGCAGGATCAGGTCGGCGTCGAAGTCGAAGGGGATCTCGTGCGCGCCGAGGAGGTTGATCCGGCCGCTCGTCCTGATCCGCTCGACCTCGGCGTCGGCGGTCTCCACGTCCACCGTGCGGGGCGAGCTGCCCTCCAGGCCGAGCAGGACGGCCTTCGGGGTGCCGTGGCCGTGACCGGTGGCGCCGAGCGAGCCGTACAGCTCGGCCCGTATCGAGGCGGTGTGGGTGAGCAGGCCCTCGTTCTTCAGCCGCCGGGCGAACATCCGGGCGGCGCGCATGGGGCCCACCGTGTGGGAGCTGGACGGGCCGATGCCGATCGAGAACAGGTCGAAGACCGAGATGGCCACGGGGGACTCCTTGTGGGGGGCTGACGCCGTTGTCTGCCGGGGTGGTGCAGAACCGTGCGGGGGAGCGGGGTAAAGGGGGTGGGGCACCACGCTCACTGTCCAGTGTGCGCGGTGCCCCGGAACGTCGTATCGACGAAAGGTGGAACTAAAGCGTACGAAACTACTTCAGACCGGGGTACAGCGGGTGCTTGTCGGCGAGCGCCGTCACCCGGGCCTTCAGCGACTCGGCGTCGAAGCCGGGCTTCAGGGTCTCCGCGATGATGTCGGCGACCTCGGTGAAGTCCTCGGCCCCGAAGCCGCGGGTGGCGAGCGCCGGCGTGCCGATCCGCAGGCCGGAGGTGACCATCGGCGGGCGCGGGTCGTTCGGGACGGCGTTCCGGTTGACCGTGATGCCGACCTCGTGGAGACGGTCCTCGGCCTGCTGGCCGTCCAGCTCGCTGTCGCGCAGGTCGACGAGGAGCAGGTGGACGTCCGTGCCGCCGGACAGGACGGAGACGCCGTGTGCGGTGACGTCGTCCTGGACCAGGCGCTCGGCGATGATGCGGGCGCCGTCCAGGGTGCGCTGCTGGCGCTCCTTGAACTCCTCCGAGGCGGCGACCTTGAAGGAGACGGCCTTGGCCGCGATCACGTGCTCCAGCGGGCCGCCCTGGAAGCCGGGGAAGACCGAGGAGTTCAGCTTCTTCGCGAACTCCTTCTTCGCCAGGATGATGCCGCCGCGGGGGCCGCCGAGCGTCTTGTGCGTGGTGGAGGTCACCACATCCGCGTATTCGACCGGGTTCGGGTGCAGACCGGCGGCGACCAGACCCGCGAAGTGGGCCATGTCGACCCACAGCTTGGCCTCGACCTCGTCGGCGATCCGGCGGAACTCGGCGAAGTCCAGCTGGCGCGGGTAGGCGGACCAGCCCGCGATGATCACCTTCGGGCGGTTCTCCTTGGCGAGGCGCTCGACCTCGGCCATGTCGACCCGACCGGCCTCGTCCACGTGGTACGCGACCACGTTGAACTGCTTGCCGGAGAAGTTCAGGCGCATGCCGTGGGTGAGGTGGCCGCCGTGCGCCAGGTCCAGACCCAGGATCGTGTCGCCGGGCTGGGCGATCGCGAAGAGGGCGGCCTGGTTCGCGGAGGCGCCGGAGTGCGGCTGGACGTTGGCGTACTCGGCGCCGAACAGGTCCTTGACCCGGTCGATCGCGATCTGCTCGGCGACGTCGACGTGCTCGCAGCCACCGTAGTAACGGCGGCCCGGGTAGCCCTCGGCGTACTTGTTGGTGAGGACGGAGCCCTGCGCCTCCATGACGGCGACCGGAGCGAAGTTCTCCGAGGCGATCATCTCGAGGGTGGACTGCTGACGGCGGAGCTCGGCGTCGACGGCGGCGGCGACGTCCGGGTCCAGCTCGTGGAGGGGAGTGTTCAGAAGCGACATGAAGCGATCCCTAAGGGGTCTCGGGCTCGGTCTCAGTTCCCGGCGGAGAACTCGGCGTACGCGTCGGCGGAGAGCAGGTCGTCCGGCGTCTCCGTGACGCGCACCTTGAACAGCCAGCCACCCTCGAACGGAGCCGTGTTCACCAGGGACGGGTCGTCCACCACGTCCTGGTTGGCGGCGACGATCTCACCCGTCACGGGGGAGTACAGGTCGCTCACGGACTTCGTCGACTCCAGCTCGCCGCAGGTCTCACCCGCGGTGACGGTGTCGCCGACGGCGGGGAGCTGGGCGTAGACGACGTCACCGAGCGCGTTGGCCGCGAACTCGGTGATGCCGACGGTCGCGACGCCGTCCTCGGCGTCCGACAGCCACTCGTGCTCCTTGGTGTACCGCAGCTGCTGGGGGTTGCTCATGGCCTGATTCTCCTGGATCGGGGGAGTACTGATGAACGTGGGTCTTGCGGGATGAGACGCGACGTGAGACGGATGCGTCACGTCCGGCTCGTACGGAGCGTCACTTCCGGCGCTTGTAGAAGGGCAGCGCCACGACCTCGTACGGCTCGTGGGTGCCGCGGATGTCCACACCTACACCCTGGGTGCCGGGCTCGGCGTGCGCCGCGTCCACGTACGCCATCGCGATCGGCTTCCCGAGGGTCGGGGACGGGGCGCCGGAGGTGACCTCGCCGATCACCTCTCCGTCCTTGACGACGGAGAAGCCCGCGCGCGGGACGCGGCGGCCCTCGGCGACCAGGCCGACGAGCCTGCGCGGCGGCGCGGTCTCGGCCCGCTCGGCGGCCTTCTCCAGGGCCTCGCGGCCGACGAAACGACCGTCGTTGGTCGTCTTCTCGAACTTCACGACCCGCCCGAGGCCCGCGTCGAAGGGGGTGAGGGCCCGGGTCAGCTCGTGGCCGTACAGCGGCATGCCCGCCTCCAGGCGGAGCGTGTCGCGGCAGGACAGGCCGCAGGGGATCAGGCCGACGCCCTCGCCCGCCTCGGTCAGCGCCTTCCAGACGGTCTCGGCGTGCTCGGGCTTCAGGAACAGCTCGAAGCCGTCCTCGCCGGTGTATCCGGTACGGGCGATCAGCGCGGGCACGCCCGCGACCGTGCCGGGCAGGCCCGCGTAGTACTTCAGACCGTCCAGGTCGGCGTCGGTGACCGACTTCAGGATGCCGGGGGACTCCGGGCCCTGGACGGCGATCAGGGCGTACGCGTCACGGTCGTCGCGCACCTCGGCGTCGAAGCCCTCCGCGCGCTCGGTCAGCGCGTCCAGGACGACCTGGGCGTTGGAGGCGTTGGCGACGACCATGTACGTGGTCTCGCCGAGCCGGTACACGATCAGGTCGTCGAGGATGCCGCCGTCCTCCTGGCAGATCATCGTGTAGCGGGCGCGGCCGTTGCCCACCGTGGAGATGTTGCCGACCAGGGCGTGGTCGAGGAGCTCGACGGCCTGCGGGCCGGTGACGGTGATCTCGCCCATGTGGGAGAGGTCGAAGAGACCCGCCCTCGTGCGGACGGCGAGGTGCTCGTCGCGCTCGCTGCCGTACCGGAGCGGCATGTCCCAGCCGGCGAAGTCGGTCATGGTCGCGCCCAGGGAACGATGCAGGGCATCGAGGGCGGTGAGGCGGGGGGCAGTGCTCATGGGGTGGCTCCCGGGTCCCAAGGGCGTGATCGGTGACGAACACATGACGGCGAGGACGTCCTCCCCATCTGTCATGGAACCTGAGAGGTTCACCGAGAGCATCTCGTCTCCGAGAGTTCGGCTTGCACCTTGGGTGGGGACACAGCAGGGTGTCCCGCTTTTCAGATCTGCCTCATCCGCGCGGTACGGGGCCTGAGAGATTCAAGGGAGGGTCTTGCTCCTTCGGCGTCCGGACACGCTGGGCGGTCCGGAACTCTCCCGCGCGGATTCGAGCGGCCGGTATGCGATTGTGTGGCGACTGTGCGCGCCTGGCGGGCACATCATTGCACGCGAGCTTCGCGGGGCATATCGCTTGTGTCCCATTACCACTTCTTTACACTTTGTGGGCAAGGGTCTCCCGAGGCCCGGCAGGGGGAGAAGCGATGAGGATCCAGCACAGCGGCGCGTGCGCGCCGAGTACGGGCATACCGTCCCAGCGGGCCCGCGCCAGGACCCGGGGCCGCGGCCGGATCCTGCGGGACCTCCGCCGGCTCGGCGGCCGGGGTCCGCGCGCCCTCACCTTCGCGGCCGGTGACCTCGTCGTCGTCTCCGGACTGCCCGGCAGCGGCAAGTCGACCCTCATGAAGCGCGCCGCGGAGGGCACCGGCATCGACTCCCAGGACGTCCGCGAGCACTGGGAGGCCCGGATGCCCGGCCTCCTGCCGTACGCCGTCTACCGCCCCCTGGTCCGGCTCGCGCACTACGCGGCGCTCCACCGCGCCCTGCGCTCCGGCGCGGGGGTGGTCGTCCACGACTGCGGCACCCAGTCCTGGGTGCGCGGCTGGCTCGCCCGCGAGGCCCGCCGCCGTGGCAGGGCCCTGCACCTGCTCCTCCTTGACGTCCCCCCGGGCACCGCCCGCGAGGGCCAGCGCGCCCGCGGCCGAGGCGTCTCCGCCTACGCCTTCGCCCGGCACCGGCGGGCCGTCGGCCGGCTCGTCGAGGCCGCCGAGTCCGGCCGCCTGCCGCACGGCTGTGCCTCCGCCACCCTGCTCGACCGGGACGCGGCGGACACCCTGCGGAGGATCGGCTTCCGGGAGGCCGCCTGAGGGACGCGCGGACTCCCGGCATTCTCGTTTGCGTACCCTTTCCGCCACGACCATGCCGAGGCGGCGTTAGGGTGCTGCCGGGGAGGCCGGTTGCGGCAGGCCGTGCGAGAAGGGGAAACGGGACCGTGGACGTGACGTGGCCGGGCAACGAGCTCGAAGAGGTCCTTGCCGCCTCACTCGGCAACCCGGCGGCCGGCGGCCGCCTGGTCGAGGTGCTCGGGCGCAGCCCGATCTGGGTCCCCCTGCCCAACGGCGGCGGACCCGAGAGCCCCGACCTCGACCTCGCCACCATGGAGATCGACGGCGCGGCCTACGTCCCCGTCTTCAGCTCCGAGCAGCAGTTCCTCGCCTGCGTCGGCACCCACATGTCGTTCGCCGTCGCGCCCGCCCGCGACTTCGCCCGCGGTCTGCCCCCGCAGCTCGGCATCGCGGTGAACCCCGGCGGCACGGTCGGCGTCCCGCTGCCCCCGCCCGCCGTCGCCGAGCTCTGCCGTGTCGGCCGCACTCCGCTCGACGGCCCCGCCACCGGCGGCCGCGTCCGGCTCTTCGAACCCGACTGGCAGGACGACCCCGTCGACTTCCTCGCCGCCGCCTCCGCCGAGTTCGAGGCCACCGGCGTCGTGACCAGCGCCCGCCGCGCCCTCGCCAGCGTCGAGGGCACCGAACCCGCCCTCTTCGTCGGCGTCCAGCTCGCCGCCTGGGACGGCGTCGACCGCCACGCGCCCCTGGACGCCCTCGGCCGCGCCCTGGGCCGGGTCGAGGTCGCCTGGCCGGTCAACCTCATCCTGCTCGACATGGCGCAGGACCCGGTCGGCGACTGGATGCTGGAGCGGGTGCGCCCCTTCTACCAGCGCACCGCCGGGTGACGGACGACCTGTTTAAGCTGAACTGAATCGGCGGCTGGACCAACGTGGTGAACGGAAGAGGGGTGGGACCCAGGGTGAGCGCGTCAGGCACCGCGGCGACCGGACAGGTCGAGCACATGCTGCGCCAGGTGGCACCCGGACGCTACGACGCGTACGAGCAGCTCCTGCACGCCCTCGCAGACGGCGAGCTCTGGATGCTGCTCTGGCACGGCTCTCCCGGCGCGTCCGACGCCCAGTACGGGAACATGGAGGTCGACGGCTTCGGTTACGCGCCCTGCGTCACCTCCGCCCAGGAACTCTCCGCCTCCGGCTGGACCCGCGCCCACGAGCTCGTCACCGGCCGGGAGATCGCCCGCGCCCTCTACCCCGACCGCTGGGGCGTCTGGCTCAATCCGCACGCCCCCGGCGGCGGCGTCGGCATCCCCTGGGCCGACCTGCGCCGGATCGCCACCGGCCTCGACCGGATGCCCGCCGGGCCGCTGCGGGTCACCGAGCCCGCCCTGGAGATCCCGCAGTTCTACGCCCTGCTCACGCAGAACGCGCACCGCACCCCGGCCGTCCGGGCGCTGCGCCGCGGCTGGGTGCAGCCCGCGCTCGGCTCCCCGTACCTCGCCATCGGTCTCGACCTGTACGACACGTCCCCCGCGGCCGTCGACACGGTCCGCGCGATGATGCGCCAGTCGATCGGCGCCGTACCCGACGGGCTGCCCGTCTCGACGGTCGCCCTGTCCGACGCGTACGACCCGGTGGCCCTGTGGCTGCGGGCGAACGGGCGCCCCTTCTACGACCGCGAGGCGCACGCGGGGCGCGCCCCGGCGCCCGCCCCCGGGTACGGCTACCCGCCGCAGCACCGCTGACCGGGGCACCCCGGGGCTCGAACCGTCGATCGCTTCCCAGCGCCGTCTGATCGATCAGACGGCGGGAAGGTCCGCGCGAACTCGCCGAGATGACAACGCTGTTAAAACCGTCGGCGCACTTGTCCGGGATCTGACCGGTTTGGCGAGTGTCCGGGTCTCGACTAGGTATCACCGTTATCCGGACTGTTCTCCAGCTGGATGCCCGTCTGTAGTGTTCGGCCGGTCAAAACCTCTCAGACGGTGAACCCGGGGTGGACCCATGCGCATAACCAAGTCCCGTACGGTCCGGGCGATCACGGTGGCGGCAGCCGTCACCCTGGTCGTCACGGGTTGCTCCAGCGAGCGAGGGGACGGTGACAAGGCCGGCGCGAAGGACACGTTCGTGTTCGCGGGTGCCGGTGACCCGGGTGCCCTGGACCCCGCTCTCGCCAGCGACGGTGAGACCTTCCGGGTGACCCGGCAGGCCTTCGAAGCGCTCCTGGAGCACGAGTCCGGCGGCAGCAAGCTCGTCGGCGGCCTCGCCGAGACCTGGTCGAGCAACCCGGCCGGCACGGTGTGGACCTTCAACCTGCGCCAGGGCGTCAAGTTCCACGACGGCGAGGCGTTCAACGCCGCCGCCGTCTGCGCGAACTACAACCACTGGTTCAACTGGAAGGGCACCTACCAGTCCAGCGCCGTCTCGTACTACTGGCAGTCCATCATGGGCGGCTTCGCGAAGAACGAGGACCCCGAGGCGCCGAAGGCGAACTACAAGTCCTGCACCGCGAAGGACGAGAAGACCGCCGTCATCGAGGTCAACGAGCCCTCCGCGCAGCTGCCGGGCGGTTTCTCCCTCCAGGCGCTGGCGATCCACTCGCCGAAGGCGCTCAAGGAGTACGCGAAGCAGGACGCGTCCGCCAAGGGCGACGCCATCACGTACCCCAAGTACAGCCAGGAGGCCGGCACGGTCGCCGGCACCGGCCCGTACAAGATCACCAAGTGGAACAAGGGCAACAAGGAAGTCTCCCTGGAGCGCTTCGACGGCTACTGGGGCGACAAGGCCAAGATCAAGAACCTGGTCTTCCGCACCATCGACACCGAGGAAGGCCGTCGTCAGGCCCTCCAGGCCGGTGACATCGACGGCTACGACCTGGTGTCGCCCGCGGACGTGAAGACGCTGGAGAAGGAGGGTTACGCGGTCCCGACCCGTGACGTCTTCAACCTCTTCTACGTCGGCATGAGCCAGGGCAAGAACGCGGCGCTGAAGAAGCCCCAGGTCCGGCAGGCCATCGCGCACGCCATCGACCGCGAGAACATCGTGAAGACCCAGCTGCCCGAGGGCGGCAAGGTGGCCACGCAGTTCATGCCCGCCACCGTCGCCGGCTTCTCGGACAAGGTGAAGACGTACGCGTTCGACACCGCCAAGTCCAAGGCGCTCCTGAAGAGCGCCGGCGAGCCCGCGCTCAAGGTCGAGTTCTGCTACCCGACCGAGGTCACCCGCCCGTACATGCCCGCTCCGCAGGACATGTTCGAGCTGATGAAGGCCGACCTGGAGAAGGCCGGCATCACCGTCACCCCGAAGCCGATGAAGTGGGCCCCGGACTACCTGGACGCCACCGAGGCCGGCTCGTGCGACCTGCACATGCTCGGCTGGACCGGTGACTTCAACGACGGCTTCAACTTCATCGGCACCTGGTTCTCCAAGCAGGAGAAGCAGTGGGGCTTCAACGACGCCAAGGTCTTCGCCGCCGTGAACGGCGCCTCCAAGATCGTCGACCCGGCCCAGCGCGTGGAGGCCTACAAGAAGGCCAACGAGGCGATCATGGAGTACCTGCCGGGTCTCCCGATCTCCTCCTCGCCGCCGGCCATCGCGTTCGCCAAGAACGTCAACCCGCCGAAGGTCTCCCCGCTGACGCAGGAGAACTTCGCCGAGGTCTCCTTCAAGTAACCGCACAGCACACCGGGTCCGCCCGGCCACTCACCGGTGGCCGGGCGGACCCGCTTCTCACGCACACGCAAGAAAGGGGCACGCGGGGTGCTGCGACTCGTCGTACGAAGACTGCTACAGCTCATACCCACCCTGCTCGGCCTGTCGGTTCTCCTCTTCCTGTGGCTGAACCGACTGCCCGGCGGACCCGCCTCAGCGATCCTGGGCGAGCGGGCGACCGAAGCCGAAGTGGCGCGCATCAACCGGACGCTGGGACTCGACCAGCCCGTCTGGGTGCAGTACGGCCGCTTCCTCAAGCGCATCTTCGAGCTTGACCTCGGCACCTCCACCCAGACCGGACAGCCGGTGTGGGACGAGTTCGCGCTGCGGTTCCCGGCCACCGTGGAACTGAGCATCGCCGCCATCGTCATCGCCGTCGCCGTCGGCATCCCGCTCGGCTACCTGGCGGCCAAGCGCCGCGGTGGCTGGCTGGACGTCGCCTCCGTCTCCGGCTCGCTCGTCGGCATCTGCATTCCGGTCTTCTTCCTCGCCCTGATCCTCAAGGGCATCTTCGCCGTCAACCTCGGCCTCTTCCCGAGCTACGGACGACTCTCGACCGGCCTCGACGCGACCAGCGTCACCGGGCTCGCCATCCTCGACGGGCTGCTCACCAGGGAGTTCGACGCGTCCTGGGACGCGTTCATGCACCTGGTCCTGCCGGCGGTCACCCTCGCCTCGATCCCGCTCGCCGTCATCGTCCGGATGACCCGCGCCAGCGTGCTCGAAGTGCTCGGCGAGGACTACATCCGTACCGCCGACTCCAAGGGCCTGCAGAAGAACACGATCCGTGTCCGCCACGTGCTGCGCAACGCGCTGCTTCCGGTGGTCACCGCGATCGGCCTGCTGACCGGCAGCCTGCTCTCCGGGGCGGTCCTGACCGAGTCCGTCTTCTCCTTCGGCGGCATCGGCTCCTTCATCCGCACGTCCATCGACGCCCGCGACTATCCGGTGCTCGTCGGCTTCATCATGTTCATCGCCGTGGTGTACGTCCTCATCAACCTGCTGGTCGACCTGGCGTACAGCCTCATTGACCCGAGAGTGCGGGTGCACTGACGTGAGCACCAAAACAGACAAGATCGACCGGCTGGCCCAGCTCACCCAGCTGAACGAGGCCACGGTCGGCGCCAGCCTGTGGCGCGAGGCGTTCCGACGGCTCAAGGCGAGCAAGATGGCCGTCATCGGCGCCGTCGTCATCGCCCTCTTCGTCGTGGTGTCGGTCATCGGCCCCTGGATCGCCCCGTATTCGCCCACCGCACAGGACTGGCGCGGTGAAGTCCTGTCCAACCAGGGTCAGTTCGTCGGGATGCGCGGGGAGAACTGGTTCGGCCTCGACCACCTCGGCCGCGACCTGTTCTCCCGGATGCTCGTCGGCGCCCGCCAGACCCTCCTCGTCGGTGTCGTCTCGATGCTCATCGGTCTCGTTCTCGGCGCCCTGATCGGCATGCTCTCCGGCGCCGCCGCCACGCTCGGCGGCAAGCCGGGCCAGCGGATAGACACCGTTGTCATGCGCTTCATCGACATCATGCTGTCGCTGCCGTCGCTGCTGCTCGCCGTCTCCGTCGCGGCGGTGATGGGCCAGTCGCTCACCACCGTGATGATCGCCGTCGGTGTCGTACAGATCCCGATCTTCGCCCGGCTGCTGCGCGGTTCGATGCTCGCCCAGGGCGGTGCGGACTACGTGCTCGCCGCGAAGGCGCTCGGCGTACGCAAGAAGCGGATCGTCGTCACCCAGATCCTGCCGAACTCGCTGAGCCCCGTCATCGTGCAGGCCACGCTCAGCCTCGCCACCGCGATCATCGAGGCCGCCGCCCTGTCCTACCTGGGCCTCGGCAACCCGGACCCGGCGATCCCGGAGTGGGGCGTCATGCTCTCCCAGGCGCAGCGGTTCTTCGACAACGAGCCGATGATGGCCGTCTACCCGGCGGTCGGGATCATCATCACCGCTCTTGGCTTCACCTTGCTCGGCGAGGCCATGCGCGAAGCTCTCGACCCGAAGCTGCGAGGCTGAAGTCCCATGGCACTGCTTTCAGTTGACGAACTCACCGTCACCTTCGGCGGGCGCGGCCGCAAACCCTCCACCGCGGTCGACGGGGTCTCCTTCGACGTGGACCAGGGCCAGGTCGTCGGCCTCGTCGGCGAATCGGGCTGCGGCAAGTCCGTGACCTCGCTCGCCCTCATGGGCCTGCTCCCCGACAAGGGCGTCACCGTCGGCGGGCGCGCCGCATTCGACGGGGTCGACCTGCTGACCCTCAGCGACAAGAAGATGCGGGACATGCGCGGCAGCCAGCTCGCCATGATCTTCCAGGACCCGCTCTCCTCGCTGAACCCGGTCGTCCCGATCGGCATCCAGGTCACGGAGATCCTCAAGCGCCACCGGGGCCTGAAGGGCGAGCCCGCCCGCAAGGAGGCCGCCCACCTCCTCGAACGGGTCGGCATCCCCGACCCCGACCGGCGCCTCAAGGAGTACCCGCACCAGCTGTCCGGCGGCATGCGCCAGCGCGCGCTCATCGCGATGGCCGTGGCGTGCGCGCCCCGGCTGCTCATCGCCGACGAGCCCACCACGGCGCTCGACGTGACCATCCAGGCGCAGATCCTGGAACTGCTCAAGGAACTCGTCGACCAGGAGGGCACCGCCCTGCTGATGATCACCCACGACCTGGGTGTCGTCGCCGGAATCTGCGACCAGGTCAACGTGCTGTACGCGGGCCGGGCCGTGGAGTCCGCGGGCCGGCGCGAGCTGTTCGCGCACCCGACCCATCCGTACGCCCACGGTCTGCTCGGCTCCGTCCCCCGTCTGGACGCCCCGCGCGGCGAGCCGCTCCGCCCCATCCGGGGCTCCATCAACGACAAGATCGCCTGGGCCGACGGCTGCGCCTTCGCACCCCGCTGCGACCACTACACGATGGAGTGCCTGACCGGCACGCCCGAACTGTCCGAACCGCGCGCCCAGGGCCACCAGGTCCGCTGCGTCAACCCGGTCCTTCCCGCCTCGGACAAGTCGGAGGTCCCGGCATGAGCCTGCTCGAACTCGACGGTGTGAAGGTCCACTTCCCCGTCAAGAAGGGCCTCCTGTTCAACCGCACGGTCGGCCACGTGTACGCCGTCGACGGCATCTCGCTCAGCGTCGAGGCCGGTCAGACCTACGGTCTGGTAGGCGAGTCGGGGTGCGGCAAGACGACGCTCGGCCGGGCCGTGCTGCGCCTGACCGACATCACCGACGGCGCGGTCGTCTTCGACGGTACGGATCTGGCGAAGCTGCCCGAGGAGGAGATGCGCACGTTCCGCCGCCGTCTCCAGATGGTCTTCCAGGACCCGCTGGGCAGCCTCAACCCGCGCCAGAACATCGAGTCGATCCTCAGCGAGGGCATGGCCGCGCACGGCATCGGCGCGAACCAGGAGGAGCGCCGGGAGAAGATCAAGGCGATCCTCGCCCGGGTCGGCCTCCCGGCCAACGCGCTGTCCCGCTACCCGCACGAGTTCTCCGGCGGTCAGCGCCAGCGCATCGGCATCGCGCGGGCGCTGGTCCTCGAACCGGATGTCATCATCTGCGACGAGCCCGTCTCGGCGCTGGACGTGTCGATCCAGGCGCAGGTCATCAACCTGCTCGAGGAACTCCAGAAGCAGCTGGGCCTGACGTACCTCGTCATCGCCCACGACCTCGCCGTCGTCCGTCACATCTCGGACGTCATCGGGGTCATGTACCTGGGGGCGCTGGTCGAGGAGGCGCCGAGCGACGCGCTGTACGAGGGGCCGAGGCACCCGTACACCAAGGCGCTGATGTCGGCGGTACCGGTACCGGACCCGGAGGTCGAGGACCGCCGCGAGCGCATCCTGCTCCAAGGCGACCTCCCCTCCCCGGCCAACCCGCCGACGGGTTGCCGCTTCCACACGCGCTGCCCGTGGAAGCAGGAGACCCTCTGCGCGACGGACCGGCCGCAGCTCACGGACACGGGTGACGGCCACAAGGTGGCCTGCCACTTCGCCGCCGAGATCGAGGCGGGTACGGTGCGGCGCACGGCGCCGACGGGGATCGAGGCGGTGATCCCGGCGCAGGCGAAGGTCGCCGTCGAGCCTGCGGGGGCCGGGGCCGGGGCAGGGGTCGGGGCCGGGGCCGGGGCAGGGGCCGACACCAAGGCCACTGCCGACGCCGAGGGCGATGTTGATGGCGGCGCCGCTGTCGTCGCCAAGGCCGACGCCACGGGCGATGCCGGCGCCGCTGCCGACGCCAAGGCCGTCGCGGTGGCTGCCGTCGAGCCCGAGGCCGCCGCCGACGGGGACGTCTCGAAGGCGTGACCCGGGTGAGGTGTGACGCGCGGGAGAGGTGACCCGCGTCGTCCGCGGCCCCCGTGAGGCCCCGTCTGCCCCTGGCAGCGGGGCCTCGCACGTGCCGACCGCGCCTTCGGGAACCGGCACAATTGGTCGGTGCTCCACAACCTGTTCAGTCCCGATGTCCAGCACGCGCTGGACCTCGTCGGCATCTTCGTGTTCGCCATCTCCGGCGCCCTCCTCGCCGTCCGCAAGAACTTCGACGTCTTCGGCATCGCCGTCCTCGCCGAGGTCACAGCCCTCGGCGGCGGCCTCTTCCGCGACCTGGTCATCGGCGCCGTGCCCCCCGCGGCCTTCACCGATCTCGGCTACTTCCTCATGCCCCTGATCGCGACGGTCCTGGTCTTCTTCCTGCACCCGCAGGTCGAGCGCACCCAGACCGCCGTCAACGTCTTCGACGCCGCCGGCCTGGGCCTCTTCTGCGTGACCGGTACGACGAAGGCGTACGACTACGGCCTCGGGCTCACCTCCTCCGCCGCGCTCGGTCTCGCGACCGCCGTCGGCGGCGGCGTCCTGCGTGACGTGCTCGCCAACGAGGTGCCGTCGCTGCTGCGCTGGGACCGGGACCTGTACGCGGTCCCGGCGATCGTCGGGGCGGTGATGGTCGTGCTCTGCATCCGTTTCGACATGCTCAACCCGTTCACCAGCGGCGCCGCCGTCCTCACCGCCTTCGCGCTCCGACTGCTCGCGCTGCGCTACCACTGGCGCGCGCCCCGTGCCTGGAACCGGCGCTCGTCCACGCGCGAGGAGCCGGAAAAAGCTACCGCTCAGTAGGTTGCTGCGGTACCGTCGGGGACATGAGCACGAGCACCGAGACGAGCACCCTCGCGTCCCCTGCCGCGACGAGCGAGTTCGACCGCGACACCGCCCTGACCCCGCGCGAGCCCGGTGTGTACGACGCCGAGCTCTCCGCCGGCTGGACGATCATCCACGCGGTCAACGGCGGCTACCTCCTCGCTCTGCTCGGCCGCGCTCTCGGCGAGCACCTCCCGCACCCCGACCCGTTCACGATCTCGGCGCACTACCTCACGCCGTCCGTGCCGGGCCCCGCGGTGATCAGGACGCAGACGGTCCGCACGGGCCGGACCCTGTCCACGGGACAGGCCTCGCTCTTCCAGTACGCGGAGGACGGAACCGAGGTCGAGCGGATCCGGGTCCTCGCCTCGTACGGAGACCTCGACGCGCTCCCCGACGACGTCCGCACCACGGCGACGCCCCCGGCGATGGCGCCGATCGAGGACTGCTTCAGCGCCGCCGACAACCCGGCCCCGAGAATCCCCGGCTCCTCCGCCATCGCGGACCGGCTGGACCTCCGCCTCGACCCGGCGTGTGTCGGGTGGGCGGTCGGTGCTCCTTCCGGCAGGGGCGAGATGCGCGCCTGGTTCGGTCTCGCCGACGGCCGCGAGCCCGACGCGCTCTCCCTCCTCCTGGCGGTCGACGCCCTGCCGCCGACCTCCTTCGAGCTGGGCCTCACGGGCTGGACCCCGACCGTCGAACTCACCACCCACGTCCGCTGCCGCCCGGCCCCCGGCCCCCTGCGGGTCTCCATCACCACCCGCAACCTCGCCGGCGGCTTCCTGGAGGAGGACGCGGAGGTCTGGGACAGCGCCGATCGCCTGGTGGCCCAATCCCGGCAACTGGCCCGCGCGCCCCGCACCTGACGAGACGCGGGCCGGCCCCGCCGGAGATCGGCGGGGCCTGACGCGACCGCCCCCTCGCCCGAGGCCGCGCCGACCGGGCCGGCCCCTCGCCCGAAGCCGCGCCGCACGGCCGGCGCCCCCGCACCTGACGAGGACGCGGACCGGCCCCGCGCGACCGCGGCGCCGAGGCCCCGACCGGACCGCGCCCTCGCCCGAAGCCGCGCCGCACGGCCGGCGCCCCCGCACCTGACGAAGACGCGGATCGGCGCCCCGCGACCGCGTCGCCGAGACCCCGACCGGACCGGCCCTGCTGGACAGCGGCGCGAGGCCCGGACGCGACCGGCCCCTCGCCCGAGGCCGCGCCTCACGGCTGCGCGCGGCCGGCGCCCTCGTGAGACGGGTGCCTTCCTGAGGCCGCAGCCCTCGTGAGGCGGGGTCCCGCGCCGTAAACCGGCCACCCGCCGGGCCCGCCGGCGCGGGCTCGTAGAATCGACCCACCATGGCTTACCTCGACCACGCCGCGACCACGCCCATGCTGCCCGAGGCGATCGAGGCGATGACCGCCCAGCTCGCCGTCACGGGCAACGCCTCCTCCCTGCATGCCCCCGGACGGCGGGCCCGGCGGACCGTCGAGGAAGGGCGCGAGACGCTCGCCGCCGCGCTCGGCGCGCGGCCGAGCGAGGTCGTCCTCACCTCCGGCGGCACCGAGGCCGACAACCTCGCGGTGAAGGGCCTCTACTGGTCCAGGCGCGACGCCGACCCCCGCCGTACCCGGGTCCTGGCCAGCCCCGTCGAGCACCACGCGGTGCTCGACGCCGTCGACTGGCTCGCCGCCCACGAGGGCGCGGACGTCGAGTACCTGCCGGTCGACCGGTACGGCCGGGTGCACCCGGAGGCCCTGCGGGAGGCCATCGCCCGGGACCCGGAGTCCGTCGCCCTCGCCACCGTCATGTGGGCCAACAACGAGATCGGCACCGTCATGCCGGTCCGTCAGCTCGCGGACGTCGCCGCCGAGTTCGGCGTCCCGCTGCACGCCGACGCCGTCCAGGCGGTCGGTCAGGTCCCGGTCGACTTCGCCGCGTCCGGGCTCGCCGCGATGACCGTCTCCGGCCACAAGATCGGCGGCCCCTACGGCATCGGCGCCCTGCTCCTGGGGCGCGAGCACACCCCCGTACCCGTGCTGCACGGCGGAGGCCAGGAGCGGCACGTCCGCTCCGGCACCCTCGACGTGCCGGCCGTCGCCGCGTTCGCCGTCGCCGCCCGGCTCGCCACCGAGCGGCGCGAGGAGTTCGTCCGCGAGGTCGGCGCCCTCCGCGACGAGCTCGTCACCGCCGTCCGTACGGCCGTCCCCGACGCGCTCCTCGGCGGCGACCCCGTCGAGCGGCTCCCCGCCAACGCCCACTTCACCTTCCCCGGCTGCGAGGGCGACTCCCTGCTCCTGCTGCTCGACGCCGCCGGGATCGCCTGCTCCACCGGATCCGCCTGCACCGCGGGCATCGCCCAGCCGAGTCACGTCCTCCTCGCCACCGGAACCGACCCGGACCTGGCCCGGGGCACCCTTCGCTTCTCCCTCGGCCACACCTCCACGAAGGAGGACGTCGCGGCGGTGGCGGGCGCGATCGGCCCGGCCGTCGAACGTGCGAGGACGGCCGGCCTCACGTGACCCCTGCGAGGGCATCCGTCCTCACACCCCCCGTGAGGACACCCGGCCTCACGCACCCCTGCGGGCCGGCCGCCCCCGTGCCACCCGTGCCACCACTCACGCGGCCGTCTTCGACGCCTCCCGCACCAGCTTCATATAGCGGTCCCAGTCCCAGTGCGGACCGGGATCCGTGTGGTCCGTGCCCTCGACCTCCACGTGGCCGATGATGTGCTCCCGGTCCACGGGTATGCCGTGCCGCGCGCAGATGTCGGCCGTGAGCCGCGCCGACCCCGCGTACATCGCCGCCGTGAAGTCCTGCGGCCGGTCGACGAAGCCCTCGTGCTCGATGCCGACGCTCCGCTCGTTCATGTCGCGGTTTCCGGCGTGGAAGCCGACGTCGAGTTCGCGGATCATCTGCGCCACATGCCCGTCCTTGCGCACGACGTAGTGCGTCGCGGCCCCGTGCCCCGGGTTCTTGAAGACCTTCAGCGCGGTCGCGTAGCTGCCCTGGACGACATGGATCACGACCCGGTCGATCCGGTAGTCGTCCGGCCGGTCGGCCCGCCGCCAGTTCGCCCGGGACGCCGACGTCCACTCGGCGGCCCGGTGGTCGAGCTCACCCTCGACCCGATTCCTCTGCATCCCCGGCAGCCGCCACCACGCGCGCGCCAGCTCGTCCCTGGCCAGTGCGGCCGTGCCCAGCACGGCGACCCCGCCCCCGAGCAGGACGGCGCGGCGCCCCACCTTCTTGTCCGGCCCGCTCCCCGTGCCGTTCGACTTGCTCCCCATACCTCCGAGAACGCTTACTACCGCGACCGTGGTTCCCGGCGCCCCGTACCCTGGTAGGGCTATGACTCAGACCCCGCCCCCGCGCCCCCTTCGCGTCCTCGCCGCCATGTCGGGCGGAGTGGACTCCGCCGTCGCCGCCGCCCGTGCCGCCGAGGCGGGCCACGACGTCACCGGCGTCCACCTCGCCCTCTCCGCGAACCCGCAGTCCTTCCGTACGGGCGCGCGTGGCTGCTGCACGATCGAGGACTCCCGGGACGCCCGCCGGGCCGCCGACGTCATCGGCATCCCCTTCTACGTGTGGGACCTCGCCGAGCGTTTCCGCGAGGACGTCGTCGACGACTTCGTCGCGGAGTACGAGGCCGGCCGCACGCCCAACCCGTGCCTGCGCTGCAACGAGAAGATCAAGTTCGCGGCGCTGCTCGACAAGGCGCTCGCCCTCGGCTTCGACGCGGTCTGCACGGGCCACTACGCGACGGTCGTCCTGAACGAGGACGGCACCCGTGAGCTGCACCGGGCCTCCGACATGGCCAAGGACCAGTCGTACGTCCTCGGTGTCCTGGACGAGAAGCAGCTCGCGCACGCGATGTTCCCGCTGGGCGACACCCTCACCACCAAGGACGAGATCCGGGCGGAGGCCGAGCGGCGCGGGCTCGCGGTCGCGAAGAAGCCCGACAGCCACGACATCTGCTTCATCGCCGACGGCGACACCCAGGGCTTCCTCGCCTCCCGCCTCGGCAAGGCTGAGGGCGACATCGTCGACGAGGGCGGCACGAAGGTCGGCACCCACGAGGGCGCGTACGGCTTCACCATCGGCCAGCGCAAGGGCCTGCGGATCGGCCACCCGGCCGCGGACGGCAAGCCCCGCTACGTCCTCGACATCTCGCCCGTGAACAACACGGTCACGGTCGGCCCGGTCGAGGCCCTCGACGTGACCGGCCTGACGGCGATCAAGCCCCGCTGGTGCGGCGCCGCCCCGGAGGGCCCCGGCCGCTACACGGCCCAGCTCCGCGCCCACGGCGGCGAGACCGAGGTGACGGCGTCCCTCGCGGACGGCGAGCTCACGGTCATCTTCGCGGAGCCGGTCCGCGGCGTGGCCCCGGGCCAGGCGATCGTCCTGTACGACGGCACGCGCGTGGTGGGCTCGGCCACGATCGCGACGACGACCCGCCGCACGACGACGACCGCCCCCGCGACCGCGTAGGCCCCACCCCCTCAGGCGGCCCCCACGGCCTCCCGGTCCTCGCAGAAGAACTCCGTGAGGACCGGGGCCAGGACGTGCGGGGCCACCTCGGGCGTCTGGCCCGTCAGGGTGCGGTGCCGGGCGCGGGGGAGGGCCGCCGTCGCGGCGCGGGCCGCATGACGGGTCCCCGCCGGGCTCGCGCCTCCGTCGACCACCAGTACGCGCGCGTGGACCCCGGCGAGCCGCCGCTCCGGGACCGTCCCGTCGCCGAGGACGGCGAGGTCGTACGCGAGGGTGTGCGCCAGGTCCGTGAGGCCGGGCCGCAGCTCCGCGGGCCCCGCCGAGTCCGTGAGGAACAGGGCGAGCGCGGCGGACCGACGCCCCCGGCCGAGCAGCTCCGCCACCCGGCTCCACCGCTGAGCGGCCTCCGCCGAGTACGGCGGCTCGTACACCGACACGTGCCCCACCGTCAGTCCCGCCGCCGCCGCGGTGAGCGCGAGCGCGCCCCCGGTGCCCGTCCCGTGCAGGGCGGCCCCGGCCCCGGCCTCCGCGACCACCGCCGCCAGGTCCTCGACCTCCCGCTCCACGGCGTACGGCCCGGTGTCGCCGCTGCCGCCGCGCCCCCTCCGGTCGTACGCGAGCACCGAGAACCGCCGGGCGAGCAGCAGGCCCAGCGGGCGCTCGGACACGGCCGTCCCGAGGGCGCCGCTCACCAGGACGAGCGGCGGCCCGTCCCCGTAACGCTCGTACGCGATCGGCGTGCCGTCCCGTGACGTGACCCGTCCCCGGACCCTGCTCAGCGCGGTCTCCACCTCGTCCATGGCAGGGCAGACCCGGCCCGTCACCGGAACTCATCGCCGGGCGGGGGGATTTCCCGAAGAATCTCGCAAGCCCCTGGTCAGGGGGCAGGGGCCTACGGTGGAGCGCATGAACATCTGCGTCTTCCTCTCCGCGGCCGACCTGGACGAGCGGTACACGGCCCCGGCCCGCGAGTTCGCCCGCCTCCTCGGCGAGGGGGGCCACACCCTGGTCTGGGGCGGCTCCGACACCGGCCTGATGAAGGTCGTCGCGGACGGTGTGCAGGAGGCGGGCGGCCGCCTCGTCGGCGTCTCCGTCGACTTCCTCGCCCACAAGGCCCGCCCGGACACCGACGAGATGGTCGTCACCGGGGACCTGGCCGCACGCAAGGCGCTCCTCCTCGCCAAGTCCGACGCGATCGTGATCATGGTCGGCGGCACCGGCACCCTCGACGAGGCCACCGAGATCCTGGAACTGAAGAAGCACGGCAAGCACGGCAAACCGGTGGTCCTGCTCAACACGGCCGGCTTCTACGACGGCCTGAAGACCCAGTTCCAGCGCATGGAGGACGAGGGCTTCCTCCCGCTTCCCCTCACCGACCTCGTCCTCTTCGCGGAAGACGGCCCGACTGCCCTGGCCCACCTGGAGGAGAACATCGGCTCCCGCTGATGCGAGCATGGCTCCCATGGCTACACATGTGATCACCGGAGCCGGTTCAGGCATCGGCGCGGCCGTCGCGCGCCGCCTCCACGCGCGCGGGGACGAACTCGTGCTGCACGCGCGTGACGCGGGGCGCGCCAAGGAGCTCGCCGCCCGGTTCCCGGGGGCCCGGACGCTCGTCGGGGACCTGGCGGACCCGGACCGGCTGTCCTGGGCGTTCTCGCACCAGAGCATGCCCGAGCGGGTGGACGGCCTGCTGCACATCGCGGGCGTCGTCGACCTCGGGCCCGTCGGGGACCTGACCCCGAAGACCTGGCACCACCAGCTCAACGTCAACCTGGTCGCCCCGGCCGAACTGACCCGGCACCTCCTGCCTCAACTGCGGGTCTCCCAGGGCCACGTCGTCTTCGTGAACTCGGGCGCCGGGCTCGCCGCGCACGCCCAGTGGGGCGCGTACGCCGCGTCCAAGCACGGTCTCAAGGCGCTCGCCGACTCCCTGCGGCACGAGGAGCACGCCCACGGGGTGCGGGTGACGTCCGTCTACCCGGGCCGCACCGCGAGCCCCATGCAGGCGAAGGTCCACGCCCAGGAGGGCAAGGAGTACGACCCCTCCCGGTGGATCGACCCCGAGTCGGTCGCGACGGCGATCCTCACCGCGATCGACCTGCCGCGCGACGCGGAGATCAACGACCTCACCGTCAGGCCGGGGCGCTGACCATGGGCGACACGGACGACATCGTGCTCTGGGGGCCCGCCACCGGCGTCGGTTCCCTGCCGGGCGGCGACGCCCGCGAGGCCGCCAGGACCGCCACCGGGTCCTTCGAGGACTTCCCGTTCCTGGCCGAGCTGCCGGCCCGCGGCCCCGGCGCCGACATGATCGGCCGGACGATCGGGATGCTGGTCGACCTCTACGCGCACGTGGAGCCGAGCGGCTGGCGGATCAGCGACCGGCCCGGCCGGGACACCCGGCGGGCCCGCTCCTGGCTCGGCGAGGACCTGGACGCCCTCGAGGAGTTCACCCAGGGGTACGAGGGCCCGCTCAAGGTGCAGGCCGTGGGCCCCTGGACGCTGGCCGGGGCGCTGGAGCTGCACGGTGGCGAGGCGGCACTCCGGGACGCGGGTGCCTGCCGCGACCTGGTCGGTTCGCTCGCCGAGGGCCTCCACGGGCACCTCGCGGAGCTGCGCAAGCGGATCCCGGGGGCCAGGATCGTCCTTCAGCTCGACGAGCCCTCGCTCACCGCGGTGCTGCGCGGTGACGTCCGTACCGCCAGCGGCTACCGCACCTACCGCGCCGTCGACCGGCAGGTCGTGGAGAGCGCCCTGCGGGAGGTGATGGGGGTCCACGACGGACCGGTGGTCGTGCACTCCTGCGCTCCGGACGTGCCCTTCGCGCTGCTGCGGCGAGCCGGAGCAGCCGGCGTCTCGTTCGACTTCGGTCTGCTCACCGAGCGTGACGAGGAGGCGATCGGTGAGGCCGTCGAGGCCGGCACCAAGCTCTTCGCCGGTGTGGTGGCCTCCACTGACGGCCCGTTGTCAGACCCGGGCGGTAGCGTCATGGGTGTCAGGACGCTGTGGCGCAGGCTGGGGCTGAATCCGGGGACTCTCGCGGAGTCCGTGGTCGTCACTCCCACGTGCGGGCTCGCGGGCGCTTCGCCCGACTACGCCCGTGCGGCGCTCGCCCACTGCGTCCGGGCGGCGAGATCGCTCGCGGACAACCCAGAGTGACCGGGTTTCGAGGCACGGGAGGACGGACGAAGGTGGCAGTCGAACAGGGGGCCCTGCCCGCCGAGGCACGGGAGAAGCACGCCGACCTGGCCGAGCAGGTCGAGGAGCACCGCTTCCGGTACTACGTGAAGGACCAGCCGGTCATCAGCGACGGCGACTTCGACCGGCTCCTGCGCGCCCTGGAGGCGCTGGAGGAGGAGTACCCGGAGCTGCGGACGCCCGACTCGCCGACCCAGAAGGTCGCGGGACAGTACGAGACCGAGTTCACCTCCGTCGAGCACCGCGAGCGGATGCTCTCCCTGGACAACGCCTTCGACGACGAGGAGCTGGCGGCCTGGGCCGAGCGGATCGCGCGGGACGTCGGCACCCCCGACTTCCACTACCTGTGCGAGTTGAAGGTCGACGGCCTCGCGGTCAACCTCACGTACGAGCACGGGCGGCTGACCCGGGCCGCCACGCGCGGCGACGGCCGCGCCGGCGAGGACATCACGCCCAACGTCCGGACGATCGCCGACGTCCCGGACCGGCTGCACGGGGACCGCGTCCCGGACCTGGTGGAGATCCGCGGCGAGGTCTACTTCCCGATGGAGGCCTTCGAGGGGCTCAACGCCCGCCTGGTGGAGGCCGGCGACAAGCCCTTCGCCAACCCGCGGAACGCGGCGGCGGGTTCGCTCCGCCAGAAGGACCCCAAGGTCACCGCCTCCCGTCCGCTGCACATGGTGGTGCACGGCATCGGTGCCCGCGAGGGCTTCGACATCTCCCGCCTCTCGGAGACCTACGAGCTGCTGCGCGAATGGGGCCTGCCCACCGCCCGGCACAACAAGGTGGTCGGCTCGCTCGACGAGGTGCGGGAGTTCGTCGCGTACTTCGGGGAGAACCGCCACTCCGTGGAGCACGAGATCGACGGGGTCGTCGTCAAGCTCGACGAGATCCCGCTCCAGGGCCGGCTCGGCTCCACCGCGCGCGCCCCCCGCTGGGCCATCGCCTGGAAGTACGCGCCGGAGGAGGTCAACACCAGGCTGCTCGACATCAAGGTCGGCGTCGGCAGGACCGGTCGCGTCACGCCGTACGCGCAGGTGGAGCCGGTGACCGTGGCCGGCTCCGAGGTCGAGTTCGCCACCCTCCACAACCAGGAGGTGGTGAAGGCCAAGGGCGTCCTGATCGGCGACACGGTCGTGCTGCGCAAGGCCGGCGACGTCATCCCGGAGATCCTCGGGCCGGTCGCCGACCTGCGGGACGGCAGCGAGCGGGAGTTCGTGATGCCCGCCGAGTGCCCGGAGTGCGGGACGTCGCTGAAGCCGATGAAGGAGGGCGACATCGACCTCCGCTGCCCGAACTCCAGGACCTGCCCCGCCCAGCTGCGCGAGCGGCTCTTCTTCCTCGCCGGGCGCCAGTGCCTGGACATCGAGAACTTCGGCATGGTGGCCGCGGCGGCGCTGACCCGCCCCCTGGAGCCGGCCGAGCCGCCTCTCGGGGACGAGGGCGACCTCTTCGACCTCACCATCGAGCGGCTGCTTCCGATCAAGGCGTACGTCCTCGACCCGAGCAGCGGGCTGCCCAAGCGGGACCCGAAGACCGGCGAGGAGAAGATCGTCACGGTCTTCGCCAACCAGAAGGGCGAGCCGAAGAAGAACGCGCTGGCGATGCTGGAGAACATCGCGGCGGCGAAGGAGCGGCCGCTGGCCCGGTTCATCAACGGGCTCTCGATCCGGCACGTGGGGCCGGTCGCCGCAGAGGCGCTGGCCCGGGAGTTCCGTTCCCTGGAGCGGATCGAGCAGGCGAGCGAGGAGGAGCTGGCAGCCGTCGACGGCGTCGGCGGGATCATCGCGGCCGCCGTGAAGCAGTGGTTCTCCGAGGAGTGGCACCGGGAGATCGTGCGCAAGTGGCGCGCGGCCGGGGTCCGTCTCGAGGACGAGGGCGCGGGAGAGGACGAGGGACCGCGTCCGCTGGAGGGGCTGACGGTCGTGGTCACCGGCACCCTGGAGAAGTTCACCAGGGATGGCGCAAAAGAGTCCCTGCAGCGGCTCGGAGCGAAGGTGACCGGTTCCGTTTCGAAGAAGACCGCCTTTGTGGTGGTCGGTGAGAACCCGGGTTCGAAGTACGACAAAGCGATGCAGCTGAAGGTTCCGGTTCTGGACGAGGACGGCTTCTCCGTCCTGCTCGAACAAGGGCCCGACGCGGCTCGCGAGGCCGCGGTCCCCGTCGCCCCGTGACCCCCCGCCGTCCCCCGCGAAGCTCACCCGTTCGGCGCATACCAGATCGTTACGGGTGGCCGGGTCGCATTCGGGCAAGACAAGGAGAGCGCTGCCCGTCGAAGCCCTCGGCGGCCTAGTGTGGTGACCGTGCGTCTCGTCGTGCACGGCCGCGCGAGGGCTCTGCCGCTCGTGGCGCCAGGACCACGGCCCCGTCGACACGAGACACGCCGCCCGACGGCGGCCGTGCGACGGACGGCCGGACCACCGGCGGCCGCGCGACCGCGGCCGTCGCACACCGCCGGCACCGCCGCCTGTGAGAGGGACGGGAATGGAACCGACCGAGAGCGCCGCCCCGGTCCCACGGCCACACGGCCGTGCGGTCCCGCAGGGCCTTCCCTCCCGGCTACCCGCAGCCGTGGTGGGCATCGCCGCCGTCGTGCTGGTCGTCGGGCTCCAGCAGGCCCTGAGCGCCGGGCACGTGCTCTTCCCCGGCGGTGTCGCCGGCTGGTCCCTCGCCGTCCTCACCGGCCTCATCGTCGGCCACCTGGTCGCCCTCGGCCGCGACCGCTGGTGGGGCGGCGCCGGATCCGGCGCCGCCCTCACCCTCGCCGTCCTCCTCCTGTACGGCTGGGTGCCCGCCGGCCTCGTCTCCCTGACGGTCGTCGCCTTCGTCGGCGCCGCCCGCCGACACCGCTGGCGACAGGGCCTGCTGCACGGCGCCGCCGACGTCCTCGGAGTCGCCGCCGCCGCCCTCGCCCTCGCCCTCTTCGGAGAGGTACCCAGCGTCGACCGGCCCTGGCAGCCACTCGACTGGACCATCGGAGACCTCCCGGAAGTCGTGTTCGCCGCGACCACCTATCTCGTGGTGACCCGCGTCCTCCTGTGGTACACGCTCGCCCCCCAGAGTGGCGGCCTGCCCACCATCGCCCGCACCGCCCTCCTCCGGCAGGGTCTCGTCGCCGTCGCCCTGCTCGGCATCGCCCCGCTGATCTGCGTCGTCGCCGCCACCAGGCCGGTCCTGCTGCCGCTCTTCGCCGTTCCCCTCATCGCCCTCGACTCCACCCTCTGGATCGCCCGCGCCCGCGCCGAGGAGCAGCTGCGCGACCCGCTGACCGGGCTCCCCAACCGCCAGTGGCTCCTGGAGCGGGCCTGGACCGCCCTGGAGGAGGCCGAGGGCGGGGGAGCCCGCGCCGCCCTCGTCCTGATCGACCTCGACCGTTTCCGGTCGGTCAACGACACCCTGGGTCACCTCGCGGGCGACCGGCTGCTCCTCCAGATCGCCGACCGGCTCCGCCTCGCCCTGCCCCGCGGCGCCGAGGCCGCCCGGCTCGGCGGCGACGAGTTCGCCGTCCTGCTGCCCACCGCCGACTCCACCACCAGCGCCCAGCGGGTCGCCCGCCACCTCGTCGCCGAACTCTCCTCGCCCCTCGACCTCGACGGACTCACCCTCGTCCTGGAGGCGAGCGCCGGCGTCGCCGTCTTCCCCGACCACGCCCTCGACGCCGAAGGCCTGCTGCGCCGAGCCGACGTCGCCATGTACCAGGCCAAGCGGGACCGCACCGGCGTCGAGGTCTACGAGTCCAAGCGCGACTCCAACACGCCCGACCGGCTCGGACTCCTCGGCGACCTGCGCCGCGCCCTCGACGCCGGCGACGTCGAACTCCACTACCAGCCCAAGGTCCGCTTCGACGGCCAGGTCGCCGGCCTGGAAGCCCTCGTCCGCTGGGTGCACCCCGAGCGCGGAAAGGTCCCGCCGGACGAGTTCATCGCCATCGCCGAGTCCTCCGGCCTGATGCCGCACCTCACCGAGTACGTCCTGGAGACCGCCCTCGCCCAGGTCGCCCGCTGGCGCGCCCAGGGCCTCGACGTCCCGGTCGCCGTCAACGTCTCGCCGCGCGACGTGCACACCCCCGGCTTCGCCGGCGCCGTCGCCGCCCGGCTGGCCCGCCACGGCGTCCCGGCCGGCGCGCTCCAGCTGGAGATAACGGAGCACGTGCTCCTCGAAGACCCCCAGCGGGCCGCCGACACGCTCAACGGCCTCACCGGCCACGGCGTCAAGATGTCCCTCGACGACTTCGGCACCGGCTACTCCTCCCTCGTCCATCTGCGCCGACTCCCCGTCAGCGAGCTCAAGATCGACCGCTCCTTCGTCGCCCGGCTCGCCGTCGACACCGAGGACGCCGAGATCGTCCGCTGCACGGTCGACCTCGCCCACTCCCTCGGCCTCCTCGTCGTCGCCGAGGGCGTCGAGGACGACGAGACCTGGGAGCGCCTGCGCGACCTGGGCTGCGACGCCGTCCAGGGCTGGCTGGTGGCGGCCGCTATGCCCCCGGGCGAGGCGACCGCCTGGCTCCTGGCCCGCGGCGAGCACGGCTGGCGCCGCCCCGCCGACCTCGCGGCCGAACTGAACGTCGACCAGGCCTCCGGGCAGGTCGTCCCGTAGCCCGCGTCCACCCGCCACCGGGACGCCGGGCAAACCGTTTCACGGGCAGGCGCACCGGCCCCATAGGATGGGGCCACACCATCAAGCTCACCCCGTGAGGATCCGCATGCCTGGCATCACGCGCGAGGAGGTCGCCCACCTCGCACGGCTGGCGCGTCTGGAGCTGAAGGGCGAAGAACTCGATCACTTCGCCGGCCAGCTCGACGACATCATCGGCGCGGTCGCCCGCGTCTCCGAGGTCGCCGACCAAGACGTACCGCCGACCTCCCACCCGCTGCCGCTGACCAATGTCATGCGCGCGGACGAGGTCCGTCCGTCGCTCACCCCCGAGCAGGCGCTCTCCGGCGCCCCGGCCCAGGAGCAGCAGCGTTTCAAGGTGCCGCAGATCCTGGGGGAGGACTAACAGTCATGACGGACAACATCATCAAGCTCACCGCGGCCGAGATCGCCGGGAGGATCGCCGCCGGCGAACTGACCGCCGTCGAGGTCACCGAGGCCCACCTCGCCCGCATCGAGGCCGTCGACGAGAAGGTCCACGCCTTCCTCCACGTCGACCGTGAGGGCGCGCTCGCCCAGGCCCGCGCCGTCGACGAGAAGCGCGCCCGGGGCGAGAAGCTCGGCCCGCTCGCCGGTGTGCCGCTCGCGCTCAAGGACATCTTCACCACCGCCGGCATGCCGACGACCGTGGGCTCGAAGATCCTCGAGGGCTGGATCCCGCCGTACGACGCGACCCTGGTCAAGAACCTCAAGGCCGCCGACGTCGTCATCCTCGGCAAGACCAACATGGACGAGTTCGCGATGGGCTCCTCGACGGAGAACAGCGCCTACGGTCCGACCGGCAACCCCTGGGACCTGACCCGGATCCCCGGCGGCTCCGGCGGTGGCTCGTCCGCCGCCCTCGCCGCGTACGAGGCCCCCCTCGCCATCGGCACGGACACCGGCGGTTCCATCCGCCAGCCCGCCGCCGTCACCGGCACCGTCGGCGTCAAGCCGACCTACGGCGGGGTCTCCCGCTACGGCATGGTGGCGTTCTCGTCCTCTCTCGACCAGGGCGGCCCCTGCGCCCGTACGGTCCTGGACGCGGCCCTCCTGCACGAGGCGATCGCCGGGCACGACCCGCTCGACTCGACCTCCATCGACGCCCCGGTCCCGCCGGTCGTCGAGGCCGCGCGCAACGGCTCGGTCGCCGGCATGCGCGTCGGCGTCGTCAAGCAGTTCCGCGGCGAGGGCTACCAGGCCGGTGTCGTGCAGCGCTTCGACGAGTCCGTCGAGCTGCTGAAGTCGCTGGGCGCCGAGATCGTCGAGCTGGACTGCCCGACCTTCGACCTGGCCCTCTCGGCGTACTACCTGATCGCGCCGTCCGAGTGCTCCTCCAACCTGGCCCGCTTCGACGCCATGCGCTACGGCCTGCGCGTCGGCGACGACGGCACCCGGTCGGCCGAGGACGTCACCGCCCTCACCCGTGAGGCCGGCTTCGGCGACGAGGTCAAGCGCCGCATCATCCTCGGTACGTACGCGCTGAGTTCCGGTTACTACGACGCCTACTACGGCTCGGCGCAGAAGGTCCGTACGCTCATCACCCGCGAGTTCGAGCAGGCCTTCGAGCAGGTGGACGTGATCGTCTCCCCGACGACTCCCACCACCGCCTTCCCGATCGGCGAGCGCGCCGACGACCCGATGGCCATGTACCTCGCGGACCTGTGCACGATCCCGACCAACCTGGCCGGCAACGCCGCCATGTCGCTGCCCTGCGGCCTCGCGCCCGAGGACGGCCTCCCGGTCGGTCTGCAGATCATCGCCCCCGCCATGAAGGACGACCGGCTCTACAAGGTCGGCGCCGCCGTCGAGGCGGCCTTCGTGGAAAAGTGGGGGCACCCGCTGCTTGAGGAGGCTCCGTCGCTGTGAGTGCCATGGCAAAGAAGGCCAAGAACTTCAAGAAGTCGAAGACCGGCGTGTACGTGTCGCTGGCCAGCACCGCGTTCGGTGCCATCAGTGTCGCCAAGCAGGCCAAGCTGGCCCGCAGCGACGGCGACACCCTGCGGCTGATCGACGCCGCCGTGTCCGCCGCCGCCATCGTGACCGGCCTGGCGATCCTCTACCGGGAGCTGAAGCGCCTGGGCGACGAAGACGTCCTGCTGGGCTGAGAGGGAAAGTCTCACCGTGACTGTCACTGAACTGCTGTCGTACGAAGCGGCGCTCGCCGCGTACGACCCCGTCATGGGCCTTGAGGTCCATGTCGAGCTGGGTACCAAGACGAAGATGTTCTGCGGCTGCTCGACCGAGCTGGGCGCGGACGCCAACTCGCAGACGTGCCCCACCTGTCTCGGCCTGCCCGGTTCGCTCCCGGTCGTCAACGCGATCGGCGTCGAGTCCGCCATCAAGATCGGTCTCGCGCTGCACTGCGAGATCGCGGAGTGGTGCCGCTTCGCCCGGAAGAACTACTTCTATCCGGACATGCCGAAGAACTTCCAGACCTCCCAGTACGACGAGCCGATCGCCTTCAACGGCTATCTGGACGTCCAGCTGGAGGACGGCGAGGTCTTCCGCGTCGAGATCGAGCGCGCCCACATGGAGGAGGACACCGGCAAGTCCACCCACATCGGTGGCGCGACCGGCCGCATCCACGGCGCCTCGCACTCGCTGCTCGACTACAACCGGGCCGGCATCCCGCTCATCGAGATCGTCACCAAGCCGATCGAGGGCGCGGGCGAGCGGGCCCCCGAGGTCGCCAAGGCGTACGTCGCCGAGCTGCGCGAGCTGATCCGCGCCCTCGGTGTCTCCGACGCCCGCATGGACAAGGGCCAGATGCGCTGCGACGTGAACCTGTCGCTGCGCCCGCACGGCACCAAGACCTTCGGCACCCGCTCGGAGACGAAGAACGTCAACTCGCTCCGCTCGGTGGAGCGCGCGGCGCGCTTCGAGATCCAGCGCCACGCGGCCGTGCTCACCTCCGGTGGCACGATCGTGCAGGAGACCCGTCACTTCCACGAGGACGACGGTTCCACCACCGCGGGCCGCATCAAGGACAACGCCGAGGACTACCGGTACTTCCCGGAGCCCGACCTCGTCCCCGTCGCCCCGGCCCGCGAGTGGGTCGAGGTGCTCCGCAAGGGCCTTCCCGAGCTGCCTCGGGTGCGCCGTACCCGGCTGCGCGAGGAGTGGGGCGTGTCCGAGCTGGACATGCAGTCCATCCTCAACGCGGGCGCGGTCGACGCGATCGTCGCGACGATCGAGGCGGGCGCGGACGCGGCCTCGGCGCGCAAGTGGTGGATGGGCGAGCTCGCCCGCAACGCCAACGAGCAGGGCGTCTCGCTGGAGGAGCTGGCCATCACCCCGGCCGACGTGGCCCGGGTCTCGGCCCTGGTCGCCTCCGGTGACCTCAACGACAAGCTGGCCCGTCAGGTCATCGAGGGCGTTCTCGCCGGCGAGGGCTCCCCGGACGCGGTCGTCGAGAAGCGCGGTCTGAAGGTCGTCTCCGACGACGGCGCCCTCGGCACGGCCGTCGAGGAGGCCATCGCGGGCAACGCGGCCATCGCCGACAAGATCCGCGGAGGCAAGGTCGCGGCGGTCGGCGCCCTGGTCGGCGCGGTCATGAAGGCGACCCGCGGTCAGGCGGACGCGGCGAGGGTCAAGGACCTGATCCTGGAGAAGCTGGGCGTCAGCGAGGGCTGAGTTCCTTCTCGTATGTCATGGGGACGGCCCCGCACCGAAGTTCCGGTGCGGGGCCGTTCGCGTGTCCGGCTACCGCTTGAGGAGCGGGCGGCTCGCCCATGCGTGTGAGCGTGGCCGGAAATCGCTTGGACTTCCGGCGCCTCCTCTTGGACGTTCACCGCAGCGCCCCCGTCGGGTCTTCTCGCCGTCACCGCGTCTCACTACCGTCCCCGGCGTACCACCCAATGGCTCGAAGGCGAACCATTGGCCGTCGACTGGAGGTCGGTCTTGTCATCCGAGATGTCCCGCAGAAGGCTCCTCGCACTGGGCGGAGGCGCCCTCGGCGCCGCCGCGGCCGGCTCACTGCTGCCGCCGTCGCTGCAGGCCGCGATGGCCGCGGAGCCCCCCGCAGGAGGGATGTCGGCGGTCCGGCACGTGGTGATCCTGATGCAGGAGAACCGCTCCTTCGACCACTACTTCGGCACCCTCCGCGGCGTCCGCGGATTCGGTGACCGCAATGCCGTCGAACTTCCCTCCGGCAAACCGGTGTTCGAACAGCCCGCCGCCCTCGGCCGGACCGTGCTGCCCTTCCCGATCCGCGGCGCCGCCGAGACCCAGAAGAAGGACCTCCAGTACATAGGCGACCTCGACCACTCCTGGAGCGGCGGCGCCAAGGCCTGGCGCGGCGGCTGGATGGACGGATGGGTCTCGGCCAAGACCGCCGCCACCATGGCGTACTACGACCGGCAGGACCTCCCCCTGCACTACGAGCTCGCCGACACCTTCACCATCTGCGACGCCTACCACTCGTCCATCCACACCTCCACGAGCCCCAACCGCAACCACCTCTGGTCCGGCTGGACCGGCTTCGAGGCCGACGGCAGCCGGGCCGTCACCAACGCCGCCTACGCCGAGGGCACCCACCCCGGCTACGGCTGGTCCACCTACGCCGAGCGCCTCGAAGCCGCCGGGCGCAGCTGGAAGACGTACACCGAGTGGGAGAACTTCACCGACAACAACATCGAGTTCTTCACCAGCTTCAAGAAGATCGCCCGCAAGGCGCTGGCGAGGACCGGCGGGCACACCTTCATGGAGTCCTTCTACGCCGCCGTCCGCGACACCGACGACGCCACCGAGCGAACCCGTCTCCTCGGCCTCCTGGAAGAAGGCGTCGCCACCCTCACCGGGGCGGAGCGCTCCCTCTTCGAACGCGGTCTGCGCCGCGTCGAGAGCGGCACCCTCGCCGACGCCTTCCGCGCCGACGTGGCCGCCGGCACCCTCCCCGAGGTCTCGTACCTGGTGCCCTCCGCGATCGACTCCGAGCACCCCGGCTCCTCCTCGCCGATCGCCTCCGCGACCCTCGTCTACAAGGTGCTCGACGCCCTCGGCGCGCACCCGGACGTCTGGCGCCACACCGTCGTCCTCATCAACTACGACGAGAACGACGGCTTCTTCGACCACGTGCCGCCGCCGGTCCCGTCCGCCGACGACCCGGCGGGAGCCGCCGAGCGGTGGAAGGGCCTGCCCACCGGCCTCGGCATCCGAGTCCCGCTGCTCGTCGTCTCGCCCTGGTCGGTCGGCGGCTACGTCTGCTCGGAGACCTTCGACCACACCTCGGTGATCCGTTTCCTGGAGCGGCTCACGGGCATCCAGGAACCCCTCATCACCCCCTGGCGCCGGGCCGTCACCGGCGACCTCACCTCCGCCTTCGACTTCGCGCGCGGCCGCCGGCTGCCCGAGGTCGAGCAGCCGGGCCCGATCCCGCCCTTCTCCGGCCGCTGGCGGCCCCAGCCCCCGGCCGTCCAGCACATGCCGACGCAGGAACCGGGCGTCCGCCGCGCCCGCCCCCTGCCGTACCAGCCGGACGCCGCCGCGACCACCGGCGCCGGTTCGGTGACGGTCGCGCTCAGCAACCGGGCGAAGGCGAGTGCGCACTTCGCGCTCTACCCGTACGCCGGTGAGTTCGCCGTCCCGCAGCACAAGGACGTCCGGGGCACGGG
Organism: Streptomyces sp. NPDC016459; assembly: GCF_040632845.1. Taxonomy (NCBI): domain Bacteria; kingdom Bacillati; phylum Actinomycetota; class Actinomycetes; order Kitasatosporales; family Streptomycetaceae; genus Streptomyces; species Streptomyces sp. NPDC016459. Next base: position 929,767 of record NZ_JBEYCR010000002.1, read on the forward strand.
GGAGTGGACCGTCCCCGTTCCGGGTGATCACTACCGCTTCACGATCACCGGCCCCAACGGCTTCCGCCGCGAGTTCGAGGGACCCGCGACGGGCGGCGCCGAACTCGCCTCGCGGATCGACCACCACGACCGTGACCTGCATCTCACCGTACGAAACACCGGATCCGCGCCGCTCTCCTTCACGGTCCGGCCGCTGGGGTACGTGGACCCCGACGACCTCGGCGACTGGACCCGCACGGTCACCGTCAAGCCCGGCCGGACCCGTACCGTCGTGCACTCGGCCTCCGACGCGCACGGCTGGTACGACATCGAGGTGACCGCGGCCGGTGGCTTCCGCCGCCGGCTCATGGGGCACATCGAGAACGGCCGCGCGAGCGTCTCCGGCTGAGCACCCGCGGTGAGCCGTTGTGCCCGGGAGGCCAGGACCTCGGTCCCGAACCTCCCGGGCACGCCTGTGAGTATCGACACGAAACGGGCAAACGATCACGTTTGGCTGCGACAGTGGGCCCCATGTAGGTCATGCGTTCTCTTCGGGCCGTTCCCGTGGAAGAGCCAGGAACCACCCAGGGAGCACGTCCTTTGGCAGCCATCGCACGGTGGTGCGTCACGCACCGCCTCGTCGCCGTCCTCCTGTGGCTCGTCGCCCTCGTCGGCGTCGGCACCGCGGCGGCCGTCGCCGGCAGCGCCTACTCCAACGACTACGAGGTGCCCGGCACCGAGTCCGGCCGTGCCACCGCCCTCCTCGACCGCGGCTTCGACGGCCTGGGCGGCGACACCGACACCATCGTCTGGCACACCGACCGGGGCAGCGTCCGCGCGGACGCCGTCGAGCGGCGCGTCACCGCGATGCTCGACGAGGTCGCCGCACTGCCCGGCGTCGCCGCCGTCACCTCCCCGTACGGCGACACCCGCGGCCAGGTCAGCGAGGACGGCCACACCGCCTACGCCACCGTCACCTTCCACGAGCGGGCCGACGACATCCCCCCGGCGCAGACACGTGCCCTCGTCGACACCGCCAAGGCCGCGGCGAACGAGCCCGAGGGGCTCTCCGTCGAACTCGGCGGCAACGCCGTCGCCCTCACCGAGGCCCCCGGCGGGCACCTCGCGGAAGTCGTCGGCGTCGCCGTCGCCGCCGTCGTCCTCTTCCTGGCCTTCGGCTCCCTCGCCGCCTCCGCGCTCCCCATCGCGACCGCGCTCGTCAGCGTCGGCATCGCCTCTTCCGGGATCGTGCTCCTCGGCCATCTGATGACCGTCGCCGACTTCGCCCCCATGCTCGGCATGCTCGTCGGCCTCGGCGTCGGCATCGACTACGCCCTCTTCATCGTCACCCGGCACCGCAGAGGCCTGAAACGCGGCCTGTCCGTCGCCGAGGCCGCCGAGACCGCCGTCGCCACCACCGGCCGTGCCGTCGTCTTCGCCGGCGCCACCGTCTGCATCGCCCTCCTCGGGATGCTGATCCTGCGGCTCGGCTTCCTCAACGGCGTCGCCATCGCCGCCTCCCTCACCGTGGTCCTCACGGTCGCCGCCTCCATCACCCTGCTCCCGGCGCTGCTCTCGTTCATCGGCGCGCGGGCGCTGTCGCGGCGCGAACGGCGGACGCTCGCCGTGCACGGGCCGCAGCCCGAACTGCCCACCGGCTTCGCCGCCCGCTGGTCCGCCTTCGTCGAGCGGCACCCCAAGCTCCTCGGCCTGGTCGCCGTCGTCGTCATGGGCGTCCTGGCGCTGCCCACGCTCTCCCTCCACCTCGGCACCTCCGACCAGGGCAACAACCCGGCCACCGCGACCACACGGAAGGCGTACGACCTGATCGCCGACGGCTTCGGCCCCGGCGTCAACGGCCCGCTCACCCTCGTCGCCGGGCTGGACGGCGCCGACGACCGGGTCGCCCTCGACCAGCTGCCGGCCGCCCTCGCCGCCACCCGTGGGGTCGCCTCCGTCTCCCCGGTCAGCTACAACAGCTCGGGCGACACCGCCGTCCTCACCGTCGTCCCCGACTCCTCACCCCAGTCCAGGGCCACCAGCGAACTCGTCGACCGGCTCCGTACGGACGTCCTCCCGAAGGCCGAGGCCGGCAGCTCCCTCGACGTCCACGTCGGCGGTCTCACCGCCTCGTACGACGACTTCGCCGAGATCATCGTCGGCAAGCTCCCCCTCTTCGTCGGCGTCGTCATCGCCCTCGGCTGTCTGCTCCTCCTCCTCGCCTTCCGCTCGATCGGCATCCCGCTCAAGGCCGCCGCCATGAACGTCGCGGCCGTCGCCGCCGCCTTCGGCGTCGTCGTGGCGATCTTCCAGTGGGGCTGGGGGAGCGAACTCCTCGGCCTGGGCAGTGCCGGTCCGATCGAACCCTTCCTCCCCGTGATCATGGTCTCCGTCCTCTTCGGACTCTCCATGGACTACCAGGTCTTCCTGGTCAGCCGGATGTACGAGGAGTGGCTGGAGACCGGCGACAACCGGCGGGCGGTCCGGGTCGGCCTCGCCGAGACCAGCCGTGTGATCAACTCCGCCGCCGTCATCATGATCTCCGTCTTCCTCGCCTTCGTCCTCTCCGGCGACCGGGTCATCGCGATGTTCGGCATCGCGCTCGCGGCGGCCGTCGCCCTCGACGCCTTCGTGCTCCGCACCCTCCTCGTCCCCGCCCTGATGCACCTCCTCGGCGGCGCGAACTGGTGGCTGCCGCGCTGGCTCGACCGCCGGCTGCCGCGGATCAGCATCGAACCTCCCGAGTGCCGCGAAGCCGCCGACGCGCGTGGGAAGATCCCTGGGCAGCGCGTGACGGTGCCGGCCGTGGAGGAGAGGGACGACGATGTTCGCGATACCGCTAGGTGACGACGACGCCGAGCTGAGGCCCCTGGAGCCCTGGCAGGCCGAGGAGTTCCTGACCCACATGGACCGGGGACGGGACTTCGTCGGGCAGCACATCGCGCTGCCGGACTTCGTCGCCGACCTGGACTCCGCCCGCTCCTTCCTCCGCTCGTACGCCGAGAAGGCCGCGAACGACACCGGACGCATCTACGGCATCTGGACCGGGGGCACGCTCGTCGGCGGCGTCCTCTTCCGGACCATGGACGTGACGCACGGGACCGCCGAGGCGGGCTGCTGGCTGGAGCCCTCCGCCGCGGGGAAGGGCCTGATCACCCGGGCCTGCCGGGTCATCATCGACTGGGCGGTCGAAGAGCGCGGCATCCACCGCGTCGAGTGGCGCGCCTCCGCGAAGAACGCGCCGAGCATCGCCGTCGCCCGCCGCCTCGGCATGACACGGGAGGGCGTCCTGCGGGAGAGCTACCCGCACCGCGGCACCCGCGCGGACACGGAGGTCTGGGCCGTCCTCGCCCCGGAGTGGCGCGCGGCGAAAGCCCACGGGGCTGCCGGGGGAGCGTCTTAAGACGGCTCTCATGTGTGCCGCCTAGCGTGCGCCGCATGGACACCAAGACGACGACGACTGACAAGACCGGCCAGAGCGAAGCGGGCACGGAGAGCGCCGAGGCCCCCGCGGCCGCCGGGAACGCGCCGACAGGCGACACCGCGGTGAACCGGCTCGACGGACAGGACGGGGAGCAGGCCGGGGAGTCGGCGGGGGAGCCGGCCGGGGAGGCGGTCGGGGAGGTCGCCCCCGCCCCCGCCGGCATCGGTGCCGCCGCCGCGGCCGTGGTCTCCGCCGCCCTCGCGGCCGTCGCGCTGACCGGCACCTGGACGGGCAAGGTCGTCGCCGAGCGCGAGACCCTCATCGGGCAGATCAAGACCTCCGGATCCGGCACCCCCGCCCAGCAGATCTCCGAGATCTACGGCGACGCCTGGCACACCACCGCCCTGGTGAACGGCGTCTTCGCGTTCGTCGCCCTCTTCGTCGCCGTCCTCGTCCTCATCCTCCCCGGGCGCCCCGCCTGGGTCCGCGCGGTCGCCGTCGCGGGCGCCGTCCTCGGCGGGATCGGTCTGCTCCTGTCGGCCGGTACCTACTTCGACCTGTTCCTGAGCCTTCCCACCGCCGGATCCTGAGACCGTCTAAGGCCCCCCCGGGGCCCGCCTAAGGCCCCCCGTACGCCGAACATGCGGCACTCGCCCGATGCGGCCGCACTGCCTGGGAAACGACAGTAGAGGCATCGCGAGAAGCGGTACCGAAACCGACGAACACCAGGGGAGCGACACGATGTTCGCGTACGAGATCGACCGCATGAACCACGCCCAGCTCGTCCGCGAGGCCGCCGCCCAGCGCCTGTCCCACGCGGCCGCCGAGTCGGCCGGCGCCACCCGGAGCCTGCGCCGCCTCGGTCGCCGCAGCGGGGGCCAGGACCCGGAGGGGCGGGTGAATGGCGACGGACGGGGCCGCTTCGTCCGGGCCGCGTGACCCCCGTATGGGCGAGGGCCCGGACGTCTGTGCGATGCTCGGCGCCGTGGAGACCAGGTCAGTCAGCCCCGTGTTCGTCGGCCGCGCCGGCGAACTCACCGCCCTCACCGAGGCGCTCTCCCGCGCGGACGCGGGAGAGCCCCAGGCACTGCTCGTCGGCGGTGAGGCCGGGGTCGGCAAGACCCGGCTCATCGAGGAGTTCCTCGACACGGCCTGCGGCCGCGGCGCCGTCGTCGCGCTCGGCGGCTGCGTCGAACTCGGCGCCGACGGACTGCCCTTCGCCCCCTTCGCCACCGCGCTGCGCTCGCTCCGGCGCCGGCTCCCCGACGAACTCACCGAGGCCGCCGACGGCCAGGAGAGCGAGCTCGCCCGCCTCCTGCCCGAACTGGGCGATCCCGGAAGCCACGACTCCGCCGACGAGGACTCCACCGGCCGCCTCTTCGAACTGACCGTACGGCTCCTGGAACGGCTCGCCGCCGACCGTACGATCGTGCTCGTCCTGGAGGATCTCCACTGGGCCGACGCCTCCACCCGGCACCTCCTCACCTACCTCCTCCGCACCCTGCGCCGCGGCCGGATCGTGGTCGTCGCCAGCTACCGCGCCGACGACATCCACCGCCGCCACCCGCTGCGCCCCCTCCTCGCGGAACTCGACCGGCTCCGCACCATCCGCCGCATCGAACTCGCCCGCTTCACCCGCATCGAGGTGCACCGCCAGCTCACCGGCATCCTCGCCGCCGAACCCGACCCCGGCCTCGTCGAAGAGGTCTTCGAACGCTCCGACGGCAACGCCTTCTTCGTCGAGGAACTCGTCGTCTCCCACGAGGCCGGCTGCGCCCCCGGCCAGCTCAGCGACTCCCTGCGCGACCTCCTGCTCGTCCGGGTCGAGACACTCCCCGAAGACGCCCAGCGGGTCGCCAGGATCGTCGCCGAAGGCGGCTCCACCGTCGAGTACGGCCTGCTCGCCGCCGTCGCCCGGCTCACCGAGGACGAACTCATCGAAGCGCTACGGGCCGCCGTCGGCGCCAACCTCCTGCTCGCCGTCCCCGACGGCGACGGCTACCGCTTCCGCCACTCCCTGGTCCGCGAGGCCGTCAGCGACGACCTGCTGCCCGGCGAACGCTCCCGCCTCAACCGGCGCTACGCCGAAGCCCTGGAGGCCGACCCGGCACTCGTCCGGACCGACGAGCGCGCCACCCGGCTCGCCACGTACTGGTACCACGCGCACGACCCGGCCAAGGCCCTGCCCGCCGTCCTGCGCGCCTCCGTCGAGACCCGCAAGCGCCACGCCTACGCCGAGCAGCTCCGGCTCCTCGAACGGGCCATGGAACTCTGGGACGAGGCCCCCGCGGAGACCCGCCGCTCGCTCCGCCCCATCGACTACGCCGAGGCCTACCCGCCCTGCGGCTGCGACCCCGAGAGCACCGCCCTCAGCTACCTCGACCTGCTCGCCGAGGCTGCCGTCGCCGCCCGCCTCAGCGGCGACCGCGAACGCGCCCTGAAGATCGGCAGGACGGCCCTGCGCCTCCTCGAAAGCTCGGAGGAGAACGACCCCCTCCGCGCCGCCTGGTTCTGGACCGAGAAGGCCCGCCTCCAGTCCAACCTCGGCCGGGGCGACGGCCGGAAGGAGATCGCCCGCGCCCAGGAACTCGTCAAGGGCCTGCCGCCCTCCGCCGTCCACGCCGTGGTCCTCGTCGGCGCCGCCGGCTGGGGCATGCTCCGCAACCCCGGACCCGAGGCCATCACCGCCGCGGAACGCGCCGTCGAGTACGCCCGGCTCGTCAGGGCCGAGTCCATCGAACTCAACGCCCGGCTCACCCTCGGCACCCTCATGGCCGGGGCCGGCGACGTCGAGGCGGGTCTCGCCGAGATGCACGAGGTACGGGAACGGGCCAAGGCCCGAGGCCACTACACCGAGACCGCCCGCGCCCACATCAACCTCGCCTCCTCCCTGGAGGCCCTCGGCCGCTCCCACGAGGCCGTCGAACTCTCCGACACCGGCGTCCGTCTCGCCCGCTCCTACGGCCTCGTCGACAGCGTCGGCTGGATCGAGGCCAACCGGGCCGAGTCCCTCTTCTCCCTCGGCCGCTGGGACGAGACCCGGGAGGCCGCCGAACGGCTGCTCCGCTCCGCGACCAGCACCAAGCCCCGCGGCTCCGCCTCCCTCCGCCTCGCCCAGCTCGCCGTCGCCCGGGGCGAACTCGACACGGCCGGCCGCCACCTCGCCGACGCCCGGGCCGTCTACGGCACCCGCGACCCGATCCCCCAGTACACCCTGCCCATGGACCAGGTCGAGATCGCCGTCGCGGCCGCCGAGGGGCGTGTCTCCGACGTCCGGTCCCAACTGGCCGCCGCCGAACGAGCCGGTTTCCCGCCGAGCACCCACCGCTACGGCTGGCCGCTCGTCCTCACCGCCGTCACCGCGGAGGCCGACAGCCGAGGGCTGCCCGGCGCCGACGAGGGCCGCGCCGAGGCACTCGACGCGATCCGCCGCTGCCTCCGCGGCCTCGCCGCCCCGGCCCCCGTCTGGGCCGCCCACGCCCGACAGGTCTCCGAGGAACTCGCCCGCGCCGAGGGACGGGAATCGGCCGCCCGCTGGGCCGAGGTCGTCGCCGCCTACGAACCGCTGGAACGCCCCGCCCAGCTGGCCCGCGCCCGCCACCGCCTCGCCGACGCCCTGCTCGTCGAAGGCGGCCGCCGCGAGGAGGCCACGGCCCTGCTCCGCCAGGCCCACGCCACCGCCGTCCGCCTCGGCGCCCGTCCGCTCCGCGAGGACGTGGAACTCCTCGCCGCCCGCGCCCGCCTCTCCCTGGCCCCCGAGAAGCAGCCCCGGGAGCCGGTGGAGCCCGCGGAAGACACCTTCGGTCTGACCCCCCGCGAACAGGACGTCCTGGCTCTGGTCGCGGTCGGCCGCACCAACCGCCAGATTGCCGAAGAGCTGTTCATCTCACCCAAGACGGCCAGCGTCCACGTCTCCAACATCCTGGCCAAACTGGGCGTCGCCGGCCGCGGCGAGGCCGCAGCCCTGGCCCACCGCCTCCACCTCCTCGACACCTCTCTCTGACCGCCCCGACCGCTTCGGCAGCTCTCAACCGTGGCGGTCGCTCCGGACCGCCCCAGATCGCTCCGACCGGCTCCGGACCGCTCCGACCGGCTCCGGACCGCTCCGACCGGCTCCGGACCGGTCCGACCGTTCGGGATCGCCCCGGCCGTTACGGACCGCTCCGGCCCCTCCTCCCGCTCCGGCCGGTCGGACTCCCCTTCCCCGCCCCCGGGCCGGTGTCGGGCCGTTCGTCAGCTCACCTCCAGCCGGAGGATCCTGTCGTCCCCCGGCCCGGGAGTGCCCCGGGTGTCGGTCTCGCTGGTCACCAGCCAGAGCCGCCCGCCGCCCCCCGCGAGGACCGTGCGCAGACGTCCGTACTCCTCCGTCAGGAACGCCTCGGGGTCCCCCGAGCGCTCCGCGCCGGCCAGCGGGACCCGCCACAGCCGCTCACCTCTGAGCCCCGCCATCCAGATCGCGCCCCGTGCGAACGCGATCCCGCTGGGGGAGGCCTCCGAGGTCGGCCACTGGGCCACCGGGTCCACGAAGCCGGCCCGTCCGGTCCGTCCCTCGACCTCCGGCCAGCCGTAGTTCTTCCCGGACTCGACCAGGTTCAGCTCGTCCCAGGTGTTCTGCCCGAACTCGGCGGCCCACAGGCGCCCCGCCGAGTCCCAGGCGATTCCCTGCACGTTCCGGTGCCCGTACGAATAGACCACCGATCCGGCGGAGGGATTGCCCGGCGCCGGCCTGCCCTCCGGGGTCATCCGGAGGATCTTCCCGCCGAGCGAGTCCCGGTCCTGGGCGAGACCGGTCCTGCCCGTCTCACCCGTCCCCGCGTACAGCATCCCGTCCGGCCCGAACGCGATCCGCCCGCCGTTGTGCACGAGGCCCTTCGGGATGCCCGTCAGCACCGGCTCCGGCGCGCCGAGCCGGTCCCCGCCCCCATACCGCATGCGCACGATGCGGTTGTCCGACTCCGCCGTCAGATAGGCGTACACCCAGCCGTCCCGGACCGCGAGGCCCATGAGTCCGCCCTCACCGCCCGGCACCACACCCGGCACCTCGCCGAGCGGGGTCTTCGCCCCGGTCCGCCCGTCGACCCGGGTGACCGTCCGCTCGTCCCGCGAGGAGACGAGCAGGTCACCGCCCGGCAGCTCCGCGAGCCCCCAGGGCGACTTCAGCCCCTCGGTGAGCGTCCCCGTCACGGTGACCCGGCCGCCGGCGGAGGGAGCACCGGTCGGGGCCGGAGAGGTGGACGGGGCCGGCGTCACGGAAGCGGTGGCGCCCGCCGAGGCCGACGTCGGCGGAGCCGTACCCGGGCGGTCCTCCGTACCTCCCGAGGAGCAGCCCGCCACCAGAACCAGCACGGCGACGCCCCACAGGGCCTTCACAACAGCAGGACGGCTCATGGCACGGTCCCTTTCGACGAGTCGAGCGGCATCCCTTCACCCTTGATACACCGCTCGGCGCGACCAGGTTCCCAGCCCGCCGCCGAAGATCCCGCGAGCCGCCCAGTCGCAGAAACCCCGCGAGCCGCTCAGTCCCAGGAACCCCGCGCCGCCGGAAGCGCCGCGATCTCCGCCAGGTCCTCCGCCGTCAGCCGCAGCCCGGCCGCCCGGGCGTTCTCCACCGCCCACCGCTCCCGCTTCGCCCCCGGCACCGGCACGACGTGCGGACCCCGGCCGAGCACCCACGCCAACGCCACCTGCGCCGGGGTGACATCCGCCCCGTGCCGCGCGGCCACCCGTCGCAGACCCGCCACGAGCGGCTGGTTCGCCGCCATCATCTCGGCCGTGAACCGGGGGTGCCGGGCCCGTGGATCGTCCCGCTCGAAGCCGCCACCGGGGAGGAGCGTCCCCGTCAGGAAACCGTTCCCCAGCGGCATCGCCGCCAGGAAGCCGACGCCCCGCGCCGCACACCACGGCAGCAGCCGTACCAGGGCCTCCTGCGACCACACCGACAGCTCGGCCTCCACCGCCGCCACCGGGAAGACCTGCTGGACCCGCTCCAGTTGGCGGATCGTTCCCTCGTACCCGTCGCGGGCGGCGCCCGTCGCACCCCGGCGGGCCGCCCGCGCACCGACGGCGCACAGACCGAGCGCCCGCACCTTGCCCGCGGAGACCAGCTCGGCCATCGCGCCCCAGGTCTCCTCGACCGGTACCTCGGGGTCCGCGCGGTGCAGCTGGTACAGGTCGATCACATCGGTCTGGAGCCGCCGCAGGGAGGCGTCACAGGCCCGACGCACGTATCCGGGCCTGCCGTTGGCGACCACGTGCTGGTCGCCGACGAGCAGTCCGCACTTCGTCGAGACGAAGGCGTCCGCCCGTCGCTCCTTCAACGCCCGCCCCACGAGCAGCTCGTTGGTGAACGGTCCGTACATGTCGGCGGTGTCGAGCAGGCTCACCCCGGCGTCGAGCGCCGCGTGCACGGTCCGCAGCGAGCGGTCGCCCCGTTGTTCCGAACGGCTGTACGCCCAGGTCATCGGCATGCACCCCAGGCCGACCGCACCCACGTCGAGCGCCGTCGCCCCGATAGTCCTGCGCTCCACCTGCCGGTACCCCTCCCTGTGCCGTCCCCCAAAGTAACCAATGGCACACGAACCTCTTCGCATAGCCTCCCGGTCATGAGACGTGATGAGACGACCGCTGACGTGTGGCTTCCGATTCCCGCGGAGGAGATCGAAGGACTCCCCGAGCCGGGTACGGCGGGCCTGAACTACCGCCTCTGGGACGGGGGTCCGGACTTTCCCGCCGACCCGGCGCACTGCGCGTTCTACGTCGTCCCGTACATGAAGGGCACGGAGATCGCCGTCCGGCCGCTGGCCGCGATGACCTCGGTCCGGGTCGTGCAGACGCTGTCCGCGGGCATCGACCACGTCACGCCCGGCATCCCCTCGCTCCGGCCCGGCGTCGCCCTCTGCAACGCGAAGGGCGTGCACGAGGCCAGCACCGCCGAACTCACGCTCGCGCTGACCCTGGCCTCCCTGCGCGGCATCCCGGGTTTCGTACGCGGCCAGGACACCGAGGAGTGGCGGGCCGGCTTCTACCCGGCGCTCGCCGACAAGTCCGTCCTGATCGTCGGGTACGGGTCGATCGGCGCCGCTATCGAGGACCGGCTCGCGCCCTTCGAGTGCGCGCGGGTCGCGCGCGTCGCACGCTCCGCGCGCACCACAGCGCGCGGTCAGGTCCACGCCCTGACGGACCTGCCCGCGCTGCTCCCGGAAGCGGACGTCGTGGTGCTCTCCACTCCGCTCACCCCCGGGACCCTGCACCTCGCCGACGCCGGTTTCCTGGGCCGGATGAAGGACGGGGCCCTCCTCGTGAACGTGGCCCGCGGGCCCGTCGTGGACACGGCCGCCCTGCTCAAGGAGGTCGAGAGCGGCCGGATCGGGGCGGCGCTCGACGTCACCGACCCGGAACCGCTTCCGGCCGGGCATCCGTTGTGGCACGCTCCCGGTGTCCTGATCAGTCCCCATGTGGGAGGTTCGACCTCGGCCTTCATGCCTCGCGCGAAGCGGCTGATCGCGGGGCAGCTGCGGCGGCTCGTGGCGGGCGAGGAGCTGGTGAACGTCCTCTTCACCACCGGCTGAGCGGCCCGCTCCGGGTGTGGCGTGTGCGCGGTGGGGAAGGCGGTCGGCGCCGGTTGGGCCGGTCGGGTGGTGCGCGCCCCCGACACGCGCTGCGTACAAGCCCAGAGCAGTCACGGAGAGTACTGCGACCCTGTCCCTGAGTGACGGTCCTGGTGTATCGTCCCGGAGCGGGGGGCTGCGTCGAGTACGGGCTGACGCTGGGGAGCGACGTGACGGGACATCAGATTCCGAGGGGGGCGACGGGTGGAACACGGCCGGAGGACCGACGATCCGACGTGGCGACGCCGCCGACGGCGAGCCTTCCGCGCCTTGCCACCGGCCTCGCGCGTTCCGTTCCGGACCAGTCCGAGCCACCCCGCGCAGCCCACACCACCGGGCAGCCGGACACCCGTGGGGACTCAGAACGAGATCCACGACCGGCCGCCGAGCTGCCGGACACCCGGCGGGACTCAGGACCGGACGCACGAGCGGATGCCGAGCCGAACGCCGGGTGGGGCCCGGGGCAGGACGCCGCGTCGGACACCCGTGGGGACGCAGAACGAGATCCACGACCGGACGCCGAACCGTACACCCGGCGGGACTCAGGACCGGACGCCGAACCGGACGCCCGGCGGGACTCAGGGCAGGACGCCGAGCCGGACGCCCGGCGGGGCCCAGGGCCGGACCCCGGCCCGCGCGCCCTGGCCCTCGCCCCCGCGCCGGACGCCGCCTGCGGCGCCCCCGTACCGGAGCCGGCTCCCGCTGGTGCGCCGACCCCCGCTGGTGTGCGGACCCCCGCGGGCGTGCCGGAGCCTGCCGGTGTGCGGGACCCCGCCGGCCCGCACGGCTGCCACGGGCACGCCCCCGGGCGCCCCGACGAGCCGTCGGCGCGCCCGCACGACGCGGCCGGGTGCGGTGGCGCGGTCCCGGGGAGCCCGGTGACCGCGCCCGGGGCGGTCCTCGCGCGCCGCCCCGTCAGCGACGACGGCGGCGACCCCGGCCGCCCCGCCCCCGGGCGCCCCGGTGTCGGAGGGGTCACCGCCCAGATCGCCCTGGGGCTGATCTGCGCGGGCTACACGACCGGCGCCTCGTTCGGCTGGGGCTCACCGGAACTCGCCCTCTTCATGGGCGACTTCGGACTCAGCGCCGCCGCCCTCACCGCCGCGGTCTCCTGCCTCCTCTACGCCCGCACCCACCGCGGCAGCGCCCGTCCCGCCTGGCTGCTCTTCGCCTTCTCCTCCCTCATGGCCGCCGCGGGCAACGCGGTGTGGGGGTGGTACGAGGTCGTGCTCCGCGCGGAGGTGCCCGACTCCTCCGTCGCCGACCTCTTCTTCCTCCTCTTCGCGCCGCCCGCCATCGTCGGGCTCCTCGTCCTCGCCAAGAAGCCCGTCACCCGGGCCGGCTGGGTCTGCCTCGGGCTCGACGCCTGGCTCATCGGGGGCTCCCTGCTCACGCTCTCCTGGAGCCTCGCCCTCGCCAGGACCGCCCACGTCCAGGACGAGTCCGTCGCCCAGTCGGCGCTGTCGCTCGCGTACCCGCTGCTCGACATCGTCCTCGTGAGCATGGTCCTGGTCCTGCACTTCCGGCGCTCGCACGCGAACCGGTCGGCGACCAACACCGCCATCGCCGCCCTCGCCCTGACCGTCCTGTGCGACGCCCTGTTCACCTCGCCGCTGTTCCGCGAGAACTACGCCTCGGGCCAGCTCCTCGACGCCGGCTGGTTCGCCGGCTCCCTGCTGCTCGCCTACGCGCCCTGGGGGGCGCGCCGACTCCCGGACAGCGCCACGCCCGCGCGGGGACCGTGGCTCCACAGCCGCCCGGTCGCCGGCTCGCTCGCCGCGCTCACCCCATACCTCGCCGCCGCGGTCTGCACCCTCGGCATCCTCTACAACGTCGTCGAGGGTCGCAGGGTCGACCGTGTCGTCGTCCTCACCGGCTGCACGGTGGTCCTCGCCCTGGTCGTACGACAGGGCATCATGCTCCTCGACAACATCGCCCTCACCCATGAACTGGCCCAGAAAGAGAACCACTTCCGGTCACTCGTGCAGGGTTCGAGCGATGTCATCATGATCGCCGCACCGAGCGGGATCCTCCGCTACGTCAGCCCCGCGGCCTCCGGCGTCTACGGCCGGGACGCCGAGGAGCTGATCGGGTCCGAGCTGGCCTCGCTCATCCACCCCGAGGACCTCGGCGCCGTCGTCCACGAGGTCCGGCGCTTCCTGGCCACCTCACCCGCGGAGGAGCCCACCACCCGGATCGAGTGCCGCTTCCGCTCGGGCCGCGGCGACTGGCTCCACGTCGAGTCGACCGTGAACAGGCACCAGGGCGGCCTGATCTTCAACAGCCGGGACGTCACCGAGCGCGTCCGGCTCCAGGCCCAGCTCCAGCACAACGCCGAGCACGACCCGCTCACCGACCTGCCCAACCGGGCGCTCTTCACCCGGCGCGTCCGGCAGGCGCTCGGCGGCCGCCGGGCCTCCGACCCCGGGACCGCCGTGCTCTTCATCGACCTCGACGGCTTCAAGGGGGTCAACGACCGCCTCGGCCACCAGGCGGGCGACGACCTCCTCGTCCAGGCCGCCCGCCGCCTCCACGACTCCGTACGGGCCGGGGACACGGCCGCCCGGCTCGGCGGCGACGAGTTCGCCGCGCTCATCCTCGGGGACGGCGGCCGCGACCAGGCGGCCCGCCGGAGCCAGGTCCAGGAGATCGCCGACCGGCTCCGGCTGACCCTCTCCCGGCCGTACCGTCTCGACGGCGGCAACGAGGTGCGGGTCGCCGCCTCCATCGGGGTCGCCTTCGCCGAGCCCGGCATCGAGGCCGGCGACCTCCTGCGCAACGCCGACCTCGCCATGTACCGGGCCAAGGCGGCCGGCAAGGACCGCGTCGAGCTCTACGCCCCCCAGATGCAGGCCGAGGTGGTACGCAGGACCGAGCTGGCCGCCCGGCTGCGGACCGCCCTCCACGACGGCGAGTTCGCCCTCCTCCACCAGCCGGTCGTCGATCTCTCCACCGGCCGGATCTCCGCCGTCAGCGCCCAGGCGCGCTGGCGTTCCGCCCAGGGCATCCTCTTCACCCCCGCCGAGTACCTCCGGGTCACCGACGACGGTGATCGCACCGCCGAGATCGGCCGTTGGCTGCTCGAAGCGGCCGTGGAGCAGGCCGCCGAGCGGGCGGGAATCGGCCACCGCACGCCCGTGTCCATCCGGCTCTCGGCCGGTCGGCTCCTGGACCGCTCGCTCCCGCTCGGCTCGGTCGAATCACTGCTGACCCGGCACGGTCTGCCGTCCGGTTCGCTGATCATCGAGGTCGGCGACGGCGATCCCGGGACCTCCCTCGACGAGCTGGAGCAGCGCCTGGTCACCCTCCGCCGCCTCGGGGTGCGGATCGCGCTCGACGGATTCGGCGGAGGACATGTGGCGATCAACGCGCTCCGACGGCTTCCCGTCGACATACTGAAGCTGGACCGGGCCCTCGTGGAGGGCGTGGTCGAGTCGGCGCGGCTTCGCAAGATCACCCGCGGCGTGCTCCGTATCGCCTGTGAGCTCGGCATGCAGACCGTCGCCGAGGGCGTCGACGTACCCGAGCAGGTCGTCGCCCTGCGGGCGATGGGCTGCGGCCACGCCCAGGGCATGGCCTTCTCGGGCCCGCTCGACGAGTACCGGCTGCGCAGGGCCCTGGTCCGGGACGAGTACCCACTGCCCGGCGCGGTTCCCGTCCGGGCCGGAACCGTCCCCCGTTCCGGTCACATACTGAGACGCCCGTCCCACCCACTTGACAGTGGCGAGGGCTGAGAGGGAGGGTCAGTGCCATGCGCACCCGAATTCTCGTACTTGGAAAGCGCGTCGGCTGAGGCAGGGCTCCACCGGACCCCGCTGAGAACGCACCCGACGCGCTCCCCTCGCTTGCCTCACGGCACGAGGGGTTTTTTGTTGCACCGGCTCGCCCCCAAGTCGCTGCAAACCCTCGCAAAACAGCTCGCACAAACCCTCTGCTTCGAGAAGAGATGCTGATGACCGACCAGGCCACCGGGCACCATCCGCAGCCGCGGCCCCGTAGCGGCGCGCAGCCCGCCACCACCGTCGAGCACGTCACGGGTGCGCAGTCCCTCATCCGTTCTCTCGAGGAAGTGGGCGCCGACACCGTCTTCGGCATCCCCGGCGGCGCGATCCTCCCGGCCTACGACCCGATGATGGACTCGCAGCGGGTGCGCCACATCCTGGTCCGCCACGAGCAGGGTGCCGGGCACGCGGCCACGGGTTACGCCCAGGCGACCGGCAAGGTCGGCGTCTGCATGGCCACCTCGGGGCCCGGTGCGACCAACCTCGTCACCCCGATCGCCGACGCGCACATGGACTCCGTCCCGCTCGTCGCGATCACCGGCCAGGTCGCCTCGAAGGCCATCGGCACGGACGCCTTCCAGGAGGCGGACATCTGCGGCATCACGATGCCGATCACGAAGCACAACTTCCTCGTCACCAAGGCCGAGGACATCCCGCGGACGATCGCGGAGGCCTTCCACATCGCCTCCACCGGCCGTCCGGGTCCGGTCCTGGTCGACATCTCCAAGGACGCCCTGCAGGCGAAGACCACCTTCAGCTGGCCGCCGCAGACCGATCTGCCGGGCTACCGTCCGGTGACCAAGCCGCACGCCAAGCAGATCCGCGAGGCCGCCAAGCTGATCAGCGCGGCCAAGCGCCCCGTCCTGTACGTCGGCGGCGGTGTCCTCAAGGCCGGTGCCACCGGTGAGCTGAAGATCCTCGCCGAGCTGACCGGCGCCCCGGTCACCACCACCCTGATGGCCCTCGGCGCCTTCCCCGACAGCCACCCGCTGCACGTGGGCATGCCCGGCATGCACGGCGCGGTCACGGCTGTCACCGCGCTGCAGAAGGCCGACCTGATCGTCGCCCTGGGCGCCCGCTTCGACGACCGCGTCACCGGCCGGCTGGACAGTTTCGCCCCGTACGCCAAGATCGTCCACGCGGACATCGATCCGGCCGAGATCGGCAAGAACCGCACCGCCGACGTCCCGATCGTCGGTGACGCCCGCGAGGTCATCGCCGACCTGATCCAGGCCGTCCAGGCCGAGCACAGCGAGGGCAACAAGGGCGACTACACCGCCTGGTGGAGCGACCTGAGCCGCTGGCGCGAGACCTACCCGCTGGGATACGACCTGCCGGAGGACGGCAGTCTCTCGCCGCAGCAGGTCATCCAGCGCATCGGACAGCTCGCCCCCGAGGGCACGATCTTCGCCGCGGGTGTCGGCCAGCACCAGATGTGGGCCGCCCACTTCATCGACTACGAGCGGCCGGCCACCTGGCTGAACTCCGGCGGCCTCGGGACGATGGGGTACGCGGTCCCCGCCGCGATGGGCGCCAAGGCCGGCATGCCCGACAGCCCGGTCTGGGCGATCGACGGCGACGGCTGCTTCCAGATGACCAATCAGGAGCTCACCACCTGTGCTCTGAACAACATCCCGATCAAGGTCGCCATCATCAACAACGGTGCTCTGGGGATGGTCCGGCAGTGGCAGACCCTGTTCTACAACCAGCGTTACTCCAACACCGTCCTGCACTCCGGACCGGACGACATCCAGGCCAACAAGGGCACTCGCGTCCCCGACTTCGTCAAGCTGTCCGAGGCCATGGGCTGTGTCGCCCTGCGCTGTGAGGACCCGGCCGACCTGGACAAGGTCATCGCCGAGGCCAATGCCATCAACGACCGGCCCGTCGTCGTCGACTTCATCGTCCACGAGGACGCGCAGGTCTGGCCGATGGTCGCCGCCGGCACCTCGAACGACGAGGTCATGGCCGCCCGGGGCGTCCGCCCCGACTTCGGCGACGGCGAAGACGACTGAAGCGCGGAACGAAGCAGAGCGAAAAGGAAGAGACCCAGACCATGTCCACCAAGCACACGCTCTCCGTTCTCGTCGAGAACACGCCCGGCATCCTCGCCCGGATCGCCGCCCTGTTCTCCCGCCGCGGCTTCAACATCGACTCCCTCGCCGTCGGCGTCACCGAGCACCCCGACATCTCCCGCATCACCATCGTGGTCAGTGTCGAGGACCTGCCCCTCGAGCAGGTGACCAAGCAGCTCAACAAGCTGGTCAACGTCCTGAAGATCGTCGAACTCGAGCCCAGCGCCGCGATCCAGCGCGAGCTCGTCCTGGTGAAGGTCCGCGCCGACAACGAGACCCGCTCCCAGATCGTCGAGATCGTGCAGCTGTTCCGCGCCAAGACCGTGGACGTCTCGCCCGAGGCGGTCACCATCGAGGCCACCGGTTCGAGTGACAAACTCGAAGCGATGCTCAAGATGCTGGAGCAGTTCGGCGTCAAGGAGCTCGTCCAGTCCGGCACGATCGCCATAGGGCGTGGTTCCCGGTCCATCACGGACCGGTCCCTGCGGGCCCTCGACCGCAGCGCCTGAGAGTCGTCGACGGTCGACGGCCGGTCCGTCCGGCGGTCCGACTGACGAGACCCGAAAACCTTCCTCCCGCTCCCCGCCGTACGGTGGGACGCAACACCAGCACCTCAAGGAGATTCCCAGTGGCCGAGCTGTTCTACGACGACGACGCCGACCTGTCCATCATCCAGGGCCGCAAGGTCGCGGTGATCGGTTACGGCAGCCAGGGCCACGCCCATGCGCTGTCGCTCCGTGACTCCGGTGTCGATGTCCGCGTCGGTCTGCAGGAGGGCTCGAAGTCCAAGGCCAAGGCCGAGGAGCAGGGTCTGCGCGTCGTCTCCGTGGCCGAGGCCACGGCCGAGGCCGACCTGATCATGATCCTCACGCCGGACCCGATCCAGGCCCAGGTCTACGAGGAGTCCATCAAGGACAACCTGAAGGAGGGCGACGCGCTCTTCTTCGGCCACGGCCTCAACGTCCGCTACGGCTTCATCAAGGTGCCCGAGGGCATCGACGTCGCCCTGGTCGCCCCGAAGGGTCCGGGCCACCTGGTCCGCCGTCAGTACGAGGAGGGCCGCGGCGTTCCGTGCATCGCCGCCGTCGAGCAGGACGCGACGGGCAACGCCTTCGCGCTGGCGCTCTCGTACGCCAAGGGCATCGGCGGCACCCGCGCCGGCGTCATCAAGACGACCTTCACCGAGGAGACCGAGACCGACCTCTTCGGCGAGCAGGCCGTTCTCTGCGGCGGCACCGCGGCGCTGGTCAAGGCGGGCTTCGAGGTCCTGACCGAGGCCGGCTACCAGCCGGAGATCGCCTACTTCGAGTGCCTGCACGAGCTGAAGCTCATCGTCGACCTCATGTACGAGGGCGGCCTGGAGAAGATGCGCTGGTCGGTCTCCGAGACCGCCGAGTGGGGCGACTACGTCACCGGCCCCCGGATCATCACCGACGCCACCAAGGCCGAGATGAAGAAGGTCCTCGCGGAGATCCAGGACGGCACCTTCGCCAAGGAGTGGATGGCCGAGTACCACGGCGGTCTGAAGAAGTACAACGAGTACAAGTCCCAGGACGAGAACCACCTCCTGGAGACCACCGGCAAGGAGCTGCGCAAGCTCATGAGCTGGGTGAACGACGAGAAGGCGTAGCCTTCCCGGGCTGGGGGTCCCCCCACGCCCCCTGGGGCGTGGGGGAGGGCCGGGCACTGTGTCCGGCCCCTTCCCGCATCGTTGGACACCCCGTCCAACCACGGACGGGTGATCCTTCCACCGAGGCGCATGAACCACGCCGTTGCACCACTACACTTCTCAACAACATTCGCGTTCAGGCCCACAGCGTCGTGCGCTTTCACGCGGCAAGCCCCCTCCACCGCCTGCGGCCGTCGGGACGGCCGTCCGCACTGGATCTGTGAGGACTCACGTGAGCTCGAAACCTGTCGTACTCATCGCTGAAGAGCTGTCGCCCGCCACCGTCGACGCGCTGGGCCCGGACTTCGAGATCCGGCACTGCAACGGCGCCGACCGCGCCGAGCTGATCCCCGCCATCGCCGATGTGGACGCGATCCTGGTCCGTTCCGCGACCAAGGTCGACGCCGAGGCCCTCGCCGCCGCGAACAAGCTGCGGGTCGTCGCCCGTGCCGGTGTCGGTCTGGACAACGTCGACGTCTCCGCCGCCACCAAGGCCGGCGTCATGGTCGTCAACGCTCCGACGTCGAACATCGTGACCGCCGCCGAACTCGCCTGCGGTCTGCTCGTCGCGACCGCGCGCAACATCCCGCAGGCCAACACCGCGCTGAAGAACGGCGAGTGGAAGCGCAACAAGTACACGGGTGTCGAGCTGAGCGAGAAGACCCTCGGCGTCGTCGGCCTCGGCCGCATCGGTGTCCTGGTCGCCCAGCGCATGTCCGCCTTCGGCATGAAGATCGTCGCGTACGACCCCTACGTGCAGCCGGCCCGCGCCGCCCAGATGGGCGTGAAGCTGCTCGCCCTGGACGAGCTGCTCGAAGTCGCCGACTTCATCACGGTCCACCTGCCGAAGACCCCGGAGACCCTCGGTCTCATCGGTGACGAGGCGCTGCACAAGGTCAAGCCCTCCGTCCGCATCGTGAACGCCGCGCGCGGCGGGATCGTCGACGAGGCGGCGCTGTACACCGCCCTCAAGGAGGGCCGGGTCGCCGGCGCGGGACTCGACGTGTACGCGAAGGAGCCCTGCACGGACTCCCCGCTGTTCGAGCTCGACCAGGTCGTCTGCACCCCGCACCTCGGTGCCTCCACGGACGAGGCCCAGGAGAAGGCCGGCATCGCCGTCGCCCGCTCGGTGCGTCTCGCGCTCGCCGGTGAGCTCGTCCCGGACGCGGTCAACGTGCAGGGCGGTGTCATCGCGGAGGACGTCAAGCCGGGTCTGCCGCTCGCCGAGAAGCTCGGCCGGATCTTCACCGCGCTCGCGGGCGAGGTCGCGGCCCGCCTCGACGTCGAGGTGTACGGCGAGATCACCCAGCACGATGTGAAGGTGCTCGAACTCTCCGCGCTCAAGGGTGTGTTCGAGGACGTGGTCGACGAGACCGTGTCGTACGTCAACGCCCCGCTGTTCGCGCAGGAGCGCGGCGTCGAGGTCCGGCTGACGACGAGCTCCGAGTCGCCCGACCACCGCAACGTCGTCACCGTGCGCGGCACGCTCGCCAGCGGCGAGGAGGTCGCGGTCTCCGGCACGCTGGCCGGCCCGAAGCACCTCCAGAAGATCGTCGCGGTCGGTGACTACGACGTGGACCTGGCGCTCGCCGACCACATGGTCGTGCTGCGGTACGAGGACCGTCCGGGTGTCGTCGGCACGGTCGGCCGGATCCTCGGCGAGGCCGGTCTGAACATCGCCGGCATGCAGGTCTCCCGCGCGGAGGAGGGCGGCGAGGCGCTCGTCGTGCTCACCGTCGACGACACGCTCCCGGTGCCGGTGCTCGCGGAGATCGCGGAGGAGATCGGCGCCACCTCGGCCCGTTCCGTCAACCTGATCTGACGCACGCCTCCGTACCCGGCACCTGTCCGTCCTGCACGGACGGACAGGTGCCGGGTACGGTGCTGCCATGGGACCTGGCGCTCACCGTGGAGGGAAGCCGCGCGAGGCGATCAGGGAGCCGCAGCGGGCGGACCGGCTCGACACGGCCGAGGCCTTCCCCGGTTCCACCAGGGGCTGCCCTCGTGCTCCGTCAGGACGCGGGCCGCGGTCGCCGTCCGGGCCGCCCGTCGGCGCAGTGCCCCGACCGATCTGCCCGGTACCCCGTGATCATGGGAAAGATCCTCTGAACCGCCCCCGGCCGGAAACCGGCCTGGACGGGCGGCCGTTCACAGCCGGGCGGACTTCAAGGACATGTGGAGCAGCAGGCGGTCCTCGCCGTCGTCCAGGTCGAGGCCCGTGAGCTGTTCGACCCGGGACAGCCGGTAGTAGAGGGTCTGGCGGTGGATGCCCAGGGCCGCCGCCGCGCGGCCCGCTTGGCCCGCGTTGTCGAGGAACACCTCGGCGGTACGGGCAAGTTCTGTGTGGGCGGGGGCGAGCAGCGGGGCGACGACGGGGTCGATGTCGGGGTGGTAGAGCGCCGCGAGCAACCGGTACGGGCCGATCCCGGCCCACTCCGCGACGGGACCGAGCGTCGGCTGTGCCGTGGCGGCGCGGGCCGCCGTGTTGGCTTCGCGCCAGGCCGCCGCGAGTTCCGCGAGGCCCCGGCGGGGGGTCGCGATGCCGGCCGGGGCGGTGGCGCGGAGCCGGTCGGCGGCCGTGTGGGCGGGGGAGAGGTCCTCGGCGGTCCTCAGCCGCACCAGGACGGCGAGGGACTCGCCCTCGGGGAGGGTGGTGACCGCCGCCGCGCCGGGGACCGCCCGGATCGAGGGGGCCTCGCCCTGCCAGGGAGTCACGCAGACGACGGTGTGCAGTCCGTCGGCGCTGGGGCCGAGGGCGGCCCGGAGCGCCGCCACGGCCATGTCGTTCTGCCAGCCGCGTCCGGCGGTCAGGACCGCGGCGAACTCGCGCGAGAGGTCCGCGTCCGCGCGCTCCTCGTCGGCGAGGAGGTCGCCGATCCGGGTGGCGACCTCCATCGCGGCCGTGAGCTGGGCGGGCGTGGGGCCGGGCTCGGCGTCGAGCAGCCAGACGTACCCGAGGACGATGCCCCGGTGCCGTACGGGCAGGCAGAGCCGGTCCCGGAACACCCCGGCGTCCGGAGCGGCCGGGATGCGGACCGGGCCCGCCGCCCGGGTGATGCCGAAGCCCTCGAACCAGGCGCGGACCGCCGGGGTCGACTTCCGGGTCAGGATCGACCGCGTCCGGACGGGGTCCATCGCGGAATCGTCGTCGCTGTCGTGGGCGCCGAAGGCGATCAGACCGAAATCGCGGTTCTCCAGCGTCGCCGGGGCGCCGAGCAGCGCGGAGATCTCGTCGACCAGTTCTTGGTAATCGCCCTTCACCGCCCCATTCTCGCACCCTCTCAGACATCTGTATGAGACGCCGGGCACGGATGCGTGACAGCTGTAGATGGCGGAAGATCGGAGCGATCCATAGGTTTCACGGTGGTTCTTCGTGCTGTTCCCGGTTTCTCACGAATGATCGGGTAGAGCATCCTTCGTCACCCTGTTCCTTCTGGAGGTCCCCGTGCTGGGTCCCGTGATCCTCGCCGCGTCGCGCAGCGACAAGATGCGCCGTTTCGTGTCGGCCGCCCCCGGGACCAAGCAGGTCGTCGCCCGCTTCATCGCCGGTGAGTCGGTCGACGACGTCGTCCCGATCGTCCAGGAGCTGAGCGCCCGCGGCCTCGAGGTCACCCTTGACGTCGTCGGCGAGGACATCACCACCGTCGAGCAGTCGTACGCCGCCCGGGACGCCTACCTGGAGCTCATCGGCCGCCTCAAGGAGCTGGGCCTCGGCGAGCGCGCCGAGATGTCCGTGAAGCTGTCGATGTTCGGCCAGTCCCTGGAGATCGACGGGGACGAGCCCGCGGGGCGCTCGGCTGAGGGCGGGCGACGCATGGGCGGCCACGAGCTGGCCCTCGCGAACGTCCGGCCCGTCGTCGCGGCCGCCGCCGAGATCGGCACCACCGTCACCCTGGACGCCGAGGACCACACGACCCTCGACTCGATGTTCGCCATCCACGAGGAGCTGCGGAAGGACTTCCCGCAGACGGGCTGCGTCATCCAGGCGTACCTCTTCCGCACCGAGGACGACGCCCGGCGCCTCGCCGAGAACGGCTCCCGCGTCCGGATCGTGAAGGGCGCCTACAAGGAGCCCGCCTCCGTCGCCATCCAGGACAAGCCCGGCATCGACAGGGCGTACGTCCGGATCCTGAAGATCCTGATGGACGGCAAGGGCTACCCGATGATCGGCTCCCACGACCCGCGCCTGATCTCCATCGGCCAGGAGCTCGCCCGCCGCGCCGGGCGCAAACTGGACGAGTACGAGTTCCAGATGCTGTACGGCATCCGGGGCGAGGAGCAGCAGCGCCTCGCCGCCGAGGGGCACCGCATGCGCGTGTACACCGCCTACGGCACCGACTGGTACGGCTACTTCATGCGCCGCCTCGCGGAGAAGCCGGCCAACCTCCTCTTCTTCGTCCGCTCCATCCTCACCAAGGGCTGAGCCCACCTCTCACAAGGAGTATCGAGACTTATGGACGCTGTCACCCAGGTCCCCGCTCCGGTCAACGAGCCGGTGCACAGCTACGCCCCCGGCTCCCCCGAGCGCGCCCGTCTGGAGGTCAAGCTCAAGGAGCTGGCCGAGAACCCGCGCGAGCTGCCGATGACCATCGGCGGTGTGAAGCGCCTCGGTGGCGGCGAGGAGTTCAAGGTCGTCCAGCCGCACAACCACAAGGCCGTCATCGGCACCTTCCGCGGCGCCACCACGCAGGACGCCCAGGACGCGATCGACGCCGCCCTGGCCGCGGCCCCGGCCTGGCGCGCGATGTCCTTCGACGACCGTGCCGCGATCATCCTGCGCGCCGCCGAGCTGCTCGCCGGTCCGTGGCGCGAGACGCTGGCCGCGTCCACCATGCTCGGCCAGTCGAAGACCGCCCAGCAGGCCGAGATCGACACCCCGTGCGAGCTCGTCGACTTCTGGCGCTTCAACGTGGCGTACGCCCGCCAGATCCTGGCCGAGCAGCCGCCGGCGAACTCCCCGGGCGTGTGGAACCGGCTGGACCACCGCCCGCTCGAAGGCTTCGTCTACGCGATCACGCCGTTCAACTTCACGGCCATCGCCGGCAACCTGCCCACCGCCCCCGCCCTCATGGGCAACGTGGTGGTCTGGAAGCCGTCCCCGACGCAGACCCACTCCGCCGTGCTCCTCATGGAGCTCCTGGAGGAGGCCGGCCTGCCGAAGGGCGTCATCAACCTGGTGACCGGCGACGGCATCGCCGTCTCCGAGGTGGCCCTGAACCACCGCGACCTGGCCGGCATCCACTTCACCGGCTCGACCAAGACCTTCCAGCACCTGTGGAAGACGGTCGGCAACAACATCGAGAAGTACCGCTCGTACCCGCGGATCGTCGGCGAGACCGGCGGCAAGGACTTCGTCGTCGCCCACCCCAGCGCCGACCGGGCCATCCTGAAGACCGCGCTGACCCGCGGTTCCTTCGAGTTCCAGGGCCAGAAGTGCTCCGCGTCCTCCCGCGCGTACATCCCGGCGTCCATCTGGAACGACGGCTTCAAGGAGGAGTTCGCGGCCGAGGTCGACGGCATCACCATGGGTGACGTCACCGACCTGTCGAACTTCATCGGCGCCGTGATCGACGAGCGTTCGTTCGCCAAGAACAAGGCGGCGATCGACCGTGCCGCGGCCGACCCGAGCTGCACGATCGTCGCCGGCGGTACGTACGACGACTCGGTCGGCTACTTCGTGCGCCCGACCGTCATCGCCTGCACCGACCCCGAGAACGAGGTCTTCACGACCGAGTACTTCGGCCCGATCCTCGCGATCCACGTGTACGAGGACGACCGGTACGACGA
This sequence comes from Streptomyces sp. NPDC016459, assembly GCF_040632845.1. Lineage (NCBI taxonomy): Bacteria > Bacillati > Actinomycetota > Actinomycetes > Kitasatosporales > Streptomycetaceae > Streptomyces > Streptomyces sp. NPDC016459. The sequence continues at coordinate 954,090 of NZ_JBEYCR010000002.1, forward strand.
CATGCTGACCCAGATGGAGTCGGCCTCGGACTACGCCCTCACCGGCGCGGTCATCTCCGGCGACCGCGCGGCGACCGCGCACACGATGGAGAAGCTCCGCTTCGCCGCGGGCAACTTCTACATCAACGACAAGTCGACCGGCGCCGTCGTCGGCCAGCAGCCCTTCGGCGGCGGCCGCGCCTCGGGCACGAACGACAAGGCCGGCGCCCCGCAGAACCTGATGCGCTGGACCCTTACCCGCGCCATCAAGGAGACCCTGGTCCCGCCGACCGAGTACGACTACCCGCACATGGGCTGACCCGCCCGCAGTGCCCCCTGATCACCGCCCCCCTCTTCGGTCCCCCAACCGAGGACGGGGGCGGTACCCCTTTCCGGCCCTCTTCCCCCGCTGCTCTTCCCCCGGTGGTCATGTCCCGGCGCTCATGTCCCCGCTGTCATCCCTGGACCCGGCGCCTCAGGAAGTCGTCGATCAGTGACGCGATCGCCGGGGCGTGGGTCTCCAGGGCGAAGTGGCCCGTGGGGAGGAGGTGGACCTCGGCGTCCGGGAGGTCGCGGCGGAAGGCCTCGGCGCCCGCGGGGACGAAGATCTCGTCGCCCTCGCCCCAGACCGCGAGCAGGGGGGCCCGGCTCGTGCGGAAGTACTCCTGGAAGGCGGGGTACAGGGCGAAGTTGGAGCCGTAATCGGCGATCAGGTCGAGCTGGATCTCGTCCTGGCCCGCGCGGGCCATCAGGGCGGCGTCATGCTGCCAGGCGTCGGGGCTGAGGAGGTCGCGGTACTCGGCGGGGACGCCCGTCTCGTACTGCCACCGGATGCCGTCGAGGGAGCGGATGGCGCGGACCGGGGCCTCGGTCTCGGGCGTGCGGTTCCCGATCAGGGCGAGGACCGGTGCCCAGGCCTCGGCGCCGAGGCCCTCCTCGTAGGCGTTGCCGTTCTGGCTGACGATCGCGGTGATGCGCTCGGGGTGGGCGAGGGCGAGGCGCAGGCCGATGGGGGCGCCGTAGTCCTGGAGATAGAGCGCGAACCGGTCGAGGCCCAGCGTCTCGGTGAACTCGGACGTCAGTGCGGCCAGTTCCGCGAAGGTGTAGTCGGTCTCGGTGGCCGAGGGGGCGGCACTGCGGCCGAACCCGAGGTGGTCGGGCGCGATCAGCCGGTAGTTCTCGGCGAGCGGCGGGATCAGGTCGCGGAACATGTGCGAGCTGGTGGGGAAGCCGTGCAGCAGCAGGAGGACGGGGGCGTCGGCGGGGCCCGCCTCGCGGTAGGCGATCTCGTGTCCTCGGACGACGGTGGTGCGGTGGCGGGTCGGCAGCACGGACATCGTTCTCACCCCTCATGTGCAGGTCACTGGTTAGGTGCGACTCAATCAGCCCCGTCCTAACCTGTCAATTGCCCCTTAGCGGTTAGTGGGGTGTGGAAGGGTGGCCGCATGACCGTGAGGATCGCGCCCACCCATGACGTCGGCGCCGACCGGCTCCGCTCCGTACGCGACCTGCTCGACGCCGCCTTCGACGGCGACTTCAGCGACGACGACTGGGACCACACCCTCGGCGGTGTCCACGCCTGGACCGAGGACGAGCAGGGCATCACCGCCCACGGCGCCGTCGTGATGCGCCGCGCCCTCCACCGCGGCCGCTCGCACCGCGTCGGATACGTCGAGGGGGTCGCCGTCCGCGCCGACCGCAGGCGGCAGGGACTCGGCGGACTCGTCATGGCCGAGCTGGAGCGGGTCATCGACGGGGCGTACGTCTTCGGGGCCCTCGGCGCCTCGGACGACGGGGCCGCGCTCTACCGGGCGCGCGGCTGGCAGGTCTGGCAGGGGCGCCTCGAGGTCATGGGGCCCGAGGGGATCGTCCGGCTCGCGGAGGAGGAGGGGTACGTCTTCCTCCGCCCGGCGGCCGGCCGGGAGCTGCCCGACCCCGCCGCCGCTCTCGTCTTCGACTGGCGGGACGGCGACGTGATGTGAGGGGCCGTCGCGCCGTCAGGACGTGAGCGGGTTCCGCCTCAGGGTGTGGGCGGCGGCACCTCGCGCCCTTTGATCCCGCCGAGTCCCGCCTCGGCGAGCCCCGCCGTCTCAGATAGTAGGAAGTCCGAGTAATTGTGGAGACAGATGCGGCTGCCTGTCCTAGCGTTGTAGGAGCCGAACGTCTCGCTTCATCAGCGAATGGCGGCCGAGAGCGCGATGCCCCTGTGCAGGTAACCCCTGCGGCGGCGCTCCCCGCCCCTGCCGGCGCCTTCGATCACCACTGATCTCCCCACCCGTGGATCCCCGCTGATCCCGCCGATCACCACTGATCTCAAGGAGTCGATCCCTCATGGCCACCCAGACCGCCCCCCGCGTCCGCCACTCCGCCAACCGTCCCAGCGACGAGGCCCGCCAGAACGCCGCCGCCGCCCTCCAGCGCGCACTCGACCGCCGTGACAACGGCGGCTCCACCGGCCACTGACCCCTCCCGTCCGACATGGCGGTTCGTCCACATGGTGGACGTTCCGTGTCAGACGATGGGACGAAGAGTAGGGTGCCGCCATGTCTCACAGCATCAATCTCGCAGTCATTCCCGGCGACGGCATCGGCCAGGAGGTCGTGGCCCAGGGCCTCAAGATCCTCGCGGCCGTCCTTCCCCAGGACGTGAAGCTGGAGACGGAGGAGTACGACTTCGGCGCCAAGCGCTACCACGCCACCGGTGAGACCCTCACCGACGCCGACCTCGACTCCCTCAAGAGGCACGACGCCATCCTGCTCGGCGCCATCGGCGACCCGTCGGTGCCCTCAGGCGTCCTGGAGCGCGGCTTCCTGCTGAAGCTCCGCTTCGCCTTCGACCACCACGTGAACCTGCGTCCCTCGAAGCTGCTCCCCGGCGTCGCGACCCCGCTCGCCGGGCAGCCCGAGATCGACTTCGTCGTCGTCCGCGAGGGCACCGAAGGCCCGTACACGGGCAACGGCGGCACCATCCGCAAGGGCACCCCGCACGAGGTCGCCACCGAGGTCTCGGTCAACACCGCCTTCGGTGTGGAGCGGGTCGTCCGGGACGCCTTCGCCCGCGCCCAGGCCCGCCCGCGCAAGAAGCTGACGCTGGTCCACAAGAACAACGTGCTGACCTTCGCCGGCCACCTCTGGACGAACATCTTCCAGAAGGTCGCCCAGGAGTTCCCCGAGGTCACCACCGACTACCTGCACGTCGACGCCGCGACGATCTTCCTCGTCACCGACCCGGCCCGCTTCGACGTCATCGTCACCGACAACCTCTTCGGCGACATCATCACCGACCTCGCCGCCGCCGTCTCCGGCGGCATCGGCGTCGCCGCCTCCGGCAACATCAACCCGAGCGGCGAGTTCCCCTCGATGTTCGAGCCGGTCCACGGCTCCGCGCCGGACATCGCGGGCCAGGGCAAGGCCGACCCCACGGCCACCGTCCTCTCCGTCGCCCTCCTCCTGCGCCACCTCGGCTACGAGGCCGAGGCCGCCCGGGTCGAGACCGCCGTCGCCGCGGACCTCACCGAGCGCGGTACGGCCGCCCGTACGACGGACGAGATCGGCGACGCGCTCGCCGCGCGAGTAGCGAGCTGACCCGCGCCGACTGTCATCCGACAGCAGCCGCCGGGTCGCACCTGCACCCGGCGGCTGTACCTGTGCGGTCGCGGGGTGCCACCATCGAATCCTGGACCGCGTTCACCCGTTTCGTGCACCGGTCCCCGCGGGCGATAATCGGACGTGGGGCCGCGGCATGCGGGCATGCTCGGACGTCCCCAGTCATGGACCTCGGTCGATGACGGGGGCGTGAGCGCGGTCCTCCCCACACAACCGGTGAAGGACACGCACTCATGACGACGCCCACGATCGAGCTCAAGCCCTCATCCAGCCCGCTGTCCGACGCGGAGCGCGAAGCGATCCTGGCCGACCCCGGATTCGGCCGCCACTTCACCGACCACATGGTCACCATCCGGTGGACCGAGGGCCGGGGATGGCACGACGGCCAGCTGGTGCCGTACGGCCCGCTGCACCTGGATCCGGCGACGAACGTCCTGCACTACGCGCAGGAGATCTTCGAGGGCCTCAAGGCCTACCGCCGCCCCGACGGCTCGGTCGCCAGCTTCCGCCCGGACGCCAACGCGCGCCGCTTCCAGGCCTCCGCGCGCCGCCTCGCCATGCCGGAGCTGCCCGTCGAGACCTTCGTCGAGGCCTGTGACGTGCTCGTCCAGCAGGACAAGGCGTGGGTCCCGGAGCACGGCGGCGAGGCCTCGCTCTACCTGCGCCCGTTCATGATCGCGACCGAGGTCGGCCTCGGGGTCCGCCCGGCCAACGAGTACCTCTTCGTGGTCATCGCCTCTCCGGCGGGCCCGTACTTCCCCGGCGGCGTGAAGCCCGTCTCCATCTGGCTCTCCGAGAACCGCGTCCGCGCCGTCCCCGGCGGCATGGGCGACGCCAAGACCGGCGGCAACTACGCGGCCTCCCTGCTCGCCCAGGCCGAGGCCATCGCGAAGGGCTGCGACCAGGTCGCCTACCTCGACGCCGTGGAGCACAAGTGGGTCGAGGAGCTCGGCGGCATGAACCTGTACTTCGTGTACGCGGCCGAGGGCGACCGGAAGCCCAGGCTGGTCACCCCCACCCTCACCGGTTCGCTGCTCGCCGGCATCACCCGTGACTCGCTGCTCACGATGGCGGCGGACCTCGGCCTTGAGCCGGTGGAGGCCCGTGTCTCGATCGACCAGTGGCAGGCCGACACCGAGAACGGCACCCTGACCGAGGTCTTCGCCTGCGGCACCGCCGCCGTGATCACCCCGGTCGGCACGGTCAAGTGCGAGCGGGGCGAGTGGCAGCAGTCGGGCGGCGAGCCCGGCGAGGTCACGATGAAGCTGCGCGAGGCGCTGCTCGCCGTCCAGACCGGCAAGGCCGAGGACGTCCACGGCTGGATGCACGAGCTGGGCTAGGGACTTTCCGGGCAGGCCCCAGGGCCTACTCCGTCGTCGCCAGGGCTTCCGGGGCCGTCACGGTCCCGGGGGCCCTGTTCGGTGTCAGTACGGCGTACAGCGCGCCGCCCACGATCCCCGACAGCACGAAGCTGCAGTCGATCCCGCCCGTCAGGGCGAGCAGCGGCCCCTCGTAGAGGGGTGTCGACACCGAGGCCAGGCCGACCGCCGCGCCGATCGCCCAGGAGGCTGTGGCGCGCGGGTGCCAACCCGCCGCGTACCAGTAGATCCCGCCGTGCGCCCGGCGGTTGTAGACCTGGAGGGCCTCCGGGTCGTACGCCCCGCCGCACCGGGCGTGGCCGATCAGCGTGATCACCGCCCACGGCGTGCCGATGGCCGTGAGGAGCAGCACGAACGAGGTCATCGCCGTCTGCGCGTCCGACGCGAAGTGGCCGAGGAAGACGAAGACGGTCGCCACGGCCGCCACCACGAGGGTGGCGCGGGCCCGGGTGGCCCTCGGCAGGATCGCGTCCAGGTCGAGCCCCATCGAGTACAGCATCAGACCGGCGTTGCCGACGGACCCGGCCGTGGCCGCGATCAGGAGCGGGACCAGGTACCAGCCGGGGGAGGCGGCGACGAGCGGCCCGGCGTAGTCGAGGGCCCCCCGGGCGGCGAGCGCCGTGTACGTACCGAAGAGCTGGGGGATCAGCAGCCCGACGACCAGGCCCAGACAGGTGGCCCCCCAGACCTTCGCCGCGCTGTGCCGCTCGGGGGAGACGTACCGGGTGTAGTCGCCGAGCAGGGTGATGAAGGCGACCGGTCCGCTGAGTCCCGCGGCCACCGCCGAGAGCAGCCACGTCGGCCAGAAGGAGCCGAGCAGATACGGGGTGTCCGGCACCGCGGCCGTGGTGAAGTCCCCCGCGTAGGCGAAGAGGCCCACGGCGAGGAGGACGGTCATGCCGAGGGCGAGGGCCTTGCTCAGCCTGAGCAGCAGCCGGTAGCCGTACACCGCGGCGACGGCCGTGCAGGCGGCGAGCAGCGCGTAGACGGCGGCGTGGGTGGCGCCGCCGGTCGGCAGGCCGACCAGCCGGGCCAGCGTGCCCACCATGACGTCGCCGCCGATCCAGAGGGTCAGCGCGGTGTATCCGAGTGAGAGCAGCAGGCCGACCACCGAGCCGACGAGCCGGCCGCGGACGCCGAAGAAGGCGCCGGACGAGGTGGAGAGATTGGTCGCGGTGCGCAGCGACACGAGCGCGAGCGGCGCGGTGACGGCGACTCCGACGAGGGTGCCGGCGACGACGGAGGTCACCGAGCCCCACAGGTCGAGACCGAAGGAGACGGGGAGCCAGCCGAAGACGATCACCCCCAGGCACAGGTTCGATCCGAGCAGGATCGCGACGAGGTCGCGGGGGCCGCTGGTGCGTTCGGCCTCGGGGATCGTGTCGACTCCGCGCTGTTCTATCGGCATGGGGTCTCCTGGGGACGGGAGCGGCGGACAATTTAGAGTGGCGCTCAATGTGACCTGTGGCCGTACCTCCCGTCAATGCTTGGAACCGAGCGTCTCAGCATTTAGAGTGGCGCTCAAACAGGAGGTGTTTCGGACGTGCGACTGACCCCCACGGAACGCGACCGGCTGCTGCTCTTCGGGGCCGCCGAGCTCGCCCGTGCCCGCCGGGCCCGGGGCCTGCGGCTCAATGTCCCCGAGGCGACCGCGCTCATCGCGGACACGGTCTGCGAGGCGGCCCGCGACGGCAAGCGGCTCGCCGAGGCGATCGCCGCCGCCCGCTCGGTCCTCGGCCCCGACGACGTGCTGCCCGGCGTCGCCGACGTGGTCACCGAGATCCATGTCGAGGCGGTGTTCGACGACGGCTCGCGGCTCGCGGTCGTCTCCGACCCGATCGGGGGCGGCGGCCTGGGGGACGCGGCGCCCGGCGCGCTGCTGCCCGGCCCCGGGCACGAGGAGGCGGAGCCCGCGCTCACCCTCCTCGTGCGGAACACGGCCACCGTCCCGGTGAGCGTCACGTCCCACTTCCACTTCTTCGAGGTCAACCCGCGCCTCGCCTTCGACCGGGCCGCCACCTACGGCATGCGGCTCGCCATCCCGGCCGGCGCCTCCTTCCGCTTCGACCCGGGCGGCGAGGCCGAGGTCGGGCTCGTGCCGATCGGCGGCGCCCGTGTCGCCATCGGCTTCGCGGGCCTGGTCGACGGCCCGCTGGACGCGCCCGGCGCGAAGGAAGAAGCCCTGCGCAGGGCGCGGGCATGCGGCTACCTGGGAATCGAGGGCAACTGATGGACCCGTACGAGTACGCATCCGTGCACGGCCCGCGCGCCGGCGACCGGGTCGTCCTGGGCGACTCCGGACTCGTCGTCCGGGTCGAGTCGGACTCCCAGAAGCCCGGCGACGAGTTCCTCGCGGGCTTCGGCAAGACGGCCCGCGACGGACTGCACCTGAAGGCCGCCGCCGTCCGGGAGACCTGCGACGTCGTCATCAGCAACGTCCTCGTGATCGACGCCGTCCTGGGCATCCGCAAGGTGTCCATCGGCATCCGCGAGGGCCGGATCCACGCCATCGGCAGGGCCGGCAACCCCGACACCCTCGACGGCGTCGACGTCGTCGTCGGCACCGGCACCTCGATCGTCTCCGGCGAGGGCCTCATCGCCACCGCCGGAGCCGTCGACACCCATGTCCACCTGCTGTCGCCCCGCATCATGGAGGCCTCGCTCGCCAGCGGCGTCACCACCGTCATCGGGCAGGAGTTCGGCCCCGTGTGGGGCGTGGGCGTCAACTCGCCCTGGGCGCTGCGCCACGCGTTCAACTCCTTCGACGCCTGGCCCGTCAACATCGGCTTCCTGGCCCGTGGCTCGTCCTCCGACCCGGCCCCGCTGGTCGAGGCCCTCGCCGAGGGCGGAGCCTCCGGCTTCAAGGTCCACGAGGACATGGGCGCCCACACCCGCGCCCTCGACACGGCACTGCGGGTCGCCGAGGAGCACGACGTGCAGGTCGCCCTGCACAGCGACGGACTCAACGAGTGCCTGTCCGTGGAGGACACCCTCAGCGTCCTGGACGGGCGTACGATCCACGCCTTCCACATCGAGGGCTGCGGCGGCGGGCACGTACCCAACGTCCTCAAGATGGCGGGCGTGCCGAACGTCATCGGCTCCTCCACCAACCCCACGCTCCCGTTCGGCCGCGACGCCGTCGCCGAGCACTACGGGATGATCGTCTCCGTCCACGACCTGAAGACCGACCTCCCCGGTGACGCCGCCATGGCACGCGACCGGATCCGGGCCGGGACGATGGGCGCGGAGGACGTCCTGCACGACCTCGGCGCGATCGGGATCACCTCCTCCGACGCGCAGGGGATGGGAAGGGCCGGCGAGACCGTACGCCGGACCTTCGCCATGGCCGGGAAGATGAAGGCCGAGCTCGGACCCATGGAGGGCGACGGCCCGCACGACGACAACGCGCGCGTCCTGCGCTACCTGGCCAAGCTCACCGTCAACCCGGCGATCGCCCACGGCCTCGCCCACGAGATCGGCTCGATCGAGACCGGGAAGCTGGCCGACATCGTGCTGTGGCGGCCGGAGTACTTCGGCGCCAAGCCGCAACTGGTGCTCAAGTCCGGCTTCCCCGCGTGGGGGGTCGTGGGCGATCCCAACGCCGCCACCGACACCTGTGAACCGCTGGTCCTCGGGCCGCTGTTCGGCGGACACGGAGCCACGGCCGCCGACCTCTCGGTCGCGTTCGTCGCCCGGGCCGCCGTCGACCTCGGCGCCGACAGGATGCCGACCCGGCGCCGCCGCGTCCCCGTGCGCGGCACCCGCGGCATCGGCCCGGCGGACCTGCTGCTCAACTCCCGGGTCGGAGACGTCCAGGTCGACGACCGCACGGGCCTCGTCTCCCTCGACGGCTCCCCGATCCGCTCCGAGGCGGTCGACTCCGTCTCCCTCAACCGCCTCTACTTCCTCTGACCTTCCTTAGGACTCCCCGATGACCTACCGCATGCCCGCCGAGTGGACGCCGCACGAGCGCACCTGGATGGCCTGGCCCAGCCCCAACCCCACCTTCACCGACGAGGACGAACTCGCCGAGGCCCGCGCCGCCTGGGCGTCGGTGGCCCGCGCCGTCCGCCGTTTCGAGCCGGTCACGCTGGTCGTCGCCCCCGGCGACGTGGAGTCGGCCCGCGCCCTCGTCGGCCCGGACGTCGACCTGGTGGAGCGGGACCTCGACGACGCCTGGATGCGGGACATCGGCCCCACCTTCGTCACGAACGGCACCGAACTGGCCGCCGTCGACTGGGTGTTCAACGGCTGGGGCGCCCAGGACTGGGCGCGCTGGGAGCACGACTCCAAGATCGCCCGCCATGTCGCGGACCTCGCGGAGGTCCCCGTACTCACCTCCCCCCTCGTCAACGAGGGCGGTGCCATCCACGTCGACGGCGAGGGCACGGTCCTCCTCACCGACACCGTCCAGCTCGGATCGGGCCGCAACCCCGAGTGGACCCGCGAGCAGGTCGAGAACGAGATCCACGCCAAGCTCGGCACGACGAAGGCGATCTGGCTCCCCAACGGCCTCACCGGCGACTACGGCCTCTACGGCACCCAGGGGCACGTCGACATCGTCGCCGCCTTCGCCCGCCCCGGCACCGTCCTCGTCCACAGCCAGCAGAACCCGACCCACCCCGACTACGAGCGGTCCCGGATGTACGTGAACATCCTGCGCGGGCAGACGGACGCCGAGGGCCGCCCCCTGGAGGTCGTCGAGATCCCGGCCCCGACCGTCCTCAAGGACGAGGAGGGCGACTGGGTCGACTACTCCTACATCAACCACTACCTGTGCAACGGCGGCGTGGTCCTCTGCGCCTTCGACGACCCCCACGACGAACTCGCCGCCGAGATCTTCCGCCGCCTCTTCCCCGACCGCGAGGTCGTCCTCGTCGACGCGCGGGCGATCTTCGCAGGTGGGGGCGGCATCCACTGCATCACCCAGCAGCAGCCGAAGGTCTGAGCCGCGCGGGCATGCGGTAGAACGTACGAGTGAGTCAGAGCAGCAGCCCCCCGCCCCACCCCCGCCGGCGCAACCAGTCCGCCCCGCCCCGGGAGGACGTGCTCGCCGCCGCCATGGGCACGATCGCCGAGCGGGGGCTCGACGGCCTGACGATGGCCGGGCTGGGGCGGCAGGTCGGCATGAGCAGCGGGCACCTCCTCTACTACTTCCGCACCAAGGACGAGCTGCTGCTCCGGACCCTGGAGTGGAGCGAGGGACGGCTCGGGGCCGAGCGGAGCGCGCTGCTCTCCGGCCCCGGGACCGCCCGCGAGCGGCTCGACGGGTACGTCGACGTGTACGTGCCCGACGGGCCGCGCGACCCGCACTGGACGCTGTGGCTGGAGGTCTGGAACCGGTCGCAGAGCGCCGACGACGACGCCCGCGCCCGGCAGGCCGCCATCGAGGGCGCCTGGCACCGGGACCTGGTCGCGATCCTCGCCGAGGGGGTCTCGCGCGGGGAGTTCCGCGCGGTCGACCCCGACCGGTTCGCGGCCCGGATGCGGGCCCTGCTCGACGGCTTCAGCGTGCACGTCGCCGTCGGCATCCCGGGCACCGGACGGGATCAAGTCCTCGCTCACGTAAGGGAGTTCATCGCCGAAACCCTGATCTCGCGACCGTAACGCACGCAAGTACTCCCGATCGTTGCCCGCCGTGACCTTGTGACGCGCGCAGCGGGTCCGGCACGGTTTCGGACCATGGGACGAGAGCACTGGAAGAAGATCTGGGTCGGGTCGGCCGGCAACATGGTCGAGTGGTTCGACTGGTTCGTGTACGCGAGCTTCGCCACCTACTTCGCCGGCGCCTTCTTCCCCGAGGGCAACGACACCGCCAAACTCATGAACACCGCCGGCATCTTCGCCGTCGGCTTCTTCATGCGGCCCGTCGGCGGCTGGCTCCTCGGCCGGGTCGGCGACCGCAAGGGGCGCAAGGCCGCCCTCACCCTCACCGTCACCCTGATGTCCGCCTCGGCGCTCCTCATCGCGATCGCGCCCACCTACGCCGTCGCGGGATACGGCGGCGCCGCCGTCCTCCTGGTCGCCCGCCTCCTCCAGGGGCTCTCCGTCGGCGGCGAGTACGCCGCCAGCGCCACCTATCTCACCGAGGCCTCCGCCCCCAAGCACCGCGGCTTCGCCTCCAGCTTCCAGTACGTCTCGATGACCGTCGGCCAGATCCTCGGGCTCGGCCTGCTGCTCGTCCTCCAGCACACCCTGTCCAGCGAGGCCCTGCACAGCTGGGGCTGGCGCATCCCCTTCGTCATCGGCGCCCTCGGCGCGGCCGTCGTCTTCTACCTGCGCCGCACCATGCTGGAGACCGAGGTGTACGAGGAGACCGCCGACGACGCGGTCGCGAGCGACCAGAAGGGCACCCTCACGGCGCTCTGGGCGCATCGGCGCGAGGCCTTCCTCGTCGTCGCGCTCACCATGGGCGGGACGGTGGCCTACTACACGTACACCACCTACCTCACCAAGTACCTGTCCAACTCCGCCGGACTCCCCAAGCAGACCGCGACCCTGGTCTCCTTCTGCGCCCTGATCGTCTTCGCCTGCCTCCAGCCGCTGGCCGGACACCTCTCCGACCGGGTCGGCCGCCGCCCGCTCCTGATCACCTTCGCCGTGGGGTCCACCCTGCTCACCGTGCCGATCATGACGATGATGCGGCACGCGGGCTCCTTCTGGCCCGCACTCGGGCTCTCCCTCCTCGCCCTCGTCGTCATCACCGGCTACACCTCCATCAACGCCTGCGTGAAGGCCGAGCTCTTCCCCACCGGCATCCGCGCCCTGGGCGTCGCCCTGCCGTACGCCGTCGCCAACGCCCTCTTCGGCGGCACCGCCGAATACGTGGCCCTCTGGTTCAAGGACGCAGGCATCGAGTCTGGCTTCTTCTGGTACGTGGCGGGCTGCGCGGCCGTCTCGCTGGTCGTCTACCTCACGATGCGGGAGACCCGCGACATCGACCTGGGCCGGATCGGGGCGGGGAGGCAGGAGCGGGCCGGCGAACAGGAGAAGGCGTCGGCCCCCGCCGTCTGACCGCTCCGCTCACGGGCTCGCGCTCGCGCGGGCGCTCTCCACCCGCTGCTGCAGCTTCTGGAGGAGGCCCCGGGCGCGCGGGCCCAGGGCCGCGGCGTCGGCACGGGTCTCGTAGGCGAGCACGCTCACCACGGTGTCGCCCGTCCGGCCCGTGTACTGGACGTACGGGAGATCGGTCTCGGCGCCGGCGGCGTCCGCCGTCAGGGTCCCCTCCTCGGCCACCGCCTGATCGAGTCCCGTCACCTCGGGCGCCGCGGCCTGGCGGACCGCGGACCAGCGCGTCTTCTCGGACGTCTGCGTCGGGCAGCGGCGCGTGGTGTCCTCCGCGCTGTCGACGTACGCCTCGGCCGTCTCCGCGTCCACGAAGACCCGGACCTCGGTGGTCGAGTAGAGATTCGACCGGCTGCTCTGCACGGTGCGGGTGATCGCGGCCAGGGTGCCCGACCTGGCCGCCCGGTCGAAGCCCTTGCAGTCCTGCCCCACCTCGTACTCGCCCGCCGGGTCCCGCTCGTACGGGTCACCCTTCGTGTAGCCGGCACCCCAGTCCTCCGGGGTCATGGCCACGCGCTTGGCCAGGGCCCGCGCCCGCGCACGGGAGGGGGAGGAGTCGGGGGGCGGGCTCGACGCCGCCGGGGTCGGCGAGTTCGCCGTCGTGGGGCTGTCGTCGTCTCCCCCGCCGAGGAGGGCGACCAGGCCGACGCCCAGCGCCGCCGCCACCAGCACCGCGCCGACGGCGATCAGGGCGACGCGGCGACGGCCGTCCCCGCCGGGGGACGGCGAGGGCCCCGAAGGGGAGCGGGAGTCCTGGCCCGTACCGCGACCGGTCCCGTGGCCGCGCTCGGGCTCGGGCGGCTGGAGCGGTCCGGGAGGCGGCCCCGAGGGAGGTCCGGACGGCGGTCCCGACGGGGGCCCGGAAGGTGGTGGTGTGTTCACGCGGATGATCCGTACCACCGGCGGCACCGACCGCATCCTGAGACCGTACTGCTGTCACTCGCGCGGCTGTGTCAGACTTCCGGCGTGCTTGCTACCACGATGATTATCGGCAGCGGCGCGCCGGTCCGCAGTGGCCACTGAAACGCGGCTCGACCCCCGCGGCAGTGGACACCGTGCCCCAGACCCGCGCGCAGACCTCTCGCACCCGCGAGGGGTTTTTTCGTTTTCCGGCCCCACCCACGCCGGAAGCGGACGACGCGTGAGAATGGGGGCAAGTGGATCCAGACCTTCCGGAGCCACATCCGACAGGAGCCATCACAGTCATGACCACGGAGAACGCCGAGAGCTCGCGCCTCGACGACAGCTTCCATGTCTTCGACACGACGCTGCGCGACGGGGCGCAGCGTGAAGGCATCAACCTCACCGTCGCGGACAAGCTGACCATCGCCCGGCACCTCGACGAGTTCGGTGTGCGCTTCATCGAGGGCGGCTGGCCCGGCGCCAACCCGCGCGACACGGAGTTCTTCGCCCGCGCCACGCAGGAGATCGCGTTCAAGAACGCGCAGCTCGTCGCGTTCGGCGCCACCCGCAGGGCGGGCGGCGACGCCGCCGAGGACCCGCAGGTCAAGGCCCTCCTCGCCTCCGGCGCCCCGGTCATCACGCTGGTTGCCAAGTCCCACGACCGGCACGTCGAACTCGCCCTGCGCACCACCCTCGACGAGAACCTGGAGATGGTCCGCGACACCGTCGCCCACCTGCGCTCCCAGGGCCGCCGCGTCTTCGTCGACTGCGAGCACTTCTTCGACGGCTACAAGGCCAACCCCGACTACGCCAAGGCCGTCGTCCGCGCCGCGCACGAGGCCGGTGCCGACGTCGTCATCCTCTGCGACACCAACGGCGGCATGCTGCCGGCCCAGATCCAGGCCGTCGTCGCCACCGTCCTCGCCGACACCGGGGCCCGCCTCGGCATCCACGCCCAGGACGACACCGGCTGCGCCGTCGCCAACACCCTCGCCGCCGTCGACGCCGGCGCCACCCACGTCCAGTGCACCGCCAACGGCTACGGCGAGCGGGTCGGCAACGCCAACCTCTTCCCCGTCGTCGCGGCCCTCGAGCTCAAGTACGGCAAGAAGGTGCTGCCCGACGGCGCCCTCGCCGAGATGACCCGCATCTCGCACGCCATCGCCGAGGTCGTCAACCTCACCCCCTCCACCCACCAGCCGTACGTCGGCGTCTCCGCCTTCGCCCACAAGGCCGGACTCCACGCCTCCGCGATCAAGGTCGACCCCGACCTCTACCAGCACATCGACCCCGAGCTGGTCGGCAACACCATGCGGATGCTCGTCTCCGACATGGCCGGCCGCGCCTCCATCGAGCTCAAGGGCAAGGAGCTCGGCGTCGACCTGGGCGACGACCGCGACCTCGTCGCCCGGGTCGTCGAGCGGGTCAAGGAGCGCGAACTCCAGGGCTACACGTACGAGGCCGCCGACGCCTCCTTCGAGCTGCTCCTGCGCGAGGAGGTCGAGGGCCGCGCCCGCCGCTACTTCCGTACGGAGTCCTGGCGCGCGATCGTCGAGGACCGCCCCGACGGCACCCACGCCAACGAGGCCACCGTCAAGCTGTGGGCCAAGGGCGAGCGGATCGTCGCCACCGCCGAGGGCAACGGCCCCGTCAACGCGCTCGACCGCGCGATGCGGCTCGCCCTGGAACGGATCTACCCGCAGCTCGCCAAGTTCGAGCTGGTCGACTACAAGGTCCGCATCCTGGAGGGCCGCCACGGCACCGAGTCCACGACCCGCGTCCTGATCACCACCAGCGACGGCAACGGCGAGTGGTCGACGGTCGGCGTCGGGGAGAACGTGATCGCCGCCTCCTGGCAGGCCCTGGAGGACGCCTTCACCTACGGGGTGCTCCGGGCCGGGATCGACCCGTCCGAGTAGCTCGTACCGGCAGGGTCCGCGCGAAGGACCCACGCGAAGAGTTCGTACCGAAGAGTCCGTCTATGTCTAGTTCGACGCTGTTCGGGTAGGCGTCGAACCATGAGGACCAGGCCGCTCTCCGTACTCTCGGCCCTCGCCGGGCTGATACTCCTCCTGCTCCTGGCCCTGGCCCCCTCCTCGGGCGCCAGGGCCACGGGCATCCCCGACGCGGCCGCGGCGCTGAAACAGGGCCCGGTGTACGTCGATCCGGGCGCCGCCGACCAGCTGTCGAAGGCCCAGGCGGACGCCCTCGCGCAGAAGATCAAGGACGCGGACAAGCCGCTCTTCGTGGCCGTCCTGCCGGCGAACGCCCAGTTCCCGCCGGAGAACCTCTTCCAGAACCTGCGCACCCAGACCGGTGTCACCGGCCTCTACGCGATCCGGCTCGGCGACGGCTTCAACGCCCAGGCGGACCGCTCCGTGATCTCCCCCGACGCCGTGCGGAACCTCGTCACCTCCGTACGCCAGCCCGGCGTCGACGCGGCCACCGAACTCGACAACTTCGTCGACCAGGCCCTGCCCACCCTGCGCGGTTCCGCCCCCGCCACCTGGGGCTCCGTCGAGACCGACTCCGGCGTCCCGGTCGGCGGACTCATCACCCTCGGCGCTGTCGCAGCGGCCGGAGGCGCGGGCGCCTTCGCGGTCGTCCGCCGCAAGAGGCTCCGCAAGGAGGCCGAGGAGCGGGCGGCTCTCGACAAGCTGCGGGTCGTCGTCGACGAGGACATCACCGCCTTCGGCGAGGAACTCGAACGCCTCGACTTCCACCCCGCCGAGACCGGCGCCGACGACGCCATGCGCGGCGACTACGAACGCGCCCTCGACTCGTACGACAAGGCGAAGTCCCTCATGGCCTCCGCCACGCACCCCCACGACGTCCGCGCGGTCACCCAGGCACTGGAGGACGGCCGCTACTCCCTCGCGGTCCTCGGCGCCCGCCGAGAGTCCCACCCGCTCCCCGAGCGCCGCGCGCCCTGCTTCTTCGACCCGCGCCACGGCCCCTCCGCCGAGGACCGCACCTGGACTCCGGTCGGCGGCGCCGCCCGCCAGGTCCCGGTCTGTGCCGCGGACGCCGCCCGACTCGACGACGGCCTCGACCCGCTGGCCCGCACGGTCGACGCCGACGGAGTGCGCCGCCCCTACTGGGAGGCGGGCCCGGCCTACGGCCCCTGGGCCGGCGGCTACTTCGGCGGCGGCATCCTCCCCGGCCTCCTGATGGGCACGCTCCTCGGCTCCATGCTCGCCACCCCGGCCTACGCCTCCGAGTACGGCGGCGGCGAATTCGAGGGCGGCGACTTCTCGGGCGGCGACTACAGCTCGGGCGACTTCGGATCCAGCGACTTCGGCGGCGGTGACTCGGGCGGATTCGGCGGCGGCGACTTCGGCGGAGGTGGCGGCGGAGGCTTCGACGGTGGGGGCGGCTTCTGAGCGGCGCCCCCGCAGCTCCTCAGACCAGCGGCTTCACCGACATCAGCAGATGACGGTGGGCCTCGACCGGTCCGTCGGTGAGGAGGGCGCGCTGACCGGGCCCCAGTAGATGGAAGTGGACCTCCGGGGAGTCCAGCGAGGTGAGGGCGTCCAGGAGGTAACCCGGGTTGAACGCGACCGTCAGGGTGTCCGAGCCCGTGAGGGTGGACGGCAGGTGCTGGGAGGCGATGTCGTCCTCGTACCCCGCCTGGAGGTGGATCGCGGTGGGCGTGAAGGTCAGCTGCACCGGGCTGTCGCCCTCGGCGACGACCGCGACCCGCTTGACGGCCTCGCCCAGCGGGGTCCGGTCGGTCACCGCGACGGCCGGGTCGCCGAGCGCGAACAGCTTGTCGTGGCGGGGCAGACGCCCGTCGAGCAGACGGGTGGTGGTGCGCAGGCCGGCGCTCTCGAAGCCGACCGAGCCGCCGTCGAGGGCGAGCCGGGCGGGACCCGCGCCCGCGAGGGAGCGGGCGATCTCGGTCAGCCGGCGGGCGGGCACGACGACGTCCGCGTCCGCTCCCGGGGTGCCCGCCTCCGGCTTCCACTCCAGGGTCCGGACGGCGTAGCGGTAGCGGTCGGTGGCCGCCAGGGTCATGGTCGTCCCGTCCAGGGCGAGCCGTATCCCGGTGAGGACCGGCAGCGAGTCGTCCCGGCCCGCCGCCACCGCCACCTGGCCGACGGCCGTGGCGAACGCGTCCCCGTCCACCAGACCGCGGACCTCGGGCAGTGCGGGCTGGGCCGGGTAGTCGTCGAGCGGCAGCAGGGAGAGGCCGAAGCGGGCGTCGCCGGAGGTCACCGAGAGCCGGGCGCCCTCGACGGCGAGCTCCGTGCGGCCCCGGGGCAGCACCTTGCAGATGTCGAGCAGCCGCCGGCCCAGGACCAGCGCCCGTCCCTCGACATCCGTGTCGGCGTCGACCTCGATGTGGGCGGAGGCCTCGTGGTCGAGTCCGGAGACCCGCAGCCGCCCGTCCGCGGCGTCCAGGAGCAGACCGCCGAGAACCGGCATGGGGGAGCGGGCCGGCAGGACGCGCGCGGCCCAGGCCACGGCATCGGTCAACACGCCGCTGTCGATACGCAATTCCATGCCCCCGACGCTAGCGGCCCCCACTGACAACGGCGTTGACCGGCGGTTGGTGGCCCGAGTTCGCCGCCGAGGGCAAGGGCGAGCTGCCCCTGCGCCGGCGCTGCTCGCCCACCGTTCCGGAGTGATCGGCTCACGGGGCAGCGCACCTTCCGGGAGCCGGGCACGGGCCACGGCTACCACGGCCCGGCGATCGGCGCGCCCTGGTCGGCGAGGTGGTCCTGCGGGCCAGCGGCCGGACGCTCCAGGACCTGTTCGAGGAACGGGTCCGGGCTCCGTACGCGCTGACCCGCTTCTGAGCGCGGCCGCGATCGACCCAGCGGGCCCCCCGGCAGCCAGTCCTTCGCCGACCCGGCGACCGGTGTCGCCTACAGCTCCACCCGCCGCCGCTTTTCGTCTTCGCCGGGGGCCCCGGCGCCGCCGAGAACGCCTGCCCGATCCCGGCGGTGGTCGAGGCGGCCGCCCGCCGGGCCCGGAAACTCCGGGTCGACGCCGAGCGCCCGCCTCCGCTGCTGCGGAGGCGGGCGCGCTCGTGTGGTGCCGCCTCGTGCGTACCGACTCGTGGGTGGCGAAGGGAGGCCGAGGTCAGGCGGCGTTCTTGATCGCGGAGATGTCGAACGTCAGCTTGACCTTGTCGCTGACCATCACGCCACCGGTCTCCAGGGCTGCGTTCCAGGTCAGGCCCCATGCCGAACGCAGGATCTCGGCGGAGCCCTCGAAGCCGACGCGCTCGTTGCCGTAGACGTCGGTGGCCGAGCCGTTGAACTCCAGGTCGATGGAGAGCGGCTTGGTGACGTCCTTGATGGTGAGGTCGCCGGTGATCCGGTACAGGTCGCCGCCCAACTGCTCGGCCTCCGTGGAGCGGAAGGTCATCAGAGGGAACCGCTCGGCGTCGAAGAAGTCGCCGCTGCGGAGGTGGCCGTCGCGGTCGCCGATGCCGGTGTCGATGGAGGCGATCCGGACGTCGATGGAGGCGGAGGAGGCGGCCGGGTCGGCGCCGTCGAGCCTCAGGGTGCCCTCGTGCTCGGCGAAGGTGCCGCGCACGTTGGTGACCATGGCGTGGCGAACGGTGAAGCCGATGCTGCTGTGGGCGGGGTCGATGGTGTAGTCACCGGTCAGGGCGGCCAGGGCCGGGTCGACCGGGAGGGTGGCGACGGCGACGGCGGACTCGTTGCTCTTGCGGTTGAAGATGCCCATGACGTGCTCCTTGTCGGTGTGGGTCGAAACGTGTTGTTGAAGCTTCAACGAGAACGACTCTAACCTCATTCCGTTCAACATTCAACATCTCCAGGAGATATTCACCCTCACGGCGCCACCGGACCCCGCCGCCCTCTGGCGGACGCGCGTAGAACTGCGGCATCATCCCGGTGCGAGACGAGCACCAGCACCACCTGCACCCCCAGGACCACCCCCCGTCACGGTCACCAGCAGGAGGCATTCCCGATGAAGCTCCGCTCCGTCCTCACCGCCCTCGCCCTCGTCCTCGGCGCGCTCTTCGCGCCCGGCGTCGGGGTCCTCACCGCCGCCGGCGAGGCCCACGCGGTCACCAAGATCAGCCACGCCACCGCGACCTCGATGTTCCGGAACTCCGGCATCACCTGGTCCTCCTCCGGCGGCTGCTCCGACCGCTACAACTCCACCTGCACGTCCTTCGAGCAGCTCAACCTGGCCAGCGCCCAGGGCGCCCAGACCCTCAAGAGCGCCAGCGGCTGCGCCCTCAACATCACCGGCGGCACCGAGACCGGCCACGCGAGCGGCACGTACTCGCACTGGAACGGCTACAAGCTCGACTTCAGCAAGTACACCTGCGTCGGCAACTACATCAAGAACACCTTCACCTACATCGGCGTCCGCGGCGACGGAGCCCCGCAGTGGAAGTCCGGCGCCGGCAACATCTACGCCGACGAGGGCAACCACTGGGACGTGACCTTCTACAACTGCGGCGGCTGCTGACCCCCACCGAGCCCGACGAGCCCCCTTCGACGGTCACTTGGACTAACCGAAGGGGGTTCTTGGACTGGAGGGGCCCGCGCGGCGCGATCTCGTTGACGGTGCTGCCGGGCCGGGGCCAACTAGGCGCATGTCCCTCACCCGTTCGCGAAGAATCCGTGCCGCCTGCGCGCTCGTCGCAGCCTCGTCCGCCGTGTTCGCCCTGGCCGGGCCCGCCCTGGCGGAGGGTACGGCGGCCCCGGCGCCGCTCGCCGGGACCGCCGCGGCCGACACCCCGGTCATCGCCTCCCCGCAGCTCACCGTCGCCGTCGCCGAGGACTTCCCCCGCGTCCTCTCCTACACCGACCGCGCGAGCGGCGCCCGCCTCCTCGGCAGTACGGCCCCGGTCACACGGGTCGTCCTCAACGGCACCGCCCGCACCGTCCGGTCCGTCGGCGCCCCCGTCCTGACCGGGTCCACCGCCGCGTACACCCTCACCTTCCCCGAGCTGCCCGGCGTCGAGATCGACGCGAGCCTGGGCGTCGACGGCCGGACCACCGCCTTCCGGGTGACGGCCGTCCGCGACACCGAGGGCTTCCGGGTCGGCACGCTCGACATACCCGGCCACGACCTGGTCTCCGTCGGCTCGACGGACCCCGGCGCCGCGACCGCCTTCACCCGGCTCGACCCGGACTCCACCCGTACCGCCGACGTCTTCGCGCGGGTCACCGAGGCGACCGCCGTCGAGGCCGCCCCGGTCGGCGCGACCTACGCCCTGGTGAACACCGGCCGGCTCGCCGCCGCCGTCGAGTCCAACTCCAGCTACGACAAGCCGTCCGGGGCGTCCGCACGCGACGGCGCCCGCTTCTGGCACCAGGCCCGCAGGAGCGGCACCGAGACCCGCGTCGGCGTCTGGTCCGGCCAGTGGACCTACCGCGGCGAGGGCGCGCCGAGGCCCGCGAGCGGCGACGGTCTGCCCTGGGCCAAGGTCGTCGTCACCCCCGACGCCAACGCCGACGGCGCCACCGACTGGCAGGACGCCGCCGTCGCCTTCCGGACGATCGGGACCAAGGCCCCCGGCAGCGAGAAGACCCCCGGCCGGGTCGTCGCGCACATCCCGTTCAACTTCGCCTCCCAGGCCACCCACCCCTTCCTGCGGACGCTCGACGACGTCAAGCGGATCTCGCTCTCCACCGACGGACTGGGCCAGTTCGCGCTGCTCAAGGGGTACGGCTCCGAGGGCCACGACTCCGCCCACCCGGACTACGGCGGCAACTACAACAAGCGAGCAGGCGGCCTCGCCGACCTCAACGTCCTCCTCGCGGAGGGCCGGAAATGGGGCGCGGACTTCGGCGTCCACGTCAACGCCACCGAGTCCTACCCGGAGGCGAAGAACTTCAGCGAGACCCTCGTCGACAGGACCAGGCCCGGCTGGAACTGGCTCAACCAGAGCTACTACATCGACCAGCGGCGCGACCTCAACAGCGGCGACCTCGCCCGCCGCTTCAAGGAACTCCGCGACGAGACCGACCGCAACCTCTCCACGCTCTACATCGACGTCTACTACACCCACGGCTGGATCGCCGACGAGACCGTACGGGCCGTCCAGGCGCAGGGCTGGAACGTCGCCACCGAGTGGTCCGACAAGTTCGAGCGGTCCTCCCTCTGGTCCCACTGGGCCAACGACCTCGACTACGGCGGCGCCACCAACAAGGGCCTCAACTCGCAGATCATCCGCTTCATCCGCAACGGCGAGAAGGACGTCTGGAACGACCACCCGGTCCTCGGCCAGACCGCGCTCGTCGACTTCGAGGGCTGGACCGGCGAGACCGACTGGAACGACTTCACCGCCAACATCTGGCAGCGGAACCTGCCCGCCAAGTACCTCCAGCAGCAGCGGATCACCCGTTGGGCCGGCGACGACCTCACCTTCACCGGCGGCGTCCGGGGCACCGTCGAGAACGGCCGCCGCACCTTCTACGACCACGGCCGCAAGGTCCTCGACGGCGAGGACTACCTGCTCCCCTGGGACGGCGGCAAGAAGCTCTACCACTACAACAAGGCCGGTGGCAGCACCAGTTGGGCCGTCCCGGCCGGCGTCGGCTCGTACTCCGTGTACAGGCTCACCGACAACGGACGCGTGAAGACCGCCACCGTGCGGCCGAACGGCGGGCGGATCACCCTCGACGCCGTCGCCGGGCAGCCGTACGTGCTCCACCCCGACCGCGCCCCCGACCAGCCCGCCCCGCGCTGGGGCCAGGGCACCCCGGTCAAGGACCCCGGCTTCAACGACGCGAGGCTCACCGGCTGGACCAGGGCCGGCACCGTCACCCGTGACACCGACGACCAGGGCCGCAACAGCGCGAAGTTCTCCGGCACCGCCACCGCCTCCGTACGCCAGCAGATCACCGGCCTCACCCCCGGCGCGCGGTACACCGCCTCGGCCCTGATCGAGGTCCAGGCCGGTGCGACCCGGCCCACCACCCTCTCCGCGGGCGGCCGGTCAGTCACCGTCGCACGGTCCACCCTTCAGGACCGGGTCGCGGCCTCCGACTGGAACGGCACCCGCTTCCAGCGCGCCAAGGTGACCTTCACCGCCCCCGCGGGCGGCACCACCCCCCTGATGATCCAGACCGCCGGCGGCACCGCCGCCACCGTCCGGATCGACGACGTACGGATCGTCGCCAACGCCCCCGCCACCAAGCCCGGAACCCTGGTGTACGAGGACTTCGAGGCCGTCGACCAGGGCTGGGGCCCCTTCCTCAAGGGCGACTCCGGCGGTACGACCGACCCCCGCACCCACATCGCCCAGCTCCACGCGCCGTACACCCAGGCCGGCTGGAACGGGAAGCTGGTCGACGACGTCATCGGGGGCGCCGAGTCCCTCAAGTCCCACGACGAGAACAGCGGACTCGTCTACCGCACCGCGCCCTGGACCGTCCCGATGAAGGACGGCCACAGCTACCGGGTGGAGTACGCCTACCAGTCCAGCCACGCGGGCGCGTACGAGTGGATCACCGGGTACGACCGTCCGAGCGGCACCTCGGTGGAGACCCGCCGCACCCCCCTCGGGCAGCAGAGGACCGACGGCCGCTTCTCGGAGACCGTCACCGCCGGCTGCGGCGACACCTGGACCGGCCTGCGCAAGCGCGGTGACGCGCCCGACGGCGCCGACTTCGTCCTCGACGCCTTCACCGTCACCGACCTGGGCCCGGCCGCCGAGCGCGCCGCCTGTGGCACGCTCACCGTCACCGCGCCCGACACCCTGGAGCCCGGCCGCCCGAACCGGGTCACGGCCACCTTCGGCAACGACGAGACCACCGACGTCACCGGTGCCCGGGCCGCCCTCGCACTGCCCGAGGGCTGGACGGCGGAGCCGTCCGACCCCGTCACCCTCGGCACGGTCGCGGCGGGCGGGAAGGCCACCGTCACCTGGCGGGTCACCCCGCCGGTCGACGCGCCCTACCGGCCGTACCCCCTCGGCGCCTCCCTCACCTACGCCCTCGGCGGAGAGGAGCGCAAGCTCACCGCCGCCACCACCGCCCGCACCCTGCCCCCGCCGCCCACCGCCGACAGCTGGGCCAGTGACCTGGACTGGACGTCCGCCGCCAACGGCTGGGGGCCCGTCGAACGGGACCGGTCCAACGGCGAGACCGGCACCGACGACGGTTCCCCGCTGCGGATCGGGGGAGTGACGTACGCCAAGGGCCTGGGCAGCCACGCCCCCGCCACGGTCCGCTACTACCTGGGCGGCCGCTGCACCTCCCTCACCGCCCAGGTCGGCGTGGACGACGTCCAGACCGTCCGGGGCAGCGTCCGGTTCCATGTGCTCGCGGACGGCGCCGAGAAGGTGGCGTCCCCGGTCCTCGGGGCCACGGACCCGGCCTGGGCGCTCACCGCCGACGTCACCGGCGCCTCCTACGTCGACCTTGTGGTCGGCGACGGCGGCGACGGCAACGGCAACGACCACGCGGACTGGGGCGACGCCCGCTTCCACTGCGGAGGCTGACCGGACGCGCGCGGGCGCGCCGGAAGGCGCTTTCACCGGGGCGTGTGCCGTGCGGACGCGGTCGTCTGCCTCTGCGCCGGGATCACCGCGACCGACGGCGTGCCCGTCGGGACGGTCGTCGACAACCGTCTCCTCGGTGAGCCCGGCACCCAGGCCCTCACCACCGGCCGGGGCTGGGCGCAGCTGGAGGGCCACGGCGGCTGGGTCCTCCCGCACGGCACCGGAGACCTCCGCGCCCTTCGCGAGGACCGCACCGGGGCCTGGAGCGACATCAACACCACCAGTGCCACCGAGCGCCGCACCCGCCGCTACCAGACGCTCTGGCTCGACCACGGCACGGACCCGGTCGGTGCCTCGTACACGTACCTCCTGATGCCGGGCGCCTCCCGGCGCACCGTCGCCGCCCGCGCCGCCGGCCCCGGCCGGCTGCGCGTTCTCGACAACACCGCCGACCGGCAGGCGATAGCGGTCCCGTCCCTCGGAATGGCCGCCGCGAACTTCTGGCAGGCCGGTACGGTGGGACCCCTCACGGTCACCGCCCCCGCGAGCGTCCTCGTCCGGCGCCGCCGCTCCGTGCTCGACCTGCGGGTCTCCGAACCGCCCCGCACCGGGCAGCCGCTCGAACTGGTGTGGCGCGGCCCGGTCCGTCGGGGGCTCGCCCACGACCCCTCGGTGGAGGTGCTCGCGACCGGCGCCTCGCTGCGGCCGCGGATCACGCCCGGTACGGCGGGCGCCGCCCACCGCTGCGAGGTTCTCCTCTAGGCCGGTGTCGACGGCCAGTGGCGACGGTCTATGTGAGAACCCTACAAATACGAGGGGTGTCTGGCTGTTGACTCGGGCTGGACAGGGCCGCGTTCTGTCCAGCCTCGCCAGGATTCGACACGGGAGACTGTACGGAGTGGACGGCGGGGTTTTCTTGTCCGACTTCGTAGGGTCGGTACATGACCGTTGTGGACCAGATCCCGAGCGAGCCCGCTGACGCCCGTGGCCGTGTGGCCGAGCTGCACGTCCTGCGTGAGCAGGCCCTCCGCGGCCCGAGTGACCGCGCGACCGAGGCCCAGCACGCGAAGGGCAAGCTGACCGCGCGAGAGCGCATCGAGCTGCTGCTCGACCCTGGTTCCTTCAGCGAGGTGGAGCAGCTGCGCCGGCACCGCGCCTCGGGCTTCGGCCTGGAGGCGAAGAAGCCGTACACCGACGGTGTGATCACCGGGTGGGGCACGGTGGAGGGCCGGACGGTCTTCGTGTACGCGCACGACTTCCGGATCTTCGGCGGCGCACTGGGTGAGGCGCACGCCACGAAGATCCACAAGATCATGGACATGGCCATCGCGGCCGGCGCTCCGCTGGTCTCGCTCAACGACGGCGCGGGTGCCCGCATCCAGGAGGGCGTCTCGGCGCTCGCCGGCTACGGCGGCATCTTCCAGCGCAACACCCGCGCCTCGGGTGTCATCCCGCAGATCTCCGTGATGCTCGGCCCGTGCGCGGGCGGCGCGGCCTACAGCCCGGCGCTGACCGACTTCGTCTTCATGGTCCGTGAGACCTCGCAGATGTTCATCACGGGACCGGACGTCGTCAAGGCGGTCACCGGCGAGGAGATCACCCAGAACGGCCTCGGCGGCGCCGACGTCCACGCGGGCGTCTCCGGCGTCTCGCACTTCGCGTACGACGACGAGGAGACCTGCATCGCGGAGGTCCGCTACCTCCTGTCGATGCTCCCGCAGAACAACCGCGAGAACCCGCCGTCCGTCGCCTCCGAGGACCCGGCCGACCGCCGCTCCGAGGTCCTGCTCGACCTCGTGCCGGCCGACGGCAACCGCCCGTACGACATGCACAAGGTCATCGAGGAGCTCGTCGACGACGGCGACTACCTGGAGATCCACGAGCGCTGGGCCCGCAACATCATCTGTGCCCTCGCCCGGCTCGACGGCCAGGTCGTCGGCCTCGTCGCCAATCAGCCCCAGACGCTGGCCGGCGTCCTCGACATCGAGGCCTCCGAGAAGGCCGCGCGCTTCGTGCAGATGTGTGACGCCTTCAACATCCCGATCATCACCCTTCTGGACGTCCCCGGCTTCCTCCCGGGCGTCGACCAGGAGCACGGTGGAATCATCAGGCACGGCGCCAAGCTGCTCTACGCGTACTGCAACGCGACCGTGCCCCGGATCTCCCTGATCCTGCGCAAGGCCTACGGCGGCGCTTACATCGTCATGGACTCCCAGTCCATCGGCGCCGACCTGACGTACGCCTGGCCCACCAACGAAATCGCGGTCATGGGCGCCGAGGGCGCCGCCAACGTGATCTTCCGCAAGCAGATCGCGGACGCCGAGGACCCCGAGGCCATGCGCAGCCGCATGGTCAAGGAGTACAAGGCCGAGCTGATGCACCCGTACTACGCGGCGGAGCGCGGTCTGGTCGACGACGTCATCGACCCGGCCGACACCCGCCAGGTGCTCATCCGGTCCCTCGCGATGCTCCGCACCAAGCACGCCGACCTGCCGTCCCGCAAGCACGGCAACCCGCCTCAGTAAGAGGAGCCATCCACGTGAGTACCCCTGCCAACCTTCTCCGAGTCGAGAAGGGCCACGCCGACCCCGAGGAGCTCGCCGCCATCACGGCGGTCCTGCTCGCCCGCGCGGCCTCTCAGCCCGAGCCGGCGGGCCACCACGGCCGCACCACGGCCCGCTGGCGCCGCCTGGAGCGCGAGCACGGCTTCCGCGCCCCGCACAGCTGGCGCTGACCGCGCCCGTACCGAAGGCCCCCGCTCCGTCACAGGAGCGGGGGCCTTCGGCGTGCCGTGCCCCGTCGGGAGCACGGCAGAGGCCCCGCGGCACCGAGGGGGTGCGCGGGGCCTCTCACATCCGTACCGGACGCCTGCCGGGACTTACCGCAGTCGGGCCATGAGGGCGTGCTCCACGAGCGTGATGAGAGCGCTCTTGGCGTCGGCGCGGTGGCGGGCGTCGGTGGTGATGATGGGGGTGTCGGGGCC